>NZ_CAUQVQ010000033.1:0-28108 GCF_963521645.1 uncultured Microbacterium sp. | reverse complement strand
CACAGTTTTCAATGCTCGTTCGTGCGGTTTTGAGCCATGTTATGCCGACATTTGCGGCAACGTCAAGCCTCCCTGAGAGAAACACCGTCAGTTCAGCGATGTTCGCGGCCAACAGCCCCGGGTTTCTGCGAATAAGAGGGTCAATGTGGTGCACGATCGATGCCGGTATCTGCCGAAGTCTGCCGATTTTTCACTCGACTGTGCTAGAGATGTGTGCATGGACGCAACCGCACCGTCGCCCAAGCGACGACTTCCCGCGGGCCGCAAGGCCGACCTCGCCGCCTTCGTCGAGCAGGTCGGAGAAGTGACCGTCGGAGGTCTTGCCGAGCACTTCCGCGTCTCGATCGACACCATCCGTCGCGATCTCGATCAACTCGATCGCGAGGGCGTGGTCGTCCGCACGCACGGAGGCGCCGTCAGCGCCGAAGCGCAGCTGAAGGATCGCGCTCTCGACGTGCGCCTGCGCATGCAGACCGAGGAGAAGGAGAAGATCGCCCGTCTCGCCGCGGGACTGATCGACGACGGCGCTGTCATCATGCTCAATGCGGGCACGACCACCCTCGCGCTCGCGCGTGCGCTCCGCAATCATCGCGATCTCACGATCGCGACGAACAACCTGCGGATCCCCGCGGAGATATCACCGTCGGTGTTCCGCGATCTCTATGTGTTCGGCGGTGCGGTGCGTGCGATCACGCAGGCGACGACAGGACCCGTCACCTTCACCATGACCCCGGGCGGCCCTGAAGTGGACATCCGATGCGACCTGGCACTGATCGCCGTCGGCGCTATCGACGCCGCGGGCTTCTCCACGTCCAACATGGGGGACGCCAACATGATGGCCGAGATGATCCAGCGCGCCGAGCGCACCGCCATCCTCGCCGACTCCTCGAAGGTGGGCCGTCGGCTGTTCGCCCAGGTGGCCACTCTCGATCGCGCCGACTACCTGGTCACGGACTCGGCCCCCGACCCCGAGTTCGCCGCAGCCCTCGCCCAAGCCGAGGTCGAGGTCGTCAGCCCCTGACGCCCCTCCCGGTCGCCAGGGGCTGAACCCCTCAGACCGCGTCGAGGTCGGTCTCGAGCAGCGCCGCGAGCTCGTCGAGCGCCTGCTCCGCGCCGTCGGCATCCGAGCGCAGGGTGACGGTCGTCCCCTTCGATGCTCCGAGCCCCATGAGCGCGAGGATGCTTCCGGCGTTGAGCTCCGCTCCGCCGCCTGCGGAGATCGTGACGGGGATGCCCTTCTCCTGCACCGCCGCCACGAAGAGCTTCGCCGGACGAGCGTGCAGGCCGGAGCCGCTCGCGATGGTCGCCTGTCGTTCTGCCATTTCGGTTTCTCTTTCTCTCTGTTCTCAGAAGGATGCGATGCGGGCGGGTCAGGCCTCGGCGGTCACGCGGGATGCCTCGGCGACCGGCGCCTTCGAGCGCGCGAACCGCTTGAGGCCGATGACGGCGAATGCACTGACGAGGGTTCCCGCCGCGAGTGCGATCAGGAAGCCCCAGATCGGGTCGATCGCGAAGAACACGAAGATGCCGCCGTGCGGGGCGAGTGACTGCACCGAGAGTGCCATGCTCAGAGCACCCGTCACCGCACCGCCGAGCATCGAGGCGGGGATCACCCGCAGCGGGTCGGCGGCCGCGAACGGAATCGCCCCCTCGCTGATGAACGATGCCCCCAGGAGCCACGCCGCGACTCCGTTCTCGCGTTCCACCGGAGTGAACAGGCGGCGGTCGAGCACCGTCGACGCCAGCGCCATCGCCAGGGGCGGGACCATTCCCGCGCACATCACGGCTGCCATGATCAGGTACGGCGTGGGGTTGTCGGTCGAGGCGGAGGCGAGTCCGGCGGTCGCGAACGCGTAGGCCACCTTGTTGACGGGGCCGCCGAGGTCGAAGCACATCATGAGTCCGAGGATCACTCCGACCAGGACGATGCCGGATGTGCCGGCGAGTCCGGTCAGCCATTCGTTGAGCACGAGCATCAACCAGGCGATCGGGCGGCCTAGGAAGAGCAGCATGAGCCCGGACGCCGCGAGGGAGGCGAGGAGCGGGATGATCACGACCGGCATGAGGCCGCGGAGCCACCGCGGAGCATCGATGCGGCCGATGGCCCAGGCGACCGTTCCTGCGAGCAGACCCCCGACGATTCCGCCGATGAAGCCGGCGTTCATGAGCACGGCCACCGCACCGGCGACGAATCCGGGGGCGATTCCCGGTCGATCCGCGATCGCGAAGGCGATGTACCCCGAGAGCGCCGAGACCAGGAAGCCCATCGAGGTCGCACCGATCACGAACAGCACCGAACCGATGTACTGGCCGAGACCGCCGGCGGGCAGATCCCACAGCGCGTTCTCGAGGATCACGGTGAACGCCTGATTGTCGGCATTGACCTCGTAGCCGCCGAACAGGAAGCCGAGAGCGATGAGCAGACCACCGCCGGCGACGAACGGGATCATGTAGCTCACGCCGGTCAGCAGGATGCGCTGGATGCGACGACCCAACGACTGCGGGGCCGCTGCGGCCGAGTCGCCCGCCGATGCCGCGGAGGACGCCGCTCCGCCGACGCGCGCCGCCCTCGGGTCGGCTGCGGCGGCGATCGCCTCGGCGATGAGCTGCGTCGGCTCCTCGATGCCGCGTTTGACGCCCGAGCGCACGACCGGCTTGCCCGCGAAGCGCTCCTGTTCGCGCACGTCGACGTCGACCGCGAAGATCACGGCATCCGCCTGATCGATGACGCTCTGCGGCAGTGCCTTGTAGCCGCTGGAACCCTGCGGCTCGACCACGAGGTCGACGCCCTGCTCGCGGCCGGCGGCGGTCAGCGCATCGGCCGCCATGAAGGTGTGTGCGATGCCGGTGGCGCATGCCGTGACGGCGACGATACGCGGGCGCTCCGCGCCCTCGGTCGACGCGGGTACGGCGGCCACTGCCGGCTCGTCCGACGCCGCAGCGGGCTCGTCAGCGGTCGCAGCCGGCTCGTCGGCGATCGCGGCATCGACGATGCGCACCACTTCATCGGCCGAACCCGCAGCCCGCAGAGCCCCGGTGAACTCCTCCTGCATGAGGCTGCGAGCGAGCTTCGACAGCATCGCGAGATGCGCCTCGACAGCGGTGTCCGGCGCCGCGATGAGGAAGACGAGGTCGGCGGGCCCGTCCGGCGCGCCGAAGTCGACCCCCGGGGCGAGCCGCGCGAAGGCGAGGCTGGGGACGGTCACCGACGCGCTCTTCGCGTGCGGGATGGCGATGCCGCCGGGAAGGCCGGTCTCGTCCTTCTCCTCGCGCGCCCAGGCATCGGCGAAGAGCCCCTCGCCGCTGAGGGCTCGCCCCTGAGCGGCGACCCGGTCTGCGAGAGCGCGGATGACCGCGGCCTTGTCGGTGCCGAGCGGCGCGTCGATGCTGACGAGATCGGCGGTGATGGTGTCGGACATGATGACCTCCAGTGGTCGTCAGTGATCAGATCGATCGAACAGAGATGTCGTGGGACCCGAGGTCGGCCGCTGTCGGCACCTGGGTTCCGGGGAGCGACGCCGCAGCGGCGCCGTAGCGGACCGCCGACGCCAGCCGGGTGGCCGCCTCGGCACCGGCGAGGTCGGCCAGCAGATAGCCCGCGAGCGAGCTGTCACCGGCCCCGACGGTGCTCACCACGCGGATGCGCGGTGCGGGGGCGAACCACGCTCCCTCCGCAGTCACGAGTGCGGCGCCTGATCCGCCGAGCGTGACGAGAGCGGCGGCGACCCGCTCGGGGACGATGGCTCGGACGGTGTCGACGATCGCCTCGGGGCTGCTGCCGTCGACGGCCACGCCGAGCAGTTCGGCGAGCTCGTCGTCGTTCGGCTTGATCAGGTCGACCGATGCGTGGGTGACGATCTCGAGAAGAGCGGGTCCCGATGCGTCGACGGCGATCCGCGGCGAACGGCTCCCCCGACGAGCGCGCACGGCACGGACGACGTCGACGTAGAACGTCGCTGCGGCGGAATCGGGGAGCGAGCCCGCGAGGACCAGCCAGTCGGCATCCGCGCTCGCGTCGACGACCGCCGCCACCACCGACGCGGAATCCGCGAGACTCAGCGGGCTGCCCGGGAGATTGACCTTGGTGGTGACCCCGTCGGGGTCGGTGATCGCGAGGTTCGTCCGCACCTGACGTGTGACGGGAACCGCGACGGTCGGGATGCCGGTCGCGGCGAGCGGAGCACGGTAGGGATCTTCGCTCGCGAGCGGGAGCACGGCCAGGGTGTCGACTCCGGCGGCGGCGACCACACGGGAGACGTTGACGCCCTTTCCTCCGGCCTCCTCCTGCGCGGAGCGGGCGCTCTGCACCTCGCCGGGGCGCAGAGCCGCGTCGAGCGCGATCGTCCGGTCCAGCGCCGGGTTCACGGTGAGGGTGACGATCATGCGACCCAGACCTCCACTTCGGCGTCCGACAGCGCGGCCGCGAGCTCGGCGGGCGGCTCCGCGTCCGTCACGAGCACGTCGATGTCGCGCAACGCCGCGAACGACACGAGCAGCTCTCTGTCGTGCTTGCTCGAATCCGCCACCAGGATCACGCGACGTGCCGCGCGGACGATGGCCGCCTTCACCGATGCCTCGTCAGGGTCCGGAGTGCTGAGTCCGAAGCCGGCCGAGATGCCGTTGGCTCCGATGAACGCGACGTCGGGGCGCAGCCGCCCGATCGCTGCGACCGTCTCGGCGCCGACTGCTGCGGCGGTGACTCCGCGGATCCGTCCGCCGATGACCGTGAGCGCAATGTCATCCGCCGCGGCGAGCATCGGGGCTATCGTCAGCGAGTGCGTCACAGCCTCGACGTGTGCGCGAGCCCCCTGAGGCGCGGGGGTGGCTCGAGCGGCCAGTCCGTCGGCGACCGCGGCGGCGGTCGTGCCCGCATCGATGAACACGGATCCGTGGAAGTCGCTGCCGAGCGTCGCCAGGGCACGCGCGGCGATCGCCCGCTTCTCCGCCCCGTGCTGCAGAACGCGCTCGAGCACCGACGACTCGTTGGTGCTGTCGTCGTCTTTCGCGACCGCTCCCCCGTGGACCCGCACGAGAGAACCGGTCTCTTCGAGTGCGGCCAGATCGCGGCGGATCGTCTCCGTCGTCACGTCGAAGCGATGCGCGAGGTCGACGACGGAGACTCGCCCCTCGTCGGCCAGGATCCGTTCGATCCCCTGCTGGCGCTCCATCGCGTACATCGCTGCTCCGTTGCTGTGAAGAACTTTCCCACAAGATACAACACAGAACAACACAAAGACAAGAGCAGATGTGGTTTCATCTTCGATGCGTGATCGTGGCACCGGCACGACGAAGCGGGCCGGGGATCACTCCCCGGCCCGCTCCTCATCGCGTCAGATCAGAACCATCCGTGGATGAGGTCCCACAGCCAGTCGATGATGCCGCCGATGATGCCGCCCACGCCTCCGGCGCGGTTGACGGTGACGGTGGCCGTGGCCTCGTCTCCGTCGGCCTGCGACGCCGCGACCGTGTACTTGCCCGGCTGAGCGTTCTTGGGAACCGTGACCGCGGTCGAGAACGTGCCGTCGGCGGTCACCTGTACGGTGCCGACCTCGATCGGTGCGCCCTTCTTGGGGCGCATCTCGATCGTCACGGTCTCACCCGCCTCGTAGCCCTCGCCGGTGATCTGCAGCTTCTTGCCCGCAGCCACCTTCGACGAACCGAGGTCTATCGATCCCGCGAACTCGGCAGGCTCCTCACCCGCGATCGTGAACGGCACCTGCACCGTCGTTCCGGTTCCGGCGACCGCCACGGTGAGCAGCTGCTCCCCGTAGACACCCGACGGGACCGTGAAGGTGAGCGATGCACGCCCCACCTCGTCGGTGGTGTCGACGATGGTCGGATCGATGACCCCCGAGGCGAGCTGCGCGTCGCCGAGCGAGAGCGTCACCTCGCCGGGCGCCTGCTCCCCCGCACTGAAGGCGAGCGATGAGAGAGCCACCGACACCTGGTCGCCGGCGCTGTAGCCGTCGGCGTCCGCCGCGCTGACCGAGACGCCGACCGCACGCTGGGCGAGGTCGGGGGTCGCCGTCTTGTTCGCGTCGAACCAGTCGACCATGGACTGCAGGTCGATCTTGCCGGTGTCGCGTTTGCCCGCGCCCTCACGGAAGGTGGAGAAGTTGTCTCCACCGGCGGCGAGGAACGAGTTGGCCGCGACGGTGTACTCCGCCGCAGGATCGATCGGGGTTCCGTCGAGCGTGATCGACGTGACCCGCGAGCCCTGTGCCGCGGCGGGGTCGTACGTGTAGACGAGCCCCTCCGAGACGCCGAGCTTGAGGAACGGTCGAGCAGACCCTGTGGGCTGCCACTGCTCCTCGAGCACACCCTTCAGCTGCGCACCGGTGAGGGTGAGCGTCACCAGGGTGTTCGCGAACGGCTGCACCGTCGCCGCCTCGCGGTAGGTCACGTTGCCGTTCGGATCGTTCGCGTTCGACGACGCATAGGTGAGGTTGGCACGGATGCCGCCCGGGTTCATGAGCGCGATGTCCGCACCCGTCGACCACTTCTGCACATCGGCCACGAAGTTGCCGATGGTGGACTCGCCGCCCCGGTTCTCGGACCCGTTGGTCTGACGCGCGCGGTTGAAGTCGGCGGTGATGTCGCCGACCTTGACCGCTCCGAGCACGTCGGCATCGGCCTTGGCCTTCGCCACGATGTCGGCGACCTCGGGCACCGCCGGATACAGCGCCTGGCCGTTCGCGGTGAGCGGCTTGATCTCGTTCGTGATCGAGAGCAGCTCCTTGCTCTCGGGATCGACCTGGAGGTTCATCAGCCCGAGGTTCTCCCCGTACTGGCCAGCCGAGATGACGGGACGACCATCGATCACGTGGTTGTAGGCCAGATGCGTGTGCGCCGAGACGATGGCGTTCACGTCGTCGTCGACCCCGTAGACGATCTCACCGAGGGGCGAGTCGGGGGTGATGCTCGAGAGCTCGGTGCTCGCGGCGCCCTCGTGGACGAGAAGGATGACGACGTCGGCCTCCCCGTTCGAGGCGTCCCCGTCTCGCAGGTCGTCGGCGACGGCGTTCACCGAGTCCGCGATGCTGCGCACCTCGAGATCGGCGATGCCCTCCGGCGACACGAGCGAGTCGAGGTCCTCGGTCACGGCACCCACGAAGCCGACCTTGACTCCGTCGAGCTCCTTGACCCAGGCGGGAGCGAGCGCGGGCTCACCCGTCTCGGTCAGGAAGACGTTCGACGAGATGTACTCCCACTCGGCGCGGTCCTGCACACGGTCGCGCAGGTCTTCCCAGCCCTGATCGAACTCGTGGTTGCCCGCTGCGCTGACGTCGAGCCCCGCAGCGTTGAGCGCGTCGATCGTGGGATTGTCGTCGTTGATGAACGAGGTGAACGTCGAGGCGCCGATCAGGTCGCCGACGCCGGCGAAGATCGTGTTCGGGTTCTCGGCCCGGAACTGCTGCACGGCTCCCGCGACGACCGCAGCGCCGGCCGCAGCGCCGTCGGCCTCGATGCGGCCGTGGAAGTCGTTCATCGTGACGACGTCGATGCTCACCGGCGGGATCTCCGACGAGACTCCGACGATGATCGGGTCGTGGTCGCTGGAGCGGAACGGAGTGCCCGCCTCGGCGGCGCCGAACGCATAGCCACGATCGCTCCACTCCGGGGAGTTGATGCTCCAGACGCCTGCGCCGGTGATCGACTCTGCGAGCGACGGCGAGGCCAGCACGTGGTCGAGCGAGCCGAGCTCGCCGTCGAACGTGTAGGTGTGCTGCTCCGGCGCCTTGTCGCGAGCGACATCACTCCACCCTGCGGAGGTGAACACGTCGATCGGGTCTTCCTTCGCGTAGGCGTTGAAGTCGCCGATCAGCAGCATGTCGCTGCTGCCGGTGGCCTCCTCGATCTCGGCGGTGAAGCTCTTGAGAGAGTTCGCCTGCTTCACGCGATCGGCGTTGAAGAAGCCCTGCCCGTCGGCGGGCTCCGCACCGCCGCCCTCGGGGGCGGACTTCGACTTGAAGTGGTTCGCGACGACCGTGACGACACGGCCGTCGACATCGAACGCCTGGGCGATCGGCTCGCGGGCATTGCCCCACACCGATTCATCGGTGACGGTCAGGCTGTCGCCCACCGTCGACACGGCGTCCTTCTTGTAGATGATGGCGCTCGTGATGAAATCGGTCGTCGTCGCGTCGTTCAACTCGTCGGGCGTGCGGACGTAGTCCCACTCGTCTGCCCCCAGCGCGTCGTTGAGCCCGTCGACCAGGTCGGCGAGCGCCTCGTCGAGAGAGCCGCCCAGCTTGATCGAGTTCTCGATCTCCATCAAGGACACGATCTCTGCATCGAGCCCGTTGATCGCCGCGACGATCTTCGACTTCTGGATCGCGAACTGCTCGGCGGTGGCGGCGCCGCGCGCATTCGAGTTCTCGCTCTTGAGCGTCGTGAAGTAGTTGAACACGTTGAAGGACGCGACCTGCACATCGCCGCCGACCTCGGGAGCGCTCTCCGCGCGCGGATTCGTGCTGGTGAACGCGGCCTTCTGCTCTGCGGGAGTCGTGCTGTCGATCGGCACGGTCGGCTGCAGACGCCAGTCGTCGAAGCCGTACTGCAGCACGTAGCCGCTGTCGCTGAAGTCGACCGTGTCGCCGTTGCGCACGACCTGGTCCTTCGTGAAGTACGGCTGGTCGTTCGGGTGCCCGTTGTTGGTCACCTGGATCGACCACGCGTCGTCGAGCAGGATGCGGTTCGCGCGATTGGCGGCGGCGATCGCCGCGGCCTCGTCGCCCGGGCGCGCGATCTCGGTGCTCTTGACGTTGAGGTCGCCGCCCGCGTTCAGCCACAGCGTGCCGAAGTTGTAGAGCTGGTGGCTCGACGCGACGCGGTAGGTGCCCGCAGGCGCGACGTACATGTTCTCATACTGCTCGCGATCGGGGCCGACCACCGTGTCGGGCAGCGGCGTGAGCGCGGGGACCCCGACGCCGGCCTGCACGACCGAGATGCCCGCGAGCGAACTCGGGTTGATCTGCGTCTGGCCGAAGTACTCGCTGACCGATCCCGTCACCGAGACGAGGTCGCCGATCGCGAGCGTCGGAGCGAGCGCGTTGAGGTACACGAAGACCCCGTCGGAGGCGCCGGGGGTCGCGTCGGTCTCTCCGCCCGAACCCTGCGTCTGGATCACGACGCCCTTGTATCCGCCCGTGCGGAAGTCCGCCGTCACGACGCCCTCGACGGTCACGGTCTGACCGCTCAGCGGCGAGACGTCGGTGGTTCCCTGCACCTCGGCGATCGACGCCGTCACGGGTTCAGTGCCCGGGTCGGTGCCCGGGTCGGTGCCGGGATCCGTGCCCGGGTCGGTGCCGCCCGCATTCTGCGGGGTGATGGAGGCGGACAGGGTGAAGTCGGCGCTGTTGTCGTCGGTGTCGACTCCGCCCGTCCGGTTGAGGGACTTCACGTCGGTGTTGCCGGAGGGCGCAGTGGCGGCCTTGGTCTCGAACGTGTTCGAGGTGCCGTAGCCGAGCACGTCGACGACGCCGTCGACGCCCGCGACCGATCCCGGCGTGAGCGCGACCGCGGTCGTGCCCTCCACGAGCGCGAGCGTGCCGTTCGTGCCGCTCGGGTTGAGGTTGCCCACGGCATCCGCCGTGGGCAACGCGGCACCGTTCGTGCCGTTGCTGCCGCCCTGCACGAGGTAGTGACCCCCTGCCGGGATCGTCCCGGTCAGCGGAGCGACTCCGTTGAAGGCGCCTGTTCCGGTCGCCGAACGGTACTGGAGGGAGAAGCCGTCGAGCGAGACGGGCTGCGAGGTCGGGTTGTAGAGCTCGACGAACTTGTTCGTGAACGCCGCGCCGGCGCTGCCGCCCGAGAGGTATGCCTCGTTGATGACCACCCCCGTCCCTGCGACGTCGGCGGAGGCGGGGGCTGCGATCAGGGCGCTGGCGCCCAGAGCGGCGACGCAGGTGGCGGCCACGACGCCGATGCGCCCCCGACCTCTGCGATGTGAACCGGGAACCATGTGGTTCGCGGCGTCGGGAGCGGACATCATCGGTGTTTGTCTCCTCGGGTGGGATCTGGGCGACGGTTCTCGTGGAACCGCGTCAGCACGGGCTCTCAGCCGGCGCACATGTGAGCGAGCATACGGAGGCCCTCCGACAACCTCAACGGAGTTTTCCGATTGGTAACCAAGCCCTCACCGAACGTCCGCACCCGCCCCTGACGAAGGTAGAAGGCGGCGCGACCGATCGCTCGCATGCGCGAGGACGAGCGCGCAGATGCGCGTGCGCTCAGAGAGTCGCCGCGCCTGAAGCGGTGTCCTCGAACTCCTCGACCTCGCGCTCCCAGGCGTCCTTCGCGAGCCGGTACCAGAGGTAGAACGCGAAGCCGGCGAAGACCGCCCACTCCGCCGCGTAGAAGATGTTGAGCCAGTTCACGGGCGACATCTCGTCGGGCGCGGGCGACGAGATGTCGATCAGTCCGGCCTGTGCGGTGGTGGCGGCGAGGAACGGGCGGTAGACGTCGAGCTGCTCCGTGTCATGCCAGACGCTGAGCAGAGCGGCCGTCGACATGCGGTCCATCCGGGTGGGATCGTCGGCCGGCGGCATCGAGGGCCCCTCGTCGGAGATGATGCGTCCGGCGACCTGCACCTCGGCTCCGCGTTCGGCTTGCGCCGCGAGCTCCTCGACCGCCGCGTCGGCGACGGCGCGGTCGTCCGTCCATCCGAGCGCGACCGCGATCGACGTGCGCTCGGCGACCCTGAGCTGACCGGTGACCCAGTAGCCCTCGACATCGTCGTTGTAGCGGCTGGACACCACGACGAAGTCCTCGGGCACCCACACGCCGGAGGTCTCGACCTTCTGACCGACCAGCGGCTCCGCGAGGTACTCGCCCGGCTGCACGACGTCCTCCAGTGGACGCACCTGCTCGGTGACCCCGGGAGGCGGCGGATCGGTGTCGATCGCGCGCTCCAGCTGCCATTGGCCGAGCCAGGCGAACACGCCGGCGACCACCAGGCACAGCACGAGCATCCCTATCCAGCGGCCCCGGAGCATGACCTCGCGGAGCGTCGGGGGGAACAGCGCAGGAGATGTCACGGCGTCGAGCAGGGCCTCAGGCCTCGTACGGTGCGAGAACGACCTCGACGCGCTGGAACTCCTTGAGGTCGGAGTATCCGGTGGTCGCCATCGACTTGCGAAGGGCACCGATCAGATTCGCCGTGCCGTCGACCACGGGGGCAGGACCGTAGAGGATCTCCTCGAGCGTGCCGATGCCGCCGACTTCGACGCGCCGTCCGCGGGGCAGCTTCGGGTGATGCGCCTCGGGGCCCCAGTGGAAACCGCGACCCGGGGCATCCGTCGCGCGCGCGAGGGCCACGCCGAGCATGACCGCGTCGGCGCCCATCGCGAGCGCCTTGACGATGTCACCCGAGGTGCCGACGCCGCCGTCGGCGATCACGTGCACGTAGCGTCCGCCGGACTCGTCGAGATAGTCGCGGCGTGCGGCGGCGACGTCGGAGACGGCGGTCGCCATGGGTGCGTGGATGCCGAGGGTGGCGCGGGTGGTCGATGCCGCTCCCCCGCCGAAGCCGACGAGGACGCCGGCGGCTCCCGTGCGCATCAGGTGCAGCGCGGCGGTGTAGGTGGCGGCACCGCCGACGATCACGGGAACATCGAGGTCGTAGATGAACTTCTTGAGGTTCAGCGGCTCGTCGACGCTCGACACGTGCTCTGCCGAGACCGTGGTGCCACGGATCACGAACAGGTCGACACCTGCGGCGGCGACGGTGTCGTAGAACTCCTGCGTGCGCTGCGGCGTCAGCGATCCTGCGACGGTCACGCCCGCTTCGCGGATCTCGGCGATGCGCTGGGTGATGAGCGCGGGCTTGATCGGCTCGGCGTAGAGCTGCTGCATGCGCGCGGTGGCCTGGCCCTCGTCGAGCCCCGCGATCTCCGCCAGCAGCGGCTCGGGGTCGTCGTATCGGGTCCACAGGCCCTCGAGGTCGAGCACGCCGAGTCCGCCGAGCTGCCCCAGCATGATCGCCGTCTGCGGACTCACGACCGAGTCCATCGGCGCGCCGAGCACCGGGATGCCGAAGCCGAAGGCGTCGATCGTCCACGCGGTCGACACGTCCTCCGGGTTTCGCGTGCGCCTCGACGGCACCACCGCGATGTCGTCGAACGTGTACGCGCGTCGCGCGCGCTTGCCTCGGCCGAGCTCGATCTCCATGGTCACCCCTCCAGACTACCGGGCGCACGCGACAGCGCCGACGGCTGGAAGACTGTGAGGGAGGTCGGGAGGCAGTATGTCGGTGGATGCGATGAAGGTCGCCGTCGTCGGCGGTGGCGTGATGGGACTCGCGACCGCATGGGAGCTCACCAGACGGGGGCTGCGCCCCGTGGTCTTCGAGCGCTTCGCCCGCGGGCATCTCGACGGAGCCTCGCACGGCGCGACCCGCAACTTCAACAACGCCTACGACGAGGAGCACTACCTCGATCTGCTCGTGCGCGCCCACGAGGGGTGGGAAGCCCTCGGGCGCGTCGACGGCGAGCCGCTTCTGCGCCTGCACGGCCTCGTCACACACGGCGATGTGGATCTGGGGTCGATCGAGAGCAGGCTCGGAGAACGCGGGATCCACGCCGAGATCATCTCTCCCCGCGACGCCGCCTCACGGTGGGGCGGCATGCGCTTCACCGATGCCGTGCTCTTCTCCCGCGACGCGGGTGTCGCCCGCGCATCCGCGACCCTCGGCGAACTGGAGCGCCGCATCGTGGACGCCGGCGGCGAGGTGCGGTGGGAGACGCCCGTGACCCGCATCGAGGAGACGGACACCGGCGTCGACCTCGTCCTCGCCGACGGCCGGGCACGCGCCGACATCGTGGTCGTGACCGTGGGCGCGTGGACGCAGAAGATGCTCCCGGGTCTCGGGCTTCCGCATCTCGAGGTCACCGAGGAGACACCGGCGCATTTCCGCCCCGTCGACGGATCCGCATGGCCGTCCTTCAACCACTACGTCGATCCGACGCGCCATCCGGCGACCGTCTACGGCATGCCGACGCCGGGCGAAGGGGTCAAGGTCGGGTTTCACGGGGTCGGCGATGTCGTCGATCCCGACGCACGCCCGCACCGCACCACGCACGCCGACGCACTGGCCGATTACGTGCGGGAGTGGATGCCGGGCCTCGACCCCGCCTCCGCGGTCCCGATCAGCTGCACCTACACGTCGACCGACGACAGGGCCTTCGTGCTCGACCGGCGGGGACGCATCGTCGTCGGTGCGGGGTTCTCGGGACACGGCTTCAAGTTCGCGCCGGGTGTGGGGGCGGTGCTCGCGGATCTCGCTCTCGACCCATCGGCCCTGGCCGCGGCGCCGTTCCGCCTGCCCCCGGAGGCACCGTTCGGTCGTTGAGCGACGACGACGTCGACCGAGACGAAACGTCGGAAGCCGATCTGACACGCCCACCGCGTTTCGTCTCGGGCCGCTCCGCGGGCCTCGCTCAACGACCGGGACGAAACGTCGGCCGCTCCGCGGGCCTCGCTCAACGACCGGGACGAGAGGTCGGGCGCTCCGCGGGGCCGCCCGACGACCGGGACGAGCGATCAGCGCGCTCGTGAGACGCGCCGCTCGTCCCAGACCGGGGAATCGGACTCGTACACCTCTCCGTCGGATCCGAAGACCAGGAACCGATCGAACGAGCGCGCGAACCATCGGTCGTGCGTGACGGCGAGCACGGTCCCCTCGAACCGCACGAGCGCCTCCTCCAGCGCCTCGGCCGACTCGATGTCGAGGTTGTCGGTGGGCTCGTCGAGCAGCAGCAGCGTCGCGCCGGAGAGTTCGAGCAGCAGCACTTGGAACCGCGCCTGCTGACCGCCTGACAGCGACTCGAACGTCTGCTGCGCCTGGCGCACGAGACCGTAACGGTCCAGAGCCGAACTCGCCGCGTCCCGGGGCAGGCCCACCCGTCGCTCGTCGCCCCTGTGCAGGATCTCGAGCAGCGTCCGCCCGACGAACTCCGGATGCGCATGCGTCTGCGCGAACAGCCCGGGCACGACGCGAGCGCCGAGGGTCGCCTGACCGGTGTGGGAGACCTCCGCGAGCTGCTCCCCCGTGGATGTGACGTGACCGAGCGCGGGATCGGGATCGCTGCCGCCGCGCGCGAGCAGTCGGAGGAAGTGCGACTTGCCCGAACCGTTGGATCCCAGCACGGCGACCCGATCCCCGTACCAGACCTCGGCGTCGAACGGTCGCATCAGCCCGGTGAGCTCCAGCCTCTGCACGACCACCGCGCGTTTTCCGGTTCGCGCCCCCCGCAGGCGCATGTCGAAGTCCTGAGTCGGCGGTCGCTCCTCGGGTGGGCCGGCCTCCTCGAATCTGCGCAGGCGGGTCTGCGCCGCCTGATAGCGCGAGGCGAAGCCGTCGTTCGCCGAGGCCTTGACCTTGAGGGTCGCGACCAGGACCCGGAGCTTCTCGTGATGCTCGTCCCAGCGTCTGCGCAACTCGTCGAGCCGATCCATCCGGTCGCTGCGCGCCTGACGATAGGTCGCGAACCCTCCCCCGTGCACCCACGCTGAGGCTCCCGCGCCTCCGGGCTCGAGGGTGATGAGGCGATCGACCGCGCGCGCCAGGAGCTCACGGTCATGCGATACGAGCAGCACGGTCTTCGGCGTCTAGCGCAACTGCTCCTCGAGCCAGCGCTTCGCCGGCACATCGAGGTAGTTGTCCGGCTCGTCGAGGAGCAGCACCTCGTCGGGACCGCGCAGCAGCGCCTCGAGCGCCAGGCGTTTCTGCTCTCCTCCCGACAGCGTGGTGAGTTCTCGAAAGCGCGCCCGTTCGTACGGCACGCCCAGCGCCGCCACCGTGCACTGGTCCCAGACCGTCTCGTGCTCGTACCCGCCCGCATCCGCGTACTCCGCGATCGCCGACGCGTACGCCATCTGCGTGTCGTGCTCGTCGCGGTCGATCAGCGCGTCCTCGGCTGCCTCGAGTGCCTCCGCAGCCTCCCGGATGCGGCTCGGGGAGACCCGCACGAGCAGTTCGTGCACCGTCTGGCCGGGTTCGCCGTGACCGACGAACTGGTCCATGACGCCGAGCCCGCCGTCGATCGTGACGACGCCGCCGTCGGCCGCCTGCTCACCGCGGATGATCCGGAGCAGCGTCGTCTTGCCGGCACCGTTGGGTCCGATCAGTGCGCTCGTCGAGCCGGATCCGACGCGGAACGTCACTTCGTCGAGCAGCGGTCTGCCGTCAGGGAGGGTGAGCGACACCCCTGCTGCATCTATGTATCCCACCGTGCGTGGCCGTCCTTCCGCCCGCGTGGCGAGCCGACCAGGCTATCAGCACGCCGGGCGGGGGCGCGTCACCGGCGCTCGACCACCGGGATCGCCTCGGTGCGCTGCGCCGTCGGCAGCAGCATCCGGAACTCGGTGCCCACACCTTCCTTGCTCGTGACGTCCATCGTGCCGCCGTGCGCGAGCACGATCGCCCTCGTGATCGTGAGACCGAGTCCGACGCCGGGCACGGCGTTGCGTGTGGCGGTCGATGCGCGGAAGAAGCGGGTGAACAGCATGCCCTGCTCGTCTTCCGGGATCCCGACGCCGGTGTCCCGCACCGCGAGCTCTACCGCGCCGTCGACCGTGCGCACACTCGCGACGACGCGCCCTCCCGCCGCCGTGAACTTGATGGCGTTCGAGAGCAGGTTGTCGATCGCCTGTCCGATCCGTCCGGCGTCGAGCAGCACCCGCACCGGCGCCTCCGGAACGTCGGCGACGAGGTCGATGCCCTCGCGCTGCGCGTGGGGGCCTGCCGAGACCACGGCGCTGCGCACCAGGTCGACCACGTCGGCCTCGCTGCGCTCCAAGGGGAATCTCCCCGACTCGACCTGAGCCGTGAACAGCAGGTCGCCGACGAGGTTCAGCAGTCGCTGGGCGTTGCGCTCGATGATCCCGACGAACTCGAGCTGTTCGGCCGTGAGCGGCTGTGCGGGGTCGTTCTGCAGGAGGTCCAGGAAGCCGATGATCGCGCTCAGCGGCGTGCGCAGCTCGTGGGAGATCATCCCGACGAACTCGTCCTTCATGCGCGCCACTTCGACGGCCCTGGTCTCATCGGTGATCACCAGCAGGTACCCGCGTCGTGAGCCGTCCGCGTCCTGGTACGGCGTGACGGTCACCCGCGCGGGGACGGTCGACCCGCCGACCCTCGCGACGTCGAGGTGCGAGTCCACCGGCAGGCCCGCATCGGCGTCGTCGAAGAGGGCGCGCAGCCCCGGATGGAGTCCCTCATCGGCACGACCGCCGTCTTCGGTCACGAACTGCGCGAGCGTGTGCGAGGGGAAGAACCGGTCGACCCGTACGGAGGCCAGCGCGTCGGGCACCTCCATGCCGAGCAGGCGCACCGCGCCCGGGTTCCACGCCGTGATCACGCCGCAGTCGTCTGTGGCGATGACGGCCTGACCCGTGATCGAGTTCCAGAGGCTGGTGAAGGAGTCGGAGAGCGAGCGGTACTGCTGCTCGCTGGCCCTCAGCTGCTCCAGGATCGCCTCGTTCGCGGCGAGAGCGGCCGTGCGCTCGACGACGTGGGCCTCGGCCTGCGTGGTGCGCAGCCGCTGCTGACGCGACAGCTCGTTGACGATCGCGCCCACGGTCGCGAAGACCAGCGGTCCGATCACGCCGCGCAGCCAGTCGGCCGCGTTGTCGGGCTGGTCGATGATGTTCGGCATGACCAGGGCGATCGACGACAGGGCGCCCACGATGACGACCTGCCTGCGTCCCGGTGCGGCGGCGATCCAGATCACGGGCAGCAGCACGAAGGACGAGAAGAGCGAGGCGGGCCCACCCGTGCCGGTCCTGATGGCGCCCAGCGCGAGGATGTCGATCATCGGGATCATCATCACGACCCAGCCCTCGTGCACGCCGCGTGCGGAGAGCACGGCGGCGAACACGGTGACCGCGGCGATGATGGCGAGTCCGCCGATCGCGAACCCCAGATCGGTCACGGGGATCCCCGGGACGGTCCACATGAGCACGGCCGCCACGACCACGGCGATCGCGGTGGGCGCCTGCTTCATGAGAGGGGTCGGATCGTCGAAGTAGCGACGCCAGCTGAGCTCCATCGACTGCTGCACCGTGCTCGTCGGGGTCATCGGGGCACGCCCCTCAACAGAGCGCGCAGGTCCGCGCCGACGATGGGCTTCGGGAGCGCGGCATCCGCGGCCGGGTAGTCCGCCTCGTCGAGCACCGAGCTCACGATCAGGAAGCACTCCGGATACCGCTCCCTCACCAGGCGGGCGCACTCCGTGCCGCTGATGCCGGGGAGAAGCAGATCGATCACGGCGACGGCGGGCGTGATGGTCTCGAACGCGGCGATCGCGGATTCGGCATCCACCGCCGCGAACACGTCGAAGCCCTCGCGGTCGAGGTAGCGCTGCAGGAGCGCCGTCTGGTCTGCGCTGTCCTCGACCACGAGGGCCAGAGGCCGCCCGGTCATCGCAGGAACAGCTCTCGCACGATCACGACGACGACGACGACTCCGAGGGCGAGCAGCGCCTGGGGGATCAGGAGCTTCTCGCGGCGCACGTCGGCGGCGATCTCCTCCTCCTCGGCGCGTCTCGAAGGTGCTTCGGTCATGAGTCGACCCGTCCGATCTTCTCGGTCTTGATCCATGCGGCGTCCGCATGACGCCACTCCTTGATGTACGAGTCGACCGTGATCGCGCACAGCAGCGAGCCGTAGCCGCAGACGTAGAGCAGGAGGCCCGCGAAGAACCGTCCGCCCGGCAACGGCTCCACGGCGCGCGCGAGCCAGATCCCGAGCATCGAGATCGGTCCCCACAGGTAGAAGACGACGGCCCACGCGAACCGGGTCTCGTCGGTCACGGCGAGTCCGAGCTGGGTCAGCCCCGCCTCGAACAACCACGGGAACAGGGCGATGGCCATGAGGATCAGCGCACCGAGCCCCGGGAACATCAGCGCCTCGCGCCACGACTGCCGTCCGATGCGTCCGTCGAGCTGCACCGCATAGAGCATCGAGAAGAGATAGATGCAGGCCGCGGCGATCCACATGAAGCGGAAGACGAACTCGGCGATCTCGCTGTGCAGGATGAGCAGCACGAGCAGAGCGGTGGCCGCGAGGATCATGAACGCCGGCAGCAGCAGGATCGTGAACCACGCGAGGCCGAAGGCGAAGCTCCCCAGGTTGTGCTCGCGGCTGGGTCGGAACCACAGATGCCTGTAGATCGAGGTCAGCTGGACGTTGCCTCGGGCCCAACGCAGACGTTGCTTCCACAGACTGTCGATCGTGCGGGGCTCCTCGGCCAGCACCACGGCATGCGGCTCGAAGACCATGCGGCGTCCGGCCAGCTGGCCCTCGAACGTGGTCATCGTGTCTTCCGCCAGCGTGCCGGTCGGGATCCGTCCGCCGATGGCTTCGAGATTGGCCCGCGAGTGCAGCTGCGCACCGCCGGCGAGACACGCGATCGCTCCCCCGACGTTCTGGGTGCGACGGGCCGAGAGCTGACCGATCACGTACTCGATGGCGATGAATCGGGTGAGGTAGTTGCGGTCGCGGCTGCCCTCGGCGATGTAGGCGGTGACCGCTCCGACCTTCTCGTCGGCGAGGTGCCGGCTCATCTTGCGCAGCGAGTCCCGGGCGAAGATCACGTCCGCGTCCATGATCAGAACCGCCTCGGTCCAGTCATCGGCCAGCACGACGTCGAGTCCGTGGTTCAGCGTGTGGGCCTTGCCCTCGCCTCCCTTGTCGCGACGCAGGTGCACGACGCGTCCGGGGAAGGCCGCGGCCTTCGCCGCGACGACCTCCGGGGTGTCGTCGGTGGAGGCATCGTCGATCACGAAGATCCGCAGGCGGTCCGCGGGGTATTCGAGCTGCATCAGGCGTTCGATCGCCTGGCCCAGCACCAGTCCCTCGTTCCAGGCGGGGATCAGCACGGCGACGCGCGGATGATGGGGGGCGGCCTTGCCGTAGTGGTTGCGGAACGCGTGCACCGGAAGCACCAGGAACTGCAGCCCCGTGTTGATCACCGGGAGGGTTCCGACGAGGACGCAGACGAGCAGGATCACGACGACGACGGTCTCGATCCAGGTGAGGTCGGTCATCAGCGGGCTCCCCAGGTGTCGAGCATCTCGCTCACTCGTGAATAACGTCCGACGTCGGTGGCGACGTGGCTGTCGGTCGACGCGACGATCTCGGCGCCGGCGCGGTGCAGCGCGTCGAGCAGAGGGACGCCGGGGCATCCCCACTTCTCGTTCACCTCGACCAGGGTGTCCGTCTCCGCGGCCGCCCGCGCCCAGGCCGAGATGCGCTCGGAACCGAGGTCCGTCTCGGACAGACCGATCTTGGGAAGGATCGAGAAGCAGTGAGCCAGCTGGTTGCCCGGATGCCGACGCATGGACGCGATCAGGGCCGAGACGAGCTGATCGAGCACGTCGTCGGCCGCCCAGCCGCCGTCGATCCGCTCCCGCACCGCGGTCGGGCCGAGCGGACCGTCGGTGCCGGGGAACTGGTGGTCGGCGATCAGGATGCGATCGATGCCGGACGGCAGCGCGGGGATGTCGAGCGCACCCGACACGTCGAGGATCTTCGCCTCGACGCCGGTCAGCACGGTGAGCGCGTCGGGCACGCGCAGCGCCCGCACGGCGGCGAGGTAGTCGGGCACCCACTCGGTCGACTGCCGCACGTGGTCGACCAGGCGCACGGTCGCGAGTCCCGCCGCAGCTGCCGCATCGACGTTCTCGGCGAGGGTCGAGACCGCGTCGTCCGAGAAGGTCGAATGCACGTGGTGATCGCCGGTGAGGAGCGCGTGCATCACAGCTGCTCCTGATGCCCTGCGTGCGCGGAGACGAGCACCTCGTCGACCTCGACGATCACGTCCTCGAGGAACCGCACCGAGGCGATCTCGCGGAACGGGACCGCCGACGGAATCCCCCTCCCGAGGAACAGGTCGGCCACGAGCGAGGGGATGTCGACACCCGCCGCGATCGTGAGCGGAAGCGCACCCGGGAAACGCGGGTTCACCTCGAGGAGCACGGCGCGACCCGCTCGGTCGCGCCGGAGCTGCACGTTCGCGACGCCGACGAGACCGATGGCCTGCGCGATGGACGCCGCTGCGCTCTCGAGCTCCTCGTCGTGCACCGTGCGCCCCGCGATCGCCACGCCCGAGTCGACCCTCGCACGGGTGCGCGGCACGGCCGCCACCACGGAGCCTGCGGCGTCGGCGATCACGTCGACCGAGTACTCCTCTCCGGGCAGGAAGTCCTGCACGATGAGCCCTTCATCCTGCGGCAGCGCCTCGAGGGCCGCGCGATCGGGGACCAGACGGACCCCGCGGCTGCCGGCGCCCTGGCGAGGCTTCGCGAAGACCGGGAACTCCCAGTCGACCGCGTGCGCGTCGGGGCCGGCGAGGACCGTGAGCGGCGTGAGACCGGTCGCCGCACAGCGCTCGGCGAGCAGGAGCTTGTCGAGCGCGACCGACAGCGTGTCCTGCGACGGGGCGGCGAGCACCGCCGGTGCCAGCTCGTCACGTCGGCCGGACAATGCCGCGAGCTCGACGTCGACCGTGGAGATCACGAGATCGAGCCGGTCGTCGGCGACCATGCGCGCGATCGCGGGCACGAAGTCGGCATCGAGTCCGGGCGGAACCAGACGCCGATGCGTCGGGGGCACGAGGTAGATCCCGCTCGCCCAGCCGTCCATGTCGGCAGCGAAGACCTCGAGGTCGGAGCGACGCAGAAGCGAGCGGATCACGCTGACGCCGGCCGGCCCTCCCGCACCTGTCACCAGCACGCGGGCGGTCATCAGCTCTCCCGTCTGGTGAGTTCGTGGGCGCCGATGAACTCGGCGGTCTCGCGCACGACCTCGAGCGGCTCCACGGCCGCTCCTCCGCCGAATCGCGACCAGTATCTGGCGGTGGCCGTCACGAAACCGGGCTCGAGATAGTCACGGGTCGCGGTCTGCGAGCCGAAGCACTCGAGCAGTCGGAGCTTCTCGTCGAGGAACTGGTCGATGCGCACGAAGCGCGTCGGGCGGAAGTCGATCGTCGCCGAGGGGCTCTGGTAGCACGCGACGGTGCCCACCCGCCGGGTCGCGGCGATCGTGGCCTCGCTCACCGCGCGGTGATCCTGGTGACGGTCGTTCGACGAGTGGGTGTACACGATGGTCGGCTGCACCTCGTGCACGACCTCCTCGATGAGACGCACGGTGGTGCCGCCGCCCGAGATCTCGGTGTCGATGAGGTCTTTGACGAACAGTCGCGCACCGAGCCTCTCGGCGGATGCGAGCGACTCGTGCTGCCGGCTGTCGGCATCTCCCCCGCGAGAACCGCGGGAGAGGGTCAGGATGGTGATCGAGTCGCCGGCCTTGGCATGGGCTGCGAGGAGCCCGCCGACACCGATCTCGACATCGTCGGGGTGCGCGCCGATCGCCAGCACGACCTCTTTCGAGCGGCTCGCCTCGCGGCGCGCGCGCCCTTCCGTCACGAGCCGCATGACGGCCTCGACGAGCTTCGCGTTGTCGAGCGGCTTCGTGAGGAACTCGTCCGCCTGCGCGCGCAGCGCCGACACCGCGTACTCGACCGACACGTGCGCCGTCATGACGATGACGGGAAGCAGCGGGTCGTTGCTGCGCAGTTCCGCCAGCAGCTCGAGACCGTCGAGACCGGGCATCTCGATGTCGGTCACGACCGCATCGGCGGCGAAGGTCTCGAGGCGCTCGACCGCGGAGCGGCCGTCGTGCTCGATCACGACCTCGCAGCCCGCGCGTCTCTCGAGCACGGTCTTCACGAGCAGGGCGACGTCGGGGTCGTCATCGACGACGAGGACGCGGGGAGCATCCTGGGACATATGTGCGGCTCTCAGTGGGGAGGTCCCCTGCCGGTCAGTGTCCGGCGCGTCTCTCTGCGCCCTTCGCGCGGGGAGCTCGAGGGGATGTCGAGCAGGTGTCTCTAAATACTGGCATATCAACACACCGGGGACAGGGCGCGGAACGACGAAGGGCCGGATGCGTCGGCATCCGGCCCTTCGTGCGGTGCAGCTCAGCGCTTGTAGTTCGGCGCCTCGACCACGATCTGCACATCGTGCGGGTGCGACTCCTTGAGTCCCGCCGCGGTGATGCGCACGAACCGGCCGCGCTGCTTGAGCTCCTCGATCGTGCGGGCGCCGACGTAGAACATCGACTGACGCAGCCCGCCGACCAGCTGGTATGCGACGGCCGACACGGGTCCGCGGTACGGGACCTGGCCCTCGATGCCCTCGGGGATCAGCTTGTCGTCGCTGGGCACATCGGCCTGGAAGTAGCGGTCCTTCGAGTACGAGGTCTGCTTGCCACGGGTCTGCATGGCTCCGAGCGATCCCATGCCGCGGTACTGCTTGAACTGCTTGCCCGACTGGAACACGATCTCGCCCGGCGATTCGTCGGTGCCCGCGAGCAGCGAACCCAGCATGACCGCGTCGGCACCGGCGACGAGTGCCTTCGCGATGTCGCCCGAGTACTGCAGTCCGCCGTCGGCGATCACCGGGATCCCGGCCGGCGCGGCAGCGAGCGACGCCTCGTAGACGGCGGTCACCTGCGGCACGCCCACGCCCGCGACGACGCGGGTGGTGCAGATGGATCCGGGGCCGACGCCGACCTTGACGGCATCGACACCTGCGTCGACGAGCGCCTGAGCGCCCTCACGGGTCGCCACGTTCCCGCCGATCACGTCGACGTGGGCGAAGCTCTCGTCCGCCTTGATCCTCTTGACCAGGTCGATCACGCCCTGCGACTGCCCGTTCGCGGTGTCGACCACGAGCACGTCGACGCCGGCGTCACGCAGCGCCTCGGCGCGTTCCCACGCATCGCCGAAGAAGCCGATGGCGGCACCGACGCGGAGGCGACCCTGGTCGTCCTTCGTGGCGAGCGGATACTTCTCGCTCTTGTCGAAATCCTTGATCGTGATCAGGCCCGCGAGCTTGCCCTCGTCGTCGATCAGCGGGAGCTTCTCGACGCGGTGCTTGGCGAACAGCGCGATCACCTCGCCCGCGGCCACTCCCACCGGCGCGGTGACGAGACCCTCGGAGGTCATGACGTCCTTCACGAACGTGGTCTGACGCTCGAAACCGGAGACGAAACGCATATCGCGGTTCGTGATGATGCCCACGAGGCGACCGTCGGGGTCCACCACAGGCAGACCCGAGATCCGGTACTTCGCGCACAGAGCGTCGACCTCTTCGACGGTGGCGTCGGGGTTCGTCGTGATCGGATCGGTGATCATGCCCGACTCGCTGCGCTTGACGCGGTCGACGTGAGCCGCCTGATCGGCGATCGACAGGTTGCGGTGCAGGATGCCGATGCCGCCCTCACGCGCCATCGCGATCGCCATGCGCGACTCGGTCACGGTGTCCATGGCGCTGGAGAGCAGCGGCGTGGCGACCGAGATCCGGCGAGTGATCCGCGACGAGGTGTCGGCCTCGCTCGGGATGACGTCCGTGTGCCCCGGGAGGAGCAGCACGTCGTCGTACGTGAGTCCGACGAAGCCGAAGGGGTCGTGCTGGTCCATGGATTGTCCTCCTGCGGGCGCGAATCTGGGGTGAGGGTGTACCAATTCTAAGCGCCGGGACGCCGGGGAAATTCCCGCGCCCACCGTCCCCTCGCCCCGTCCGATGCGTGCGCATCCCCGACCGATCTCTGTGCGGCGTGCACGAGACCGCGCATCCTCGTGATAAGAACGACTGCACCGTGAGCAGATCGTGGTCTGGTTGAAACAGAACCGACACATTACGCTCATACCGTCGTACATCGAGGTTGATGAACCACACAGCCTTGGAGTGCGCACCGAACCAGGAGGCTCTGTGAGTCCAATGACCTCGACAATGAGGCGAGCAGCTCCCGTGGTGATCGCCCTACTCGGCTTTCTCCTCGCGGCGACCATGGTGCTCTTCGGCGCCCCCGGAGCGGCGAGTGCGGCGGTACCCGATACGCCCGGCGCGGATCAGGAGGAGACGGACTTCTACTTCGCCGGTGTGATCAAGTTCGACGACGTCGCCGTTCCCGACGTGACGATCTCCGTCGAGGGCGGTGGCTTCGAGGCCGAGACGGTCACCAACGCCGAGGGCGCCTGGCGACTGTACGTGCCCGAGAAGGACAAGTACACGCTGACCGTCGACGAGGACACCCTTCCGGACGGGGTCATCGTCGATGCCTCACTGCTCCCCGAGGGGACGCAGCCGATCCAGGGGACCACGGCCTCGTTCGACGCCGAGTTCGGTCTCACGGGGTCGAAGATCCTCAACCTGTTCCTCGGCGAGGGCGAGCGGCAGACGACATCGTTCGTCGATCAGCTGGTGGAGCGCATCATCAACGGCCTGAACTTCGGACTGCTGCTCGCCCTCGCGGCGATCGGGGTCTCCCTGATCTTCGGCACCACCGGGCTCACCAACTTCGCTCACGCCGAGATGGTCACCTTCGGAGCGATCGTCGCCGTGGTCTTCGGAACCTTCATCGGCCTGCCGATGTGGGTCACGATCCCGATCGTGTTGATCCTCGGAGCCGCCCTCGGCTGGGGATTGGATGCGGGCGTGTGGCGCCCCCTCCGTCACCGAGGAATCGGCATGGTCCCGCTGATGATCGTCAGCATCGGGCTGTCGCTGTTCCTCCGGTACCTGTTCCAGTTCTTCCTCGGAGGCTCGACGACGCAGCTGCCCGGATCGGATTCTCCGAAGATCCAGATCCTCGGACCGATCAAGCTGTCCGCCGTCGACATGATGTCGATGGGAATCAGCATCGTCGTCATCATCGCCGTCGCCTTCTGGCTGCTGCGCACTCGAGTCGGCAAGGCCACCAGGGCGATCTCCGACAATCCGGGTCTCGCTGCGGCCTCGGGGATCAACGTCGACCGGGTGATCCGCACGGTGTGGATCCTGTCGGCATCCCTGGCCGGACTGGCCGGCGTCCTGTGGGGCTATTTCCGCCCCGGAGTCAAGTGGGACATGGGCGTGCACATCCTTCTGCTGATGTTCGCCGCAGTGACTCTCGGCGGACTCGGCACGGCGTTCGGCGCACTCGTCGGAGCGCTCATCGTCGGCATCCTGGTCGAGGTCTCCACTCTGTGGCTGCCCTCCGACCTCAAGTACGTCGGAGCTCTGGTCGTACTCATCCTCATCCTGCTGGTCAGACCGCAGGGCATCCTCGGTCGTCGCGAGAGAATCGGTTAGGGGCAGGAATGGACTGGGGCGGAATCCTCAACAACACCGCGGGCTGGTTGTTCAGCCCGACAACGATCGCCTACGCGCTCGCTGCCACCGGCCTGGCCGTGCACTTCGGGTACTCGGGTCTTCTCAACTTCGGCATGGCCGGCTTCATGGCCATCGGCGCATACAGCTACGCCATCTCGATCCTGTCTTTCGGCCTCCCCTGGTGGATGGGCATCATCGTCGGCATGATCGGCGCCTCGCTCTTCGCGGTGATCCTCGGCATCCCGACGCTGCGTCTGCGGGCGGACTATCTCGCCATCGTGACCATCGCGGCGGCCGAGATCGTGCGCCTGCTGTTCACGACCACGGCCTTCGACGAGTACACGAACTCCGCTGACGGCCTGGGCGGGTACCACGCAGGCTTCCGGGCGGCCAATCCGTTCCCGGAGGGCACCTACGGCTTCGGTCCGTGGACGTACACAGCGGATGCCCTGTGGGTGCGGGTGTTCGGACTCGGGCTGCTTGCAATCGCCGTGCTGATGGTGTGGGCGCTCATGCGCAGCCCCTGGGGCCGCGTGCTCAAGGGCATCCGCGAAGACGAGGACGCCGTGCGCTCGCTCGGCAAGAACGTCTTCAGCTACAAGATGCAGGCGCTCGTGATCGGCGGGATCTTCGGATCGCTCGGCGGACTCGTGTTCGCGCTGCCGAGTGCCGTGGTCCCTGCGACCTACACGACGAGCCTCACCTTCTTCATCTGGACGATCCTGCTGCTCGGCGGAGCCGCGACCGTGTTCGGTCCGGCACTCGGCGCGGTCATCTTCTGGGTCATCATGGCGTTCCTCGACGGTGTGCTCCCGGCGCTCGCTGCGCAGGGCATCCTGCCGATCTCGTCGATCCAGGCGGGTACGCTGCGCTACGTCCTCGTCGGACTCGCGCTGATGCTTCTCGTGATCTTCCGTCCCCAGGGCATCCTGGGCAACAAGAGGGAGCTGACCTTTGTCAAGTAACTCGCCAGCAGACGCGACGCCCGGCACCGGCAGCGTCCGTCGCCCGAAGACGGGAGGGCTCGCCACAGGTCCTGCCGCCCCCGGGGTGCCGAAGGTCGACCCGATCCTCGTCGCCGACAGCGTGACGCGGCGTTTCGGCGGCCTGACGGCCGTCGACATCGACCACGTGGAGATCCCGCGCGGAGCCATCACGGCCCTGATCGGCCCCAACGGTGCGGGCAAGACCACCCTGTTCAACCTGCTCTGCGGTTTCGACAAGCCGAACTCCGGGACCTGGTCGTTCGACGGGACCGATCTGAGCGGTGTGCCGTCGTTCAAGGTCGCTCGCATGGGCCAGGTGCGCACCTTCCAGCTCACGAAGTCGCTGTCGTTGCTCACGGTACTCGAGAACATGAAGCTGGGCGCGCCTCATCAGAAGGGCGAGCGCTTCCTGCAGAGCATGTTCCCGTTCTTCTGGCGGCAGCAGGAGAGTGAGATCGAGGAGAAGGCCAAGGACCTCCTGGCTCGGTTCAAGCTCGACACGAAGTCGGAGGATTACGCCGCATCGCTGTCAGGTGGTCAGCGCAAGCTCCTCGAGATGGCCAGAGCCCTCATGAACGACCCGACCCTGGTGATGCTCGACGAGCCCATGGCCGGCGTCAACCCCGCGTTGACCCAGTCCCTGCTCGACCACATCCTCGACCTCAAGGGGCTGGGGATGACGGTGCTCTTCGTCGAGCACGACATGCACATGGTCCGCCACATCGCGGACTGGGTGATCGTCATGGCGGAGGGACGCGTGGTCGCCGAGGGACCGCCTGAAGACGTGATGCAGGACAAAGCAGTGATCGACGCCTACCTGGGCGCTCATCAGGACGTCGACCTCGGTGAGGTCACCGGACGCATCGCGGTCGTCAGCGAAGAGGCGGCGCGTATGCGTGCCGAGATCGCCGACGAGTCCGAGGCGGAGCTCGAGGCAGAAGAGGAGAGCAAATGAGCAGCGCATCCACGGCCGCCGCCTCGACGGAGGCCGCACGCACCGACCGGGTCGTCGTCGAGGTCTCGAACCTGACCGCCGGTTATCTGCCCGGCATCAACATCATCAACCAGGCGAACCTCATCGCCCACAAGGGCGAGCTGATCGGGATCATCGGCCCGAACGGCGCCGGGAAGTCGACGCTGCTGAAAGCCATCTTCGGAATGGTGGAGGTGCGCGAGGGCGACATCACCGTGAACGGTGAGAGCATCGTCGGGCTCAAGTCCGACAAGCTCGTCTCGCGCGGCGTGGGCTTCGTGCCACAGACGAACAACGTGTTCCCTTCGCTCACGATCGAAGAGAACCTCCAGATGGGGCTGTACCAGAACCCCAAGGTGTTCTCCGAACGGCTGGAGTTCGTCACCGGCATCTTCGCCGAGCTCGGCAAGCGTCTGAAGCAGCGAGCAGGCTCGCTCTCCGGCGGTGAGCGGCAGATGGTGGCGATGGGTCGAGCGCTCATGATGGATCCGGCTGTGCTGCTGCTGGATGAGCCTTCTGCAGGCCTCTCCCCCGTGCGCCAGGACGACGCCTTCATCCGCGTCTCCGACATCAACAAAGCGGGTGTCACGACCATCATGGTCGAGCAGAACGCTCGACGCTGTCTGCAGATCTGCGACCGCGGCTACGTGCTCGATCAGGGCCACGATGCCCACACGGGAACGGGCCGTGAACTGCTCAACGACCCCAAGGTCATCGGTCTCTACCTCGGCACCCTCGGGCAGGAGGACTGAGCAACCGCTCTGAACGCCGTCGGACGCCCCGAGACCTACAGGTCCCGGGGCGTCCTCTCTGTGTCGCTCTATGTGTGCGACACGCAGAGCACAGTCGCCGACACGGAGAGGGCCCCGGGCGGAATCCGCCCGGGGCCCACTCTGCGGGAGGGTGTAAGTCGATGCGCGTGTGCATGGTGTCGGCCCCGGACGGGAAGACACCGATGGTGGCTTCGGGCGGGTCCCCGGCGTCGTCGA
>NZ_CAUQVQ010000032.1:0-29444 GCF_963521645.1 uncultured Microbacterium sp. | reverse complement strand
CCCGTCGCGAATGCGGCGGGGGTTTCCGCATGTCCGGGAGCGTTCTGCAGCATCCGCGCCCCGCTGCGAAGGAGATCTCGCGCAGCGAAGGAACGGATGCGGAGTTCCGTCCTTCCATGCGGGAGATCTCCTTCCCAGCGGGTGCGGAAGCTCCGGGTCAGCGGGAAGCTCGCTCCCGACGGGGCTAGGGATCAGTCCCGCAGGCTCGTGATCGCGGGGTCCCGTCGCGCGTAGTCCGCGGCGGTCGCGACGATCACGTCCCGCATCGCGGCGACCGCCAGCGCGGGGTTCACATCGGCGCGGTGGGCCAGACTCACGGTGCGCCGCATCATCGGATGAGTGAGCCGCACTGAGCGCAGTGCCGGCTGATCGAAGAGCACCATGGCCGGCACGACGGCCACTCCGACCCCCCGTTCGACGAAGCGGAGCAGAGCATCCATCTCCGCGCCCTCCAGCACGTGGTTCGGCGTGATGCCCGCGGCGCGGAAGGCGGCATCGGTGGTCGCGCGCAGCTCGTAGGTCTCGTCGAGTGCGATCAGCGGGAGGGTCGCGAGGTGGTCGAGTCCGATCGCCGGGGTGATCGCGACGGGAGGGCGGGACGCCGCTGAGACGACCACCAGCTCCTCGGTGAGCAGGGGCATGCGGGTGAGGCTGAAGCCCGAGGGCGGGGGACCGGTCGACTCGGTGATCAGGGCGATGTCGACCGCGCCGACAGCCAGCTGGTCGACGAGGAGTCGCGAGCCGCTCTCGTCGAGGTGCAGATCCACGCCGGGGTGGGCGGCGTGGAACGCGCTGATCGCCTCGGCGACGAGGCTGATGCAGAGTGTGGGCGGAGCGCCCAGCCGCACGCGGCCGCGACGGAGGCCCGCGAGCTCGCCCATCTCGTCGCGGATCGCCTCGGCCTCGGCGAGCATCCGCTGAGCGCGGGGGAGCAGAGCCTCTCCTGCGGCGGTGAGCGCGATGTGGCCGCGGGCTCGGTGGAAGAGCTCGGCGCCCAGCTCGCGCTCGAGCGTCGAGATCTGTCGACTCAGGGACGGCTGCGCGAGATGCAGGTACTCGGAAGCACGGGTGAAGTGGCCGAGACGGGCGACCTCGACGAACCCGCGGAGCTGCTCGAGGTTCATGCCCCGATCCTATCGATACCAGTAGAACTATGCATTGGAGTTATCGGATGGCCGTGCTTAGCGTGGAGTGCATGAGTCATCGCGAACGTCAGATCTCCACCACGGTCCTCGTGATCGGCACCGGTGGCTCCGGGCTCCGGGCCGCGATCGAGGTCGCCGAGCACGGCATCGACGTCCTCGCCGTCGGCAAGCGCCCCCGACAGGACGCCCACACCTCCCTCGCCGCCGGCGGCATCAACGCAGCCCTCGGCACCATGGACGAGGGCGACAGCTGGCAGCAGCACGCCGCCGACACCATCAAGGAGAGCTACCTGCTCGCCAATCCCCACACGGTCGAGATCGTGACCCGAGGAGCCGAGCGCGGCATCCGCGACCTCGAACGCTGGGGAATGGACTTCGCGCGCGAAGACGACGGCCGCATCTCGCAGCGCTTCTTCGGAGCGCACACCTTCCGTCGCACCGCGTTCGCCGGCGACTACACGGGCCTCGAGATCCAGCGCACGCTCGTCGCCAAGGCCGAACAGCTCGAGGTCCCGATCCTCGACCACGTCTACATCACGCGCCTGCTCGTGCGCGACAACGTCGTGTTCGGCGCCTACGGCTTCGACCAGTCCGACGGCACGCGATACCTGATCCACGCGGATGCCGTGATCCTCGCCGCGGGTGGCCACAACCGCATCTGGCGGCGCACTTCGTCGCGCCGCGACGAGAACACCGGAGACTCGTTCCGGCTCGCGGTCGAGGCCGGTGCGCGGTTGCGCGACCCCGAGCTCGTGCAGTTCCACCCCTCCGGCATCATCGAACCCGAGAACGCCGCCGGCACCCTCATCTCCGAGGCTGCGCGCGGCGAGGGCGGCATCCTGCGCAACGCGCTCGGCGAGCGGTTCATGTCGACGTACGACCCCGAGCGCATGGAGCTGTCGACCCGGGATCGCGTCGCGCTCGCCGCCTACACCGAGATCGCCGAGGGCAGAGGCACCGAGAACGGCGGCGTCTGGCTCGACGTCTCGCACCTGCCGCGCGAGACCATCATGACCCGTCTGCCCCGCGTGTACCAGACGATGATGGAGCTGCAGATGCTCGACATCACGACCGATCCGATCGAGATCGCGCCTACCGCGCATTACTCGATGGGCGGCGTGTGGGTGCGGCCCGACGACCATCAGACCGACGTCGACGGGCTGTACGCGATCGGCGAGGCGTCGAGCGGTCTGCACGGCGCGAACCGACTCGGCGGGAACTCGCTCATCGAGCTGCTCGTCTACGGGCGCATCGTCGGGCAGGCGGCCATGGCGCACGCGGCGGGCCTCGACGCCCAGCGTCGATCGGCGGATGCCGTGGCCCGGGCACGCGCCGAGATCGACGACCTGCTCGCCGCAGACGGCCGGGAGAACGTCCGCGCCCTGCAGCGTGCGATCCGCAACACGATGACGCAGCACGCGGGCGTCGTCCGTTCGGAGGAGGGCCTGCGGGCCGGTCTCGCCGACCTCGACATGATCGAGGGGCGGATGGAGGACATCGGCATTCATCCCGACATCGCCGGGTTCCAGGACCTCGCGCACGCGTTCGACCTCAAGGCCTCGGCGCTTGCCGCCCGGGCCACTCTCGAGGCCGCGCTGGAGCGGCGGGAGACGCGCGGATGTCACAACCGCAGCGACTATCCCGACACCGACCCCACACTGCAGGTCAACCTCGTGTGGTCGCCGACAGGCGGCGTGACGCACGAGTCGATCCCCGAGATCCCTGCGGAGATCGCCGAGCTCATGCGCGAGGTCGACACCGAGGGCAAGCTCGTCGAGTAGCCCTCCCCGAACTCGCTCCCGTCGCAGGGTGCATCGCGACGGGAGCGGCCGGGTGGCGGAGCGGGGTAGGAGTCGCTCAGTCGCCCTCGTCGGTCTCCGGACCGTCGATGACCCCGATCCCGACCGCCTCATGGTCGGGCTCGGGGTCGTTGCGCGTCGGGGCCTTGGGCTCTTCCGAGGGCTCCTTCTCGGTGCTCGGCTCTTCGAGTTCGTCGGTGCTCGGCACCTCGGAGGGGTCCGCATCTTCAGGGGAATCGGCCTCGGCCGGCTTCTCGGCGGTTCTCCCCGCGTCCGTGAACTCACCGGCATCGCCCGACGACGGCGTCGGGGTCGGGGTCTGGGCCTCGGGGTCGAGGTCGGAGGTCGGGTCCTGCTCGGGCGTGCTGTTCGTCATGATCGTCCCTTTCGCATCGGATGCCCCACCAGCATCGGACTCCGGCTCCGCGGCGAGAAGGGCCTTGACGGCGATGCCCCGACCCGTCTTCGCGGCCACGACGTAGGCTGAGGAGGTGACAGCGTACGTCTCGGCCTTCGATCTCTTCTCCATCGGAGTGGGCCCCTCGAGTTCCCACACCGTCGGGCCGATGCGGGCCGCTCTCGTGTTCGCCCGAGGCCTGCGTTCGACAGGCGCGATCGATCGTGTCGCACGCATCGGATGCACGCTCTACGGCTCCCTCGGTGCCACCGGAATCGGGCACGGCACGCCCGATGCGGTGGTCGCGGGCTTGCGGGGCCTGGCGCCGGAGACCTGCGACCCGGCCGAGGTGCGGGCCGCGTGGACCGACCTCCGCGAGGGTGCGACGCTGCGGATCGACGGGTCTCACGAGATCCCGTTCGCGAAGACCGACATCGTGTTCGAGCCCCGCACCCGACTGCCCGGCCATCCGAACGCCATGACGATCAGGGCGTGGGATGCCGCCGGGGGTGTCGTCGCCGAGGAGACCTACTACTCCGTCGGCGGCGGGTTCATCCGTCGCGACGGCGAGGAGGCGACGCTCGCAGCGGCTCCGCTGCCCTACGCATACGCCGACGCCGCGTCGCTGATCGCGCTGTGCGACGAGCACGGACTCTCGATCGCCGAGATCGCGCGACTCAACGAGACGGCCACGCGCTCCGAAGAGGAGGTCGCGGCCGGACTCGATGCGATCTGGGATGCGATGGCCGCGTGCGTCGACAACGGACTGCATTCCGACGGAGTGCTGCCCGGCATGCTCAAGGTCAAGAGGCGGGCGAGCATGATCCGCGCCCAGCTCGAGGACGCGGAGGCCGACGGACACCGCGAGCTGCCGGGGGAGTGGCTCGGTGCGTTCGCCCTGGCGGTCAACGAGGAGAACGCCGCGGGCGGTCGAGTCGTCACCGCTCCGACGAACGGTGCCGCCGGCATCCTCCCCGCCGTCGCGATGTACTGGTGGAGGTTCCTCGCCGACTCGGGCCTCGGAGCAGGCAACGCCGTGACGCCGTACGGAGAGCTGGTCGGCAGCGCGCTGCTCGGCTTCGGCGCCGAGCCGTCGCTGGTCGCGGTCGGCGCGATCGACGATCCTGACGCGGTCGCCGATGCGAACCGTCGCCGCGGCATCCGTCGGTTCCTGCTCACGGCCACGGCGCTGGGCTCGCTGTTCAAGGCGAACGCCTCGATCTCGGGTGCCGAGGGCGGATGCCAGGCAGAGGTCGGCTCTGCGTGCGCGATGGCCGCCGGAGGTCTGACCGCCGTCATGGGCGGCACCAACCGTCAGATCGAGAACGCCGCCGAGATCGCGATGGAGCACCACCTCGGACTCACGTGCGACCCCATCGGCGGACTCGTGCAGATCCCGTGCATCGAGCGCAATGCGATCGCCGCGTCGACCGCGGTCACGGCTGCCCGTCTCGCGCTGCGCGGCGACGGCAGCCACTACGTCTCACTCGATGCGGTGGTCGAGACCATGCGTCAGACCGGCATCGACATGTCGACGAAGTACAAGGAGACCAGCGAGGGCGGTCTCGCGGTCAACGTCATCGAATGCTGATCCGATGTCCCGACGGTCGCGTCGGTGCCTGCGGCTAACCTCCTTCGAAGGAGGAACGCATGGAATCGATCTGGACCCCCGGGAGTCGTCGTCGGCGAGAGCAGCCGGTCGTCGCCGTGCGAGCGAGCGACGACGCGCCGGAGGTCGGGCGGATCTGGCCGACGAGCATCCCCGCAGTGGCCCAGGTGCTGGAGGAGGGGATCGACCTCTCGCCCGGGGTGACGTTCCTCGTCGGCGAGAACGGCAGCGGCAAGTCCACGATCGTCGAGGGGATCGCGATCGCCTACGGTCTCTCGCCCGAGGGCGGGTCGCGCAACGCCATGCACAGCACCCGGCCGACCGAATCCCCCCTGTCCGAGTGGCTGCAGTTGCAGCGAGGTGTCGGAGCGAACCGCTGGGGATTCTTCCTGCGAGCCGAGACGATGCACTCGTTCTACACCTGCCTCGAAGAGAATCCCTCCGCGCGGGGCGATGTGGCGTTCCACGAGATGAGTCATGGAGAATCCTTCCTCGCGCTCCTCGACAGCCGGTTCGACGAACCCGGCTTCTACTGCCTCGACGAGCCCGAAGCCGCGCTCTCGTTCCAGTCGACGCTCACCCTCATGGCCGTGCTGCAGCGCATCGTCGACGACGGCGGACAGGTGCTGTGCGCCACGCATTCGCCGGTGCTCGCCGCGCTGCCGGGCGCCCGGATCCTCGAGGTGGGGGAGTGGGGCATCCGTCCTGCCGAGTGGAACGACCTCGAGCTCGTGAACCACTGGCGCTCGTTCCTGCAGGACCCGCCGCGGTATCTGCGGCACCTGCTCGACTAGGCGCAGTCGACACGACCGATCTCTCGTGCCCCGACGGCGATCGCGATGCTCGGTCGCTGCTCAGCGCGCCGTGCGGTTCTTCGTGTGCTTCGTGGGCACGGCGGCCCAGGGGTCTTCCGGCCACGGATGCTTGGGGTAGCGCCCGCGCATCTCGGCGCGGACCTGCGCGTAGGGGCCGGACCAGAACGAGGCGAGGTCGTCGGTGACGGCGAGCGGGCGTCCCGCCGGCGACAGCAGATGGAACAGCACGGGCACCCGCCCGTCGACCAGGCGCGGTGTGGCGGCCCAGCCGAAGCACTCCTGCAGCTTCACGGCGACGACCGGTCGCCCGGTCGCATCGTCATGCATCGGGTAGTCGATGCGCACCCTCGACCCGGTGGGAACCTCGAGACGATCGGGGGCGAGTTCGTCGAGGCGCGCGGCCTCGGGCCACGGCAGCAGGCGACGCAATGCCGGCGTCAGATCGATGCGCGCGGCCGAGGCGCCGTCGGCGAGAGCATCGAGCTCCGGAGCCAGCCACTCGTCGAGGGTCTCGAGCAGTCCGGCGTCCGATACGTCGGGCCAGGGGCTGCCGAGTTCGCGCCGGACCAGGGCCAGTCGTCGACGCAGACCCGCGGCGGCGTCGGACCAGCTGAACACCCCGAGTCCGTCACGTCGGAGGGCGCGCAGCACAGCGTCGCGACCCTCGGCGACCGACGCCCGCACGGGGGCAGATGAGCGCACGATCGCGCCGATCCGGCGTTCGTGCCGTGCCTGCACGCGGCCGCCGACGAACTCCGCCTCGACGAGGTCGGTCATCAGGTGGCTCGCGGCCCTCTCGATCTGCGTCTCGGTGACCGTCGCCGCGGCACGGATGATCGCTCCGGATCCCGCGGTCACCCGCCCCGAGACGCGCGCGGCCTCGGCGACGGCGAGCCATTCGCCCGCCGCGAGCGGCCCCCGCACGGCCGCGCGAGTACCCGAGGCGAACAGGAAGGTCGCGCCCTCCGCCGATCGTTCGACGCGACGGGCGATGCGCTCGGGGAAGGCCAGAGCGACCACGAACCCGACGCCGTCGAGATCGGGGCGTATCCCGGGCGTCGCGGGCGTCATCCGCTCGAGGCGGTCGGCGTCGCTGCGCCACCGGCGGGACTCGGGGGTGCGTCCGCCCCGCAGCGAGACGAGTGCCGTGGCGATGTCGGCGTCGCCGATGCGGGTGTCTCCCCCCAGCAGGGCGACGACCTCGGCCGCGAGTCGTGCTCCGACCGCTCTCGCACCGTCGCGGAGCGCTCGGGCCAGCCGCGGGTCGGTCGGGATGCGGGCCAGCGCGCGCCCCTCTTCGGTGGCTCGCCCCTGGCCGTCGACCGCTCCCAGGCCGCGCAGCACGGAGACGGCGTCTGCCAGGGCGTCTGCGGGCGGCGGATCGATCATGCGCAGGCCCGCCCCGCCGGGTGCTCCCCAGCAGGCGAGCAGCAGGGCGGCATCGGCGAGATCGCTCACCGCGATCTCGGGCACCGCGCGAGCGGGGGCGGCCGCGTATGTCCTCTCATCGACGCAGCGGATGACCGTCCCCGGTCCTTGGCGCGCTGCGCGCCCGGCTCGCTGCACGCACGACGAACGTGGAGCCGCGGTGGTCACCAGCCCCGTCATGCCTCGGCCGGCGTCGCGTTGCGGATGCCGCGCGAGACAGCTGTCGACGACGAGGCGCACGCCGGGCACGGTGAGCGAGGACTCCGCGATCGACGTCGTCACGATGATGCGCGCGGGCTCGTGGGGCAGGCGCCCGCGGATCACGGCATCCTGCTCGGCCGCGGGCATCTGGCCGTGCAGCTCCCGCACGTCGAACGCGCTGCTCGCGCTGCGGATGCGACGCGCGAGCTCGGCCACCTCGCGGGCGCCGGGCGCGAACACCAGCACGTCGGCCGCGGAGTCGGTGCGTGTCAGATCGAGGGCGGCGGATGCTGCGGTGGCAGCGACGTGATCGAGGAACGCCCAGGTGACTCCGCGCTCATCGAGACGAGGTGCGGCGCTCGGTGCCCAGCGCTCGGTGAGAGGGAAGGCGGGCACGTCGTGCTCGACGATCGGTGCCGGGCGGTCATCGCTCCCGATGACCGCGGCGATGCGCGCAGCGTCGAGCGTGGCCGACATCGTGACGAGCACGAGATCGTCACGCAGCGCGCGCACCTCGGAGAGCAGTCCGATCAGCAGGTCGGTCTCGAGAGCGCGCTCGTGCACCTCGTCGATGATGACGGCATCGACCCCGTCGAGCCCCGGGTCGTCGAGCATCCGCCGCAGGAGCACCCCCGCGGTCACGAACTCGACTCGGGTGTCCCGACCCGCCGAGCGCTCGCCGCGCACGGTGAAGCCCACGCGCGAGCCGAGAGGAGAGCCGTCGAGCTGGGCGAGCCGGCGGGCGGCGGCGCGAGCGGCCACGCGGCGGGGCTGTGTGACGATCACGCGACCGGCGGAGCGCGAAGCGAGCAGGGGCGGCACGAGCGTCGTCTTGCCGGTGCCCGGAGGTGCGCTCACCACCACCGAGTCGCTCGCGTCGAGCGCGTTCTCGAGGTCGCTCAGAGCATCCGCGAACGAGAGTCCCGCGCCGATGGCGGCGAGATCGAACACGGTGGACGGCACTGGTCCAGTCTGCCGGAACGAGCCCGGAGACAGCAGATGCCGCGACCGATCGGTCGCGGCATCCACTGTGTGAGGGCTTGTCCTGCCGGCTACTCCGCGTCGGGAGCGGTCGAAGCCGGCGCGGGCGGCGGGGGAGTGGTGGGGTTCGGCTGGCGCTCCGGTGCCGGAGACGGCACGGATGCCGCGGCCACTCCCTCACCGATCCCACGGCCCACGGCCTGTCCCTGGATGATCGAGGCGATGTCGAGTCCGGTCGCCGCGCTGACGCTGTCGAACACCGACTTGAGGGCCTTCGCGCTGTCGGCGCCGACGAGGTTCGATGCGCCTTCGTCGCCGGAGCCGCCCACGATCGAGACGTTGCCGATCGCGGCATAGCCCTTCGAGAACTCGGCCATGATCGACGGCAGCACATCGAGCACGCGCTGCGACAGGAAGGCGTCCTGGTTCGAGGCGATGGCCTTGGCCTCGGCTTCGACAGCCGCGGCTCGTGCTTCACCCTCGGCGCGGATGGCGTCGGCCTCGGCGTTCGCGCGAAGTCGGCGGGCCTCGGACTCGGCCTCGGCCTGCGCGCGCAGCGCGTCGGCCTCACCGGTCGCGCGGGCGATCGCGGCCGCCGCCTCACCGTCGGCCTTGGCCTTGTCGGCCTGGGCCTGCTGCTCGGCGATGCGGGTGCGGGCCTCGGCCTGCTTGACCTGCTCGATCGCGCCGGCCTCTGCCGCACGCTCACGCGTGTAGAGCTCGGCCTGCGCACGGGTCTCAGCCTCGTAGCGCTGGGCGTCGGCGACGCGCTTGACGTCGGCGTCGAGCTGGGCCTGGCGGTTCTCGGCCTGCTGCTGCAGAACGGCCTGCTGAGCCTGCTCGCGGGCGAGGTTCTCGGCCTGCTCGGCCTCGGCGCGCGCACGGCCGATGCCCGCGTTCGCGTTGGCGGTGTTGGTGTCGAGAGCGGTCTGCTCGACCAGGTTGGCTTCCTGGTTGGCGATGTTCTTCTGGTTGATCGCACGGTCGGCGTTGGTCTGCGAGATCTCGGCGGACTGACGCTTCGCCTGGATCTCGGGAGCGCCCAGCGACTGGATGTAGCCGACCTTGTCGGTGATGCCCTTGATCTGGAACGAGTCCAGGATCAGACCCTGCTCGGCGAGCTCCTGCGAGACGTCGGCGGCGATCTGGTCGGAGAACTTCTTACGCTCGCGCATGAGCTCGACGACCGAGAGCGTCGCGACGATGCCGCGGAGGGCACCCTCGAGCTGTTCGGTGGTGAACTGCTCGATCGCCTTGTCCTGCGAGGCGAAGCGCTCTGCAGCGCGGCGCACGAGGATGGGGTCCGAGCCGATCTTCACGATGGCGACGCCGTCGACGTTGAGCGTGACGCTGTCGAGCGACTGGGCCTCGGCGTTGAGCGACACCTGACGCGAGCGCAGCGAGATGATCTCGTGGCGCTGCGTGATCGGGTTCACCAGGGACTTGCCGTTCACGATGACCGTGACGGGCGACTCCGACATCTCGTCGCGTGTCGACCCGTCAGCGCCGATGACCGCGCGCGCCACCTTCTGCTTGCGTCCCGAGATGACGAGCGCCTCGTCGGCGCGGGCGACCTTGATCCAGCTGCGTGCGAACAGCAGCAGGATGAGCAGGACGACGACTGCGGCGACGACCGCTATCCCGACGATGACGAGGATGCCGACGATTCCGGCGATCTCCATGAATGACCTCCCTGGTCCCCCCCCGAGGGGGTGGTCTGCGACTCCGGCGCGGTGATGCCGGAATTCGGTTCCACCCTGCCAGAAAACAGGGGAGCCCGTCGGGATGGGTCAGTGCCCGCGGAGCTTTTCGGCCAGGTCGCGGAGGGTCTTGAGCTCGGCGTCGTCGAGCACGGACATGCGCTCGGCGATCGAGCGCCCGTGCACCATCGCGAGCGCGCGGAACTGCCGTGCGCCCGCCTCGGTCGCGGTGATGAGGGAGCCGCGTCCGTCTTCGGGATCAGGGGCCTTGTCGACCAGTCCTCGCGACACCATGCGGTCGACGAGTCGCGAGACGCTCGGCTGGCTGATCAGCATGTTCGACGTGACGTCGCGGAGGCGTGCCGTCATCTCGGGCGATCGCGTGACCGTGAGCAGCACGTCGTACTCGGCCTGAGCGATATCGCTGCCTTCGAAGTCGGTGTTCATCTGCGTGAACAGCTCGTGCTGTGCGCGGAACAGGCTCTCCCATGCCTCGAGGGCGAGCTTGCGATCGGTCATGGAGAACAGCGTACTGGCAACGGTAAAGGGCCGGCCGGAGAGGCTCCCGACCGGCCCTTGTCCCTTGCACCAAGAGTGTCCTGCAATCACATGCGGTGTATGCCACAGCAAACATTCACCGTGCGATCACTCTATAACGGCGAGATAACGAATGCAACGGTTTGGTCACGGAATTATTCTGCGAACCGGATCGGACACACGCTCATCCCCTCGGCGGCTCGTCGCGCCGTACAGGTTCGACGAGCCGGTACATCCCGGTCATGTCCCCGGGGTGGAAATCGCGAGAGGTGTAGAGCTCAGTGCCTGCGGCCGTCGAGAACAATCCGACGAAGGCTGATGCCGGGGCCGACATCGCGATTCGTTCGACAAGCCGGTCCAGAAGGCGCGCTCCCAGGCCTGATCCCTGAAGCGCGGGGATGACGGCGAGATCCTGCACGTAAAAGTACTTCACGCCGTCGCCGACGACGCGTCCCATTCCCACGGGCTCGCTGCCGACCTGCGCGACCACGCCGAAAGTGGAGCCGGCCAGCGAATCCGCGATCGTCGCCCAGTCGAAGGCGTCGTGCCAGCCCACGGATTCGGCAATCGATCGATGCTCTGCAGCTGTCGCCACGCGGTCGATGATCGTGGTCTGGTCCATCATCTCGTTCCGTTCGCGCGTCCACGGCGTCCCGAGCCCGAACTCGGATCGCCGCTGTCGAGCATTGCCGCGAGCATTCTGCCATAGTGGGCGGGGCGTCGATCGCCGCATGGAGCGGGAGTGTCCTTCGGATCACCCGTCGAGGCAGTCTCGCACCTCGCTCCACACGGACGCCACGCACTCCTCGAGGAGCAGGTCGTCCGGCCCGTCGAGCCACTTCTGCATCGCCAGGTCGAAGCACATCACGGCCACCGCCGCCAGCGTGCGCGTCTGGGGCACGTCGATGCCCCGCGCGCGCAGAGAAGCGTCGATCGCGCGGGCGAGGTGGTGGCGCTGCAGGAGTTCGCGTTCGTGCAGTGCGGGCTCGCTGTGGACGATCGTGCGCCGGCGCGCGATGGGTCGCCGCCAGGCCTCGAGTCCACGGCACGCGGCCGCGAGCCCCGCCCGCACCGCAGCGGGCCCGGAATCCTCGAGCGGAACCGATGTCATGACGTCGCCCACCGCATCGGGGAACTCGCGATCCCGAAGGAAGAGCACATCACGCTTGTCCGCGAAGTGCCGGAAGAACGTCCGGGTGGTCAGGCCGGCCGCCTCGGCGATCTGCGGGATCGTGGTCGCCGCGAACCCCTGTCGTTCGAAGAGGTCCATCGCGGCAGCTTCGAGCCGCAGTGCGGCATCCGGTGACCATCGAGGCATCTCATCATGATGTCACGTCATGTCGTCGGGTGTACAGTGATGACACGACATGTCATCAATGACGGACGGATGGGTATGAAAGACAACACCGCGGCGTGGCTCGATTCCCCGTACGCCGACCTCGTGGTCAGAGACGCACCGATGCCTGTGCCGACCTCCGGGCAGCTGCTCGTCGAGGTGCGCGCGCTCGCGGTGAATCCCCTGGACGCGATAATCCAGTCCAACGGGGCTGTCATGTACGGATGGTTGCGCTATCCCGTGATCCTCGGCGAGGACGTCGCGGGTGTCGTCGTGGCGGTGGGCGACGAGGTGACGGGCTTCTCCGTCGGCGATCGCGTCGTGGCGTATGCGATCGGACTGGAGAAGGGCAGGGATGCGGTCGCGGAGAGCGGCTTCCAGGGGTACGTGGTCGTCGACGAGGGTCTCGCCGCCGCACTGCCCGACTCCATGCCCTTCGAAGAGGCTGCGGTCCTGCCCTTGGCGATCTCCGCGGCGGCTGCCGGTCTCTTCGAGAGCGACCAGCTCGACCTGGACTACTCCATCCTCGCCGGTCAGGCGCCGCGCGATGAGGTCGTCGTGGTGTGGGGCGGCGCGAGCGCCGTCGGCGGCAACGCCATCCAACTGGCCCGAGCCGCCGGCTATCGCGTCATCACGACGGCGTCCGTCGGGAACCACGACCGGATGCGCCGCCTCGGCGCAGAAGCCGCATTCGACTACCGAGACCCGAGCGCCGTCGGACAGATCGTCGAGGCCGTGAACGGATCGCCCGTCGCGGGCATCCTCGCGGTCGCCGTCGGGTCGGCAGAGCCGTGCCTGCGGATCGCGCGCGCGACCGGCGCGGCGAGGATCGCCATGGCCAGCCCGCCCGTCTCCTTCTATGACCAACCGCGTCGCCGCGGGCTCTCCCTGGCTCGGATGCGCCTGTTCCTGCGCCTGGGGGTGCGCACGGCGCTCCTGCAACTGCGCAGCCGCACCAGCGGCGTCCGCGCGTCGTTCATCTGGGGGAGTGCGATCGCGACCTCTCCCGTCGGGCCCGCAGTCTGGGGCGGATACCTCGCCGAGGCGCTCGCTGCGGGCCGTCATCTCCCTTATCCCGAAGCCTGCGTCGCTGGGGAGGGCCTTTCGGCCGTCCAGGGAGCGGTCGACATGCTCCGCCGCGGTGTGTCCGCGCAGAAGCTCGTCGTCATCCTGGCTCCGACATCCGCGATCTCCTGACCTCATCGGCACGCGCGGCCGAACGTCGTCGGGGCTTCGCGCTCGGGTGACGGGACGGCGTCGGCCGTGGGGCGGTCGCTCTCAGGGGAGCGGGTCGTCCTCGGGGGTGGGACTATCCTCGACCTCGTCGACGAGACTGATGCCGCCGGAGGAGCTCGCGGTCGTCAGGAGCTCCTGAACCCACCGTGCGTTGATCTGCGGACTCTCCGGATCATCGAACACGAACCGCAGCGGGATCGACGGCTGCAGCCAGATCGTCGATCGGCCCCGAGCGTCGCCGTCGGGGTGTTTCCATGACAGCGTGAAGCTCTCCTGACGACGGAGCTTGGTCGCGATCGCCACCTTCAGATGGGCCAGAGCGCGGTCTTCGATGCGGATCGGATCCTCGGCGGCGCCATAGAACAGCATTCCCATGCATCGAGCCTAGCGATGACCTTAATGACGCCGGACGCAAGGATTCTTCGTGTCCAGGCCACCGGTGCAGTGCCAGGGCGTTCTCGCATCTGCGACGTGACAGGCTGGAAGCACCCCACACGGCGGTTCCCCCGGACCGCCCCTTCGGCACGGGTCTCGTGGGATGGAACAGAGGAGCCCCCCATGGGCCGATTCATCTATGAAGGTGGACAGAAGGTCGACATCGAGGACCGTGCGCTCACGCACGTGCAACTCGTCATCACTGCGAAGCTGAGACGCGGCGAGCCGTTCTCGTTCTCGTGGCGGGAGGATTCGAGCGTGGGCGGAGGGCGCACGACCGTCTGGATCCATTCCGGCAGCGCGCTCGTCTTCAAGTACTACGGCAGTCGCCAGCCCGCGATCAACCGCGCGTGGGTCGATGCGCTGGCCTTCACCGCCAACTCGCCCTCCGGGCTCTATGTGACGCCGGAGCCGACGGAGGGCGCGCCGGGCGACGCGACGGGAGACCGTCAGCGCGCGATCTCGTAGGCTGAGTGGATGCTCATCGCACTCATCCGCCCTGTCGAGAGCAGCACCGTCGAGGTCATCGGCACGACGCTCGAAGACGTGCACGATCAGCTCATCGCACAGCAGAAGCCGGGCTTCGCGCTCGCCTCGGCACCCGTGCGGATGCTCAAGGGCGAGGCGAAGATCGAGTCGACCGGTACGTTCTGGCGGGTCGACGGGGTGCAGGAGATCCAGGCCGACGACATGGCCGCGCTCGAGGCGAAGGTGCCGGAGGGCTGGCGGATGCTCTCGGTGCGCAGCACGGACTGAGCCGCAGCGTCCGCCGGACGCGACGCTCGCGAGGTCGCGTAGACCGGCGGTGACCGGCGGTGACGACCGGCGGCGAATCCGACACCAGCCTGCAGTTTCGGCATATCGGTGCTGTATACCGGTCACCGCGTGATCGCGGCGCGATTCTCTGTTCTCTTGGTTAAGCGTCGCGACTGGGTGCGACGTGAATCGGACTGGGGAAGACGATGACCGGAGAAAAAGGTGTTCTGCGTGCTCCGAAGAGTGCGATCGACGACAGTTCAGGGCGTGAGCGGCAGCAGTCGAGGCAGTATCGGCTGCTGGCAGCCATGTTCGGCCTGCTGCTCGCAGTCATCGGGGCGCTGGGGGCGACACTCCCCGCTGCCGCTGCTCCGGCGGTGACGTACTCGGGGGCCATCAGCGACCTGGAGTTGAGCACGGAGAGCGGCAGCGGAGCGCTCGGGCAGTGGGAGAAGGTCCGCATCTCCGGCGAATGGTCCGTTCCCGACGGGGCGAAGGCGGGCGAGACCTTCGGCATGACGCTGCCCGCCGAATTCAGTCGCGAGGCCGCAGGCGCCTTCACGCTCGCCGATCCCGTGACAGGGGTCGTACTGGCGGACTGCGTGGTCTCGGCGGGAAGCGGTCCGGATATGGTCTGCACCCTCACATCCGGCGTGGAGGGACTCGAAGACGTCGGCGGCACCTTCTGGATGCGGGCGCAGGCGTCATCGGCGACGACGAGCGAGACGGTGACCTTCGATCTCGGCGACAGGGTCGAGATCGTCGATCTTCCGGGTGACGGGGGGATCGGGCCGGAGAGGATGACGGAGAGCGCGACTCCCTACAAATACGGCGCGCAGACCGCGACCGATGGTCGCCTCCGGTGGAAGGTCGGAGTTCCGAGCGCACACGTAGACGACGGCGGTTTCGTCATCGTGGACGCTCTCAATGCCGGACTCGCGCACCACCGCTACACGGGCGAGATCCGCCTCGACCAGCGTGTCGTCGAGGACGGCGTCCTGGTCGGCGAGTGGGCGCCCGTAGACCCTGCCCGCTATGAGGTGATCTTCGCCGACGACGGACTCTCGTTCCGCTTCACGGCGAGCGGACTGCCGACGAGCGGTTTCGCCTACGAACTCGTCTACTTCACGAAGGCCGATTCCCCGGTGCACGCCGGCGATGTCTTCGGAAACCGCGCGGTCGTCAACACCACCGAGCTCAGCGCCGCCCACACCGTGAACGAGACCGGCGGCGGCGACGGAAGCGGCGTGGTCTACACGGCGTTCTCGATCACCAAAGCTCTCGCGGGTGCGCAGGCGGCTGCAGCTCGTGACGCCGTCTATACGGTGCGGTACGCGGTCGTCGACTCGGATGCTCCCGCCCAGACCCTCAGCGTCCCGGTCGGGCAGACGGTCACGAGTGAGCGTGTCCCCCTCGGATCCACGTTCGTCATCGAGGAGATCGATCTGCCCGAGATCGACGGCGTCGAATGGGGCGAGTGGAGCATCTCGGGTGAGGGCGTGATCGAGGCGGACGACGGAAGATACGAGGTCACTCCGGGCACGGCAGCGGGTGTCGCACTGACGCTCACCAACTTCGCCGACACCGTCCCGACTCCGACGCCCACGCCGACGCCCACGTCGACTCCGACTCCGACTGTGACGCCCACGTCTGCGTCCCCGGCTCCGTTCGCGACGCCCGAGCCCACGCCGACGGCATCCCCGTCCGTGGTGTCGAGCACGAACCCTGCAGGGCCTGAGGCCGGAGGGCTGGCGCTCACGGGCGGCGGGGCCGCAACGGCTCTCCCGCTCGCCGCAGCGCTGGTGATCGGAGGGGCGGTTGCGACCGGCATCGCCGCGAAGCGTCGAGTGCGTGCCCCGCGACGCTGACGGCCACACGCGCACGAGCGGCGGTCGTCGAGGCGATGCCCCGACGACCGCCGCTCGTGCGCAGCCGCGCAGACTCGCGCGGGGCTACGCCGGTCAGCGGATCGCGTAGATCGCGCTGCCGATGATCACGGCGACGACGGTGGTCCACCCGATGATCGCGACCGCCTGCCAGATCAGGATGCGCACCTTGCCCACACCCGATGCCGCGAGCATCGTCGCAGTGAAGTGCGTGGGGAGGAGCAGGGGCCCGAGCAGGCTCACGCCGGGCACGCCGTAGCGCTCGAACGCCCGCTGGAACTTCTCCCGACGAGCGGATCCGCGCGGTGCAGCCTCCGTCTCGACCGCGGGCGCGGCACCGCCGCCCACCAGCGCGGCCTCGCGAGTGCGGGCGCGGTTGACGATGGCAGTACGTGCGCCCGAGCTGGCGATGACGAGGATCGCGACGCACACGAAGTTGCCGACGATGGCTGCGATCGCTGCGATCACCGGGTGGATGCCGCCGATGATGCCGATCGCGACCGCACCTTCTCCCTCGATGAACGGAATGGCACCCGCGAGGGCGACGATGAGCGGCTGCACGAGGTCGGGGACCTGCGCCACGATGTCCTGGAAGCTCTCGACGAGATTCATGTTGTTCTCCTGCGGGTCGCTGCGACGGGCTGTCCGACGCGATGGATCCAGTCCATCGCGTCTCGGCTCTCGGCGGCAGTGTCGGCCCGTCACTGCATTCCGGGCCGTTCGCACGTCGCGTACATGACATCTGTCACGCCCGTATCGTGGGGGTATGCGCAGTCCCTCCCCGGTTCCCGCCCCGGTCGGCGATCTTGCGCCCGGCGCGCGACAGCTGGCGCGAGGCGTCACCGCCACGTGGTGGTACACCTTCTCGGCGGTCGTATTCCTCGAACTCTTCCTCCTGTTCGTGTGGGTGCTGTATGTGCTCGCCGAGCCGATCGACGACATCGGGGCACTCCTCGTCGGCATCGGCGGACTCGTCTGGTGGCTGTCCACGATGCTGCTGCTGGCCGACTACCGACGCCGACTCGACGCGGAGTCGGGCATTCCCTGGGCGCGCATCGCCGGACCCTTGCTCGTCGCGGTCGCCTTCGGGGTCGTGGCCGGGGTGTTCGCCGACAGCCTGCTGCTCGTCGCCATGCCGATCGTGCAGTCGATCGTGCTGCTCAACTGGCCCCGAGGTGTGCGCTATCGGGTCGTCCTCCTTCTCACGGCTGTCATGATCGTGATGGCGTTCATCGACGGAGCGCGCGGCGCGGCCGCCGCTGGCCCGGAAGTCTGGGGTCTCTCGCTCTATGCCGTGTTGATCCCGTCGGCGACGGTGAGTTCGCTGTGGTGGTGGGACGTCCTGGTCGCGCTCGATCGGGCGCGCGCATCGGAGGCCAGGCTTGCCGCGACCCAGGAACGTCTGAGGGTCGCTACCGACGTGCACGATCTCCAGGGCCACCACCTTCAGGTCATCGCGCTGCAGCTCGAGCTGGCAGAGAGGCTCATGGCACGTGACCCCGAGGCGGCGCTCGAGCAGCTGCGGTTGGCGCGGGGGAGCGTCGACGATGCCATGCAGGGCACACGTGATCTGGCGACGAGGTTCCGCTCGATCCCCCTCGGTGACGAAGTCGCGAATGCGCGCGATCTTCTGCAGGCTGCAGGTCTCGAGGTCGATGCGACGATCGCCGCGGATGCCGATTCGGCGCCGTCGAACGCGCTGGGACCGGTGATCCGCGAGACGACGACGAATGTGCTCCGGCACGGAGGTGGTCGACGCGCGGCCCTGACGCTCGCCAGGGTCGACTCGGGGTGGCGGTTCGAGATCGTCAATGATGCCGAGCGCCCGGTGCCCGGCGACCACACCGGCTCAGGGCTCGACGGCGTGCGACGCAGGATCGCGGAGGCAGGCGGAACGCTCGAGATCAGAGAAGACGACGCGGAGTTCGGCGTGATCGTGACGGTGCCGGCGCGCGATACGACATCGACGGACGAGGAGGCATGATGATCCGGGTGCTGCTCGCCGATGACGAGGCGATGATCCGGTCGGCTCTTGCGGCGCTGCTCCGCTTGGAGCCCGACATCGAGGTCGTGGCGGAGTGCGAAGACGGGGAACGAGCCGTGAGCGAAGCGCTCCGGTTGAAGCCGGATGTCTGTCTCCTCGATCTCGAGATGCCCGGGCTCGACGGCGTGGAGGTCGCCGAGCGGCTCCATCGCGCGATCGCCACCCGGTGCGTGGTCGTCACGCGCCATGCGCGGCCCGGCGTGCTGCGTCGTGCGCTGGCGTCAGGAGTCGCCGGCTTTCTTCCGAAGTCCCGCGGAGCCGATCAGGTGGCCGAGGTGATCCGGCGGGTCGCCGCGGGCGCACGGTATGTGGATCCGGAGATCGCGGCGGATGCGCTGAGCGACGAACGAGCGCCGCTCACCGATCGTGAGCTCGATGTGCTGCGTGCCGGCCGACGTGGCGAGACGACGGGGCAGATCGCGCGAGCGCTCTCTCTCGCGCCGGGGACGGTTCGCAATCACATCTCCGCGGTCCTCGCGAAGCTCGCCGTCGGAACACGTCAACAGGCGGTGCTGCTCGCCGAGGAGCGCGGCTGGATCTGAGCCGCTTCCCGTCCGGGTGCCCGCCCCCACCGGCGGAGAGAAGTGCGGGCGGAGCCGTGGGAGAGGGCTCCACCCGCGAACCGCGCGGGATGGGGAGTTGCGCAGCCCAGACGTGACACGAGCCTTGTTCCCCCGTGCTCGTACTTCGTCTCACTTCTCAAGACCCAGCAGGTGAGGAATGATGACGCACCCTCACGAAAAACATGCGGGAACGGTGGCCGATGTCCGCGGGATGCCTGCAACACACCGGAAACCTCGGGCCGATACCGTGATCGGGAGGTGAGCCGGGAAGGAGCGACGCGCTATGGAGATGACCGTCGAACGGGTCGAATGGACGCACGAGGATGCCGAGCGCCTACGGATGGCGCAGCGCGCGGAGCTCGACGCGCGGTACGGCAGCGACGATCACGAGCCCGGGATCATTCCGACCGCTGACGACGTTCCCGTCTTCCTCATCGCACGCGACGCCAGCGGCGAGGCGGTGGTCTGCGGTGGTCTTCGTCTGCTCGACGTCGCGGTGCTGGGCGCGCACGTCGCCGAGATCAAGCGCATGTACGCGGCGCCGTCGAGCCGGGGCACGGGCGCCGCGGTCGCAGTGCTGCGCGCGCTCGAGGTCGAGGCGCAGCGTCTCGGCATCCGGCGTCTGGTTCTCGAGACCGGCACCGCTCAACCCGATGCCGTGCGCTTCTATGAGCGAGAGGGATACACGCCGATCCCGCTGTTCGGGCACTACGTCGGCAGCGACCTCTCGCTGTGCTTCGCACGAGAGCTGCCGGACGACTGATCCTCAGCTCTCGCGGCCCACGATGACGGCCGAGTCGGGCGCGAGAGAGATGCTGCCCGGACCCGTGCGCGGGGCGGAGGTCTCGAACAGGACCACCGCTCCCTGGTCGACATCGAACTCGACATCGGTCGCCGTGAGGTTCACCAGCACCGAGGTCCGACCGCGATCCATACGGAACGCTCGTGCCTCGGGTGGTGCGTCCGGGGTCAGCAGACTCGCGCGGGTACGTGTCTGATCGGGGTCCGTGAGATCCGGATTCTGCTGACGCAGTGCGATGAGCCGACGATACAGGTCGAGCAGCTGGGCGTGGTGGGGCGCGACGCGCTCGCCCCAGTCGAGGTGCGAGCGCTCGAAGGTGGCGGGGTCCTGCGGGTCGGGGACCTTCGCCGGATCCCAGCCCATCTTCGCGAACTCGCCGATCCGTCCCTCTGCGGTGGCGCGTGCGAGCTCGGGCTCCGGGTGCGAGGTGAAGAACTGCCAGGGGGTCGATGCTCCCCATTCCTCGCCCATGAAGAGCATCGGAGTGCCCGGAGCCGTGAGCGTCAGAACGGCGGCGACCGCCAGACGCTCCGGACTGAGCGACTCCGTGAGTCGATCGCCCGCGGCTCTGTTGCCGATCTGATCGTGATCCTGGGCGAACGTGACGAGGCGCCACGACGGCACGTCGGCGGGCAGCGGGTGGCCGTGCGTCCGTCCTCGGAACGAGGAGAAGGTGCCGTCGTGGAAGAAGCCGTGCTCCGAGACCTTGACCAGCGCATCCGGAGCGGCGAAATCGGCGTAGTAGCCCTCGGTCTCCCCGGTCAGCGCCACGTGAGCGGCGTGGTGCCAGTCGTCCGACCACTGCGCGGTGAGTCCGTACCCGCCGGAATCGCGGGGGAGGATCAGGGTCGGATCGTTGAGGTCGGATTCGGCGATCAGGGTGAGCGGCCTGTCGAGCTCGGTCGACAGGGCATCGACCCGTTCGGACAGCTGGCGGAGGATGTGCGGCGTCTGCTCGTCGTGCAGCGCATGGACGGCATCCAGACGCAGGCCGTCGACGTGGAAGTCGCGCAGCCACATCAGGGCGTTCTCGATGATGTACTCGCGCACGGCCGGCTCGTCGAGGTTGACCGATTCACCCCAGGACGTGTGCTGTCCGTCACGCAGATAGGGGCCGAACTCGGGCAGGTAGTTGCCGCTCGGGCCCAGGTGGTTGTACACCACGTCCTGGATCACGGCGAGTCCCCGGGCATGCGCGGCGTCGACGAGGCGCTGGTAGCCGGCCGGTCCGCCGTATCCCTCGTGCACGGCGTACCACAGCACGCCGTCGTACCCCCAGTTCCAGTCGCCGCTGAACGCGTTGACCGGCAGCAGCTCGATGTGGGTGATCCCGAGATCCACGAGATGGTCGAGCCGTCCGATGAGCGCGTCGAGCGTGCCTTCGGGCGTGAACGTTCCGACGTGCAGCTCGTAGACGACCCCGCCCGCGAGCGGACGGCCCGTCCAGTCCGCGTCGGTCCACTCGAACCGCGCGGGGTCGAAGAGGGCGGATGGCCCGTGCACCCCGCGCGGCTGTCGGCGCGAGCGGGGATCGGGACGCAGGTCGGTGCTGTCGCCCAGGAGGAACCCGTAACGCTCGCCCTCGGCCATCGCGACATCGGCGCTCCACCAGCCCGACCCGTCGTCCGAGCGGTCGAGAGGGTGCTCGGAGATCGTCGCCCCGGCAGGGGTGAGACGCCTCAGCCGCACGCTGTCGGCACGCGGGGCCCAGACCGAGATCATCGCTCGTCCACCAGGAGCGCGACGGGATAGGTCTCGAGAAGCTCGGAGAGGAGGACCGGACCGCGGTCGAAGCGGCGCCCCGTCAAGGCGTCCGTCGCAGGGAGCTCACGGCGCAGCAGCACGGTGTCGCCCCATCCGCCGCGGCGGGCGAGTGCGACCGGCAGACGAGTCGCGACCGCGAGCACGCCCCCGCGGTCCATCGCGACCGCGTGATCCGATGCCTCGCCGGCGACGCCGCCCGGGCGATACCGGTAGAAGAGCTCGCGGTTGTCACGGCGAAGGCGCAGCATACGAGAGGTCACGAGCAGCTTCGCGAGACCGCTGTCGTCGACGGCGGGCAGGACCCCGCGCGCGACATCGGCGTCGAGGCGCCGCAGCATCTCCGACCGAGCGCCGAAGTCCACGGGCCGCCGGTTGTCGGGGTCGACGAGGGAGTGATCCCACAGTTCGGTGCCCTGGTACACGTCGGGAACGCCCGGTGCGGCGAGCTGGAGGAGCTTGGCGGACAGCGAGTTCACGCGTCCGTCGTCGATGATCTCGCCGACGAAGCTCTCGAGGATCCCCCGCGCCGCCCCGTTCGCAGCGAGCGCGATGGCCTCGATCCCCTTCTCGAACTCGAGGTCGGGATGCTGCCATCCGGTCGACTCGGCCGCCTCGCGCGACGCCTTCAGCCCATAAGCGAGCAGGCGCTCCGACGAGATCGGCCACGCGCCGACCGCCGCCTGCCAGAGCATCGCGTCGAGAGGGCCGTGGCCGGTCGAAGCCACGTTACGCAGCTCGCTCAGGACCTCGGCCCAGCGGTCCGGGACCTCGGCGAGAACCGACAGCCGTGCGCGCACGTCTTCGGAACGCTTGGTGTCGTGCGTCGACAGCGCCGTGAGCGAGTGCGGCCATGACGCGAGTCGTGCGCGCTGAGCATCGTGGAACTCGTCGATCGACACCGAGGCGATCGACGGATCGCCGCCCACCTCGGTGAGCGTCCCGAGGCGCGTGTGACGGTAGAAGGCGGTGTCCTCGACGCCCTTCGCCATGACAGCGCCCGTCACCTGGGGGAAGCGCTGAGCCACCTCGAGGGTGGGGTCGAGCAGGAGCGGGGCCAGCTCGGCGATCGACGCGGCGAGATCGGGGCGCCGGCGAGTGGCGTCGTCGATCGCGTGCTGCAGGTGCTCGCGTCCGGCGGGGAGGTAGGACCGATAGACCGGGAAGCTGGCGACGATCTCGGCGAGAGCGTGCTCCGCCCCGACCACGCCGAAGGGCAACGCCCTCACCAGGCGTCGGATCTCGGACTGGAGCAGATCCTCGGCCACCATGAGCTTGGTGGAGTGGATCAGGTCGGGCCACGAGGCCGCCGGTGTCAGGCCGGTCTCCTGGCGCAGTGTCGCGTCGAGGCGGTCGAGGGCTGCGACCCCGTCGTCGTCGATCAGCACGCGGTCGATCTCGGCCATCGCGTCGTATCCGGTCGTGCCGTCGGTGCGCCACCACGACGGCAGCTCCTCGCCGGGCTCGAGGATCTTCTCGACGAGCGTGTACGCACCGCCCGTGACGTCGGCGAGTCGCTCCAGGTAGGCGCCGGGGTCGGCCAGTCCGTCGGGGTGATCCACTCGCAGGCCGTCGGCCAGTCCGGCGGTGATCCACCGGACGATCTCGCGGTGCGACTCGTCGAAGACGTCCGGGATCTCGACCCGGATGCCGGCGAGTTCCGACACCGCGAAGAAGCGACGGTAGTCGAGGTCGGTGTTCTGGTCCTCCCAGAACCGCAGTTCGTAGTTCTGGGCATCGAGCAGAGCGGTCAGGTCGTCTGCGAGGCCGGCTGTGCCCGGCGCGAGGGGCAGCACGTGGTCGAAGTACGACAGCGTGCCGTCGGGGGCGTCTGCCGCGGGGGTCGTGTCGACCACGATGTCACCGCTCGACAGGACCTCCGAGAGCGCGGAGCCGAGGATCGGCAGCCGCACGCGTCCCTCGGACAGTCGCCGATCGACGTCGAACGCGACGGCGTGGCGCGACGAGCGGCCGAGGCGCAGGAAGTCCCACCACCACAGGTTGACGCGCGGGATCGCCACACCGACGTGGTTCGGGACGATGTCGATGAGGATCCCGAGCCCCGCCCCGCGCGCTGCGGTCGCGAAACGCTCGAGCCCCTCGGCGCCGCCGCGGTCGTCATCCACCCGGGAGTGATCGACGACGTCGTAGCCGTGGTCCGATCCCGGAACCGCGGCGAGTAGTGGCGAGAGATACGCCCACGAGGCGCCGAGGTCGGCGAGATAGCCGGTGACCTCGGCGGCATCGTCGAGCGTGAACCCCTTGCGGATCTGCAGCCGATAGGTCGAGAGGGGGCGGTGGGTCATCGAGGAAGCTCCGGACTCGGGGCGGGTGCAGGCGTCTCGGCCTGTTCGGTCTGGATGCGCAGCGAGGCCTCGACGGAGTCGTCCGTGGGTGCCTCGGTCTCGTCGGCCTCGCGCAGCACGAGCAGCGAGTTCGCCTCCAGTGTCACGGGGGCGCCCGCGGCGATCGGATCGCCTCCGGCTCGGTCGCCCGCGGTGTCGACCGCGACCTCCCACGCACGACCGAGTCGTTCGTCCGGGAGCACGGCGTCGATCGCCTCCGATCCGCTGTGGAAGTACACGAGGAAGTTCTGATCCGTCACCGGACGACCGCGGCGATCCTTCTCGCGGATCCCCTGACCGTTCAGGAACATGCCGATGGCCAGGCCGAAGCCGGAATCCCAGTCCTCGGGCTCCATCCGGCGGCCGTCCGGACGCAGCCAGACGACATCGGGCACGCGCTCGCCGTCCTCCGAGCGCACCGGGCGCCCGTCGAAGAACCTGCTGCGGCGGAACGTCGGGTGCGAACGCCGGAGCCGCGCGACCGCTGCCGTGAACTCGACCAGCGGCCGGTCGGCGGCTTCCCAGTCGATCCACGTGAGCTCGTTGTCCTGCGCGTAGCCGTTGTTGTTGCCGTCCTGCGTACGACCGAGCTCGTCACCGTGCGCGATCATGGGAACGCCCTGCGACAGCAGCAGCGTCGCGAGGAAGTTGCGCTGCTGCTGGGCGCGGATGCGGTTGACCGTCTCGTCGTCGGTCGGGCCCTCGACTCCGTGGTTGTTCGAACGGTTGTGGGACTCGCCGTCGTTGTTGTCCTCGCCGTTGGCCTCGTTGTGCTTCTCGTTGTACGACACGAGATCGCGCAGCGTGAAGCCGTCATGAGCCGTGACGAAGTTGATCGATGCGACGGGTCGACGACCCGAGTGCTCGTACAGGTCGGCGGAGCCGGTGAGCCGCGAGGCGAACTCTCCGAGCGCCTGCGGCTCGCCGCGCCAGAAGTCCCGCACCGTGTCGCGGTACTTACCGTTCCACTCCGTCCACTGCGGAGGGAAGTTTCCGACCTGGTACCCGCCAGGGCCGACATCCCACGGCTCCGCGATGAGCTTCACCTGCGAGACGATCGGGTCCTGCTGCACGAGCTCGAAGAAGGCCGCCAGTCGATCGACGTCGTAGAACTCACGCGCGAGCGTCGAGGCGAGGTCGAAGCGGAAGCCGTCGACGTGCATCTCGGTGACCCAGTAGCGCAGCGAATCCATGATGAGCTGCAGCGCGTGCGGGTTGCCGGCGTTGAGGCTGTTGCCCGTGCCGGTGTAGTCGGTGTAGTACCGACGGTCCTCTTCGAGGCGGTAGTACGCCTCGTTGTCGATGCCCCGCATCGAGAGCATCGGACCCATATGGTTGCCCTCGGCCGTGTGGTTGTAGACGACGTCGAGAATGACCTCGATGCCGGCCGCGTGCAGCGCGCGCACCATCGCCTTGAACTCCTGCACCTGCTGTCCGTGCTGTCCGCTCGACGAGTAGTCGTTGTGCGGCGCGAAGAACGCGAGGGTGTTGTAGCCCCAGTAGTTCGACAGGCCCTTCTCCTGCAGCGTGGAGTCGTTCACGAACTGGTGCACCGGCATCAGCTCGAGTGCCGTGACGCCGAGGTGCACGAGGTGGTCGATGACCGCCGGGTGCGCGATCGCGGCGTATGTGCCACGCAGCTCTTCGGGGACGTCCGGGTGCAGCTGGCTGAGACCCTTCACATGCGCTTCGTAGATCACCGTCTGGGCGTACGGAGTCTTGGGGAGTCGGTCGCCGGCCCACTCGAAGAACGGGTTGACCACGACGCCCTTCGCCATGGTCGCCGCCGAATCCTCGTCGTTGCGCGAGTCGGGGTCTCCGAAGTCGTAGCCGAACAGCGGCTGCCCCCACTCGATCTGCCCCGCGACCGATTTGGCATAGGGGTCGAGCAGCAGCTTGTTCGGGTTGAAGCGCTGGCCCTGGGCCGGGTCGTACGGACCATGCACACGGTATCCGTAGAGCTGCCCGGGCTGCACAGACGGAAGGTAGCCGTGCCACACGAAGGCGTCGACCTCTTCGAGGGTCACCCGCTCTTCGTTGCCCTCGTCGTCGAACAGGCACAGCTCGACCTTCTCGGCACCCTCGCTGAACAGGGCGAAGTTGGTGCCCTGTCCGTCGAAGGTCGCGCCGAGCGGGTAGGGGGAGCCGGGCCAGACGTCGTGGCTCACTGAGCGCGCCGAGTCGCGACGGCGCGGTGCAGCACGGTTTTCACGGCGTTATGGAAGTCATGCACTTGAGCGATCTCCTCGGAGTGGGGGTACGGGTGCCCGACGTAGCAGACGAACACCGGATGCACGTGTTCGACGTAGCCTACGGGGCCGTCGTGAAGCACGACGTAGCGTTCGAGGTCGACTCGCTCGTAGAGCGGCTCATCGGGCATACGCTCTGACTGGGGAGCCTGGCCGTCTACGGGCAGTTCGTCATGCGCGGCATGGGTCTTCGCACTCATGATGGCTCCTGATTCTGTTGGTGATGCTCACGCTATGACCGAGCGCGAATCCGAGATATCCCATTGCCAGGGCGGCGATGACGCGCTATGTCGCGACACCGAAGGCCGCCGCACGACGTGATCCCGCAGTCGCTCGGGTGACCGCGTGACATCAGCGCTCGGGCACCTGCGACAATGGAAGTCCCGTGCCCATCGCGAACCGAGGAGCTCCTGTGCAGTACATCTCCACCCGAGGCGGCATGCAGCCGCTGCCGTACTGCGAGACTCTGCTCGAAGGTCTCGCGCCCGACGGGGGACTGGCCGTACCCGAGACGATGCCCACGGTCGACGGTGAGACGCTCGAGCGCTGGCGTGCGCTGACCTATCCGCAGCTCGCTGCCGAAGTGCTGGGCCTCTTCGCGACCGACATCCCGCGTGCCGACCTCGCCCGCATGACTGCCGCGGCCTACGAGCCCTTCCCTGAAGCGGTCGTGCCGCTGCGATCCATCGACGACGACCTCACTCTCGTCGGACTGTCCGAGGGGCCGACTCTGGCCTTCAAGGACATGGCGATGCAGTTCCTCGGGCAGGTCGTGGAGTATGCGTTGGAGCGCAAGGGGTCCGTGCTCAACATCCTCGGCGCCACATCGGGCGACACCGGGTCGGCTGCCGAGCACGCACTGCGCGGCAAGGACCGCATCTCGGTGTTCATGCTCTCCCCCAAGGGGCGCATGAGCGCGTTCCAGCGCGCGCAGATGTTCTCTCTCGATGACGCGAACGTGCACAACATCGTGGTCGACGGCGTCTTCGACGACTGCCAGAACCTCGTCAAGGCGCTCGCGGGAGATCTGGAGTTCAAGCGCGCGCAGAACCTCGGCGCGGTCAACTCGATCAACCTCGCCCGCATCACCGCACAGGTCGTGTACTACTTCTGGGCGTGGCTGCGGGCGACGGACGCCGGCGGCTGGACCGAGGTGTCGTTCACGGTCCCCTCCGGCAACTTCGGGAACATCCTCTCCGGCTTCTTCGCGAAGCAGATGGGGCTGCCGATCCGTCGCCTCGTGCTCGCCGCGAACGAGAACAACGTGCTCGACGAGTTCTTCCGCACCGGTGTGTACCGTCCGCGCAGCGCCGCGCAGACGCTCGCCACCTCGAGCCCCTCGATGGACATCTCGAAGGCCTCGAACCTCGAGCGCTTCATCTTCGAGCTCGTCGGTCGCGACGCCGCGAAGGTCGTGAGCGCCTGGCAGGACCTCGACACGCAGGGGCATTTCGATTTCACCGCCGACCTCGCGAGGTTCGTCGACGAGTTCGGGATCGTGAGCGGCACATCCACTCACGACGACCGCATCGCCACGATCCGGTCGGTGTACGAGGCGACCGGCGACATCATCGACCCGCATACGGCCGACGGCGTCAAGGTGGCCAGGGAGTACCTCGAGTCCGGCGTGCCGATGCTCGTGCTCGAGACGGCGAAACCGCAGAAGTTCGCGGAGACGATCCGAGAGGCGATCGGCATCGAGCTCGAGTACTCGCCCGAGCTGCGCGAGATGCTCGACGCGCCGCAGCACACGACCGAGATGGCGGACGACGAGCGCGAGCTGCGCGCGTTCATCGAGGCCCACGCGCTGCGCTGACCCGCGCGGCCGGCCGTGCTCGCGAGAGACGGCCTCGCTGATGCGTTCGACGGGCAGTCAGCGCGCCGAACGCGGGTGAGTCATTCGGGGTCGCCGTGCAGCATCCACGGCACGCCGAACCGATCGACGAGCATCCCGAACGTGCCGCCCCACGGAGGGGTGTCGAGAGGCATCGTGATCGAGCCCCCCTCGGAGAGTGCGTCCCACACGTGCTGCGTCTTCGCCTGCGAGTTGCCGCTGAGCGAGACCGAGAATCCCTGAGGCGCGTCGAACGGCATGCCGTCCGGGGTGTCCGATGCCATGAGCACCAGACCGTCGGGTGTCGTGAGCTGCGCGTGCATCACGAGATCCGCCTGGTCGAGGTCCTGCACCATGTCGGGGAACTCCCCGAACACGGTGATGTCGAGGTCGCCGCCGAGAACGCTGCGATAGAACTCCATCGCCTGCCGTGCTTCGGTGCGGAATGACAGATACGGATTGAGAGTGGCCATGATCACGTCCCCCGCAGATGTCGTGCGCGGCCCTCGTCGGCCCCGCTGCGGCTCATTCTGCGCCCGGGGGTCGGGCCTCCGCAAGAGCTCGCGCGACTCAGTCGGGGAGGGCGCGCACGGCTGCCGTGAGCACCTGGGGGACGGTGGGAACGCCTTCGGCGCGGAACACCTCCGAGCCGGAGTCGTCGCGGATGATGACGGTCGGCGTGAAGCGGATGTCGAGGGCCTCCGCGGCATCCGGATCGCGCGCGACGTCGATCTCGGTGACGGTCGCGTCGGGAAGGTAGCGCACCGCATCAGCCACCACCGCACGGGTTCGAGAGCAGGCTCCGCAGAACGCTGACGTGACCAGCGTGAGTTCCATCGCTCTCCTCTCGGCTCTCGATGTGCAACCCGGCGCCGGCCCGTCGTGTTCCCGGATCGAGGTCAGAGTTCGGTTCGCGTGACGAGCCCCCGGCGCGCGGGTCAGGGCGCGAGTACGGCCCACGCGGCGACCGCCGTCGAGAGTCAGGAGCGGGGCGTCGTGGCCCGAGGATGCAGCAGCCCCGAGAGCGCACCGAGCGCAGCCCCGACGATGGTGTCGACGATGCGTTCCCCCACGACGTCCATCGCACCGATCTCGCCGGTCGCGGCGCCCGTCAGCAGCAGCACGAGCGGGGTGATGAAGACGAGCGCGAGGGCGTAGTGGCGCACGACGACGAGCTCGATCGTGAACTGCAGGGCACCGAGGAGCAGCGCCAGCCAGAGACCGGACGGATGCAACAGGGCGAGAAGCGCGTAGACCCCCGCGCCGACGACGGTTCCGAGCATGCGGTGCAGTCCGCGCTGCATGGCGGCGCGGCGGGCGGCCGCCACGCCGATCACGGCGACGGCCGATCCGACGATCCAGTACGTGCGAGTCGGGTCGATCACCAGCCCGAGCAGCACGCCGATGATCGCGACGATCGCGACCCGGATGAGCAGCATGCGCGAATCGGCCGTGAAGGCGGGCCCCGGCAGCAGCTCGCGCAGTGGCGTGGCCGAGACGGAACGCGCACGGGGGAGGAGGAGCGGAGTCATCGCGATCAGATAGGAGAACACGCACCCTGCCGCGAGCGCGGCGAGGTAGACCG
>NZ_CAUQVQ010000031.1:0-29445 GCF_963521645.1 uncultured Microbacterium sp. | reverse complement strand
TTGAGCGAGGACGGCGGAGCCGACCGAGACGAAGCGCGCCGCCCGCCCCCCCGGTTCAGCGCACCTGATGCGCGGTGAACTGCATCCGTGGGTGCGCGTAGTACTCCTGCGCCTCGATGAGCTGCAGTTCGCGTTCGCCCGACTCCAACGTCTGGGAGAGCAGATCGAAGACGCTCGACGCTGTCCTCTCGAGAGCCGTCTTCGCGTCGCCGGTCTGCACGTAATGGGCGGTGAACAGCGCGGCGGTCACATCGCCCGAGCCGTTCGCCTTCATCGGCAGGCGCGGCGTCTGCACGATCCAGGCGCCCGCCGAGTCGGCGACCAGCATCTCGATCGTGCCCTCTTCGCGGTCGGGGCGCTCGACGCTCGTGACCAGCACCGTGCGCGGACCCATCGCCATCGCGAGGTCGACCGAGGCGAGTGTGGACTCCAGCGTGTCGGGCTCGGTCCCCGTGAGGAATCCGAGTTCGAACTGGTTGGGCGTGATGATGTCGGCGACCGGAACGACCCTCTCGCGCAGCAGCACAGGGATCGCCGGCGCGACGAAGCATCCCGACTTCGCGTTGCCCATGACCGGGTCGCACGCGTACACCGCGTCGGGGTTGGCGGCCTTGACACGGGCGACGGCGTCGATGATGACGTCTCCGATGCCCTCGCCACCCTGATAGCCGCTGAGCACCGCGTCGATCTCGCCGAACACGCCGCGCTCCTCGATGCCCGTGATGACCTCGCGCACATCGTCCGGTGAGATGAGCGGGCCGCGCCATGCGCCGTAGCCGGTGTGGTTCGAGAAGTTCACGGTGTAGACCGGCAGCACCTCGACGCCGATGCGCTGCAGGGGGAACACCGCGGCGGAGTTGCCGACATGCCCGTAGGCGACAGCGGACTGGATGGAGAGGACCTTCATTCTCCGATCCTTTCGTTCAGGGCGGGAGTGCTCCCGCGGTGGGTGGTCATGGGGCGTCGTTCACCGTGTGGCGGCGACGAGGTCGGCGATGAGGGTCTCGGCGTCGTCGTCCGACAGATCGTGCACCGTGAGGCGCAGGTGGTGAGACGGGTCGGCGCGCTCATCGAGGGCGAAGTCGTCGCCCGTGCGCGCCAGCCAGCCTCGGCGCATGAGTCGTTCGGCGACCAGGCGCGCGGGTTGCGGCAGTTCGATCCACAGACTCAGGCCGTCGGTCGCGGGGGAGTCGAACCCCTGCTCCCGCAAGCGGGACGCGAAGGTCGCGTTCCGTGCGGCGTAGTGCTCCCGGGCGTCAGCGATGCGCGAGAGCACCGCATCATCGGTCAGCTGCGCCAGGGTGAGGCGCTGCAGCAGATGACTGACCCAGGTGGTTCCGGGACTCAGGCGCATCGAGAGGCGCTCGGCCGTGGTGGCGTCGGTCGCTGCGATGGCGAGGCACATGTCGGGCCCGAGGAACTTCGACACCGACCGCACGAGCGCGAAACGGCGGTGATCAGGGCCGATGAGTGATTCGTAGGGGCGCGGCGACAGCATCGAGAAGTGATCGTCCTCGATGATCAGCACATAGGGATGCTCGGCGAGCACGGCGCGCAGTTCGGCGGCGCGCGTGGCCGTCAGACTGGCACCGGTCGGGTTCTGGGCGCGCGGTGTGCAGATCACGGCGCGCACTCCCGCCTCCACGGCGGCACGGAGGCCGTCGACCGTCATCCCCTGGTCGTCGACGGGAACGGGAACCGCCCGATATCCGCCGAGGCGGACGGTGTGGATGCTGGCGAGGAAGCACGGGTCCTCGAGCGCGACGGCATCGTCGCGCATCAGCGCCTGGGCGAGCAGCCGTTCGACGGCGTCGACAGCACCGCTGGTCACGGTGATGCTGAACTCCGGGTGCCGGAGGTCGTCGGCGATCCACTCGCGCGCCCACTCGTCGAGACCGCGATCGATCACCGGCTCCCCGTACAGGACCGGGCGTCCTGCGACGTTCGCGAGCGCCGGCGAGGGATCCGGGATGAGACGCGGATCGGGGTTTCCCGTGCCGACGTCGCGCAGCACCGTATCGGGCGCGTACCCCTCCTGTGCGACCGATTCGTGTCCGGCGACGATCGTGCCGGCGCGACCGCGCGAGACGACGAGTCCCGCTTGAGCGAGTTGGCGGTATGCGGCGACGGCCGTGTTGCGGTTCACACCGAGAAGGGCGGCGAGCTCGCGTACGGGCGGCAGGGGACTGCCGGCGCGGAGGACGCCGCGGTCGCGCAGCGCTCGCACGCTGTCGGCGATGTCCGCCGCGGTCGTTCCCGTGATCTGTTCGCTCATGTGTCCTCATGACGATTCTAGGTCGTCACGGACAGTGCTACTGTTTGGCCTAGATCAAACGAGTCATCGTTCGACACCCTCACGCACACCGTGCTTCCCCGACAGGAGCTCTCATGACCGAACAGACCACCACCGGATCCTCGCGCGTCAAGCGCGGTCTCGCCGAGATGCTCAAGGGCGGCGTCATCATGGACGTGGTCACCGCCGACCAGGCCAAGATCGCGGAGGATGCCGGCGCGGTCGCCGTCATGGCGCTGGAGCGGGTTCCCGCCGACATCCGTGCGCAGGGCGGGGTGTCGCGCATGAGCGACCCCGACATGATCGACAGCATCATCGACGCCGTCTCGATCCCCGTCATGGCCAAGGCCCGTATCGGTCACTTCGTCGAGGCCCAGGTGCTGCAGGAGCTCGGCGTCGACTACATCGACGAGTCCGAGGTGCTGTCGCCCGCCGACTATGTGAACCACATCGACAAGTGGGGCTTCACGATTCCCTTCGTCTGCGGTGCCACCAACCTCGGCGAAGCGCTCCGCCGCATCAACGAGGGTGCGGCGATGATCCGCTCCAAGGGCGAGGCCGGCACGGGCGACGTCTCGGAGGCTATGAAGCACATCCGCAAGATCCGCGGCGAGATCGCTGCGCTCACGGCCCTCCCCAAGGATGAGCTGTTCGTCGCCGCGAAGGAGCTCCAGGCCCCGTACGAGCTCGTCGCCGAGATCGCGGAGACCGGCGCGCTCCCGGTGGTGCTGTTCGTCGCCGGCGGCGTGGCCACCCCCGCGGACGCCGCGATGATGATGCAGCTCGGCGCCGATGGTGTCTTCGTCGGCTCCGGCATCTTCAAGTCGGGCAACCCGGCAGAGCGTGCCAAGGCGATCGTGAAGGCGACCACCTTCTTCGACGACGCCAAGGTCATCGCCGAGGTCTCGCGCGGCCTCGGTGAGGCGATGGTGGGCATCAACGTTTCCGACCTCCCCGCGCCGCACCGCCTGGCCGAGCGTGGCTGGTAGTCCACGGGTCGGGGTGCTCGCGCTGCAGGGCGACGTGCGCGAGCACGCCGCCCTGCTCGCGGGGCTCGGCGCCGAGGTGGCGCTGGTGCGCCGCCCCGACGAGCTCGCCGCCGTCGACGGCCTCGTGATCCCCGGCGGTGAGTCGAGCGTGATCGACAAGCTGTCGCGCGCTTTCGGCATGCGCGATCCGATCCGAGCGGCGATCGCGGGGGGCCTTCCCGTCTACGGGACGTGCGCGGGGCTCATCCTCCTCGCCGACGAGATCGTCGACGGCATCGAGGGGCAGCAGTCCTTCGGCGGCATGGACATCGCGGTGCGACGCAACGCATTCGGTCGTCAGACCGAGTCCTTCGAGACCGAACTCGACGTGCCCGAGCTCGGCGATCCTCCCGTGAGAGCCACGTTCATCCGCGCCCCCGTCGTCACTCGCGTCGGGCAGGATGTCCGGGTGCTCGCGGCGCTGCCCGACGGCACGATCGTCGCGGTCGAGCAGGGGCGGCTGCTGGGCACGAGCTTCCACCCGGAGGTCGACGGCGAGACGCGATTCCACGAGCGTCTCCTCGCGCACGTCGCCGCGAGGTCGCATGAGGCGTGACGCGCACGCACGACCCGCCCGGGCGCACGGTCATGACAGCGGGTGCGCGGTGTCGCGACTACTCTCGATCGGGTGACTGGATCCCGAGCAGAGGCGGCGTACTCGCGCGCGGTGGCAGCGTTCAGCACCCCCACGCTCGACCTCCTGCACGGACGATTCGCGCCCTTCGTCGTCGCATCGCTCACGATCCTGTTCACCGCGGATCGCGCCTCCGTGCCGGTCGCGGACGCACACGCCGAGCTCGCCGAGGTGCTCGACGAACTGCGGGGAGCGGATGACGACGACGAAGGCAGACGTCTGCCCACCGGCAGCGGCAGAGACGTGTGCCGGAACTGGGTCAGACTCGGGTGGCTCGTGCAGCAGATCGACGACGACGTCGAGGTGTATCGACTGTCGGCTCACGCGGTCGAGGCGCTGGAGATCGCTGGCCGCACCGGTGCCGGACGCACCCGGGTGTCCAATTCCCGAGTGCGGACGCTTCTCGACGCGGTCGAGCATCTCTCCGACAGCGCCGAGGCTGATCCGGAGCGTCGTCTCGCACGTCTCCGCGCGGAACGCGACCTCCGGGACATCGAGATCTCCCGGATCGAGGAGTCGGGTCGCGTCGACCCGCTCGACGACGACGAGCTCCTCGAGGAAGCGGAGAACGTGCTGCATCTCGCCCGCGAGCTGCCGGCGGATTTCACACGCGTCGCGGAATCGCTCAAGGCGATGCAACGAGACGTCGTGGCGCACCTGCGCCGGGATGAACGTCCCACCGGCGAGGTGCTGCGCGAGTACCTGCAACGCGCGCAGGATGTCATGCAGTCGACGCCGGAGGGGCGCGCTTTCGCCGGTGCACTCCGACTCATCGGTGATCCGGACCGCATCGACGCGTTGACCGAGCAGCTCAGCGGACTCCTCGCTCAGCCCTTCGCGCGCATGCTCGACGGTTCGCAGCGCGCCGAGCTCGATGCCGTCGGTCGTCGGGTGGAAACGGGGGTCGAGGAGGTGCTCGCCGCGCAGCGCCGCGCGTCGCACGTCATCACCGGGCAGGTGAAGACCCACGACCCGCTGCGCGACAGACAGATCGATGACCTCCTGAGAGACGTCATCGCGGGCCTGCACGGCTGGTCGGGATCGGCCTCGGTCGTCGACCCGGTCCGCAGCATGCCGCTGATCGATCTCGGGCATCTGAGGCAGACCGTGAGCGACATCCGTCCGCCCCGCGCGCCCGCGCCGCTCGCGGAGGCCGACGACGTCGACTTCGTCGATCGGGACACTCGGGCGTGGGGCGGGCCGCGGTACGCCGAACTCGAGGAATATGTGGCTGGGCTCGGCGACGAGTTCGATCTCGCCGAGGCCTTCCGGAGCGTGCCGGATGCGGCGCGGCGGCCGGTGGACCTCCTCGGGCTTCTCGAGATCGCCCACCGCAACGGTCTCACGGACGCCGAGGGGATCTCGACGGTCGAGGCACTGCGTCCGGACGGGACGACTCGTCGTTTCGCCTTCGGAGCGGTCGTCGCCCGCAGCAGGAAAGAGGAGCAGGATGACTGACGAGAATTCCACGACGATCGACGCGAGCGACGACGCCTTCATCGCCCCGACCGCGATGGAGCAGGATCTCGAAGAGCACTTCCCCGGCGACCGGGGAACCCTCGACCCCGAGATACGTCGCGTGCTCGTGCACCTGTTGCAGCGTCGGTTCATCGCGGCGGAGCGGAATCCGCGAGAGTGGACCTTGCTGCGGGAGCATCAGCACGTGATCGAGTCGCGGTTGAACGACATGTACCTGAGGCTCGTCATGGATCACGCACGCGGGTTCGCATACAAGCAGCAGCTCCGCTCGGATGAAGTGGAGATGCCGGTCCTTCTGAAGGATGCTCCCTACTCCCGAGCCGAGACGCTGGTGCTCGTGCATCTGCGCACGGTCTATCAGCGCGAGGCGGCGGCGGGTGAATCCTCCGTGCGCATCGACGTCGAGGACATCGAGCAGACCGTCCTCAGCTACTTCGCGGAGACCGACGGCGGTACCGCGAAGCAGCAGCGCGCGATCCGCGGTGCTCTGGACCGGCTCGACAGGGAGGGAATCGTGCAGGAGGAGACCAGCGGACGCTACCGCATCACCGCGCTCGTCGAGGTGGTGCTGAGCGCCGAGACCCTCAAGGAGCTGCGCGATTGGCTGCGGACTCAGGCGGTGGCGACACGATGACCATGATGGACACGCTCTTCGGGATGATCCCGTCGAGTTCACGAGGGCAGCAGTGGGTCGCGGAAGAACTGCAACTCATCAACTGGGGCGGTTACGACGGCGGGCCTCACCGCGTGCGCTTCTCGCCGGACGCGACGCTGCTGTGCGGCGGATCCGGCTCCGGCAAGTCGACGCTCATGGACGGCTACATCGCGCTGATGATGCCTCACACGACGCCCTTCAACGGCGCGTCGAACGGCGGGGTCACCGGGCGTCCGCGGGGCGAAGAGCAGCGCAACATCCTGTCGTACGGACGCGGCAAGATCGACGAGTCCCGCACTGACGAGGGCACCAGACTGCGGGTGCTGCGCGGTGACGGCGAGGACACGTGGAGTGCCGTGGCGATGACCTGGCTCGACCACGACGGCTCGCGCTTCACCGCGGTGCGCGGCTGGTACATCCCCGCCGATGCGCGGACTCTCGAGGACACGACGCGACTGCGTGCGACGATCGAGGACGCTTTCGATCTCGCGCGCCTGGATCAGGCCGCGGCGCTGAGGCTGAGCGACGCATCGGCGCGGTCTCTCGGGCTGGAACCGCTGCCCACCGACCGCGAGTTCTCTGCGCGTCTGCACGCCGTGCTCGGCATCGGGGCGGGAGGATCGGGGGCGAAGGCCGTCAGTCTGCTCGCGCGCATCCAGGCGGGCCAGCAGATCACCACGGTCGACGACCTGTACAAGAAGCTGGTGCTCGACGAGCCCGAGACGATGGCGACCGCGGATGCGGTCGTCGCCCACTTCGACGAGCTCGAGAGCACGCGTACGCGGATGCTCGTCGCCAAGCAGCAGGTCGCTGCTCTCGAGCCGATCCGCGGCATCTCGCAGCGGATCGCTGCCGCCGCCGAGCGCATGCGGGTCGTGGATGAGGTCGGCGTGTTCTCGGATCCCTCGACTCTCGCTGCGCTGTGGAGCGCACAGCGTCGTCTCGATCTGCTGCGCGAGGTCGAGACGGAGCTGCGCGACCGGACCAGGGCGCTCCAGCTCGCGTTGCGCGAGAAGAACGCCCTCATCGACGCCGCCGAGCTCGAACGCGAAGGACTCCTCGACGTCCTGCGCCAGTCGGGAGGGGATCGACTCGACACGGCTCAGCGCGAACTGCGGGCCGCCGAACGACGGCTCGAGGACGTGCGACGGGAGCGGGCGAGATTCGACGCCGTCGTGCGCGAGCTCGGCACGGAGGTGAACACGGCATCGCAGTACGAGGAACTGCTCGCTCGCCTGCGTGAGGATCTCCCCGAGGAGCGACTCCGCGGCGCGCGCGCGGCCTTCGCCGACGCGGAGTCGGCGCGCCGAGCGGCAGAGCGCGAGCTCGCTCAGGCCCGCTCTGAGCGAGAGCGGACCGAGCACCTTCACGGCAGCATCCCCGCCCACCTGCACGCATCCCGTGCGCTGCTGGCCGAGGCCGCGGGACTGACGCCTGAGGATCTTCCCTTCGTGGGAGAGCTCATCGAGGTGCGCACCGAGTTCGAACCCTGGCGAGAGGCATTCAACCTGGCTCTCGGCGGTTTCGCACGGACGCTGTTGGTCGACGTCGCCGACCTGGATCGCTTCCGTGCGGCGATCGAGTCTGTGCGCACTCCGGAGCGGATCTCCTATCAGGGCGTGAAGACGGGAGAGGGCGAGCCGCGACCGTCGGATCCGCGCACGCTTCCCGGGCGACTCGATTACCGGCAGACCCCTTTCACGGGGTGGCTGCATCGCCGGCTCGACGACCGGTACGACTTCGTGTGCGTCGACTCCTCGGCGGACATCGCCGCGCATCCGCGCGCTCTGACGATCTCCGGGCAGGTGTCGCACGGTGACCGCGGCTCGCACGGCGGTCACGGGCGCGCGAATCTGCTCGGGTTCTCCAACGGCCGCCGCCTGCGCGACCTCGACGAGCAGATCGCCGGCCTCGAGCAGCGGCGAGAGGCGGCGAGCGAGGCCGCGGCCGATGCGGAGCGTCTCCTCGACCTCCTCGACATCACCGCGAAAGCCCGCGCGAAGATCGAGGACCTCACCTGGGAGCAGATCGACGTGGAGGCGGTCTCAGCCGAGCGGTCGAGATGGATCGGCGTCCAGACGGAGGTCTCCGCCGAGAACCCGCAGATCGCTGACCTGCAGGCACGGGCCGACGAGCTGCGAGCCCGCACGGGACAGCTGCGAGACGCGAGCGCGCGGCTCGGCGGTGAACTCACGGTCGCCCAGGACCGCTGGGTGGAGGTCACGGATCAGGTCGACGCGTGCCAGCGGATCGTCGATGCCGCCGAGGTGGCCGGCACCGCCGTCGAGGACCGTCACCGCGCGTTCCTCGATGCGAGATTCCTCGGCGCCGAGTCGGCCGTGAGCGTGACAGCATCCGAGCGGCTCGCGCAGCTGGACTCCGCCCTGCGGACGGCGGCCACTCGCCTGCTCGAAGAGCGCACGGCCGCAGCGGCGTCGCACGCGGAGCAGCGCGAACAGATGCGACGACTGATGACGGGGTTCCTCGAGCGGTGGGACTCGCTCACGATCCTCCCCGACCCCGACGAATCCGTCGCCGAGTTCGAGTCGATCCTCGACGCCCTGCAGACCAACGGGCTGCACGAACTCGAGTCCGAGTGGCGCGACAGCCTGCTCAAGCTCTCCGGCAACGATCTGACGAGTCTGGACTCCACGCTCAGCAGATCGCTTCGCGAGATCAGGAATCGCATCGATCCCATCAACAGGATCATGGAGGAGCTGCCGTTCTACGACGACGACCACCGTCTGCAGATCTCTCCGCGTGAGAACCAGTCAGAGGCGCGACGCAGGTTCCGCAGGGAGTTGCGCGAGGTGCGCGGTCTGATCGATGCGGCGAGCACCGACGCCGAGCGCGAGAACGTCTACCGCAGGATGAGTCGGCTGATCGCCAGGATGCGACGCACGGCCCCCGACTTCGCCGAGCTCATCGACGTGCGCAACCATGTGCGCGTGAGCGCGGAGAGGGTGCACGCGGTCACCCGGGAGCACGTCGCGCTCTACGATCACATCGGCGAGAAGTCGGGCGGTGAATCGCAGGAGCTCGTCGCGTTCATCGTGGGCGCCGCGCTGCGGTACCAGCTCGGCGACGCAGGTGCCGAGCGGCCGCGGTACGCCCCCGTGTTCATGGACGAGGCCCTGATCAAAGCGGACGCGCACTTCACGAAGAGGGCCATCGGAGCGTGGCGCGGTCTGGGCTTCCAGCTGGTGATCGGTGCGCCGAACGACAAGTACAGCGCGATCGAACCCCACGTCGACGTCGAGTACGACATCCTCAAGGACACGAAGGGGCGCTCCTGGGCCCGGCCGAAGGTGGGGCTGCCGGTCGACGACGCGTGATCGAGTCGCGGCCTCAGTCCACGACGAGTTGCCGGATCGCAGAGACCGTGCGATCGATGTCGTCCGGCGTCGTCGCCCACGATGACATCGAGCAGCGCAGCGCCGAACGGCCACGCCACTCGGCTCCCGTCATCGCGGCGGTTCCCTCGGCGAGCACGGCGGCACCCAGCTCCCGCGTCGCCTCGTCCGACGCGAGACGGAACATGACCTGGGTGTACACGACCTCGTTCAGCACCTCGACGCCGTCGATCGAGGCGAGCCCTGCGGCCATCATGACCGCGTTGTCGTGCAGCCGGTCCATGAGCGCCGCCAGCCCGCGTCGCCCGAGGCCCCGCATCGCCGCCCATGCGGGCACGCCTCGTGCGCGACGCGACAGCTCGGGGGAGACGTCCCAGGGATCCAGGCTCGTGTAGATCAGGTAGTCGCCGCCCGTCCGGAACGCGGCGATCGACTCGGCCGGGTCGCGGACGATCGCCATTCCGCAGTCGTACGGCACGTTGAGCGTCTTGTGGGCGTCGGTCGCCCACGAATCGGCGGCCGACATGCCCGTCGTGAGCGGTCGCAGCGCCTCGGATGCCGCGGCCCACAGACCGAACGCCCCGTCGACATGCACCCAGGCGCCGTGATCGTGAGCGATGGGCACGAGTGCGGCGAAGTCGTCGAACGCTCCGGTGTGGACCTCGCCGGCCTGCAGGCACACGATGAGCGGACCGGCGCCGTCCTCGAGCGCGGCGTCGAGAGCCGCCGGTCGCATGCGCCCCTGATCGTCGGAGTCGACGACGATGATGTCGTTCCGGCCGATCCCGAGAAAGCGCGCCGCACGGTCGATCGAGCCGTGCCGATCGGCGCCCACGACGAAACGGATCGCGGGGGAGCCCCGCAGGCCCTGTTCGCTGAGGCTCCAGCCCACGCGGGCCAGCACTGCGTTGCGCGCGGTCGCGAGACACGTGAAATTCGCCATCTGGCCGCCCGTGACGAAGCCCACGCTCGCGGACTCGGGCAGACCGAGGACGTCGAGCATCCATCCGCCGGCGATGCGTTCCAGCGCCACGGTGGTCGGGGTGAGCAGGGCCGAGCCGGAGTTCTGGTCCCAGGCCGACACGAGCCAGTCTGCGGCGAGGGCAGCCGGGTACGTGCCGCCGATCACGAAGCCGAAGAAGCGACCTCCGGGGATCGCGACGAGCCCCGGATCCGCTCGCGAGACGATCTCCTGCACGACGTCTGCGGCGGGCACGCCCTCGTCGGGCAGCGGACCGCCGAACGCCTCGAGCATGTCGGCGAGGGTGGCGCGCGGCCACACCGGTCTGTCATCGAGCGATCCGAGGAACTCCAGCACTGCACGGTGGGCGGCATCCAGGCCGCGCACCCTCTCATCGTCGACGGTGTCGTCCATGACTCAGGACTACACCCGCGATCCGCATCGCGCCAGGGGGACGGTCGTGCAGCCGCGCGATGTCGGCATGTTCGATAGAATGGACGACGCCCTGGGCCGTGCTCACGGGCGGATACGACGAGCGGAGACATATGTCCGGGCATTCCAAGTGGGCCACCACGAAGCACAAGAAGGCCATCATCGACTCCAGGCGCGCCAAGTCCTGGGCCAAGCTCATCAAGAACATCGAGGTCGCGGCGAAGCTGGGCGGAGCGGATCTCGCAGGGAACCCGACCCTGTTCGACGCTGTTCAGAAGGCCAAGAAGACGTCCGTCCCGAAGGACAACATCGACCGCGCGGTGAAGCGCGGCGCGGGCATCGGCGGCGAAGCGGTCGAATACACCTCGATCATGTACGAAGGCTACGGACCCAACGGCGTCGCCATGATGATCGAGTGCCTCACCGACAACAAGAACCGTGCTGCCGCCGAGGTGCGCACGGCGCTGAGCCGCAACGGCGGAACTCTCGCCGACCCGGGCAGCGTCGCCTACAACTTCAGCCGCAAGGGCGTGATCGTCGTGGGTTCCGAGGGGACCACGGAGGACGATGTCATGATGGCCGCCCTCGAGGCAGGCGCTGAGGAGATCGAGCCGCACGCCGAGGGGTTCGAGATCATCACCGAGGCGACCGATCTGGTGGCCGTGCGCAGTGCGCTGCAGGACGCGGGCATCGACTACGAGTCGGCGGACGTCGAGTTCGTGCCGAACCTCAAGGTCGAGATCGACGCCGACACCGCACGCAAGGTGTTCCGACTGATCGACGCGCTCGAAGACAGTGAAGACGTCCAGAACGTGTTCACGAACTTCGACCTGTCGGCCGAGGTGCAGGCGGAGCTCGAGAACGACGACGCCTAGGCGCGCCGACGCGGTTCGCGCCCACGTGGCGCATAGCCTGAGACGGTGACCTCTTCGCTGCGCGTTCTCGGCATCGACCCCGGACTCACACGCTGCGGCGTCGGGGTCGTCGACGTCGACCGTTCGCGGCGGGGCACGCTCGTGCACGTCGGAGTGATCCGCTCCGATCCCGATATGCCGATCGGCGAGCGACTCGCGCTCGTCGCGGCCGGGATCCGAGAGGTGCTCGCGGAGCACCGACCGAATGCGGTGGCCGTCGAGCGGGTGTTCGCCCAGCAGAACACGCACACGGTCATGGGCACGGCTCAGGCGAGCGGCGTCGCCCTGCTCCTGGCAGCCGAGGCCGGACTCCCTGCGGCGACGCACACGCCGAGCGAGGTCAAGGCCGCGGTGACGGGGTACGGCTCGGCCGACAAGAAGCAGGTGCAGGCCATGATCGCCCGCATCCTCCGACTCGACAGTCCGCCGCAGCCCGCAGACGCCGCGGACGCGCTGGCGATCGCTCTGTGTCACGCCTGGCGTCGAGGCGCGGCGGGTGCTCCCGGCGGCGAGACGCAGACTCCGGCCCAACGGGCGTGGGCCGACGCGGAGCGTGTCGCTCGAACATACCTACGATCGCGCGCCTAGTCTGGACTCATGATCTCCTCGCTGCACGGCTCTGTCCTGCACTCGTCGTCCGACCAGGTCGTCATCGATGTCGGAGGTGTCGGCTTCTCGGTCGCGGTACCCGGCGACGTCGCACACACGGCGACCGTGGGGGAGCGGCTGCTGCTGCACACGAGCCTGATCGTCCGCGAGGATGCGCTCTCGCTCTACGGCTTCGCGGATCGTCGCGAGCTCGAGATCTTCGGGCTGCTCATCAGCGTCACGGGCGTCGGGCCCAAGTCGGCGCTCGGAGTGCTGTCGCACCTGACCGTCGACCAGATCGCCGAGGCGGTGAACGCGGAAGACGACGCTCCCTTCCGCAGAGTGTCCGGGATCGGCCCGAAGACCGCCAAGCTGATCGTCGTGCAACTCGCCGGCAAGGTGCAGCCGACGGGGATCACGGCGAAGTCGTCGACGAGCGGCGCTCCCGACGTCGTCGATCAGGTCACGGCGGCTCTGGTCGGGTTGGGATGGTCGGAGAAGGTCGCCGCCGAGGCCGCGGCGCAGACCGCCGCAGAGGCCACGGATGCCGAACGCGCCGCCGTCGCACCGCTTCTGCGGCGAACGCTCGCGATGCTGGGACCCGCTCGTGTCTGACGCTCGCGATGCCGAGGAGCCGGTCGACGAGACCGAGCTCGCGATCGAAGGGGCACTGCGGCCGACGAGCCTCGGCGAATTCGTCGGTCAGCAGAAGGTGCGCGGGCAGCTGCAGCTGCTCCTCGACGCCGCGCGGATCCAGAACCGTCCGCCCGACCACATCCTGCTTGCGGGCCCCCCTGGTCTCGGCAAGACGACTCTCGCGATGATCATCGCGCACGAGAGCCAACGACCTCTGCGCCTCTCCAGCGGCCCGGCGATCCAGCACGCGGGCGACCTGGCGGCCCTGCTGTCGAGTCTCGTTCCCGGTGAGGTGCTCTTCATCGACGAGATCCACCGCATGGCCAGGTCCGCAGAGGAGATGCTGTACCTGGCGATGGAGGACTTCCGGATCGACATCATGGTCGGCAAGGGGGCAGGAGCCACCAGCATCCCGTTGGAACTCGCCCCGTTCACGCTCGTCGGAGCGACCACGCGATCAGGACTGCTTCCCAACCCGCTGCGCGATCGTTTCGGTTTCACGGGCCACCTCGAGTTCTATGACGAGGCGGAGCTCGAGCAGGTGATCGACCGGTCCGCTCTCGTGCTGGGAGTCGACCTGCCGCGCGACTCGCTCTCCGAGATCGCCAGACGGTCTCGCGGCACGCCGCGTATCGCCAACCGGCTTCTTCGTCGCGTGCGGGACTACGCACTGGTCCACGGCGGGGGAGCGGCGACGCTCGACGGCGTGCAGGCCGCGCTGGAGCTCTACGACGTCGACCCCATCGGGCTGGATCGGCTCGACCGCGCGGTGCTGGAGTCTCTCGTGCGCCGGTTCCGCGGAGGGCCCGTGGGGCTCAGCACTCTCGCCGTCGCCGTCGGCGAAGAGGCCGAGACGGTCGAGAGCGTGGTGGAGCCGTATCTCGTGCGCATCGGCTTCCTCGGGCGCACTCCACGCGGGCGGGTCGCGATGCCCGAGGCGTACGCGCATCTGGGTGTCGCTCACCCTGACGGGGCGCTTCGCTTCGATGACCTATAATCGCTGAAGACTTCCCCCGATAAATCTGTGCGCCCGCTGGTTGGTGCGTGCACCTGCGAAAGGCGCTAGCCACCCATGGAAATCCTGCTCTTCGGCCTCCTTGCCGTCCTCGTCGTGTTCATGTTCGTCAACGGCCGCAAGCGCCAGAAGCAGATGAAGGCCGAGCAGGAGGAGAAGGCCTCCAAGACGGTTCCCGGCGCCAAGGTGCTCATGCAGGGCGGCATCTACGGAACCGTGGTCGCCTACGACCACGAGGACCTCGATTCGCCCGCGCTGATCGAGATCGCTCCGGGCACCGTCATCGAGGTCCACAGCCAGGCGATCCTGCGCATCGTCGAGCCCAAGGACGACGTCGCGGTCGCCGAGTTCGGTGACGAGGCACCCGTGGTCAGCGACGTCGACCCTCTCGCCGCAGACCCGGCCGTGGTCGAGACCCCGGAAGAGACCCGCCGTCGCCTCGAGCGCGACGCCGACGACAAATAAAGCACCTTCCATCGCGGCAGCGCGGCGTTCCGCGCTCGGGCATCTCAGAAAGCTGATCACACGTGGCTTCATCCTCTCCGGTCCGTCACGCCTGGCGGGTCCTCCTCGGCCTGCTCCTGGTGACGGGAGTCCTGTTCGGCGTCAACGCCCTGGGCGTGTACGTGTTCCAGAAGAGCTCCTGGACGCCCGAGCTCGCACTCGACCTTCAGGGCGGCACGCAGATCGTCCTGAGCGCGCAGACGGAGAGCGGCGCCGCGCCCTCGCAGGAGCAGCTCGACCAGGCTGCCGCGATCATCCGCCAGCGCGTCGACGCGTCGGGTGTCGCCGAGGCCGACATCACGACCGAGGGCGGCCAGAACATCGTCGTCCAGATCCCGGGCAACGCCGATGAGGAGACCCGTCAGCGGATCCAGTCGAGCGCGCAGCTCGAGTTCCGCGCGGTGCTCGCCACGACGGCAGCGGTCACCTCGTTCGTGGGCGATGACGGGAACGAGACGCCGTATCCGACGCCGGACGACTCTCTCAACGCGACCCCCACGGCCGAGCCCACCGACGGCAGCGACCTCTCCTGGGTGACCGACAGGCTCAGCGCCGAGTTCCTCGCGTACGACTGCGCGAACCCCACGAGCGACCCCTCGAACGCGCCGCAGGACGAGCCGCTGATCGCGTGCGATCCCACGAACCAGGCCAAGTACCTCCTCGGACCCACCGAGCTCACCGGCGACGCGATCACCGACGCGACCGCCGGCCGCGATCCTCGCTCGGGCGCCTGGCTCGTGCAGCTCGAGATGAACGGCGAGGGCACCGAGAAGTTCGGCCAGGTCAGCACGCGCCTCAACCAGAACCGCATCGACGGCCTGACGCCCCGCGACCAGTTCGCGTTCGTCCTCGACGGCTCCGTCATCAGCGCTCCGCAGATGAACGGCCAGATCCTCGACGGCCGTCCGAGCATCTCGGGCAGCTTCACGCAGGAGACGGCCACGACGCTCGCGGATCAGCTCAAGTTCGGTGCTCTGCCGCTCAGCTTCGTCGTGCAGAGCAGCGACACGGTCTCGGCGACGCTCGGGACGCAGCAGCTGCAGATCGGTCTGATCGCGGGACTCATCGGACTCGCGCTCGTCGCGATCTACTCCCTGATCGTGTATCGAGCGCTCGGCACCGTGATCATCGCGTCGATCGGTGTGATGGCGATCCTGACGTACATCATCATCTGCATCCTGGCGTGGCGGCTCGGGTTCCGCCTGTCGCTCGCCGGAGTCGCCGGTCTCATCGTCTCGATCGGATTCACGGCCGACTCGTTCATCGTCTACTTCGAACGAATTCGAGATGAGCTCCGTGACGGCAAGTCGATCACCTCGGCGGTCGAGGACGGCTGGGGTCGCGCCAAGCGCACGATCTACATCTCGAAGTCGATCAACATCCTTGCCGCCGTCGTGCTGTACATCCTCGCCGATGCGACCGTGAAGGGCTTCGCGTTCACACTGGGTCTGACGACCCTGATCGACGTGTTCATCTTCGTGATCTTCACGCATCCGGTGATGCAGCTGCTGGCACGCACGAAGTTCTTCGGCGGCGGACACAAGCTCTCGGGCCTCGACCCGGAGTCGCTCGGTTCCGTGTACCGGAGCCGCGCCCAGTTCCGCGAGGTCACGACGACCTCTGCCGGTCGGGGCGCGAAGAACACCCGCGCCCGTGGCGAAGCCGAGCGTCGCCAGACCATCGCAGAGCGCAAGCGCGCCGAAGCACTCGCCGGTGAGAGACCCACCAGCTCCGGAAGTGAGGGGGACGCGTGATGGCTTCCATGAACGAGTTCGGCAACAACCTGTATTCGGGTAAGACCTCCTTCCCGTTCGTCGGCAGGCGTCGGCTGTGGTTCATCATCGCGATCGTCCTCGTGGTCGGATCCGCGCTCGTGCCGCTGTTCCGTCCGGTCCAGTTCTCGATCGAGTTCACCGGCGGATCGCAGTTCACCGTGCAGGCCCCCGACTCGCTCGAGCAGGACACGGCGACGACCGCTGTGAAGTCCGTCGTCCCCGACGCCGCGACGAAGGTCGTGGTCGTGGGCGACGCGGACATCCGGGTGCAGACCGACCAGATGAGCGCCGACGAGACCCAGCAGGTGTCGGCCGCTCTCGCCGAGGCCTACGGCGTCGACCCCGACAGCGTCACGTCATCGTTCATCGGCCCCGCCTGGGGCGAGAACGTGACCAAGCAGTCGCTGTGGGGCCTGGCGATCTTCCTCGCGCTCACCTTCCTGATCCTCGCGATCTACTTCCGCACCTGGAAGATGTCCGCAGCGGCGATCATCGGGCTCCTCGACGTGCTCGTGATCACGGTCGGGGTGTACGCCCTGGCCGGCTTCGAGATCTCTCCGGCGGCCGTGATCGGATTCCTCACGATCCTCGCGTACTCGCTGTACGACACGACGGTCGTCTTCGACAAGATCCGCGAGAACACGACCGAAGACGGCGAGCAGTCCTCGCGACTGTTCGGCGAGTCCGTGAACCTCGCGGTCAACCAGACCCTGATCCGCTCGATCAACACGTCGGTCGTGGCCGCGCTCCCGGTCGGTGCCGTGCTGTTCATCGGCGCCTTCTGGCTCGGCGCGGAGTCGCTCACCGACATCTCGCTGTCGATCTTCGTCGGCATCCTCGTGGCGACCTACTCGACGCTGTTCGTGGCCGCCCCGCTGTACTCGCTCTTCCGTGAGAACGAGCCGCAGCTCGCAGCTCGCGATGCGAGGATCCGCGAGGCGCGCAGCCTCGCGACCACGCAGGCCTGATAGTCCCCGCTCAACGGGGCCGCACCCCGCTGAGCACGCGTAAGCTGTTGTGATTCGGAGGTGAGCGGATGGCGGAACCGCAGACGGCGTCGCAGGGCTCCAGCCTGAGACGACTGGTTCCTCGCATCTTCTCCCGCGCGCCCAGGATCAACGACCTCGACAACCTGATCCGCACAGTCCGGGCGAACCACCCGCGCGGCGATCTCGCCGTGATCGAGCGCGCATACGCCGTCGCCAAGGTCAAGCACGAGGGTCAGAAGCGCCAGAGCGGCGAGCCGTACATCACTCACCCCCTCGCCGTGGCGCAGATCCTGGGAGAGATGGGTCTGGGGCCGAGAGCCGTCGCGGCGGCGCTGCTCCACGACACCGTCGAGGACACGGGGTACGCCCTCTCGGACCTGACGGCCGAGTTCGGCGACGAGGTCGCGATGCTCGTCGACGGGGTGACGAAGCTCGACAAGGTCAAGTACGGCGAGAGCGCGCAGGCCGAGACCGTGCGCAAGATGATCGTCGCGATGTCGAAGGACATCCGCGTGCTGCTGATCAAGTTGGCCGATCGTCTCCACAATGCCCGGACGTGGGGTTTCGTGCCTCCCGAGAAGGCGGCGAAGAAGGCCAAGGAGACGCTCGAGATCTACGCCCCGCTGGCGAATCGACTCGGCATCCAGGCGATCAAGTCGGAGCTCGAGGATCTCTCGTTCGCGGTGCTGCACCCGAAGATCTACAACGAGATCCACAATCTCATCGCGCAGCGCACTCCTCAGCGCGAGAAGTACCTGACCCAGGTCGTCAGCGAGATCGACGAGGATCTGCGCGATCTTCGCATCCGGGGCAAGGTCGTCGGCAGGCCCAAGCAGCTCTATTCCGTGTACCAGAAGATGGTCGTGCGTGGTCGTGAGTTCGACGACATCTACGATCTGATCGGCATCCGCGTGCTGGTCGCGTCGGTGCGCGACTGCTACGCGGTGCTCGGCGCGATCCATGCTCGGTGGACGCCGCTGCCCGGCCGCTTCAAGGACTACATCGCCACACCCAAGTTCAACCTGTACCAGTCGCTGCACACCACGGTGATCGGCCCCTCGGGGCGGACCGTCGAGATCCAGATCCGCACGCACGAGATGCACCAGCAGGCCGAGTACGGCGTCGCTGCGCACTGGATGTACAAGGAGCGGATGAACGGCGGAAAAGCCGAGGTGCGGGCGTCGGACAACGACATGGCCTGGCTCGCTCACATCTCCGACTGGCAGGCCGAGACGGCCGATCCGGGGGAGTTCCTCGACTCGCTGAGGTTCGAGATCGGCGCGAAGGAGGTCTACGTCTTCACGCCGAAGGGGCGCGTGATCGGCCTGCCCGCGGGAGCGACGCCGGTGGACTTCGCCTATGCCGTGCACACCGAGATCGGCCACCGCACGATGGGGTCGAAGGTCAACGGACGTCTCGTCCCGCTCGAATCGGAGCTCAAGAGCGGTGATGTGGTCGAGGTCTTCACCTCGAAGAACCCGGATGCGGGTCCCAGCCAGGACTGGCTCGGCTTCGTCAAGAGCACGCGCGCCCGCAACAAGATCCGCGGCTGGTTCACGAAGGAACGCCGCGAGGAGGCGATCGAGCAGGGTAAAGAGGCGATCGCCCGTGCCATGCGACGCCAGAACCTGCCGCTGCAGCGGCTGATGAGCCAGGACTCCTTCACCGAGGTCGCTCATCAGCTCCGTTACGAAGACGTCTCCGCGCTGTACGCGGCGGTCGGCGAAGGCCATGTGTCGACGCAGTCGGTCCTCGAGAAGGTCACGGCTCTCGTCGCCGCGACCGACCCGGCGACCGGTCCGATCGACGTGCCGGGCGCGATCGCGACCCGCGAGCCTCGAGCCGGCGACTCCGGCATCCTGGTGCGCGGAGCGGCGGACATCCTGGTGAAGCTCGCGAAGTGCTGCACTCCGGTGCCCGGCGACGACATCGTCGGCTTCGTCACGCGCGGCAGCGGCGTCTCCGTGCACCGTGCCGACTGTGTCAACGTCAAGGCGCTGGCGAACGAAGAGGACCGGTTCGTCGACGTGTCGTGGGCTCCCACGACCAAGAGCGTCTTCCGGGTGCACATCCAGGTCGAGGCCCTCGACCGGTCGGGGCTGTTGTCCGACGTCACTCGCGTGCTCAGCGAGCATCATGTGAACATCCTGTCCGCGTCGGTGAGCACCACTGACGAACGTCTGGCCATCAGCCGCTTCGTCTTCGAGATGGGCGATGCCGTGCATCTCGATCGCGTCCTCAACGCGGTGCGTCGCATCGACGCCGTCTACGACGTCTACCGCGTCACCTCCTCCTGATCCTGCCTCGAGTCCTCACGAGGGCGGCACGCGCCGCCCTCGTGCCCGGCACTCGCGCGAGCCCGTCGATGTGGTCGATCGCCGCATCGAGGAGGGTCTCGTCGGTCTCGGCGAGGAGAACGAGCCACCGCACGAGCGACTCGTCGCGATGCACCCCGAGGGCGAGATCGACCATGGTCCGCGTCGGTGTCATCACGAGCACTCCGCCGAGCACCTCGAGCTCGGTCGACGGGACGCTCGTGTCGTGCAGCACCACACGCGCCTGCCGATTCGAGCGGATGCGGCGTTCGACGGCTCGGCGCACGTGATGGATCGCCGGAGGCGAGTCGCCTGCTCCGTGGATCCAGGCGGCTGTCGGCCCGGATGCTGCGGTGTCGACCGGGATCAGGCACGCGACGGATGAGGCACGGGTGCTCCGCGCCTCGACCAGATCTGCAGGGATGTACCCTTCACCGATCTCGAACACATCGCCGTCGATCCGCGCAGCGGTCAGCTCCGCCATGGTGAGCGTCGAGCCGGGCAGATAGAGGAACGCGGGATTCACCACGCCAGTGTGGCGCAGGGAATCCCGCGTTCTCCGTCGGGTCGTGCGATTGTGGAGAGATCAGCCGCCGAGAGCGTTCAGCCAGGTGCGGCGCGCCTCGAGCGCATCCGCGGCCTCCTTGGCCGCCTTCTTGTCGCCGACCTTCTCCGCCGCGGCGAGCTCGGTCTCGAGCTTCTCGATCGCCTCGAGCAGCTGCGAGCTCATGTCGTTCGCGCGCGCCTTCGTCTCGGGGTTGTTCTTCTTCCAGTCCACGTCCTCGCGGGCCTTCAGCGACTGCTCGATCACCCGCAGACGGTCGTCGAGCGCCCGCTCCTTGTCTCGGGGGAAGATGCGACCGATCTCGTCCCACTGCCGCTGGATGCGGGTGAGCAGTGCGCGCGCCCGCTTGATGTTCGGTTCGTCGGCGACGGCCTTGGCCTCCTCCAGCAGAGCCTGCCGAGCCTCGATCTTCGGGCCGGACTCGGCCTCCTCGGCGGCGGCCTGCTCGGCGCGGGCAGAGTACAGAGCGTCGCCGGCGGCCTTGAATCGTGCCCACAGAGCGTCGTCGACCTTGCGACCGGCGCGGCCCGCGGACTTCCACTCGTCGAGCAGCGAACGGTAGGCGGGGATGCCGTCGACGCCGCGCGGCGCGAGTGCCTCCGCGCGCTCCACGAGACGGGTCTTCGCATCACGGGCGACCTTGTGCGAATCGTCGAGTTCGGAGTAGAAGGAGCGACGTGCCTTGTCGACCGTGCTCCGGGCATCCCGGAACCGCTTCCACAGCTGCTGCGATACGCCCTTCGAGAGGCGTGGCCCGGTCTGCTGATGAGCCTGCCACGCGTCGAAGAGCTCTCCGAGCTCCGCGGTGACCTGCTTCCACTGCACCTTCGACAGGTCGCGCGCGGCGATGGCCTCGGCACGCTCGACCAGCTCGGTGCGCTCCGCGATGGCCTTGTCGACCAGTTCCTTGGCCTGCTGAGCCTCCTGCGCGGTCGCCTCCGAGAGCGACGACGTGAGGGCATCGAGCCGTTCCCGCAGCCCCGCGAGGTCGCCGACTGCCGCAGCATCGGTGGCCTCCGCACGGAGGTGGCCGGCCTGCTTCACGAGATCTCCGGCCGCTGCGCCGCCCGCCTGATGGCGCTGCTCGAGCGTCGTGACCTTGAACGCGATGTCCTCGTACTTGCGGACGAAGTACGAGAGGGCCTCGTCCGGAGTCCCGTCGGGGTACTGGCCGACGACGCGCCAGTCTTCGCCCTCGCGGACCTCGACCGTTCCGTCTTCGGACACGCGGCCCCACTTGGCGGCGTCCGCGGACGACGCGGCACTCGCGGGCGCAGAGGCGGCGGCCGGAGCGGCGGCCGCGGGCTTGGGCAGTTTGCGCGGCAGCGGTGCAGCCGGTCGGGTGGGGACGGGGGGAGTCGGCTTCGACGGCTCTGTGGCAGACACGGTGATTCTCCTTGCGCGGTAGGGCCCGCGGGAGGCGGAAAGGACGAACTTCAGCCTAGTACGCCAGGGCATCATCCGTAGGGGTGGCGGCGTCTGACAATGGTCGTTACCGATCTGTGAGCAGAACGTTCGACGCAGGAAACACCGCGCGTCACATGCGGGAAACACAGTGCTCCTATCGTCGCCTTCACGACGTCCGCGGGCGAATGGAGTTGCATGAACGAGGCGGTCCTCACACCGGAGGAGATCGTTGTCGTCGGAGCAGGCATGGTGGCTCACCGATTCGTCGAGAGCCTCATGAGCAGAGCAGTCCGGCCGATGCACGTCACGGTGATCGGTGACGAGGGCCTCCGCCCGTACGAGCGAGTGGGCCTGACCGGCGTCTTCGACGGCGTGACGCCTGCGGAGCTCGAGCTCGACCGGTCTGTGTTCGACGACTTCCGCGTGCGATTCATGGCCGACGACCGAGCACTGCACATCGATCGCTCGAGACGCACGATCCGCACGCGATCGCGTCGGCGGATCGACTACGACACTCTCGTGCTCGCGACGGGGTCGTACGCCGCGAGGGTCGACGCGGACGGAGCCGATCTGCCGGGGTGTTTCGTCTACCGGACGCTCGAGGACGTCCAGCGGCTGAAGGCATTCGTCGAGCAGCGCGGCCGGGCGCTCGGCCGCCCCCTCCGCGGAGCCGTGATCGGCGGAGGGCTGCTCGGTGTCGAGGTCGCGGGTGCGCTGCAGGGCATGGGTGTGGAGCCGACGGTGGTGCAGCACTCCGAGCGTCTGATGTCGGCGCAGCTCGATGCCGCGGGCGGAGCCATGCTCGAACGCCTGCTCGAGGCGCAAGGCATCTCGGTGCGCACGCAGTCGTGCACCACCCGCCTGGATGCAGATGACGACGGCGCCGTCTCCACCGTGGAGTTCCAGGACGGGTCGGTCGAACGGGCGGATGTCGTGGTGTTCGCTGTCGGAGTTCGTCCTCGCGATGAGCTCGCCCGCAATGCAGGCCTGCAGGTGGATCCCCGGGGCGGCGTGATCATCGACGAGCGGTGTTCGACATCCGACCCGCACATCCTGGCGATCGGCGAGGTGGCCAGCTTCGACAGCCGGTGCGTCGGACTCGTGGCGCCGGGATACGCGATGGCAGAGGTCGCCGCGACACGACTGCTCGGAGGAGACGCCGTGTTCCCGGGGTACGACGATTCGTCGAAGCTCCGACTGTCCGGTGTCGATGTCGCGAGCTTCGGCGACGCGATGGCGACGACCCCGAACGCGATCGACGTGGTCTACACCGATCCCGTGGCCGGCGTCTACAAGAAGCTCGTCCTGTCCGCTGACACGCAGACCCTGCTGGGAGGCATCCTCGTCGGCGACGCGACCGCCTACGGTGCGCTGCGCCCCCTGGTCGGATCGAGGCTGGGCGCCGAACCGGCGGCGTACCTCCTGCCGGTGACGGGTGAGGAGGCCCCTCGCAGCGATCAGGCGCAGACGACGTACGTGGCGACCGTGGAGAAGATCGGCGGGCGGGAGCTCATCAGGCTCGACCGCGAGAACGCCGGCATGTCGGAGAGGACCGCGTCGTGAGCCCCGCGGGTCGGTCAGGGGCTGTCTGAGCCGAGCGCATTCCTCGGGGTGATCCGCCCCGCTACCCGGCCGGCGTCTCGGTGGGCGCGGGGTCCGGAGTGGTCGTGTCGGTCGGCAGCGGACCCTCAGACGGTGCGACCGTCGGCTCGGGGGAGGCGGGCGCCGGAGGATTCGCCTGCGCGTATGCCACCTGACTGCCGATGGCGGCCAGCACGATCAGGGAACCGGCGATGCTCGCGATCGTGTTGTCGCGCACGCGGCGCCGGATCTGTCCGTCGTGCCAGGCCTTGCGGGCGGCGTGCAGACGCACGCGCTCCATCTCGGTGCGCGACTGCGCGCTCTTCGACCCGCGTCCGGCCATCGCGTACTCCTCGCTCGACGTGAATGTGCCCGTTCGCCTGAGAGCCTACCGCCGCGATGGCGGGCCGATCCTGCCCGGAGTGTCGGTGGGTCGCGTTAGCCTTGACGGATGACCGCCGCCGCCGCACTGCTCTCCGGGCAGACGCCCCTCGCCGTGCGCATGCGCCCGGTGTCGCTCGACGAGGTGGCGGGCCAGAAGCATCTCCTGCGCGCAGGCTCTCCGATCGTGGCACTGGCTGACCCTGCCGCGTCATCGCCCGGCGCGGTGTCGATCATCCTGTGGGGCCCTCCGGGAACGGGCAAGACCACACTCGCCCAGGCGATCGCGAGATCGTCCGGTCGTCGCTTCGTCGAGTTGTCGGCGATCACGGCGGGTGTGAAAGACGTGCGCGAGGTGATGCAGGAGGCGATCACGCAGCGCGACCTCTACGGTCAGACGACGATCCTCTTCCTCGACGAGATCCACCGCTTCACGAAGGCGCAGCAGGACGCTCTCCTGCCGGGCGTGGAGAACGGGTGGGTGCTCCTGATCGCCGCCACGACCGAGAATCCGTCGTTCTCGGTGATCTCGCCGCTCCTGTCGCGATCGCTGCTGCTGACGCTGCAGCCTCTCACCGACGACGACATCGGGCTTCTGATAGACCGCGCCGTGAGCGATGCCCGCGGTCTCAACGGTGCGGTGACCCTGGCCGACGACGCCCGTGCGTCGCTGATCAGACTCGCCTCGGGCGACGCGCGTCGGGCACTCACCGGCCTCGAAGCGGCAGCCGCCGTCGCTCTCTCGAACGGCGAGGAGGGCTCGGTGCCCGCCGCGACCGCAGACGACGTCGCTCAGGCCGTCGACAAGGCTCTGCTGCGCTATGACAGGCAGGGCGATGAGCACTATGACGTGATCAGCGCCTTCATCAAGTCGATCCGCGGATCCGACCCCGACGCGGCCCTGCACTATCTCGCCAGGATGATCGAGGCGGGGGAGGACCCCCGCTTCATCGCACGTCGCCTCGTGATATCGGCCTCGGAGGACGTCGGGCTCGCCGATCCCCAGGCTCTCTCGATCGCGGTGGCCGCCGCCGATGCCGTCGCCTTCATCGGGATGCCCGAGGGGCGAATCCCGCTCGCCGAGGCGACCGTGTACCTCGCCACGACAGCGAAGTCGAACGCGGCGTACGTGGGGATAGACCAGGCGATCGCCGACATCCGTTCCGGAGGCTTCGGACGGGTGCCGCTGCACCTGCGCGACGCGCACTACCCGGGAGCCAGACGCCTCGGACACGGTCGCGGATACGTGTATCCGCACGACAGCGAGTTCGGCATCCTCCCGCAGCAGTACCTGCCCGATGAGTTGCGGGGCAAGAGGTACTACGAGCCCAAGAATCTGGGCGCGGAACGGGACATCTCGGCCCGGCTCGAGCGCATCAGACGGATCCTCGACGGCAGCTGACCCGGATCTGTTAGACTTGATCGGCTCGAAACCGTGTTTTCGGGCATCTCCTCGTTCACACCACACCTTGCTGGCGCCCCGGCGTGCGCTCCAAGGCAGAACGCGGACGATACGTCCGTGAGTCGCGAAAGACGCGACCACGTCATCGGAAGGAACACTTCGTGACCACGAAGTCCCAGGACCGCCGCAAGGTTCGTCTGAGCCGTGCCCTCGGCATCCCGCTCACCCCGAAGGCCGCCCGCTACCTCGAGAAGCGTCCCTACGCTCCGGGCGAGCACGGCCGCACCAAGCGCAAGGCAGACAGCGACTACGCCGTCCGTCTGCGTGAGAAGCAGCGTCTGCGCGAGCAGTACGGCATCCGCGAGAAGCAGATGCGCAACACGTTCAACGAGGCTCGTCGTCAGGACGGCCTGACCGGTGAGAACCTGGTCGAGCTGCTCGAGATGCGCCTCGACGCCCTCGTGGTGCGCTCGGGCTTCGCCCGCACCACCGCACAGGCCCGTCAGCTCGTCGTGCACCGTCACATCCTCGTCGACGGCCAGCTCGTCGACCGCCCGTCCTTCCGCGTGAAGCCGGGTCAGCTCATCCACGTGAAGGCCAAGAGCGAGGGCACCGAGCCCTTCCAGGTCGCAGCAGCCGGCGGTCACGCCGAGGTTCTGCCTCCCGTTCCCGGCTACCTCGAGGTCGAGCTCGACAAGCTCCAGGCCCGCCTGGTCCGTCGTCCGAAGCGCGCCGAGGTCCCCGTGACCTGCGAAGTGCAGCTCGTCGTCGAGTACTACGCAGCTCGCTGAGTTCAGCTTTTCCGCAGAAGGCGTCGGGTCACCCCCGACGCCTTCTGTCGTTTCCGCATACGATGGAACAACCGCGCCCTCGCGGGTCAGAGGCAAGGATGGCGACATGAAGAACGTGCTGTGGTTCCTGATCGGTGTGATCGGCGGCTTCGTCGCGGCACATTTCATGAACAAGGACCCGAGGGGCCACGACATCCTCGCCGAGGTCGACGCACGGTTCAACGAGTTCACCGGCATCATCGGCGACGCCTATCGCGAGCAGCAGGCGCGGCTCACCGAGCCGACCTCCGACTGATCCCGCGGTCACCCGCGCAGTTCCATTCACCCTGTACGCAAGGACACCTGGCACCCCTATGAAAACTGCGGACATCGCGCAGCGCTATCTCGCCTTCTTCGAGAAGAACGACCACGTCATCGTCCCGTCGGCCTCCCTGGTGAGCGACGATCCGTCCCTGCTGTTCACAGTCGCGGGCATGGTGCCGATGATCCCCTACCTCACAGGGGTCGTTCCCGCGCCGCATCCGCGCATCGCGGACCTGCAGAAGTGCATCCGCACCAACGACATCGAAGAGGTCGGCAAGACCGCTCGCCACGGCACCTTCTTCCAGATGATGGGCAACTGGTCGTTCGGCGACTACTTCAAAGAGGGCGCGATCCGCTACGCGTGGGAGCTGCTGACGAGTTCCGAGGCCGACGGCGGGCTCGGGTTCGAGGAGAAGGACCTCTGGGTCACGGTGTACGAGACCGATGACGAGGCGGAGGCGATCTGGCGCGACATCATCGGGCTCAAGCCCGAGCGCATCCAGCGCCTGGGTCGTGCCGACAACTACTGGAACACGGGTCAGCCCGGACCCGGAGGACCGGACAGCGAGATCTTCTTCGATCGCGGCCCGTCGTACGGCCGGGACGGCGGTCCCGCGGTCGATGACTCGCGATTCCTGGAGATCTGGAACCTCGTGTTCATGCAGGACTTCATCGAGAACATCCGCGGCAAGACCGAGTTCGACATCGTGGGCGAGCTCCCGATGAAGAACATCGACACGGGCATGGGGCTCGAGCGCGTCGCGTTCCTCAAGCAGGGCGTCGAGAACATGTACGAGACCGACCAGGTGCGACCGGTGCTCGATCGCGCCGTCGAGCTGTCCGGTCGCCGCTACGGCGCCGCGCACGAGGACGACGTCCGCTTCCGCGTGGTCGCCGACCACGTGCGCTCCTCGCTCATGCTGCTCTCCGACGGCGTCCGCCCGTCCAACGAGGGTCGCGGGTACATCCTGCGCCGTCTCATGCGACGCAGCGTCCGCGCCATGCGGCTGCTCGGGGTCGACGAGCCCGTGTTCCCCGAGCTGTTCGCCGCGTCGCGCGACGCGATGAAGTCCGCCTACCCGGAGCTCGAGCGGGATTGGTCGACGCTGTCCGCCTCCGCCTTCGCCGAGGAGGAGACCTTCCGCCGCACCCTCGCGCAGGGATCGACCATCCTCGACCTGGCTCTGGACGAGACGAAGAAGAAGGGCGATGCGTCCCTCAGCGGACGCGAGGCGTTCCTGCTCCACGACACCTACGGATTCCCGATCGATCTCACACTCGAGGTCGCGGAGGAAGCCGGGCTCAGCGTCGACCGCGCGGCGTTCGACTCGCTCATGCAGGAGCAGCGCTCCCGCGCCAAGGCGGACGCCCGCAACCGGAAGCGTCAGCTCGCCGACGTCTCGGTCTACCGCGACCTGCGTGCACTCGGGGAGACCGGTTTCGACGGGTACAGCGAGCTCGAGGTCGATTCGCGGATCCTCGGCATCCTCGTCGACGGCCAGGTCGTGCGGAGCGCGTCGGAAGGCCAGATCGCCGAGGTCGTGCTCGCCGAGACCACGCTGTACGCCGAGTCCGGGGGGCAGGTCGCCGACAAGGGCGTCATCGTCGGGGCGGGTTTCGAACTCGAGGTCCTCGACGTGCAGCGGCCGGTTCCCGGTCTCATCAGTCACACGGTCGAGGTGACACGCGGATCCGTCGCGGTGGACGACGCGGCGACGACCGTCGTCGATGCCGCGAACAGGCGTGCGGCTCGTCAGGCCCACTCGGCGACGCACCTCGTGCACGCGGCACTGCGCGACACCCTGGGTCCGACCGCCACGCAGGCGGGCTCGCTCAACCGCGCCGGGTACATGCGGTTCGACTTCGCCTGGTCGCAGGCCCTCTCGGCCGACGCCCGCAGCGAGATCGAGGAGATCACGAACCGCGCCGTTCAGGACGCCCTCGAGGTGACCACGCGCATCGTCTCTCTCGACGAGGCGAAGGAAGCCGGCGCGATGGCGCTGTTCGGCGAGAAGTACGGCGATGTCGTGCGCATGGTCGACATCGGCGGTCCCTGGTCGCGCGAGCTCTGCGCCGGCACGCACGTGACCACCAGCGCCGAGATCGGTCTGGTCAGCGTGGTCGGTGAGTCGTCGGTCGGAGCATCCAACCGACGCATCGAAGCCCTCGTGGGCCGTGATGCATTCCGCGAGCTGGCCGCCGAGCGCGCGCTCGTCTCGCAGCTCACCTCGTCGCTCAAGACGCCGCGCGATCAGCTCGCAGAGCGGATCGCGGATCTCTCGGCGAATCTGAAGGCCGCGGAGAAGCGGATCGCGCAGTTCGAGGCGAAGGAGCGTGCCGGTCAGGTGCCCGCCATCGCGGATGCGGCCGTCCGGGTCGGAGCCTTCCGGGTCGCGGCACAGTCGCTCGGCGCGGCGGCATCGGCCGACGACGTGCGAGAGCTCGTGCTCGGCGTGCGCGACCGTCTCGGCTCCGACGCTGCCGTCGTGGCTCTCGGCGCGATCGTGAACGAGCGCCCGGTGGTGGTGGTCGCCACGAACGATGCGGCTCGCGCAGCAGGCGCCAAGGCGGGTGCGCTCGCGAAGCGCGCTGCGTCCGTGCTCGGCGGAGGCGGAGGAGGCCGCGACGACGTGGCGCAGGGCGGTGGAACCGACGCCGCTGCGCTGACGGCCGCGCTCGAGGCCGTCTCGCAGGAGCTGCAGTCAGCGTGACCGGGTTCCGTCGCGGCGTGCGACTCGGCGTGGATGTCGGAAGGGCACGGGTCGGGGTCGCGCGCTCCGACCCCGACGGCATGCTCGCGGTTCCCGTCGAGACGGTGCCCCGTTCGGAGCAGTCGATCGAGCGGATCGCGGTCATCGCCGAGGAGTACGGACCCGTCGAGATCGTGGTCGGTCTGCCCGTCAACATGCAGGGCGCGGACACGGCGTCGACGGTCGACGCGAGGGAGTTCGCGGCAGCGCTGTGCGCCCGCACGCGGATCCCGACCAGGCTCGTCGACGAGCGTCTGAGCACGGTCTCCGCACACGCCGCGCTGCGATCTTCGGGAAGAACCCAGAAGAACTCTCGTAGCATTGTGGATCAGGTCGCCGCGGTGGTTCTGCTGCAGCAGGCGATCGACACGGAGAAGAGCACCGGAAACCCGCCCGGTGTCACGATTCCGCTCGATGAGGAGTCTTCCTGACAATGCCCGAACGCGATAGTGCTTCCCCCCGGCACGATCCGGATGCCCGCCTCAGCGATCTGTTCGAGAACCTGCCGGAACCGACGCAGCAGATCCCGACGGTCGACGACACGCCCCCGGCGCCCGGATCCCGGCGTGCTGCCCGCGAGGCCGCGTCTCGTCCCGCCGCAGGGTCGCCGTCGCCCCAGCCGGCGTCCGCGGCCCCCGGAGACCCCGTCGACGACGACGTCCGCGTTCCCGAGCGCGGCGAGGCAACGCCGGAG
>NZ_CAUQVQ010000030.1:0-32722 GCF_963521645.1 uncultured Microbacterium sp. | reverse complement strand
CGCCCCGGGGGGGGGGCCCGGGGGGGGCGGTTTTCTGGGCCCAACCCCCCCCCCCGCGCGGGCCCCGCCGTATGGCGGGCCCCACTCGTTCGGGTTCAGCGCGTGCGGTTGCCGGAGATCGATCGGATCAACCAGGCGATCACCGCGATGGCGAGCAGCACGAGCCCGACCCACAGCAGGAACTGCAGGGACTGCACCAGTCCGCCGGTGATCGCGAGGATGATCGCGATCACGATGATGATGATCAGAAGGATGTTCATCGGTCTTCCCTTCTACTGGGGCGCGGAGCGCCCGTCTAGGGCTCTCAACCTAGACCCGGGACATCGCATCCCCCGAGGGGCTTGACGCGAGGCTTCCCCACATGTGAGGAGTAGGACATGCCAGGACGCAGGAACAGTTCGCTCAAGGATCCGGAGCTGTACGAGGAGCTCCGCGACGACGGTGCTTCGAAGGAGAAGGCGGCCAGGATCTCGAACGCGGCAGCGCGCGACGGCCGGAGCACCGTGGGACGCCGCGGCGGCAAGCACGGCGACTACGAGGACTGGACAGTCGAGGAACTCCGCGCCCGCGCCAAGGAGATCGGGCTGAGCGGCTACAGCCGCAAGCGCAAGGCCGACCTGATCTCCGCCCTGCGGAATCACTAGGGCCGCGGGTGGCCCGGTTCGGGATCGAGGAGGAATTCGTCCTCCTCGACGAGAAGACGCTCGTTCCGCTGGCCATGACGCCGCAGTCACGGGCCCGCCTGGTCGGGACGCGCCCGTCGGGCGAGGTCACGCCGGAATACCTCACGTGCCAGCTCGAGACGGCCACTGCACCGCTGGCCACGCGAGCCGACGGTGCGCAGCAGCTGCGAGAGATGCGCGAGATGCTCGGCGCTCAGGCAGCCGAGCACGGCGCGATCATCGCCCCGACCGGCACGCCGTTCATCGCCCCGCACAGGTTCGTGGTATCGCGCTCACCTCATTACGACGCGGTCGCGGATCACCTGGCGGAGATCACCCGCGATCACGAGGTCAACGGTCTGCACGTGCACGTCGAGGTGACGGACGACGAGGAGCGGGTCCGCGCGCTCAACCGTGTGCGACCGTGGCTCCCTGTGTTGCTCGCCCTCACCGGCAACGCCCCGTTCAGCAAGGGACGGCCCACCGGATTCGCCAGTTGGCGCAGCATCCTGATCCGTCGTCTGCCGGCGTCGTGGAGTCCTCCGCGGTTCGCCGACCTCGCCGACTACCGTGCCCGAGTGGACGAGCTCGTCTCGATGGGGGCGATCCCCGAGGCCAGCTCCATCGGCTGGACCGTGCGCCTGTCGGAGAACTTCCCGACGGTCGAGGTGCGGGTGTGCGACGTACAGCTGACGGTCGACGACACCCTGCTCGCGGTCGCTCTGATCCGAGCCCTGGTGCTCAGCGACGAACTCGGAGACGCCGCCGACGTGCGGCACGACGCGATCGACTCGTCGCTGTGGACGGCGGCGCGACAGGGACCGGACGCACGGATCGTCGACCCGCGCACCGGCGACGTCTGCGCGGTGCAGGACGTGCTGGCGGGAATGCTCGAACGCATCGCTCCGACCCTCGAACAGCACGGTGACCGCGAGTTCGTCTCCGACGCCCTGGCGCGCATCAGCGCCGACGGCACAGGGGCGCAGCGTCAACTGCGCGCCCATGCCAAGCGAGGAGTCGCGGGCCTCCGTCACCTCTACCGCGCGGGCAGCACGGGCGCCGGTCTCCGAGCAGCCGAGAACTGACCCGGCGAGGGCGCCGCGGCAGTAGTGTCAGCCTGTGGCCTCCTCTTCCTTCGCTCCCCTGCAGCGGCTCGTCATCTCGGTTGCCGTGCTCGCGTCGTTCGTGACGTTCCTCGACGGCACGGTCGTCACGGTCGCCCTCCCCGCGATCAGCCGTGAGCTCGGCGGAGGCATCACCACCCAGCAGTGGGTGGTCGACGCGTACCTGATCACGTTGAGCGCGCTGATCCTGCTGGCCGGGTCGCTGTCGGATGCCTATGGGCGGGTGTTCGTGATGCGCGTCGGACTGATCGCTTTCGGGGTGGCCTCGGTGGCGGTGGCCGCCGCTCCCGATCCGCTGATCCTGATCATCGCGCGCGCCGCGCAGGGAGCCGCCGGAGCCCTCCTCGTGCCGAGCTCGCTCGCCCTCATCACCGCGACCATGCGCGGCGACCTCCAGGCGCGCGCGATCGGCGTCTGGACCGCGTTCACGACCGGCGCACAGCTCGTCGGCCCGCTTCTCGGCGGCCTCTTCGTCGACTACCTGTCGTGGCGCCTGGTGTTCCTGATCAACGTCGTCCCGATCGGTGTGACTCTCGTGCTGCTGGCCCGACTGAAGCTCGCAGAACGCCCGAGCCGCGTGCGCGTCGACTGGCTCAGCGGAGCGCTCTGCGCGATAGGTCTCGGCGCCGTCGTGTTCGCACTGATCGAACAGCCGAACCTCGGCTGGTCCTCCCCCGCGATCTGGCTGCCCGGAGTCGTGGGCGCTCTGCTCTTCGCCCTGTTCATCGTGCGGCAGCAGCGGTCGCCCGCACCGCTCATGCCCTTGTCGCTGTTCCGTGTGCGCGATTTCGCCTGGGGCAACCTCGCAACCCTGTTCGTCTACGCGGCGCTCTCGTTGAACGGCTTCGTGATCGGGGTGTACCTGCAGCAGGGCGCGGGCCTCAGCGCCACCGCCGCGGGCCTCGCGAGCCTGCCGGTGACGGTGCTGCTCATCCTGCTCAGCTCTCGGGCGGGATCGTGGGCCGGCCGCTTCGGGCCGCGCATCTTCATGACGGTCGGGCCTCTCATCATGGCGGTGGGCGCCCTGATGCTGCTGCTCGTGGCCGAGCAGTTCGACTACTGGTGGCAGGTGCTGCCCGCGATGCTCGTGCTCGGCCTGGGCCTCGCCCTCACTGTCGCCCCTCTCACCTCCGCGATCCTCGGGGCGATCGACGAGTCACGGTCGGGCATCGCGTCTGCCGTCAACAACGCCGTCTCGCGCGTGGCCGGACTGCTCGTCGTCGCGATGCTGTCGACGATCATCGGCGGCACGCTCGACCTCGGCGGATTCCACAACGCCGCGTGGGTGACCGCGGCACTGTTCGCGGTGGGCGGCGTCGTGTCGTGGATCGGCATCCGCCGGAACCCTGCCGAAGCCGCACCGGAAGACGTCGACGCCGCGCGGTGACCGCGCCTCTGCGGCGCGCGTTGACGGGTGTCGGCGGGCGGGCGCAGACTGAGGGAACCGTCTGTCCGAGTTTCGGGAGGTCACTCGTGAGCACGTCCGTCGAACCGTCGACACAGAATCCGCTCCCGCCCGTGGTCGATGCCGACACGTGGCGCCGCGAGCTCGACGCTCTGCGAGTCCGCGAGAAGGCAGCCACGCGCGAGCTCGACGCGATCGCCGCGCAGCGGCGACGCCTGCCGATGGTCGAGCTCCCGGAGTACACGCTCGTCGGCGCGGAGGGGCCCGTGCGCCTCGCTGAGATCTTCGACGGGCACCCGCAGCTCATCGTGTACAACCACATGTGGACCGACGGCAACGAGTGGCAGTGCTCGGGATGCACCGGGTTCACCTCGCAGTTCACACGCCTCGACGCGCTCGAGCGCTACTACGACGCCCGGTTCGTGATCGTGACGAACGGCCCCATCGACGAGGCGCTCGCCTATCGCGAGCGCGTCGGCAACCGCATGAGCTGGTACTCGAGCGCAGACAGCTCTTTCGGGAAGGACATGGACGCGGGCCCGAACGAGGGCTTCGCGGTGAACGTCTTCCTGCGCGACGGCGACACCGTCTACCGCACCTGGCACACGAACGGCCGCGGCACCGAACGACTCAGCCACCTGCAGGGCCTCGTCGACCTGCTGCCGTACGGCCGTCAAGAGGAGTGGGAGCAGTCACCCGAGGGCTGGCCGCAGCATCCGACCTACGATCGCGGCATGGGGTCGAAGGAGATCGCGGAACTGTACGGAACGGCGACCGGCTCTCTGCGGGGAGCCGGCTCCTGAAGCGGCTGTCGGTGGGCGCGATCGCGGTGCTCGCCGCGAGCCTGATCGCCCTCACCGGGTGCACGGCGGATGCCGCGTCGAGCGCCGCCCTCTCGCCGCCCCCTGCCGGCGCCACCCCCGACTATCAGCTCGGCGGAGCGTACGGGCCGGCCGACGGCGTCGGCATCGTGGGCCGCGACCGGTCGGATCCGCCCGCCGACGGGGTCTACTCGATCTGCTACGTCAACGGATTCCAGACGCAACCGGGCGAACTCGATGACTGGGAGGCCGAGCTCCTGCTGCAGCGCGACGGAGAACCGGTGTTCGACCCCGACTGGCCCGACGAAGCGCTGCTCGACACGTCGAGCGCTGAGAAGCGTGAGGCGATCGCCGACCGCGTCGGTGCGTGGATCGCGGGATGCGCCGACGACGGGTTCGATGCGGTGGAGTTCGACAACCTCGATTCGTACACACGCTCGGACGGGGCCCTCGCCCTCGACGACAACCTGGCTCTCGCCGCGATGCTCGTCGACATCGCACACGGATCCGGGATCGCGGCGGGGCAGAAGAACGCCGCCGAGGATGCCGCCCGTCTGCACGAGAGCGCCGGGTTCGACTTCGCGGTGGTCGAGGAATGCGCTGCGTACGAGGAGTGCGCCTCCTTCACCGATGTGTACGGCGACCGCGTCGTCGACATCGAGTACACCGACGAACTGCCACGGCCGTTCGCGGAGATGTGCGCCGACGACGAGTCCCCGCGGTCCATGGTGCTGCGTGATCGCGACCTTCTCACGCCCGATGACGAGGGACACGTGTTCGAGACCTGCCGCTGACGGGTGGCCCGAAGAGCGGGGAGGGCCGCCCGGTGCGCCGGGAGGGTCGCCGGGAGCGCGGGGAGCGCCACCGGGTGCGCGGGGAGCGTCAACGTGTGCGCGATCGTCACCAGGAGGGCGCGACGGGTGGCCCTCAGGTGAACATGACTCGTCGTGGTGGGGGGTCTGTGTAGGTGCGGCCGAGGGGGCTGGTCCAGGTGATGGTGCCGTCGGGTCGTTGGTGGGCTGTCCATCGATGTGTGTCGGTGATGTCGGGGTGCTTGAGGGCGTGGTGTCGCCGGCAGAGGTGGCTGAGGTTGTCGGTGCGGGTTCGGCCGCCGCGGGCGTGGTCGTGGGTGTGGTCGATGTCGCAGCGGTGTGTGGGTGTACGGCAGCCGGGAAATCGGCAGTGCTGGTCGCGGGCGCGCAGGAAGCGGCGCATGGGTTCGGTGGGGGTGTAGGTGTCGGTCTCGGTGACGAGTCCGGTGGGATCGAGGAAGAGGCGGGTCCAGCCGGTGTGATGCCCGGCGAGGCGGCGGGCGATCTCGGGGGCGAGGGGGCCGTGTCCGTCGAGGTGGGCGGGGCGGTCGTCGGCGCCGACGAGGGTCGTGGCGGCGATGGTGACCTGGATACGGGCGGTGATGTTCTCCAGCCCGGTGCCGTTCTCGGGGCTGGGGGTCGCAGCGAGGAGCAGGTCGGCGAGGACATCGGCGCGGATCTGGTCGATCGTGCGGGTGTCGATGTCGGTGTCGGCGTCGAGGTGTGCAATGTCGGGGCTGGCCGGGTCGGTCATCGGATCGCGCAGGAGGCCGGCGTGCGGGTCGGTGGTGAACGTGCCGGACTCGCCGAAGATCACCCCGCCTGTGAAATACGCCTCGTACTGAGCATCGTCGGGGGTGAAGTCGTGCAGGTCACGAGACTGCTCACGGTCGTCGTGAGAGGGCAGGTGCGGGGCGCGCTCGTCGCGGGTGCGGGCGATCTGGTGGGCCATCCGGGTGAGCCGGTCGGCGATCCCCTCGGCGACCCATTCCGGGAGCACCGCGGTGAGCAGAGACAGCCCATCACCGACCGAGCGCACCTGAACGCTCCGTTCTTCCATCGCCCGGCGCTGGCGGGCGAGCAGACTCACACCCGCGAGGGTCGCCGCGACCTGCCGGGCGTGGGCTTTCGTGCGCGCCGCGGTCTCGCGCTCGGCGACCACCAGCACCGCCGCCTCGAACAGCCCCATCGTCTCGGGCGCCACCGTGCCGTCGTCGATCGCGTCGCTGACGATCACACTCGCCCGCACGATCTCCCGCACATGCCCGACACTGATCGCCCCTGCCTCGAACGCCGCCCGGGTCGCCGGCAGCGACCGTGACACCGTGCGCGCATCCGTGAACGCATACTCCACCGATCCCGTGCTCACCCGCCCCGCCGCCGCGTACTCCGCGATCATCGACCGGTGGATCGCGTCCCGATGAAACGGGTGCTCGGACGCATCCGCCTCGCGCACCCTCAACCGCTGCACCAGCAGCCCGCTCGCCTTCGCCTCGAGCGCCGCGATCTCACGCCGCGTCTCGACCCACTCGTCGAGCAGTCGACACCGCTCCTCGAGATCGAGGTCGAGATCCGTCCGAAATGCCATACCCCCACATTAGAACAAATGTTCTAACACCGGGACGATCGCTCGCGGAAGATGCCAGCATCCCGCAATGCCCTGCCCGGCCGATTCGAGACCGGAGACGGCCCCGACGAACGCCCTCAGCCGACACCCGTGACCGACGCCGACAACACCGGCCTCGCTAGGCTGACCTCGTGACCATCAGGGGGGACAGGACCGGCGGCGTGCGCGCGATCGCATCCCGCTGGGCGCACGCGATCGGCGACCTCCCCCGCTGGACGTGGGCAGCCGGCGCGGCGGTCGCCGCACTGCTCATCGTGGTGATCGCGACCGGGGGGTTCGCTCGGGCGGTCGCAGCGCCGCGAGTCGTGGCAGCGGGCGACGAGGTGCGCACCGGGCAGCTCAGCGTGACGGTGCGCGAGGCCGAGCTCACGCGCGAAGTGGAATCCGAGTACCTCGACGCGGAAGACGGCGAGGTGCTGCTCGTCTTGACCCTCGCGATGGAGAACCTCACCGACGATCCGATCGGTGTCGGCACGACGGCCGATCGCATCGACACGAACCTCGTGAACCACGATGAGCCTCTTCTCGACCTCGCGGGGGTCGAGCCGACAGACAGCGCCTACGTCTGGCGCGCAGACGGCTCCGCCGGGCAGGTCTATCTGCAGCCCGGTGTGCCCGCCGAGGTCATGATCGCCTGGCCGATTCCCGAGGACGCGATGACGGGTGACACGGTGTCGCTCGACGTGCACGAAGCGGTGATCAGCACCGGTGCGGTGATCCTGTCGTCGCGCGTGGTGACCTGGCGGGCCGGCGACGTCGCCGCCCGCGTCGCCGTCGCCCTGAGCGAGGCGACATGAGACGCGCGCTGCCGTGGATCGTGGGCGCCGCACTCGTGCTGGGTGCCGGCCTCGTGACGGCCGCGACACCCAACGACGAAGACGTGGTGGGTCCGATGACGGTGCACGGCACGGCCCGCGACACCGTCGCCTCGCGTTCGATCATCGCGACCGTCACGGGCGCGAGCTTCGCCGACGAGGTGCAGGAGTCGGGATGGAGCGCCGAGGGGAACTGGCTGGTCCTCACGCTGGACGCCTCAGCCGCCTCGACCGAGGTCGACGCCACGATCCAGCTCGCGACCCTCGCCGTCGACGGCCGCGTGTTCCAGGCGAGTGAGCGTCCGTCGACCTCTCTGACCGGCACTGCGCTGCGCGTGGGCACCGACACCGCGGGCATGCTCGCCTTCGAGCTGCCGTCGGGTCTCGACAGCGGCACCGCCGAGCTGCGGCTCGCGCCGTCGTACTCCACACCCGAGCTCGACGACCTCGTGGTGATCTCGCTCGAACTCGGCGACCTTTCGCGCACGCCGAGCGCGCAGCTCCACGCGCCGGAATGGAGCGCGGAATGAACCCGGATCGCGCGAAGGACTGGTGGCGTACGCAGCGCACCGCTCTGCTCGCGGCGGCCGTCGCCGCCATCGCGGTGATCGGCGCCTATGTCTGGCTCGACGTGCTGCCGAGCATCCGCCAGCCCGACCGCGTGATCGAGGCCGGGTCCGGGGCGGTCATCTCGGGCCAGGAGCTCGAACTCGGCTTCGTCGAATGGGGAGAGTTCGATGCCCCCAGCGATTCGCGCTCGCTGAGCATCCGACTGACCGCGAGCGGGGGCCCGGATGCCGCATCCTGTGGGTCCGCGACCCTCACCGAACCCTCGTCGTCACGCACGTGGGTGAGCTCGCGCGACGGCCTCGACGTGCCCTCCGACTCGGGCAGCACCTCATGTGCCGCGGAGCCCGCGTCTCACCGCATCCTGCTGGTCTTCCTGCTCCCCGACGACGCCCAAGGGCCGTTCGTGCTCGACATCGAGGGCGACGATTCCGACGTCGCCCGCTTCACTGTCGACCCCTGAGGACTCATCGACCACTGAGGACTCGTCGATCCCGGTCGGACGCGTTTCGAGTCCGGCTCTCGGGCGCCCGATCACGCTGTCGTAAGCCGTCGCGACGATCGCCACGCGCAGCGGCTCGGCGATCGCCGCGATCCCGACGCTCACGAGCGGGAACACTCCCGCCCAGAAGCGCACGTCGTGACCGCCGATGAGCTCCAGGGCGCCGCGGGTCGCGATCTGCTCGGCGAGGCTCCAGCACGCATAGGCGAGCACGAACGATCCGAACAGCAGCGGCCCGCCGCGCCAGACCACCGTGACCGCCGCCCAGAGTCCCTCGAGCCGCATCACGAGCGTCCGGGCGACGCTCATCATCGCTCCCCGCATGGCACCACGCGGCCCGCCCGCCCACCGAGGGAACGACGGAGTGGAGTCGAACGCGGTGCCGAAGATGACCCCCGCCACCGTGAGCCACGCGGCGGGCACGAGGAGCGCGGCGACCACGACGCCGAAGAGCCAGGTGGCTCCCTCCCACACCGCCGCGACAGGCGACAGGTTGACCGCGAACCAGTCGCCGAACCCCTGCAGCCAGGCGACCGCAGTGCGCTCGGAGAACCACCCGAGCACTCCGCTCCACCACCGCGCCACCAGCACGAACAGCATGAAGGTCCAGAGCACCTCGGTGTAGACGGCGAGCACGACGGTCCACCTCGGCAGACGCGCCGCGAAGCGGGTGAACATGACCCGGGCGATCAGCGCGACGACCAGCACCGTGACCGGCAGCACGCCGACCGCGATCAGTCCCCCTCGGTCGCCGAGCTGAGTGGCGTCGAGACCGGTGCTCTCGAGGCCGACCGCGACGGCGATGCGGAAGAAGTCGATCAGGTCGGCGTCGAGCAGACCCCAGGCGGTGTAGAACGCGAAGAACGGGAGGATCGCCGAAAGAGTCGCCGACGCGAACTCGCGCGGTCCTCCTGCATCCTCTCGGCGGCTGTGCGGCAGCGAGGGCCGCACCGTGAGGTACATCGCGACGTAGGCGAAGAGCCGGGCCCCCACCGCCAGCGGCAGCAGCAGAAGGCCGCCGAGCGACGTGTGCCCGCCCACGAAACCCGCGAGCTCCACCAGCAGCCGGTGCAGGGCCTCACCCCCGAGATACCAGGCCGCGAGCGCGACACCGTGCCGTGCGATGATGCGCCCGAATGTGCGCAGAGCCTGTGACATGAGCCCTACGGTATCCCGGGTGTCCCGCGCGCGTCACCTCGGCCCCTAGTCACGCCCCGGTCCGTCGTCAACCTCATTGCAGACCGCGCCGGGCGTCGCGACCATGACACGGTGAACCTACGAAGCGTCCACCCAGGCCGCGCGATCGGCGCGATCACGGCGATCGCACTGGTCGCCGCGATCTCGGGGTGCGGCCTGACCGTTCCGACCGATCCCGACGGGAGCCTGCAGAACGTGTCGGGCGGCGAGCTCAAGGTGGGGACCTCGCCGGATCCGGGACTCGTGTCGGACGACACCGAGCCGCCGACCGGCAGCGTCCCCGACCTGGTGACGGGATTCGCCGACAGCATAGACGCCGACGTCGACTGGACCATCGCATCGGAGGAGACCCTCGTCACGATGCTCGAGCGCGGTGATCTCGACCTGGTGGCGGGAGGCTTCACCGATCAGACGCCCTGGGTCGACCGGGCGGGTGTCAGTCGCGGATACCCGGGCATCGACGGTGCCGACGGTCGATCGATCGTGATGCTCGTGCCGCTCGGCGAGAACGCTCTGCTCAGCGCGCTCGAGCAATACCTCGACCAGGAGGTCGGCGGATGACGCGCGTCACTCGCATCGGTCGTACCGAGCTGCCCGACGAGCAGCAGCGGGCGCTGCGGTCGGCGGTGAGGTGGGAATGGTTCACGATCGCCTACACCTCGGTCACGATCGCGGCGATCGCGCTCGTGGTCGGCAATTCGCAGGCGATGCGCACAGCATGGATCGAGGACATGCTCTCGCTCATTCCCCAGTTCGCCTTCCTGATCGCGCTGATCTTCGTACGGCGTCGACCGACGGTGACGCACCCCTACGGTCTTCACCGGGTCATGGGCATCGGGCATCTCGTGGCCGGCGTGGCTCTGCTGACCGTCGGGCTCAACCTGGCCGTCGAGGCCGTGATCGGGCTCATCGCAGGGGAGCATCCGACGATCGGCACCGTGCAGCTGTTCGGCCAGACGATCTGGCTCGGCTGGCTGATGGTGGCCGTGATGGCGGTCGTGATCGTCGGACCGGTCTTCTTCTACGGCCCGGCCAAGGCGAAGCTCGCACCCGTGCTGCACAACAAGCTGCTGTACGCCGATGCCGACATGGCGAAGGCCGACTGGCAGACCACGGTCGCCTCGATCGTCGGCGTGCTGGGCGTGGGTGCCGGCGTATGGTGGCTCGACGGCGCGGCAGCCCTGGTGATCTCACTCGGCATCATCTGGGACGGATGGCGAAACACGAAGACCGCGGTGATCGATCTGATGGATCAGCGGGCCAGGACCTACGACAGCTCGCATCCGCATCCGCTCGCCCGCGATGTGCTGTCGACCATGCGCTCTCGTCCCTGGGTGAAGGAGGCGGGCGTCCGGATGCGCGACCAGGGTCAGGTGTTCCACATCGAGGCCTTCGTCGTGCCCCGCAAGGGCTCGGTGTCGCTGCAGCAGACGACAGACCTGTCGCAGCGCATCGCTGACCTCGACTGGAAGGTGCAGGAGATCGTCGTCGTGCCGATCGACCGCATCCCGGACGGAGCGGACACGTCAGGGCGACAGTGACGCCGCTACCGGTGGAAGGGGCACCCGCCGGATGCCGGCGCGGACGCCGACCGCACCTTTCCACCGGAGCGGGGCTTGGTCGGCAGGCGCCGGAGGTCGACGTCGAGGCCGTCGTCGAGGATGCGCAGCTCCGGGTCGCTCAGCACGGTGATGGCGGCGGCGAGGCCGGCGATCGCGAGCTTCTCGCCGGGGCACCGGTGGCCGGTGGCGACGTCGGCCCCGCCGTGCGGGATGAACGCGGCGAGCTGTTCGTAGTCGCCGCCGACGTCGCAGAAGCGCTCGGGATCGAACAGCTCGGGCCGTGCCCAGAAGCGGCCGTCGGTGTTGGTGCCGAGGATGTCGAGCACGACGCGGCCTCCTGCGTCGACTCGCTGCCCGTCGAGCTCGATGTCGGCGATCGCCCAGCCCGGCAGCATCGGCACGAACGGAGAGGTTCGCCGGATCTCCTGCGCGAACATGACCGACAGCGGTCCCCCGACGATCGCGCCCCGCTCGGCGGCCTCGGCGGCGATGCGGGCGCGCCACTCGGGGTGCTCGGTGAGCGCCTTCGCCGCGAACGCCACGAAGCGGGCGACCGCGATCATCGGACGGATGCTGTTCTGCAGCTCGACGCCCGCGATGCGAGAGGGCAGCAACTCGCCGTCCCGGTCGCGGTGGTGCGCCCACTGCTCGAGCGCGGTTCCCGGCTCGACCCGGAGTGCGCCGTGCCGGACGGCCTCGATGAGTCGGGCGGAGTGTCGGTCCGACCACCACCGGTTCGCGAGAGCGGCCAGGTACGCGGGCGAGTAGGGCGAGCCGAAGCCGTCGACGATCTGCGCGAGCCGTGCCGCCCAGCGTGTGCGGGCGGCTGCGGTTCCTGGCACGCCCGCCCACGCCATGACCGCGCGCCCCAGCGCGCCGACGGCCGCGTCGTAGGCGCTGCGAGTGCCGCCGTCGAGCCACGCCTGTCGCTCGCTCTGCCACTCGCGCTCGAGCCACGGGGTCAGGCGTGCCACCTGTTCGTCGTCGTAGGCGACGTCGACGAACGTGGCCTTGCGGTGGGTGTGGGCATCCCCGTCGAGGCTGTGCACCGAGCCGTGTCCGAACAGGCTCTCCTGCACGAGCGACGGCATGGCGCCCGCGCGGGCGATGCGGCTCGCGTCGTAGAAGAGCTCGACGCCTTCGACTCCGCGCACGAACACGGTGTCGTCGCCGAGCAGGCGCATCGGAGCCGACCGTGCCCCCGGCCGCACCCGTCGCCAGATCCATGGACCGAAGCCGTAACCGCGGGTGAGCAGCGCGGGAGCGTCGTCGTGTGCGAGACCGCCGAGGCGACGCGCCGCGCGTGCGGGGATGTCGGAGAGTGCCATGCCCCGACGTTCGCAGACGCGTCGTCGTCGTTCCAGGGGGAGGCGCGGATGCCGGTCATGTGCTAGCGCGGGTGTCGCACGTCGTGGCGCAGCGGGGCCGCGCATCCGCCGCGTCAACCCCCTGTGTCGATCGCCTCGCAGACCGCACCATGCTGACAGCGATGCGAGCACACGCGCCCGAGAGAAGGAGCCGACATGGCCAAGAACATCCGCACCATGAACTGCCATCCCGACGACGTGTTCCGCGTGCTGGCGGACGCCTGGCTGTATCCGGCGTGGGTGGTCGGCGCCTCGCGCATGCGCGCCGTGGATGATTCCTGGCCGCAGCCGGGCGCCGAACTGCATCACTCGGTGGGCGTCTGGCCCGCACTGCTCGACGACACCACGGTGGTCGAGGAGTGGGACCCGCCGCACCGGATGGTGATGCGCGCGAAAGGATGGCCGATCGGCGAAGCGCGCGTGACGCTGCGCGTGCGCGATTACGGCGGCGGAGCGATGGTGCGCATCGACGAAGAGCCGGTGAGCGGCCCCGCGACCCTCCTGCCGAGCGTGGTCACCGCTCCCCTGCTGCGCTGGCGCAATGCCGAGACACTGCACCGCCTCGCGTACCTCGCCGAGGGCAAGGCCGACTGAGTCGGATCACCGCCGTGCGCTCGGACGTGCCGTGGAGGCTCGGTGACTCCCGAGCGGCCCGACGCTGGTCGCGAGCACCGACCGGCGCCCGGCGTCTGCGCCGCAGTCAGTAGTCCCAGTCCAGAGGCTCCACGGCGATCGGAAGGTAGCGCGAATCCTCCACGGAGCGTTCGGGTCGCACCGTCACGACGACCCGCGTCGACGAGCAGACGAGGACACTCACCAGGCGATCCCCTGCCATGAAGTCGACGAAGGTCGGCCCCGATTTCGCCGCGCTCTCGATGCGCTCCATCAGGTCCACGAGGTCCTGCTCGGGCGCGAGGATGTACCGATCGTCGTCGAAAGCGATCCGGGTCTGCTGCGTCATGTTCTCCCCATTGATCGGGAGACGAGGAACCGCCCTTTCTGCAAGCGTGAAACCGCCTCTGCACAGAACGCTAGAGAGCACAGCCCGAACCCTGAAGGGCCTTGCATGATCTCCCCGGTCGTGCAACCGACGCGCGAGGCGTTCGTCGGCGGCGCGGGCGACCTCAGCCGGCGTCGGCGCGCGCGACCTCGAGCGACGGATAGTCCGTGTACCCGTCGGCGGTGCGGCCGTAGAACAGCGCGGGGCGCGGCTCGTTGAGCTCGGCATCCTGACGCCAGCGCTCGACCAGATCGGGGTTCGCGATCGCCGGTCGGCCTGCGGCCACGGCATCCGCCCACTCCTCCGATACCAGCGTCTCGGCCTCGTCGCGGGTGGTCGGCGCAGCGAAGCCCGAATTGACGATCATGGGCGCGCCGGCCGTGCGACGGATGCGCTGCACGAGCTCACTCGTCGGCGCGGCGCTGAGCACGTCGATGAAGGCGAGACCGAGGGGGGCGATGCCCTCGGCGAGAGCCAGGTAGGTCGCGAGCGCATCGTCGGCGTCCTCCTCGAGGACGCCCTGGATGTTGTGCTGGGGCGAGAGGCGGATGCCGGTGCGATCCGCTCCGACGGCTGCAGCCACCGCCTCGACGACCTCGATCGCGAACCGTGCGCGGTTCTCGGGAGACCCGCCGTACAGATCGTCGCGGACGTTCGACACCGGCGACAGGAACTCGTGCACGAGGTAGCCGTTGGCACCGTGCACCTCGACGCCGTCGAGCCCCGCGGCGATCGCGTTGCGCGCCGCCTGCGCGAACTGCTCGACCACCTCGGGGATCTCGTCGAGAGTCAGGGCGTGCGCCACCGGCATGGCGGCCTTGCCCTCGGGAGTGTGGGTCTCCCCCGGGGCCGCGAGCGCGCTCGGAGCGACGACGCGCGGCTGCCCCGAGATCGCCGGGTGCGAGACGCGTCCACCGTGCATGAGCTGCATCACGATCGTGCCGCCGGCCTCGTGCACGGCATCCGCGATGCGACGCCAGCCCTCGATCTGCTCGGGTGTCACGATGCCGGGCTGCCCCGAGTACGACTTCCCCTCGGCCGCGGGCCACGTGCCCTCAGTGAGGATGAGGCCGAATCCTGCGCGCTGACGGTAGTACTCCACCATCGTCTCGGTCGGCACGCCGTCGTCGTCGGCGCGGGTGCGGGTCAGCGGCGCCATGACGACGCGGGTGGACAGCGGAAGGGCGCCGAAGACGGCGGACTGGTAAAGGCTCACACTGAGGGCTAAGGCGCGCTGCCCGTCGGGTATTCCCCACTCAGCGAGTCGGCGATCGACCTCAGTGCCGGTCCGAGACGTCGGAGGGCCCGGATGCATCCGCGGCATCCGGTGCGGTCGGTGCGGTCGGCGCCGTGGGAGTCTCGCCGCCGAGGTCGGCGAGCAGGCGTGTGAAGTGGTCGAGATCTTCGGCCGACCATCGACGCAGGCGCTCACCGAGGCGCGCCTCGTACCGCGAGCGCGCAAGCGCGACCCGTTCCTGCGCGAGCGGCGTGGCGACCAGGACCCGAGCGCGGCGATCCTCGGGATCGCGCACGCTCTCGACGAGGCCCAGCTGTTCGAGCTGACGCACCTGGCGGCTCACGGCCGACTTGTCGGTCTGCAGCCGCTCGATGATCGCCCCGGCGGACGTGGCCTTGCCCGTCGCGATCGAGATCAGCACCTGATAGCCCAGCGGCTGGAGGTCGGGATGCACGGTGATGGCCGCCTCGCGCCAGCTCACGCGGATGCGGGCGAACAGTCGTCCGAGCTCGTGCTCCACCCGGGACACGGCCTCATCGAGGTCGGCACTGTCGGAGGCGCTCATGATCCACAGCTTACGGCGAAGCATCCGAACCGCCCGGCCGCTGCCTACCTGCCTACCTGCCTGCCTGCCTACCTACCTACCTGACTGCCTGCTACCTACCCGCCTGCTGCATGCCCGAATCACGGATGCAGGTCGAATCCGTCGGACTCGACCTGCATCCGTGTTCTCAGCATGCACGTGTGCGCACCGCGGATCCGCTCAGACCTCGGACAGAAGCCGGAACACCTTCGACGCGGCGGTGATCTCCTCGGGGGCGAGCTCGGCGAGCACCGCGCGCAGTCGCCATCCGTGCTCCTGCCGCAGTTCGGCGAGCGCGGCCTGCGCGGCCGGTGTCGCCGTGAGCACGCGCAGACGACCGTCGCGCTCATCGGGGCGCGACTCGATGAGACCCAGCTCCTCGAGCGTCCGCACCTGGCGGCTGATGACCGACTTGTCCATCTCGAACCGCTCGGACAGCTCGTGCGCGTTGGCGCTGCCGGCTCGTTCGATGAAGGTCAGCAGCTTGTAGCCGCCGACCTGCAGCTCGGGGGCGATGCGGGCCGCCGACTCCCTCCAGAGCGTCCGAGTCCTCGCGAAGATGAGGTTCAGATGACTCTGGAGGTCGCCGATCGCGTCCTCGAGCTCGGCTGCCGTCACGGCCTCCGTCGTGGCCATGTCAGCCCCTCGGCTCCCGGACCTCGCGGCCGTCTTCGCGCTCGCGATCGATCACGGTCACCGAGCCGGTGGCCGTGGGTGCGGATGCGGATGCCGATGCGGCTCCCACGGTGCGGATGGCGCCCGTGGAGAGGTTGCCGCCGACCTCGGCCTCCGAGACCTCGAGCACCGACTCCTCGGCCTGTGCCCGCAGCTCTTCGGCGGCGTTCCTGGTCGACAGGGGCTTGTTCTTGATGAACGCGATCGCGATGATCGAGATCACCGCGAGCGGGATCGCGATGATGAACGAGTCGGCGATGCCGTGTCCGTAGGCGCTCTCGACGATCGCGCGGATCGTGTCGGGCAACTGGGTCACCTTCGGCACATCGCCCGAGGCGAGATGCGTGAGAGCGTCGACCTCGTCGGGTGTGGTCGGCGTGAAGCCCTTGAGCGCGTCGGTCATGTAGTTCGCGACGCTGGTCGACAGCATGGCCCCCATCACGGTGACGCCGATGGTGCCGGCGATCGTGCGGAAGAAGTTGACGTTCGACGAGGCGGCCCCGAGCTGCTGGGGCGCGGTGTCGTTCTGCACGATGAGGGTGAGGTTCTGCATCACCATGCCGAGGCCGGCACCCAGCACGAACATGTACACCGCGACGAGCAGGAACGGGGTGTCGTAGCGCAGCGTCGCCATGAGCGAGACGCCGACCGTGGTGAGCACGGATCCCGTGACCATCCAGCCCTTCCACTTGCCGAAGCGGCTGACGAGCTGGCCGATGATGATCGAGGCCCCCATCTGCCCGACGATCATCGGAATGGTCATGAGGCCGGACTCGGTCGGCGTGGCACCCCGAGCGAGCTGGAAGTACTGCGCCAGGAACACGGAGGTGGCGAACATCGAGACGCCGATCGCGATGGACGCGACGACCGACAGCGTGAAGGTGCGGTTGCGGAACAGCGACATCGGCACGATCGGCTCCGTGACGAAGAACTCGACCGTGATGAAGGCGGCGATCGCGACGCCGGCGATGACGGCGAGCATGATGCTGGTCGACGAGTCCCAGTCGAACTGGCTGCCTCCCATCGACACCCAGATCAGCAGGGTCGAGACGCCGACCGCGAGCAGCACGATGCCGAAGTAGTCGATCGAGACCTTGCGATCACGCTGCGGCTTGGGCAGGTGCAGCGTGAACTGCAGCAGCACGAGGGCGAGAAGCGCGAACGGCACTCCCACGAAGAAATTCGAGCGCCACCCCCACACGTCGGTCAGGAGCCCGCCGAGCAGCGGGCCGCCGATCGTGCCGAGGGCCATGATCCCACCGACGACGCCCATGTACTTGCCGCGCTCGCGCGGCGAGATGATGAGGGCCACGGCGATCATGACGAGCGACATCAAGCCGCCGACGCCGATCCCCTGGATCACGCGAACGCCGATCAGCATGTTCGTGTCGGTGGAGAAGCCGGCGATCACGGTGCCGGCGGTGAAGAGGATGAGCGAGATCTGCACGAGGATCTTGCGGTCGACGAGGTCGGCCAGCTTGCCCCAGATCGGGGTGGAGACGGCGGTCGCCAGCAGGCTCGCGGTGATGACCCAGGTGTACTGGGACTGCGTGCCGCCGAGGTCGGCGATGATGACCGGCATCGACGTCGAGACGACGGTGCCCGAGAGCACGGCGACGAACATGCCGACGACGAGGCCGGAGATCGCGGTGAAGACCTCGCGAGGCGACCGCACCGCCTCGGGGGCGGACGTGTGTGAAGTGGTGGTCACAGTGGGAGAGCTCCTGTGTAGAAAGTTGATTGGTGTCAACCATATCTTGATCGTTGATTTAGTGCAACTGTCGATGCTGGTCAACTATTCCCGCAGACGCGCTCGACGACGATGTCGGAGGTCCGTGCGACCATCTGCCCGTCGAGAGGAGCCGCGATGCGGGGCGAAGCCACCGTGCTGCACGCCGACCTCGACGCGTTCTACGCCTCGGTCGAGCAGCGCGACGCGCCTCACCTGCGCGGCAGACCGGTGATCGTGGGCGGCGGGGTCGTGCTCGCCGCGAGCTATGAGGCCAAGGCCCGTGGGGTGCGCACCGCGATGGGCGGACGCCAGGCGCTGCAGCTCTGCCCCGACGCCACGGTCGTGCCCCCGCGCATGGACGCCTACAGCGCAGCCAGCAAAGACGTGTTCGCGATCTTCCGGGACACGACGCCGCTCGTCGAGGGCATCTCGATCGACGAGGCGTTCCTCGAGGTCGGCGGCCTGCGCCGCATCTCCGGCACTCCCGAAGTCGTGGCGGCACGTCTGCGTGAGCGGGTGCGCGCCGAGGTGGGGCTCGCGATCTCGGTCGGGGTCGCCCGCACGAAGTTCCTCGCGAAGGTCGCGAGCGCGGTCAGCAAGCCCGACGGCCTGCTCATCGTCGACCCCGATCGCGAGCAGCAGTTCCTGCATCCGCTCCCCGTCGAGCGCCTCTGGGGCGTGGGCGCCGTGACCGCCGAGAAGCTGCATCGCCTCGGCATCCACACGGTCGGTCAACTCGCCGAGCTCGAAGCCGCGACCGCCGAGAGACTGCTGGGGTCGGCGACCGGGGGCCACCTGCACGCGCTCGCACGCCTCCGCGACCCTCGCCCCGTCGACGGCACGCGACGACGCGGATCGATCGGATCGCAGCGCGCTCTCGGCACCACGCCGCGCTCGGCGGAGGAGCTCGACGTCATCCTGACCCAGATCGTCGACCGCCTCGCCCGGCGGCTGCGCGACGGCGAGCGCACCTGCCGCACGGTCGTGCTGCGTCTGCGCTTCGGCGACTACACGAGGGCCACACGGTCACGCACGGTCGGCGTCGCCACCGTGCGCACCGCGACGCTCCTCTCGGTGGCACGCGCACTGCTGGCGGCGGCGCTGCCGCAGATCGAGGCGAGAGGGGTGACCCTGATCGGCGTCTCGTTGACCCAGCTCGATCGAGCGGCCCATCTGCAGCCCGAGCTGCCGATCGACTGGGGCGACGGCGAACGCATCGACACGGCCCTCGACGCGATCCGCGACCGCTTCGGCGCGCAGTCCCTGGGTCGCGCCACCCAGCTCGGCCGCGATCCGGGGTGGTCGACGCCGGTGCTGCCCGAGCACGAGTGAGAGGTCACTCCTGCTCGGAGCGCGCTCCGGTGATCCGATCGACCGCGTCCTCGACCTCCGCGACACCTCTGGGCTCGTCGTCGAGAGCACGGTGGATCGACACGCCCTCGATCATCGCGTCGAGCAGCCGCGCCGTCTCGGGGTCGAAGTGCCGTTCGAGCGCGGCGCGACTCCGCTTCATCCAGGCCGTGGTCAGCGCGCGATACGACGGTTCGCGTGCGGCGAGCGTGTAGAGCTCATGCGACAGCACGAGCTCGTTCCTGCCGCGCGCCACATCCTCGAGGATGATCGCGACCACCGCGGCGCGGGCGGATGCGGGATCGGATGCCGCCTCCATGCGCTCCTCGAAGCGCGAGCTCACCACGGTGGCGAACCGTGTGAACGCCTCGTGCAGCAGCTCGTCCATGCCCGCGAAATGGTAGGTCATGGATCCCAGCGGCACACCGGCGGCGGCGGCGATGCGGCGATGCGAGGCCCCGGCGACCCCGGACTCGGCGATCACGTCGAGGCACGCGCTGATGATGCGCTCGCGGCGTTCCGGGTCGTTGCGGCGACCGCTGCGGGTTCCGGCGGCAGGCTCAGACGACACTGTCGCTTCCGATCGTCCGCACGACCCGGGCGGGGCTCCCGACGGCGACGACGCCGGCGGGGATGTCCTTGGTGACGACCGAGCCGGCGCCGATCACGCTGTCGTCGCCGATCGTGACTCCCGGGCAGACGATCACTCCGCCGCCGAGCCAGACGTTGTCGCCGATCGTGATCGGTTCGGCGGCCTCGAGCTTGTCCCGCCGCATGGTCGGATCGATCGGATGCGTGGGCGTGAGCAGCTGCACGTTGGGACCGATCTGGCAGTCCGAGCCGATGGTGATCGCCGCGACGTCGAGCGCCGTCAGGTTGAAGTTCACGAACGTGCGGGCTCCGATCGAGATGTGGTCACCGTAGTCGACGTGCAGCGGTGGCCGGATCGCGACCCCCTCACCCAGATCGCCGATGAGGTCTTCGAGCCATCCGCGAGCGGCGGGGTCGCCCGCGAGCGTCTGCCGCCGGTAGAGATCGGCGAGCCGGGCCGCCCGCGCCGATCGCCGCTCGATCTCGGGGTCATCGGCGATGTACAGGTCGCCCGCGAGCATGCGCTCCCGGTTCGTGCGCGGGTCGCCTGCGAAGTAGTCCGTCGTACCGTGGTCCGTCATGTGTCGAGGATACCCGATATGCGTACGACCGTACCCATTCGGATCCGGTCCCGGCCGATGAAAGAATGGAGGGATGTCCCCGACACCCCCGCGGCGACTGCTCGCCTCGGTGCGCAGGATCCTGCACACCGACCCTTCCGCCGTCGCCCACACCGAGGCGATGCCCGTGATCGACGAGCACACGGTGCCGCGGGTGCTCGACCTCGCGACGCGCATCGGCGAGGCGATGTTCGCGGTCGGCGCCTCGGCGCACGAGGTGACTCTCGCGATCGTCCGCGTCTGCGACGCCTACGGCATGCGCGGCGTGCAGGTCGACGTCACCTACAACTCGATCACGGTGTCCTTCCACCTCAGTGGCGAGGTGTGGCCTGAGACCCTGGTGCGTGTCGTGCGTGTGGCCGCGCCGGACCACGACAAGCTCCAGCGGGTGCAGGCCCTGGTCGCCGACATCTCCGGCGGCCTCGATCTCGAGTCGGCGCGCACGGCGTTCCGCGTCATCCGTCGCGTGCCGTTCCGCTACCAGCAGCCGGTGGTCGTGGTGGCACGCGCACTGCTCGCAGTGGGAGTCAGCATCATGCTCGGCGCCTCGCCGCTGATCGTCGGCCTCACCTTCATCGCGGCTCTGGGCGCAGCGGTGACGCAGGCCGGTCTCGCACGCATCCGCGTGCCGCTGTTCTTCAGCCAGATCGCCGGGGCATTCGTCACGACCGTGGTCGCGGTCGCCGTGTCGGCGCTGGGATCGGCAGGCGTCGAGCCGTTCGTCGGCATCCGCCCGTCGATCATCGTCGCCTCGGGAATCGTGCTCATGCTGGCGGGACTCACGGTGGTCGGCGCGGCACAGGACGCGATCGACGGCTTCGCACTCACCGCGGGCGGGCGCATCCTCGACCTGACCATGCAGACGCTCGGCGTCGTGATCGGCATCCTGGTCGGCCTCCAGCTCGGCAGCGTGCTCGGATTCACGATGGACCTGCCCGACGACCCTGCACCCTTCGGACCGCTTCTGAACCAGTTCGCGGGAGCGATCATCATCGCGGTCGCGGTCGCGGTCTTCAACGGCGCGGGAACACGCATCATCCTGGTGAGCGCGCTGCTGAGCGCGATCACGATCGCCGGATACTCCGGCATGGTGTCGCTGCAGCTGCATCCCGCAGCGGCGAGCGCGATCGGAGCCCTGCTCGCGAGCTTCGTCGGCGTGATGATCGCCCACAATCTGCACGTGCCGTCGGTGGCAGTGACGACCGCGGCGATCGTGCCGCTCGTGCCCGGAGTCGCGGTGTTCCAGGGCCTGCTCGAGATGGTGCATGCGGCAGGCGCCGGCACCGGCGTGCTCGGCATCGGCGGCTCGCTGGTCGACGCGGTCGTGATCGGCGTCGCACTCGCCTCAGGCGCGTCGCTCGGCCTGTATCTCGGAACGCCGGTGCGAGCCACTCTGAACGGCGTCACGAAGACCCGGGCCCGCGCGCGACGCTGAGCACGCGACGGCGATCGTGCGGGCACGTCATGCCGCACAGCCCCTGCCCAGCCGTTGATCTGCTGCCGACCAGGCGCGGGGAATGCCGCTCGCGTACCATCGAGGCAGGACGCTGACACAGCACCGCGGCCGGGACGACCCGGACGCCTCTCTCATCGGGGACGGCCCCGCCTCGAAGGAGCTGCAGATGTCTCACCCCACACCTCCCCGCCTGGTCGGCGCCGGCGACATCGGACGGATCGTCCTCGGGTGGGGCGCCTTCGGCGTCCTGCTGCTGATCCATCCCATGATCGCCGCGCCGGCGCCTGTGCCGACGCTCATGATCGCGCTCGCGCCCATCATCGCCGTGATCATCGCGTGCGCGTTCGGCGTCGTGAAGCAGGCGGAAGCACTGGCCCACAGACTGGGCGATCCCTACGGGTCGCTCGTGCTGACCCTCTCGATCGTGATGATCGAGGTCATTCTGATCTCGGCGGTCATGCTCGGCCCCGGCGAGCACGCGACGATCGCCCGCGACTCGGTCATGGCGGTCGCGATGATCATCCTCAACCTCGTGATCGGGCTGTGCCTGCTGCTCGGCGGTCTGCGCCGCGGCGGGATGGCTCACAACCGCACCGGCACCTCGGCGTATCTCGCAATGCTCATCGTGCTGAGCGCACTGGCCTTCGCCCTCCCCGCACTGATCGGCTACGCCGGTTCGTACACGCCGGGGCAGGCGATCCCGATCATCGTCCTGACGCTCGGCCTGTACGCGTTCTTCCTGTATCGGCAGATGGGGTCTCAGGCCTCCGACTTCACCGAGGTCGATCCGCGGCTGCACCTGCCCGCCGCGCACGAGGAGACGCGATCATCGAGCGGGATCGCCGCCGTGCTCAGCGAGAATCGCCGTGAGGTCGTCGTCAGACTCGCCCTCCTCGTGATCACCGTCATCCCGATCGTGCTGCTCTCGCACGACATGGCCGCCCTGCTCGACGACGGACTCGGACGCGTGGGCGCTCCGCCCGCCCTCGCCGGCGTGCTGATCGCGATGATCGTCTTCCTTCCCGAGTCGATCACCTCGGTGCGCGCGGCGCTCGGCGGAGAGGCCCAGCGGGTCAACAACCTCTGCCACGGCGCGCTCGTCTCGACCGTGGGGCTCACGATCCCGGCTGTGCTCGTCATCGGGATGCTCACCGGCCAGACCGTGATCCTCGCCGAGTCCCCCGCGAATCTGCTCATGCTCGGCGTCACGCTGCTGCTGTCGGTGACGACGTTCGGCGCCAAGCGGGTCACCGCCATGCACGGCGCCGCCCACCTGGTGACGTTCGCGGCGTACGTGCTGATCCTGTTCAGCTGAGGTGGTGCGGGTGGGGAGGCGACGCGCCACCCGCACGACCGCGACGGCGGCCGGGTTGAGCCTCGTGGTCACTCGTCGCCGGCGCCTGGGCGCCGCGTCTGCAGTGCGCGTTTTCGGAATGCCGGAACGGTGGTTGTGGTGTTCCGGAATATACGTTTCACTTCCGCGCCCAGCCGTCTACTCTGACGCGAGAGCCCGACTGCAGGCTACTGACATCCACGTTCCGGGGGGATCGCATGGTGGAAAGAACCGTCCGGAATTGGAACATCAATAACAAGACCACTTCTGTGTTCAACAAGGGAAATACGGAAACCTCCTACGGGTACTTCACTTCGGGCTTGACGAAGGTGGGAACCGCCACGTGCAACTGAGTTCACCCGCGTGCCGCCGCCACGTCATCGGTTCGGCGGCGGCTTGTGCCGGCGTACTGGGGCTGTTGGCGGGCTGTACACCACCTCAGCCTGAGCCGACGCCGATCGTCGTGCAGAATCAATCGACGTGGGCGATGCCTCTGGATGAGTTCAAAGTCTTCGACCCGTCGCTGAGCAACTATGCGGAACAACTGTTGATCGCGAAGTGTCTCGAAGGTCAGGGCTATGAGTGGCCCGTACCGTGGCAAGACACCGATTTCGCTCAGACTGAGACAGTCAACGACTCGGCTCTCAAGATCTTCAATCTGGACATCGCGCGCCGATTCGGCTATCACGACGCTCCGCCACCGAACCCGGCCGACGTCGTCGCGTGGACGGAATTCACGACGTGGGCGAATGCCTATGACCCCGATGAACAGTTTCGATCACGCTTCGATGGCTGCGGTGAGGACGCGCGTAGCGACAAGACGGTCGCAGCCGCGGACGGCTTGAACTACATCGCAAGTCTCGAGATCCAAGCGCGCGATGAGGTTTCGTCGATGGATGCCGTGCGCGATGCAGCGCGGATGTGGAGGTCTTGCCTCTCGGAGTTCGTCACCTTCGAGCTGCCGAACGACCCATGGGGTGAGATGCCGACTCTTGAAATGGCGCAGCAGTACGGAATCTATGGCCACAACCTGACCGAGGTCGCATCGCCGGACGAACTGTCCGCTGCCGAAGCCGACGCTCGATGCCGTGATTCCAGCGGTTACACCGAGGCCCGGTATCGAGCCGAATGGTCGGCCCAAGAGACTCTTGTCACGAACAACCGCGACAAGCTCGACCGAATCCGAGACGAAGCGGTCGCTCATACCGATGAACTGAAGACCCTGATCGCTCAGAACGCACCGACGAGATGAAAGGAGCTGAGTTCACATCCGTCGAGATCGAGCACGAGATCGCCCCGCCTCCTCGGAGGCCGGTCAGGAGGAGGATGACGCCTTTCGTCATCCTCCTCTCGGCTCTTCTCGCACTGGGTGCGGGGTGGGCACTTGCAACGATCTTCCAGTCACCGGCCCAGCGCGATGCGGCGACTGCTCCGCCTACGTCGGGCCCGATTCTCGCTACGGTCACGACGGGCAAGCTGGTCCAGCAGACAGTCTTCTCCGGACGCGTGGTGGCCGAGAATGAGGAATCCGTGAGCTTGGCGGCCCCGAGCGGAGCGTTGCGCTCCGTGATCACGGGACGCCCGGTGACTCAGGGGACGGCCGTGAACGCCGGTCAGGTCTTGACTGAAGTCAATGGACGACCGGTATTCGTCGTACAGTCCGCGTTTCCGTTCTACCGTGATGTAGGACTCGGCGACCAGGGTCCCGACGTCGTCGCCATCCAGGAGACACTGAGGCTTCTGGGGTACTCGCTTCACGCCGACGGCGAGTTCGGCGTGCGCACCGAGACAGCTGTTCGGGACTGGTACTCCCGGAACGGCTACACACCCGCCACGCGAGACGGTGAAGACGAGACGAGCGCACGCACGCCGAACCCCGACCCGAGACACGAAGGCCAACAGGTGGGCGACGGGTCGGGAGCGACCCCTGCGATGAGCGCCGCCTTCGTTCCCTTCGCCGAGATAGTCGGCGTCGGAGTTCTTCCCTCTGCGTCGCTGAGTGCGTTGCCGGTGGGCGCTGCAGTAGGCGCTGACGGCGAGACGGACATCGTTCTCGGGTCGACGACGACCATAGTGACCCTTGAGGCCGCACCCGCGGATCTGGCTCACATCGTTCAGGGAAGCGAGGTGTCGATCGAGATTGGCGGCCAGGTGTCGAAGGGGAGCGTATCGAGCATCGAGCCGAGCGAATCACCCCCGCAGGAAGAAACGGCGGCTGGTCGGGAAGGGAGCGAGGACACCCCTGGCACGTCGATGGTCACGGTGATCCCCTCAGACCCGATTCAGGCATCCACCGCACAGGTGCGGGTCGTCTCTTCGCAGATCATCGTGGACCAGGATGCGCTTCTGGTACCCACGATCGCGGTGATCGACCGCGGCGACACGAATCAGGTGGTCATGGTCAGGCGATCGGGCGGTGAGTTCACCGAGGTCGAGGTCACGGTCCTCGGAACTCTCGATGGCAGAGCAGCGATCGTGCCGTTGTCCCCATCGTCGATTCAGGACGGTGATCAGGTTCGGGTGGGCTCATGACGTTGATCGAACTACGACGTGTCTCGCGGATCTATACGCCGCCGCGGGGCCCTGCGGTCCAGGCATTGCGTGATGTGTCGTTGACGATCGACGAAGGCGAGTTCGTCGCCATCGTCGGCCCTTCCGGTGGCGGCAAGAGCACTCTGCTGAATCTCCTCGGACTTCTCGACGACCCTTCTTCCGGCGACTATCTCCTCGCCGGAAGAAGACCGGGCCCGGTCTCCCACGGTGCCGCAGCGAGGTTGAGATCCCGGCACATCGCGTTCATCTTCCAAGCCTTCCACCTGTTGGAGCAGCGCCCCGCGATCGACAGCGTCGGACTGAATCTCCTGTACCGCGGAGTCGCATCGCGCCGGCGACACCACGAATCGGTCCGCGCTCTCAGGGCGGTGGGCTTGGATGACGCTGCGTGGCAGAACACGTCCACCCTCTCCGGTGGGCAGCGTCAGAGGATCGCGATCGCGCGCGCGATGGCGGGTGACGCTCAGCTCGTCCTCGCGGACGAGCCCACAGGCAACCTCGATTCAGTCAACACAGAACTCGTTCTCGACGAGCTCGCGCGAGTGAACAGAGCTGGCGCCGCGGTCGTCATCGTGACTCACTCTCCCGAGGTCGCGGCTCGCGCGGATCGGATCATCCGCATCTCGGATGGCGAGGTGGTCTCTGACACGGGCTCTCCAGCCACAAGAGAGACCCTCGCGAGCGGGCTGACCGGCGAAGCCGCGGAGCCGCAGGACGATGCGAAGGCCGCCATTCGCTTCAGAGACATGTTGGCTGATGCCTGGGCCTCGATGTCGTCGCGGAAGAACCAGACACTCGCGCAGTGTGTCGCCGTGACGATCGCTGTCGCGCTGTCGATCACGACTCTCGGGCTGACGGCTTCCGCCCACGCCCAAGTCTCTGAGACATTCGATGCTCACCTCAACCGCGAGGTGACCGCTCGGTGGGCTACACCCTTGCCGTACTCCACACCGCTCGCCGATGTACCTGCGACGGCACGAGCCGTGGCGGGAGTGGATGCCGCCGCGGTCGTCATCGACCTGCCCGCGACCGCGGTGTCGACGGCCGCAGCGACCGCACAGGTACAACCCCACATCGTGGTGGGTGATCTTGCAGAGGCAGTGAGGGCAGAAATCGACGACTCGCGATGGCACCGCGGTCCTCTACTGCCGGGCGAGGCCTACATCGGCGATCTGCTCGCCCAGGATCTCGAACTCGGCGACGTCGCGTCGGCTCCCACCATAGAAGTGTCTGGAGAACGGTACGTGGTCGCCGGCGTCATCACTGAATCCCCACGACTCCCGCTCTTGAGGGGCGAACTCGTGCTCGGCGCGGACGCGTCGAGCATAGACACCATGGCACCGGGGGCCACGCTGCTCGTGACCACGGTGGCAGGCGCTGCTCCTCAGGTCGCGTCGCAGCTTGCTCGCGCACTGAACCCGTTCGCTCCGGACGAGATTTCGATCATCGCTCCCTCGGATGACAGCCGATTGAGGGTTCAGATCGAAGCCGGCGTGCAGACGACGCTCGTTGCCTTTACGCTTCTTGCGATACTCGTCGCCATCGCAGCTCTGATCAACACGACTCTCATGGGTGTCGGCGCCCGCAGAGGCGAGATCGGGCTACGGAAAGCGCTCGGTGCGACGGAGCGCGACATCGGGATGCTGACCACGGTCGAAGCCGTGTACGTCGGCATCCTGGGTGGAGTCGGTGGTCTCTTCGTCGGCATGATGGCCATCCTGACGGTGACGATCAGCCAGCGGTGGGCGCCGGTCTTCGATCTGATGTTGATGCCGCTCGCCGTCGTGCTCGGCGTCGTCGTGTCGAGCATCGGTGGGGCCTTCGCATCGATCCGCGCAGCCAGGCTGCGTCCCGCGGAGAATCTTCGGGCGTCCTGAACTCGGCCATCCGTCAGGCCGGAGGACCCCCACCACCACCGGCAGCGCCGGGCAATGTCGGCGGCGCGCTCCTCACATACGGGCGTATCTCGCGCGCGCGATGCAGAACAGGCCGTAGAGCACGAGCCCGGCACCCACGACCCAAAGGATCACGACGCCGAAGGGCAGACCGGCGAGTGCGCGCAGCGCGGAGTCCAGCCCTCCCGCGGTCTCCGGGTCGTGCGTGAGCGCTGCCACGACGAAGAGCACCCCCGCCACACCGATCGCGATGCCCTTGGCGATGTAGCCCGCGATGCCGAACGCCTCGATGCCGCGTCGGGCCGTGCCGCTGGGCGGCGCGAGCTGCGTCATGAACGCCTTCGTGGCTCCTCGGACGATGAAGGCGATGCCGATCGCGGCGACGACGAGGCCCACGAGCACGAGCAGCACGACTCCGGCCGGCGCCGACAGCAGCTGAGCACTGAACGACTGTGAGGACTGCGAGGACTGCGACTGCCCGCCCAGCGCGTACACCAGGGCGGTCGCGCCGATCGCGAGGTAGGCGACAGCGGTGCCTGCGGACTTGATGCGATGCGCCCACTTCTTCTTCGCGTCCGGATCGCTCTCGACGATCGCTTCGGCGACCTGCCAGACCGCGAGGGCGAGCAGGCCGAGCACGATCAGCCACAGCAGGAAGATCCCGGCGGGAGTCTGCTGGATCTGCTGCAGGGCCCCGCCCTGGTCGGCGCTCCCCCCTCCCCCGCCGGTGGCGATGGAGATCGCGATCCCCCCGATGAGGATGTGCAGGATGCCGAGCACCACGTAGCCGACTCGGGCCAGGACGCGGAACGTCTTGGAGTCCTGGGCGGCCCGAGCCGTGGATGATGCCGATGCACCGGTGTTCATCATGTCGCGCTTCTTTCGATGGGTTGCTGACTGATCGACGCGTCGTCCGAGGGCGGCGTGTGCGCACGCGCCGCCCGACGGGTGCGCCAGAGGGACATGCAGGCCCACACGATCGTGGCGACGGCGACGCCCTCGAGCATGCCGGCCACCACATCGCTCACCCAGTGGGCATGCAGATAGGTGCGGCTCCACATCATCGTGAGCACCCACACCAGCCCCGCCGCCCACACGTACCACTGCCGGAAGACGAGCGCCAAGACCATCACGACGGTGGTCGCGACGGCAGTGTGTCCGGACGGGAACGAGGTCGCCACGCTCTCGGCGAGCGAGTCCTCCGGTCGCGTGCGTCCGATCACGGCGGCCATGCTCGCGCCGATCGCGACCACGACCACCATCGCGACCGCGAGCGTCGCGGCGTCCCATCCGCGTCGGCGCCAGAGCAACCAGGCGATGAGCAGCGCTCCGATCACGATCATCCCGACCGTGCCGCCCACGACGGCGGGGACCCACGCCACGAACAGCCACACGTCGCTGGTGAGATCGCCCATCAGGTCGTTCCACCAGTGGTCCACCGGGAGCGGTTCATGACCACCCACCGCCACGACGGCGCGCAGCGCGATGAAGGCGAGGGTCGCCGCGGCCCCCCAGACGAGGGCCGTCGTGCCGCGTGCGGCAGCTGCCACGATGGGTCAGGCGAGAGGGTCGCTGTTGCGCATGCTGCGGCGCGTGACGCGCTCGCCGGTGGCCGGGTCGACGGCCGTGCGGTCGACCGTCTCGGTGCGGCGGCTGCGCATCACGAGCACAAGGCTGATGAGGAAGACGATCGCGCCGGCGATCATGAGGATGTAGCCGATCAGGTCGAGGTCGACGTAGCCGCCCGTGTCGATGTTGAGCGCGAAGACGAGGATCGCTCCGATGACGACGAGCGCGATTCCGGTTCCGATTCCCATGTGTCCATTCCTCCCCGAGCCCGCCCCTGCGGTCTCGCGTCCCCCACCATATGGTCAACAGGCACTGAGTCAGTAGTCATGGACACGGCACAGCGTACGTGGTATGGATGGAGACGATGTCTGAGCTCGAACGCCGTGTGGCCATCTTCGCCGCCCTCGCCGATCAGACTCGCCTGCGCATCGTCGATCTCCTCACGCTCGGCGACCTCTCCTCCTCCGAGATCGGCTCGACCCTCGCCCTGCGCTCGAATCTCATCGCCCACCACCTCGGCGTCCTGGAATCCGCGCACATCATCACGCGCACGCGCTCCGATTTCGACCGTCGGCGCAGCTATATCGGCCTGCGCCCCGAGATCTTCGACACTCTCGCCCCGCCCAGCGTCGAGCCGCCCCGCCGCGTGCTCTTCGTGTGCACCGCGAACTCGGCACGATCGCAGCTGGCCGAGACGATCTGGCGCGATGTCAGCCCGATCGAGGTCGCATCCGCCGGCACCCGCCCCGCGGCGTCCGTGAGCCCCCTGGCGGCGGCGACGGCCCTGCGGCACGGCCTCGCGATCGATTCGAGCCGCCCGCCCCGCCACATTGACGAGGTCCGCGCCGACGGGGATCTGGTGATCACGGTGTGCGACGACGCGCACGAGCGCCCGCACATGCGCGACGACCTGCACTGGTCGGTGAGCGACCCCGCCCGGATCGGCACGCCCGCCGCCTTCGACGAGGCGTTCGACACCCTGCAGCTTCGGATCCGGGCGCTCTCCTCTCGGCTCATCGCGGCCTAGGCCCCCGGCGCGACAGGCACGCCCCGGTGACCGACGCCGCCGCGCGCGGGGTCAGAGCTCGACGGGCGGATCCGGCTCGGCGTCCGCGACCTCCGGATGCCGTGCGAGATTGACGACCGCGGCGACGAGTCCTCCCCACACCGCGACCATCGCGACGATCATCATGACGATCGCTGTCGGAGTCATGCGCTCGCTCCCTTCTCAGCCGTGGCCGTCGCCGCACGATCCGCGCCGTGCACCGCCGGAATCGACGATGTCTCGGGATCCGGTTCATACTCCTCGTCGACCAGGAAGCCGTCGTACTCCGGATCGTCCTTGGCGTGCGAACGCCCACCCCACGGCAGCGCCGACAGCAGCAGAGCGATCACCACCAGGGCGATCACCATCCCCCAGCCGAACACCCCGACGAACCAGCCGGGATATCCGCCGTAGGGCTCGGAGATCTTGGCGATGAGCTCGGTGACCAGCAGGTACCCGAGCACCAGCGGCGCGAGTGCGCCCACCAGCAGCATCCAGATGCGCCCCACGCGGAAGCTCGAGCGACGGTCGAGGTGATCGACGAGCGCCGGGAGCTTGTGCAGCAGCCAGGCGACGACGACGACGGCGACGAGCGCGACCGCCATGATGCCGAACGCGTTGACGAACGCATCGGCCGTGTCGAGCACCGACAGAGCGGTCGTCGTCGAGAACAGCGCCATCGAGATGACCGCCAGCGGGATCGCCACCGTCAGCGTCGTGCGGATGCGCGCCCAGCCGAGCTTGTCCTGCAACGCGGCCACGATCACCTCGAGGATGGAGATCAGCGAGGTGACGCCCGCGAACACGAGGGCGCCGAAGAACAGCACTCCGATGATGGAGCCTCCCGCCGCCTGCGACACGATCGTCGGGAACGCGATGAAGGCGAGCCCGATGCCCGACGATGCGACGCCCGCGACCTCGGTGCCCTGGGCCTGTGCCATGAATCCGAGCGCGGCGAACACGCCGATTCCCGCGAGGATCTCGAACCCGGAGTTCGCGAAGGCCACGACGAGACCGGAACCCGTGAGGTCGGTCTTCCGCTTCAGGTACGACGAGTACGTGACCATGATGCCGAAGGCCACCGACAGCGAGAAGAAGATGTGGCCGTAGGCCGAGGCCCACACCGCCGGGTCTGCGAGCGCTTCCCAGTTCGGCGTGAAGAAGGCGTTGAGTCCGTCCATCGCTCCGGGGAGGAAGAGCGACTGCACCACGAGGATCGCGAACATCACCGTGAGCAGCGGCATCAGGATCATGTTCGCTCTGCCGATGCCGCGCTTCACGCCGAGAGCCATGATGATGATGACCACCAGCCAGACGACGACCAGCGGGATGCCGACCTGCGGCACGAACTCGGTCGAGACCCCCACCTCGGCGACATCGGCCGAGCGGAGGAAGTCGATGAAGAAGAAGTCGTTCTCGTTGCCCGGTCCCCACGTGAGCTGGGCCGAGAACCACGTGTACATCGCAGCCCACGCGATGATCACGGCGTAGTACACCGCGATGACCACACAGATCAGCACCTGCCACCATCCGAGCGGTTCGGCTCGGCGGTGCATGCGCCGGAACGCCAGCGGTGCCGAACCGCGGAAACGGTGTCCGATCGCGTAGTCGAAGAAGAGCAGCGGGATGCCGGCGGTCAGCAGCGCGCAGAGATACGGGATGAGGAACGCGCCCCCACCGCCCTCGTACGCCACATACGGGAACCGCCAGATGTTGCCGAGTCCGACGGCAGAGCCGATCGCCGACAGGATGAACACGTTGCGCGAACCGAATGCCTCGCGTTGGGGAGTCTGCGTCGTTGCGGTGGCCATGCGCCGAGGATACCGGAGTTCGGTCATGCCCCTCAGGCGGTCTGCCGCACGGCGGACTCGCGCACACGGAACCACATCGTGAGTTCCATGAGCGCGCGACCGATCATGTCGTGATCCCCCATGCGCAGGTCGTCGAACGAATCGCGGAACCCTTCCGCATGCCCGGGGTCCGGCGCGACGAGGGCCTGATACCCCATGGTCCACTCCTCGAACCGTCGCTCGTGCAGCGGCTCCTCGAGCAGGATGCGCACATCGGTGTGGCGGGGATCGCGTCCGATCCTCTCCATGAGCTGCTCGACGTCGTGCCGGTCCCCCTCGAGGATCTGCACGAACTCCCCGTCGCGGTAGAGCAGCATCCCGGTGATGCCCTGCGCATGGTTGTGCTCACGACTCCCGGCGAGGAGCTCGGCGAGCTCGACATCGTCGAAGGGTCGCGTCGCCGTGCTGCAGTAGACCAGCGAGAACAGAGCGTGATCCACGGTCATGCCGTCCCTTCCTCGTGCTCGCCGTCAGCGAGGGAGGAGACGTCGGAGTCAGCAGCCCCCGTCACCGCCGCCATCGCCCTGTGGTGGTCGTCGTAGTCGCCGACCGGGCGCGATGCGGAATCGAAACCGCGCCACAGGCCGTCGGCCCGACGATCGACGTAACCGAGGAACGTGCCGTCCCTGCTGCCGACATAGAACCCGTCGGCCACGCTGGCCCACAGGGCCTGACGGTGCGAGAGAGATGCTGCATCCATGACATCAAACTAACCCGGGAGGGCGCCGGATCCACGCCCCTCGACGGCGGCGGGGATCAGTGATATTGCGTC
>NZ_CAUQVQ010000029.1:0-33659 GCF_963521645.1 uncultured Microbacterium sp. | reverse complement strand
AGGAGCATCAGGACTACCTGATCAAGTACCCGAACGGCTACACCTGCCACTTCCCCCGCGCGGGATGGGTGCTGCCGAAGCGCGAGCAGAGCGCGGCGGTCTGACCGCGGTCAGCCTTCGGAGAGGAACGCCAGCGCGGCTTCCTTGAAGGCACGGGATCCCGGAGCGTTGAAATGATTGCGGTCCGGGATCTCGAAGAACCGCCCCTGCGGGGCCGCAGCAGACAGCGCGCGTGAACCCTCGATGATCCCGTCCTTCGAACCCGTCGCGAACAGGATGGGCGCCGCAGGGGCGTTCGACGGATCCGGGTCGATCGTCCGCGACGAACGCAGCCCCTCGGCCAGCGCCACGAGCGCGCCGAGGTCGTTGCCCGGCACGCGCTCGGTCAGCGTGATGTAGTTCTGGGTCGTCGGATCCGAGACGGGCGTGCCGTCGGCCAGGTACCTCCGCACCTGTTCGAGATCGAGCCGGGCGAGAGGGATGCCGTCGGGCACCCCGCCGAGCACCGCGCGTCCGATGCGGTGCGGGAGGTCGCGCACCACCTCCCACCCGACCCGCGCGCCGAGCGAATAGCCGACGTAGAAGGCCTCGTCGACGAGGTAGGTGTCCATGACCGTCTCGACATCGGTCGCCAGGGTGCGGATGCCGTAGGCGTCCGGCTGATGCGGCTTCTCGCTGAGGCCGTGACCGCGTTGATCGAGCGCGAGCACCCGGTACCCGGCCTTCGTCAGTTCGCGCACCCATCCGGTGAGCACCCAGGTGTCGCGTGCGCTCGAGGCGAAGCCGTGCACGATCACCACGACCGGTGCGTCGATGTCGCCCCAGGTGTACGTCGCGAGCCGGGTGCCGTCGGACGCGTGCACCTGCTGCGGAACGGGCATGCCGGTCAGGTCGGAGAGAGGAACAGCCACGGCATCCATTGTCCACCCACGCCGCAGCCCCCGCGCCCCACAGACCGGGGGCCGACACGCCAGATGTCGAACGGATCCGCAGAAGCGGTACGTCATCTGGCGTGTCGGCCCCCGGAGTGGTGGCGGATGCGGCTCAGAAGCGAGCGCGCAGCGCCTCACCCAGACCTGCGTCGACGTTCGTCCAGTACTGGAAGAAGCGCTCGCGGATCGCATCGATCGTGATGCTGCGGCCCTGACCGGTCAGGGTGTCGAGGAAACGGGCGCGCGCCTCGTCGTCGAACACCTCGCGGTACAGGGTTCCGGCCTGACCGAAGTCGTCGTCATCGGCGCGCAGGGTCGCCGCGGCGCGGATCAGCTCGCCGTCCGACTCCCAACTCGCCTCGACGCCGGCCGCGGGGTCGGCCGTCGGTCCACCGGCGGGGCCGTACGAGTTCGGCGTGTAGACGCGGTGCTCGGCCGGGTTGAAGTGGTACTGCATGTTGCCCTGGTGCATGTAGTTGCGCACCTCGGCCGCATGCGGCTGGTTCACGGGCAGCTGGTTGTAGTTCGTGCCGACGCGGTGACGCTGGGCGTCGGGGTACGCGAAGACGCGGGCCATCAGCATCTTGTCGGGCGAGATGCCCGTGCCGGGAACCTGGTTGCCGGGCGAGAAGGCGGCCTGCTCGATCTCGGCGAAGAAGTTCTGCGGGTTGCGGTCGAGCGTGAACGTGCCGACCTTGATGCGCGGGTAGTCCTTCTTCGACCACGTCTTGGTGAGGTCGAACGGGTTGAACCGGTAGGTCTTGCCCTCTTCGTACGACATGATCTGCACGTAGACGTCCCACGAGGGGGCCTCACCGCGCGCGATGGCGTCGAACAGGTCGCGGCGGTAGTAGTCGGCATCCGAGCCCGCGAGCTTCTCGGCCTCGTCGGCGTCCATGCGCTCCACACCCTGCTTCGACAGGAAGTGGTACTGCACCCAGAAGCGCTCGCCGGCGGCGTTGACCCACTGGTACGTGTGCGAGCCGTAGCCGTTCATGTGGCGCCAGCTGCGCGGCAGACCGCGGTCTCCCATGAGGTACGTGACCTGGTGGGCCGACTCGGGGGAGAGGGTCCAGAAGTCCCACTGCATGTCGGAATCGCGCAGCCCGGAGTCGCCCAGACGCTTCTGCGAGTGGATGAAGTCGGGGAACTTCATCGCGTCGCGGATGAAGAAGGTGGGGGTGTTGTTGCCGACGATGTCGAGGTTGCCGTCGGTCGTGTAGAAGCGCAGCGAGAAGCCGCGCACGTCGCGCCAGGTGTCGGGAGAGCCCTGCTCGCCGGCGACCGACGAGAAGCGCAGCAGCGTCTCGCTGACGGCGCCCGGCTGGAAGGCCGCGGCCCGCGTGTACGCCGAGACGTCCTCGGTCACGGTGAAGGTTCCGAACGCTCCGCCGCCCTTGGCGTGCGGGTTGCGCTCCGGCACGCGCTCGCGGTTGAACGAGGCCAGCTTCTCGACGAGGTAACGGTCGTGCAGGACCGTGGGGCCGTCGGCGCCGACGGTGAGCGAGTGGGCGTCGCTGGCGACGGGAGTGCCCGTCTGCGTCGTGGTCGCGGGTGTGGTCGATGGGTCGGTCATGTTCTTCTCCTTCTGCGCGCAGGCACGCCGATCATCCCGGGGGTCCGGAATTCGCGGCGGATGCTACTGAGCGGCGTTCTGGCAACTGGGGCAGAGGCCCCAGAAGGTCACTTCGGCTGTCTGGACGGTGAATCCCCCCGCCGAAGACGGGGTGAGGCACGGCGCTTCGCCGACCACGCAGTCCACATCATCGATCGCACCGCACTGGGTGCACACGATGTGGTGGTGGTTGTCGTTGATGCGCCGCTCATAGAGCGATGCGGATCCTGCCGGTTCGATCCGGCGGAGCAGCCCCGCCGTCGTCAGGTCCGCGAGGATGTTGTGCACCGACTGGATCGACGTGGTCGGAAGCACTGCGGACACGGCGCGGTAGACCCGCTCCGCATCCGTATGGGGCATGGATTCCATCGCCTCCAGCACCGCCACGCGGCCCGCGGTGGCCCGCAGTCCCGCATCGCGAAGCGCGGAGTCGAAGTCGGTATCCATGCCTCCAGAGTACCCGTCTTTTGAGTTGTTCAAAAGATCGGCGTGTCGGCCGTGGAGGTTGCATCGGGCGAAGACCTCCGTAGCGTGGGGGCATGGAGACGACACGGAAGACCCCTGCGGCCGTGATCCTCGCGACGGCGGCGATGCTGCTCGTCGGATGCACAGGCGGAAGCGCGGATGCCGGCGGAGAGGGCAGCGGATCACCGTCGCCCTCCGCCTCGGCGACTCCGTCGCCGTCGGCCACTCCGACCTCGAATCCGAGCGCGAGTGCCGAGGAGGCCCAGCTCCCGATACCGCCGGACGAGATCGCCGACTGGGCGAAGGACGCCGTGCCGGGAGCCGAGGACGACGCCTATGCCAGCGGATTCTCGGGGTGGATGAGCGCGAGCACCTCAGCGCACCACCGGACCGACCTCCGGTCCATCGAACCAGGCTCGTACCAGGGACAGCTGGCGTGCCGCGGTGACGGCACCATCACCCTCACCGCGGGCGGGCTGACCGACGAGCCGGAGGTCGACGGGGCGAGCGCTCCGATCAGCTGCGCGAACTCGACCATCGCCTTCGACGTCGTGACGACCGACACCGGCATGCGGATCCACCTCGACCACGACGGGGCGCCCACGATCTACGCGGTGTCACTGCTCCGCATGGGCTGAGGCGCGGGGCCGCTCGGGCGAAAGGCTCAGGATTCGGAGGGTGCCAGCGGAAGCTCGAGCCCGTAGTTCCAGGACAGAATCGCGGGCTGCTCGCGATAGAAGCTGAGCACCGACACCGATCCGGCGTCGAGCGAGATCTGTGCCCCGAAGCGGGGCGCCAGCCGCAGGTACACCGCGGTGAGGATGCGCAGGAAGTGCCCGTGCGCGACGAGCGCGACATCGCCCTCCGCCAGCACGGGCAGCACGCGGGTGATCACGCGTGACGCGCGGGCTGCGACCTCCTCGACGGTCTCGCCGGGCGTCTCCCCGCGGATGACCCCGTGCGTGAACGCGCTCCAGTCGTACCCGAGCTCGGCGCGGATGTCCGTGGTCGTGCGACCCTCGTACCCGCCGTAGTCCCATTCGACGAGCAGCGGATCGACCTCGGCGTGCAGGCCCGCGAGCTCGGCCGTGCGCCGGGCACGCTCGAGCGGCGAGCACAGCACGAGCGAGAAGTCGTAGTCCTCGACCAGCCGACCGGCACCGCGGGCGAGGTCTTCACCGCGCGTCGTGAGCGGAATGTCCGTGAGCCCCGTGTGCCGGCCTTCTCGCGACCACTCGGTCTCGCCGTGCCTCAGCAGCACGAGCTTCCCCTGCGGGTTGTCGGGCGCAGGACGGTCGGGCAGGGGGTCGTGTTCGGGGAGCGCAGGCACACCGCAACCGTATCCCTGCGGGCTTTCGAATCGCGCACCTTGCAGAAATCGGGCCACCGAAGTTGCAAAGTGCGCGATTCGAAGCAGGAGGAGGAGGTCGTCAGGGCCGGGTGATCGTGAACCCGCCGCGGCGCACGCGCACCTTGCCGCCGCCGACGGCCTGGCCACGCTGCGAACCGTCTGCCTCGTAGGCCCGGCCGGAGCCGGGGGCGAGCGCAGCGACCCGCTGATCCCGTCGAGTCCCGTTCGCGTAGAGCACTGCGGAACCGGATGCCGTGGCATAGACGGCCGTGGACACCGCGCGCTGGATCACGAGAGCATCGAGCCGCACGTCGCCGGTGCTCGTGCACCGCACGGTCACGGGCTCGGCGGGCAGGTCGCCGCCGAGCAGCTGGGGCACCAGCATCCCGTCGGCCTCGGTGAGTCCGCGATCGCCGGCACCACCCGCAGGGGTCCGGGTGCTCCACAGACGCGTGCGACCGCGGAACACCTCCCACACGGCCTCTCCGGCATCCGCCGCCTGCCGCCAGACGAGGCCGTGAAGGATGCCGTCGACCTCGGTCACGTCGAACTCGACGGATTCGCCGGCGGGAACGCGCACGTACGCGCCGCCCGAGAGGTTGCCCTCGCCGGTCCAGGCGCCGCCCTCGGGGCGCACAACAGTGCAGCCCGGCGACAGCCTCGCGCTCTCGGCATCGATCACCCGCAGCCCCGAGAACGACGACAGCCCGGCGATCGACGTCGCGATGCGCGCGATGTCACGGTTCGCGTCCAGCAGCAGCATCGTCAGCAGACCGTGGATCGTCGACTCGGCACCGGAGTTGCGGTTCACGCGACCATCGGTCTCGACGCCGTCGAACGTCACCCCGGTCGCGGGGTCGTAGACCGGGATGCCGGCGGTGTTCGCACCGAAGAACCACCCGGCGGCGAGCCCTGCGAGCACACGCAGACCTTCGCCGCCCACCGCAGCCGCGGCCACGGCAGCAGCCACGCGCCCGTGTGCGCCGTACGCGATCTGCGCCTCCGCGGGCAGGGGCGCCCAGGCGTTGTGCGGTCCGCCCGAAGCGAGCACCTGCGGGGTGAAGGTCCCGGCATCCGCCACGGCCGCCGCGGTCCAGTCGCGACGACGCAGCAGTGCACCGGCGCGAGCCAGCGCCTCGGGCGCCGCTGCACCCCAGGCATGCCAGAATCCGAGCGAGCCGGTCCACGGCAGCACGGCCCCGAAGGGCCAGCCCTGCGCGGGATCGGTGGCCATCGCCGCCACGCCTTCGCCGTACGTCTGCAGGGCCTGTCGGCTTCGGGAGTCTCCGGCTTCGGTCGCGGCGGCGAGTCCGAGCATGGCCTCGGCCGTGGCATCCGCTCCGCCGGCGATCAGCCACGCGGGGAGGTCGCGTCCGTCGCTGCGCACCCACTGTCCGGCGCGCGACAGCGACTCGCGGCCGAGCGCGTCGAGGGCCAGGTGCAGCCGGGCCAACAGGAACGCCGCGAAGTCGGGGTGCTCTCGCCGGAAGGCCGCGTACCCCTCGCCGAATGCCCACACCGTGCGTGCGAGCCAGTACGACTCGGCGGAGTCCGACGGGTCGGGCAGTTCGACCGGGATCGCGCTGGGGTTCAGCGTGCCGTCCTCTTGCTGCCACAGCACCACGCGGCCGGCGTCGGGTCCGCTGATCGTCTGCAGGAACGCGAGTGAGCGCAGCACGTCGCGCGCTTCATCGCGCACCTGCGTGTCGCCGGTCGCCCGCCAGGCGCGCAGGAACACGACAGCGGCCCGGGCGATGTCATCCGCGTTGTACGCACCCTGCGTCCAGTGCCCTGTCGCCGCGTCTCGCGTGCCTCCGCCCACCGGGCGGAACCCGCCGGCGCCGTCGGTGTCGGCGTAGGTCCACGGGGCGAGCACGCGCGGCGACGTCTCGATCCCGAACGTCGTGTGAGCCGCCGAGGCCGCCACGGGCACCTCGGCGAGCAGGAAGCGCAGGTGTGCGAGGTTCGTCAGCCGGGCGCCGGAACCGCCACCCGCCTGCACAGACCCGAGAGGCAGGCCGACGGCGGATGCCGAGGCGTGCGCCCCGCCCGCGTCGAGGGGGAGCAGCGCGAGCGCGGAGGTCGCGGCGGCGGCGGTCAGGAACGTGCGGCGCGAGAGGGGCATGTCATCACTCCTCGCTGGCGTCCCGCAGCGCCCGGCCCCACGGCTGGGCGGGGTCGTGGATCGCGACGGCGAGAGTCGTGTCGGACTGTCCGTAGTAGGCGAACCACTTGCCGTGGAACTTCACGAGGCCCTCCACGAACGTGACGTTCGACACGAGCCCGTGCATGTCCTCGAAGGTCTGCGGGCGCAGCCACGGCTCCTGCAGCCGCGCGAGCACCTTCGTGGGCTCGTCGGGGTCGATCGCGATCTGGCCGCAGCGGTAGTCGACGTCGACCGAGCCGTCGTCGTTGACCGTGCGGGTGGCCCCGTTCGTGAGCATCACGAGCAGACCGTTGTCGGTCACGACCGGTGAGGTGCCGATCTCGACCAGTGCCTCGTCCCAGGTTCCCGGCGTCGGCGAGTACATCGGGTCGGTGTCGGCCGTGCCGGGCGTCCAGTGGATGAGGTCGTCGCTGGTGGCCCAGTAGATGCCGCCCTCGCCGAAGTACATCCACCACTTGCCGTGCATCTTCTGCGGCACGATGACTCCGGCCTTCGACCAGTTGAAGCCGCGGGGGTCCATGGTCTTGAACGTGTCGAAGTCGTCGAACAGCGGGCCGTGCTTGGTCCAGGTGCGCAGGTCGGTCGAGGTCGCGAGGCACAACTGCGCGCTGCGCCGATCCCAGCCGGTGTAGGTGAGGTAGTACGTGCCGTCGATCAGCGCGATGCGCGGATCCTCGCACCCGAATCGCTCGTAGTCCTCCGAGGGGGACAGGATCGGTGCGTCCTCGCGTGTGAAGTTCACGCCGTCGCTCGAGCGGGCGATGCCGATGTGCGACACGATGTCGTCGGCGTGCGCCCGGTAGAGCAGCACGACCTCGTCGCCGTCGACGAGAGCCGCGGGGTTGTAGAGGTTCGCCGACTCCCAGCTGTCGCCCTTGGGGCGCAGGATCGGGTTGCCCTCGTAGGGGGTGAACGGGCCGAGGGGGAAGGATGCTCCGGTGAACATGGGGTCCTTTCTGGGGGACTGGGGTGGGGGCGGATCAGCCCTTGACGGCCGCACCGAGGTCGGTGGCCCGGAAGAAGCGCTGGAAGACGATGAAGAGGATCACGACGGGGAAGGCCAGAGCGGTCGCTCCGGCGAGGATCGCGCCGTTCGGGTTCGCCGTGGACTGCGCCACGTTCGAGATGTAGTTCGCGAGCGACACGGCGAGTGGCTGCAACGACGCGTCCTTCGTGATGAGGAAGGGCCAGAGGAACTCGTTCCACGGGCCGATGAAGGTCACGAGCACGACCGTCACGAGCACGGGCTTGATCAGCGGGATCGCGACCGAGGTCAGCAGACGGATCTCGCCGGCGCCGTCGATGCGCGCGGCCTCGAAGATCTCGACGGGCAGCGCCTTGAAGAACTGCACGAAGATGAACACCGCCGTCGTGTTGATGAGGAACGGCAGGATCATGCCCAGGTACGAGTCGCCGAGCCCGTAGTTGCGGGTGATCTGCACGTACAGCGGGATCATCAGCAGCTGGAAGGGCACCATCTGCACGAGCAGCATGAGCACCCAGATGACACCGCGACCCCGGAAGTCGAGTCGCGCGATCGCGTAGCCGGCAAGCAGTCCGAACACGACGGTTCCCAGCAGCACCCCCGCCGTGAAGATCAGCGAGTTGAGCAGCGAGCCGACCAGGTCGATGCGCGAGTCGATCGCGAGGAAGTTGTCGACAGTCCACCCGCTCGTCGGGAAGAGCTCGTTCGGGGAGTTCGTCGGGTTCTCCTGGAAGGCGCCGACCAGCATGAAGTAGAACGGGAAGGCGAATCCGATGGCCGCGATCGTGAGCAGGATGAGGCTCAGGATGCGGGGGAGTGAACGCGTGCGTCTCATGGTCATCGCTCCCTGGTGGCGCGGTTGGCGGCGAGCGACAGCATCCCCACGAGGACCACGAGGATCATGCCGATCGCGGCCGCGGTGTCGGGGTTCTGCTGCTGGATGCCCAGCTGATAGATGAGCAGCACCGGGGTCGAGGAGGCGCCGTCGGGGCCGCCGCCGTTCGTGAGCAGGTACGGCTCGGTGAAGAGGTTCGCTCCGGTGATGATCGACAGGATCAGCACGAGAGTGGTCGCGCTGCGCACTCCCGGGACCGTGACGTTCCAGAAGCGCGAGAAGGCGCCGGCACCGTCGGTCTCCGCCGATTCGTACAGCTCTTTCGGCACGTTCTGCAGGGCCGCGAGATAGAGCAGGATGTAGAAGCCCAGCTGCTTCCACGTGACGTAGAGCGCGATCATCGGCATCGCGAGGCCGCTGTTCACCAGCCACGAGGGGTCAGGGGCGAGCGGCCCGAGGATCGTGTTGATCAGGCCGTTGCCCGAGAAGAGCAGCATCCACACGCCGACCAGCGAGACGCTGGCCGTCAGATACGGCACGTAGAACGCGACGCGATAGGCGGAGACCCAGCGGATGCCGGTGTTCAGCGCCGCCGCGAGCACGAGCGAGAGCACGGCGGTGAGCGGCACGTTGATGACGAGGAAGATCAGGGTGTTGCGGAACGAGCCGAGCACCCGCGGGTCGGTGAGCACGGTGACGAAGTTGTCGAAGCCCACGAACGGGCGGTCGACCTCGACGTTGGGGGCCGTGAAGAAGTAGTCGTGGAACGCGATGTAGACCGCGAACCCCAGCGGGAACGCGAAGATCGCCAGCACGAACACCAGATAGGGCAGAGCGAACAGGCCGCCGATCGGCTGCGCGCCCAGGATGCGGGTGCGCAGCCGGCCCCTCTGTGACCGGGGTGGCGGCGTGGCCGGGGCGGTCGTGCCCCCGGCCACATCCGCGACCGCGTCGTCTCGGAGCGTCACGACGTCACTCGGCGACGAGGTCGTCGATCTTCGTGGCGGCGGTCGTCAGGAAGTCGTCGATCGACTCCTTGCCGAAGATCACGGCCGCGGAGTACTCGTCGCGGAACGCCTGCCACGCCTCGACCGAGTTGGGGATGCTGGGCACATCGGCCGTGGCCTCGGCCTGCTCGGCGAACGCGACGTAGTTCGGGTTCGCGTCGAAGTAGTCGGCGTAGGTCTGGGTGAGGTCGGTGCGCATCGGCATCTGTCCCGTGGCCTCGAGCAGCTGACCGTCGCTGTCGACACTCGTCGAGAACTTCAGGAACTCCCATGCGGTGCCCTGGTTCTCGCACGCGGTGAACATCGAGACGCTCTTCGAGTCGGCGAACGTCGTCGGGTTCTCGCGGCCGTCGCTCGTGGGTACGGGCATGAAGCCGACGTCGACGGTATCGGCGTACGAGGGGATCGCCCACGGGCCGGCGAGCTGCATCGCGGTGGTGCCCGCCGACATCGCATCGTCGGTCGAGGCCTCGTTCGGCGAGAGCTTCTCGTCGTAGAAGGTCTTCCAGAACTCGGCGACCGTGCGGCCGGCATCCGAGTCGATCGTGGCCGTGCCGTCTTCGACGAGCATGGTGCCGTCGGTCTCGGCGAGGTAGAGCGGGTAGAAGTCGAACCACGGCTGGTAGAACTCGCTCGTGGGCGCCGGCCAGATCGCGCTCTGCACGCCCGAGCCGACGATCGCGCGCGAGCCGTCGAGGAACGCGTCGTAGGTGTTCATCTGCGGGTCTTCGGGGTCGATGCCCGCGGCCTGGAACAGCGCCTTGTTGTACATGACCATGACCGGGTTCGACTTCCACGGCAGCTGGTAGAAGCTGCCGTCGGTCGCATACGAGTCGACCTCGCCACCGCGCTCGGTGATGTAGTCGCTGCCGCCCTCCATGGTGCTGAGGTCGACGAGACCGCCCTGCTTGACCCAGCCCGAGACCGCGGCCGGGGCCACGTTGTAGACGAGGCAGGGCGCGGTGCCGGCGGTGATCGCGGCGGTGATCGCCTCTTCGGATGACGAGCCGGCCGGGATCTCCTGCGCGTTGACCTTCTCGTCGGGGTGCTCGGCGTTCCAGGCGTCGACGACCGCGGTGCCCCAGGCGACCTCCTGCTCGTTGTTCGAGAGCCAGATGTCGATGGGGCCGGTGCCGTCGGCCGAGGCGTCGCCGCCTCCGCCGCCGGACGAGCATCCGGTGGCGACGAGCGCGACGGCTCCCAGCAGCGCTGCTGCGCGGATCTTCTTGTTCATGGTGTCCTCCTTGACGCGATGGTTCGGGTGATCGTCTAGCGGGCGATGCTCTCGGTCGTGCCCGTGCTCTCCCGGAAGTGCACGACGTTGCAGTCCACGACCTCGGTGCGCGGCTCCGCGCCGAGCAGGTCGGCCTGGAGCAGGCGGGCGGCTGCGCGCCCTCGCGCGGCCGGGCCCGACGAGACGCTCGTGAGTGCGGGGGAGAGGTGGGCGGAGAGGTGGTCGTCGTCGAATCCGGCGATCGCCAGGTCATGGGGGATGCGCAGACCGTTCGACCTCGCGAACGACAGCCCGGCGATGGCCATGGTGTCGTTGGAGTAGAGGACGGCCGTCGGACGATCGGGCAGGGCGAGCAGCTCGGCGGTGCGCTCGCGACCGCTCGCAGCGGTGAAATCGCCTTCGCGCAGCAGGGCGTCTCCGCCCACGGCGTCGATGTATGCGTCGGCCCGCACCCGTGAGTGCACGTAGTCGAGCGGACCCGAGACGTGCGCGATGCGCTCGTGACCCTCGGCGCGCAGGTGGGCGATGAGCTCGCGCACGGGCGTCGCGTCGTCGGTGCGCACGCACGAGAACCGCGTCGGCTGCTCATAGGCCCCGACGAGCACAGAGGGGAGGCCGAGCTCTTCGAGCAGCGGTACTCGCCAGTCGTCGGTGCGCAGGTCGAGCAGCAGGGCGCCGTCGGCACGGCCGTGCACGAGCGAGCGGTAGGCGCGCTCCTCGGCGGCGCGGTCGGGGACGACCTGCAGGATCAGCGCCGTCTCTGTCTCGGCGAGCACCGATTCGACGCCCGCGATGAACGCGGGGAAGAACGAATCGTTCGCGATGACCTCGGGGTCGCGAGCCAGCACCACGGCGATCGCATTGGCCTTCTGCGTGGCCAGGGCACGGGCGCTCTGACTCGGCACCCAGTTCAGCTTCTCGGCCGCGGCCATGACCTTCGCACGCGTGTCGTCGGAGATGGGGCGCTTGCCGCTCAGGGCGTGCGAGACCGTGGCCTTGGTGACGCCGGCTTCGCGCGCGACATCGGCGATCGTCGTGCGGCTCATGCCACCTCCTCGTGGACTGTCGGGTCGATCGAGCATCCGTGCGGGCAGCAAGTTAACCGGTTTGACGAACGCGCGTGATGCGAGTGTAAACCGGTTTGATGGTGTTCGTCAACGGCCCCACTGGGCTTTCGAATCGCGCACTTTGCAGAAATCGGACCCCGCCGGTTGCAAAGTGCGCGACTCGAACGGCGGTGGAGGCGCCCGACTAGCTGTCGGCCCAGTCGAGCACGCGGGTGCCGATCAGCGTGAGCCACCGGGACGGTTCGCCCTCGGGGGCATCGACGGGGAACCACGTCCGTCCGATGAGCGGCGCGCCCTGCAGCCAGGTGCCGTCCGCCTGCCGGGCCGCGCGCACCAGATCGAGGGCGGCTTCGAGTTGCGGGTCGGGCGCGGTCCCGTCGGTCAGAGACGCATCGCGGAAGTAGTCCAGTGCCGCCAGAGCGCTGTACCTGTGCCTATTCGGGTAGACGAACTGAGTCACGAAATCGCCGACGAGCTCGCCCGTCGATTCTCGGAACAGCAGCTGCCGCCGGAGCAGATACTCCTCTGCGGCGCGTCGGGTCGATCGCAGAGACGTGTCGCCGGTCGACTGCTCGTAGGAGAGCATCCCGCGCAGAGCGTTGAGGGTGGAATGGAACGACGAGCGCACCGAATCACCCTCCTCGGCCTCGCAGTTCCACCCGCCGTCCGCCAGTCGATGGTCCGGGAACCAGCGCACGAGTCGCGAGACGTCGGCCCCGAGCCATGCGCCGTTCGCGAGCGTGAACGCATTGATGCAGACGTCGACCTCGCCGCCCCAGAAGGGCATGTCGTCGTACTCCCACCGGCAGTTGCGTGCGAGGCGCTCGGCGGTGTCGCCGAGAGCGGCGGAGTCGACTCCCCACTCCCTCAGCTGATTCAGCGACCAGGAGGTCGCCGTCCACGGCTGTCCGGGCTGCTCCGCCTCCGCCGAGTCGAAGAAGCCGCCGGGGAAGTGCGCACCGCCGGCCCACCGGCCATCCGGGTCCTGCACCGACAGGAGCGCGGCGCCGAAGCCCTCGGACGCGACCCGCGCACGGGTGGGCCGCCATACGGCGTCCGGCGCGCCGAGCAGGTCGCGTTCCACCTGCCAGCGCACGGCCGGATCGCCGCCGAGCAGCCAGTCCCGCGTCTGCGTCGACAGAGTCATGTCGGGCAGGCTACTCCCGCTCGGCCGGCGGGGCCAGAGGCATCGCGCGGAAGGGGATCAGACGAAGGTGACGGTCTGCTGCAGACGGGTGCGGATGTCGAACAGCTCGTTGCCGCCGATCGCGCGGGCCCCGGGAACTCCCTGCCGCAGCACCATCGAGAGCGCACTGCGGCGCACGACCACGACCGGCACGCCGCGGCTGCTGCCGAGCGGCGTCACGGCCTGCGAGAGGTCGTCGTCGGGAAGCACGACGATGACCCCGCCGAACTTGACGCGTGCGGTCTTGGCCACCGTGCGCATGCGGGACAGGGCGGCGGTGACAGGCGCACGGGTGCCGAGGCTCGGACCGGTGATCTCGCCGCGACGGAAGCCGACGACGCCGCCGAAGTCCTCCGACATGACGGCGTACAGTCCCGAGGGGCTGAGGACCACGTGGTCGAGCTTGTCGTCGGGATCCGCGCCCGTCGCGACATCGTGCCACACGGTGAAGCCCATGCCGAGCGCGCTGACGGTACGCGCGGTCGCCTCTTCGGCGAGGGCGTCGGCCAGCAGGCGACGCAGGTCACGCGGCGCCGAGCGCACGAGCGCGGGGTCGTACGGGTCGGGCACGTCGACCCCCCGACCCGCCCATTCGCGGATCAGCGACAGGTAGCGCTCGCGGCGCCACCCTCCGGGATGCCCGTAGGACCGGGCCCGGGGCCGTGTGTCGGTGCGCGTCGCGGTCTGCGGACGCCAGCCGCTCCATTCCGGCTCGGACGGGACGCCGGGGTGCGTGCCGCTGCGGCGATCGTACGCGGCGCGACCTTCGGCGGTGCCGACGAGCTCCCACGCGCGCTGCACCTGGATGAACACGGCGGCGTCGCCTCCGGTGTCGGGGTGCGTCTCGCGCAGGCGCAGCCGGTACGCACGCCGCAGTTCGACGTCGTCGACCGACGGGTCCACGCCGAGGATCTCGTAGGCGGAGGCCGAGAGCGGGCTGTCGAACATCGCTCTCCTTCCGAGATCGCGCCATCCAGGATATCCGGATGCTGTTGTGGATCAGCCGGGCGCGTCGGCCGGGGTCAGGCCGGCACGTCGACGACGCGCTCCACGCCGATCACCGGCACCACGGAACCGGCGGATGCCGCTGCGATGTCATCCGCGAGCCGGTCGAGCTCCAGCGCAGGGACCCACACCTCGAAAGTCGCCAGCGCTGCGTACCGGGGCTCGCCGAGTGTCGCGCCGTGACGCGGCACCCAGTCGCGCAGAAGGTTGTCGAAGCGTCCGGCATCCGCTTGCGCGACGTCGATCGTCACCTGGGTCAGGGACTGCCGGTGCACGAGCGATGCGAGATCGAGGGCTTCCGAGACAGCGGTCGAGTAGGCCCGCACGAGCCCGCCGGCGCCGAGCTTGACGCCGCCGAAGTAGCGGGTCACCACTGCCACGACATCCGTCAGTTCGCGCCGTCGCAGCACTTCGAGCATCGGCACCCCCGCAGTGCCGGAGGGCTCACCGTCATCCGACGAGCGGGCCTGATCGCCGAGCAGGCCGGTGACCATCGCGCTGCAGTTGTGCCGCGCATCCCACCACTGCTTGCGCAGGCGTGCGATCACGGCATCCGCGTCCTCGACCGAGGTGACCGGCTCGACGGTCGCGATGAACCGCGACTTCTTGATGATGAGTTCATGCTCCACGGGCGCGTCGATCGTGGCCGGGTAGGTGCGGGGCGGAGTCATCCGCCTCAGACTACCCAGCGCTGACCGCCCAGCCCTGACCACCCAGCGCCGAACCGTGAACGCCGACGCCCCCGGACTACTCCGCGGAGTCGTCGCGCAGGTACGCGATGTGCGCGACGTGACGGGTCAGATGGTTCTGCGACCTGCGCACGAACAGCCACGCAACGAGCAGCAGCACGAACCAGATCGGCGTCACCAGCAGCGCGGTCAGCGTGTCGGGCTGCGTCGTCAACGCCCAGAGGATGAACACGAAGAACGCCAGCACCACGTAGACCATGACGATGCCGCCCGGCATGCGGAACGTCGAGGAGGCGACCTTCTCGGGGCGTCGGCGCCGGTACGCGAGGTAACTGCAGAGGAAGATCGTCCACACGAACATGAAGCAGACGGCCGAGACCGTGGTGACCATGTCGAAGGCGGTTCCGATGTCCTCGCCCGCATACAGCAGCACGACGCCCGACAGCAGCAGGATGCACGAGAGGAACAGTGCGTTCTGCGGCACGCGGCGCTTCGACAGCCGCCCGAAGACACGCGGGGCGTCACCGTCCTGCGCGAGCCCGAACACCATGCGCGAGGTCGAGTAGATGCCGGAGTTCGCGCTCGACATGGCGGAGGTCAGGACGACGAGGTTGACGACCGTGGCCGCGATGCCGAGGCCCGCGAGGGCGAACATCGCGATGAAGGGGCTCTCGCCGGCGACGTACTCGGTCCACGGCGTGACCGCCATGAGGATCACGAGCGCGCCCACGTAGAACAGCAGGATGCGGATCGGGATCGCGTTGATCGCCTTCGGGAGATTCTTCTCGGGGTCCTTGGTCTCGGCCGCGGCGGTGCCCACGAGCTCGACGCCGACGAAGGCGAACACCGCGATCTGGAATCCGGCGACGAAGCCCATGAACCCGTGCGGGAACATGCCGCCGTGACTCCACAGGTTCGCGAAGCTCGCCGTGCCCGCATCGTGCTGGAAGCCCGTGAAGATCATCACGAGACCCGTGACGATGAGCGCCACGATCGCGACGATCTTTATGAGCGCGAACCAGAACTCCATCTCGCCGAAGGCGGCGACCGTGGGCAGGTTGAGTGCGAGCAGGATGACGACGACGAGCAGACCGGGGATTTACAGCGGGATGCCGGGGAACAGCGCGTCCGTGTATCCGGCGATCGCGATCACGTCGGCGACCCCGGTGACGACCCAGCAGAACCAGTAGGTCCACCCGGTGAAGAACCCCGCCCAGGGCCCGAGCAGATCGCTCGCGAAGTCGCTGAACGACTTGTACTTGAGGTTGGACAGCAGCAGCTCGCCCATCGCCCTCATGACGAAGAACAGCATGAAGCCGATGATCATGTACACGAAGATCACCGAGGGCCCGGCGACCGAGATCGTCTTGCCGCTGCCCATGAACAGCCCGGTGCCGATGGCCCCGCCGATCGCGAGCAGCTGGATGTGGCGGTTGCTCAGCGCGCGCTTGAGGTGCTGCTCCTCGCCGGTCGGGGCGCCGTCCACCCCGACGGCCCCTTTCGTGTCCTGTGACGTCATCGATCGACCCTCCGGTGTACCGTGCCGCGTGCCGCTGCGGCATCTTTCCGACCGTACTTGTCGGCTGCGCCTTCCGGAAACCGGAGCTGTGGATATACCGGAACCCGGGGCAGGGTCGACGTCAGTTCTCCCGCGCGGCCGAGGGACCGCGGTAGGTGCCGATGATCGCGGCGATGAGGTCGGAGTACGCGGCGTCCTGACTCGAGAACGATCCGTTGTTGCGGCCGTGGCGGAGCACCTCGACCCGATCCGACACGGCCTGCACGTCTGCGATGTTGTGGCTGATGAACACGACCCCGAGCCCGAGCTCGCGCAGCTGTTCGATATGGGTGAGCACATCGGCGGTCTGCGCGACGCTGAGAGAGGCCGTGGGTTCGTCGAGCACCACGATTCGCGGCTGGCTGATGAGCGTGCGGGCGATCGCGACCGCCTGGCGCTGCCCGCCCGAGAGCGTGTTCAGAGGCGACCGGATCGAGGGGATGTGGGCGGCGAGGTCGCTGAGCGCCTGTCGCGTGGCCTGCTCCATCTCGCCTTCGCGGAGCATGCCGCTGGGGGTCTTCAGCTCGCGGCCCAGGAAGACGTTCGCGGTGACGTCGAGGTTCTCGCACACTGCGAGGTCCTGGAACACGGTCGCCACGCCCAGCCGGTGCGCCTCCGCGGGGGTCGGGATGTCGACGCGCTCCCCGTGGATGCGGATCTCTCCCGAGGTGGGAGTGAGAGCCCCCGCGATGATCTTCGCGAGCGTCGACTTGCCGGCGGCGTTGTCGCCGATCAGGCCGACGACCTCACGCGAGTTCACGGTGAAGTCGACATCGGTGAGGGCTTCGACCGCCCCGAATCGCTTCGAGACGCCGCGCAGGGTGAGCAGCGGCTCGGCCTGCGCCGCCGTGACGTTCACGAGCGGTCCTCGAGCAGCTGCGAGGGGTCCGTCGACTGCAGGATGTGGATGATCGCCCCGGTGAGCACGGCGTCCTTCCCGAAGGACGAGGGAACGGGATCGCGGCGCGGGGTGCGACCCTGGGGCGCGTTGTCGCGGATCGCCGCGGCGAACGGCAGCAAGAACACAGGCCCCGCGTCGGTGAGCTCGCCGCCGACCGTGATGACTTCGGGCGCGAGCGCCTGGTGGGTCGCGGCGACCACGCGCCCGAGGGCCGTGGCGGCGTCGGCGACGACTCGGGCGCAACCGGGATCGCCTCCGGCTGCCCGCGCGATCACGTCCTTGAAGGTCACCTGGCCGAACGTGGCCCGCAGCGGAGCGGTGACGGCTTCGGCTCCCGCGACGGTGTCGAGGCATCCGCGCTGTCCGCAGATGCAGATCGATCCGCCCGGGTCGACCTGCACGTGACCGATCTCGCCCGCCGTGCCGGAGCGGCCGCGGTAGATCTGCGAGTTCAGCACGATGCCTGCGCTCGCCGCGTACGATGCGTGCACGAACAGACTGTCGCGCACGTCGCGGGCCGTGCCGAGGGTCGCCTCTGCGAGGGCGGCGAGGTTCGCGTCCTTCTCCACCAGCACCGAGCAGCCGATGCGCTGTCGCACGACCTCTGCGACCGCCTGGGTCTCCCAGCGGCGCATCACCCCGCGGTACGCGATCAGCCCGGTGTCCGGATCGATCGGGGCAGGCAGCGCGATGCACACGCCGATCAGGTCGTCGGCATCCGCGGCGATCATCCCGAGCATGTCGATGATGAGCAGGGCGATGCGGTCGAGCACCGTGTCTTCGGCGTGATCCACCGGCAGGGGCATGGCGCGGTCGGCGAGCACGTCCTGCCCGACGTCCGACAGGCGCACCCGCATGCTGCGACTGCCGATCTGCACCGCCGCGACGAGTCCGGCTCGACGGGCGATGGTGACCAGCTGCGCACGGCGTCCGCTGCGCGAGGTCGGATGGGTCTCGACCAGGCCCGAGAGGCTGAGCTCCTTGACGATGGCCGAGACCGTGGCCGTGGACAGGCTGGTCGCTTCGGCGAGCTCGACCTGGGTGAGCCCGCCGAAGCGCTTGACGGCGTCGACGATCTTCGCGGTGTTGGCCTCACGCAATCCCGACTGGGATCCCGCGGGCCATCTGCTCATAGCGGGAGCATATCGCGCGCGGGAGCCGTCTTCCGGGTCAACGGTTGGCACCTGCGCGACGCTTGTTCCACACGTCGAAGGCGACGGCGATCAGCAGCACGAGTCCCTTGACGACCTGCTGGGTCGCCTGATCGAGACCCATGAGCTGCATGCCGTTGCTCATGACCGCCATGATCAGTCCGCCGACGATCGCTCCGCCGACCCGGCCGACACCGCCCGTGACGGCCGCGCCGCCGATGAAGCACGCGGCGATCGCGTCGAGTTCGAACATGTTCCCGGCCCCGGGCTGCGCGCCGTTGGTGCGTGAGGAGAACACCACACCGGCGATGCCGGCGAGCAGGCCCATGTTCACGAAGATCCAGAAGTTGACCCTGCGCACGTTGACGCCGCTGAGCAGCGCCGCGTGCAGGTTGCCGCCGATCGCGTAGACGTGGCGGCCGAACACGCTCTTCTGCGTGATCACCGAGTACGCGATGATCAGCACCGCGAGGATGATCAGCACGAACGGCAGGCCGCGGCTGATGGAGAGCTGGTATCCGAACCACATCACGACGGTGGCGATGATCGCGATCTTCGCGACGAACCAGCCCAGGGCCTCCACCGACTGCTGGTGGGCGAGCTTCGACCGTCGGCCGCGCACCTGCCAGACCGCGTATCCGACCACTCCGATCGCGAAGATCACGAGTGTGAACACGTCGACCCCGTACCCGCCGAACAGCCCGTTTATGAACCCGTTCGCGATCGAGTAGTAGGTGCCGCCGAACGGCGAGAGCGAGACGTTGCTGAGCACGATGAACGTGAGTCCGCGGAACAGCAGCATGCCGGCGAGCGTCACGATGAAGGCCGGGATGCCGACGTATGCCACCCAGAAGCCCTGCCAGGCACCGACGAGCAGGCCCACGGCGATCGCCGCGAGCACTCCGACCCACCAGGGCTGCTGTCCACGGATCACGATCACCGCGGCCGTCGCCCCCGTGAGGGCGACCACCGAGCCCACCGAGAGGTCGATGTGCCCCGCGATGATCACGATCACCATGCCGATCGCGAGGATCAGGATGTAGGAGTACTGCAGCACGATGTTCGTGAGGTTGCCCGGCGACAGGAACGTCGGGTTCAGGATCGCGAAGAACGCGACGATCGCGATGAAGGCGACGAGGATGCCGCTCTGGCGGAGGTTCCGCGTCGCGAGGCTGAAGAGGTTGCTGACGCCGGTCATCGCGCGGCCGTCCTTTCGAGGGTCATGAGGTGCATGAGGTTCTCCTGTGTGGCTTCGGATGCAGGGAGTTCGCCGGTGATCCTGCCGAAGGCCAGGGTGTAGATGCGATCGCAGATGCCGAGGAGCTCGGGGAGCTCCGATGAGATCACGAGCACCGCCTTCCCCTCTGCGACCAGGCGGTTGATGATCGTGTAGATCTCGTACTTGGCGCCGACGTCGATCCCGCGGGTCGGCTCGTCGAGGATCAGCACGTCGGGTGCGGTCTGGATCCACTTGCTCAGCACGACCTTCTGCTGGTTGCCGCCCGAGAGGTTGCCGACGAGCTGCAGCACGCTGGGCGTCTTGATGTTCATCTCGGCGCGATACTGCTCGGCGACCTGCAGCTCGCGGTTCGCGTCGACCCAGCCTCCGGGGCTGATGAGCCGCAGCGAGGCCATCGTGATGTTGTGCCGGATGTCGTCGATGAGGTTCAGCCCGAACCGCTTGCGGTCCTCCGTCGCATAGGCGATGCCGGCGCGGATCGCCGCGCCCGTGGTCGAGGTGTTGACCTCCTCGCCGCGGACGAACACCTTGCCGCGCGCGTGGCGGCCGTACGTGCGACCGAAGACGCTCATGGCGAGCTCCGTGCGTCCGGCTCCCATGAGCCCGGCGATGCCGACGACCTCGCCCGCGCGCACCGTGAGCGAAGCGTCCTCGACCATGACACGCCCCGGCTGAGTCGGGTGGCTCACCGACCAGTTCTCGATGCGCAGCACCTCCTCGCCGGGGGTCGAGACGCGTTCGGGGTATCGGTGCGCGAGATCGCGGCCGACCATGCCGCGGATGATCCGCTCCTGGGTCGACGCGGGATCCTTCATGTCGAGCGTCTCGATCGACCTGCCGTCGCGGATGATCGTGGTGCGGTCGGCGATCGCGGCGATCTCGTTGAGCTTGTGCGAGATGATGATCGACGTCATGCCGTCGGCGCGCAGTCGACGCAGCAGATCCAGCAGATGCGCGGAGTCGGTGTCGTTCAGCGCCGCGGTCGGCTCATCGAGGATCAGCAGTCGCACGTTCTTCGACAGCGCCTTGGCGATCTCGACGAGCTGCTGCTTGCCGACGCCGAGCTGCATGACCGGCGTGGCCGGGTTCTCGTCGAGGCCCACCTGGGCCAGGAGGGCGGATGCCTCGGCGTTCGCGCGATCCCAGTCGATGAGGCCGTTGCGCCCTCGGCGTTCGTTGCCCAGGAAGATGTTCTCGGCGACGCTCAGATGGGGGATCAGCGCGAGTTCCTGATGGATGATCACGATCCCCTTCTGCTCGGAATCGTTGATCGCGCCGAAGGCGGCCACCTCGCCCTCGTAGACGATCTCGCCCTCGTAGGTGCCGTGCGGGTAGACGCCCGAGAGCACCTTCATCAGGGTGGATTTGCCGGCGCCGTTCTCGCCGCAGATCGCGAGGATCTCCCCGCGGTTCACGTCGAGACTGACGCCCTGGAGCGCCTTGACACCCGGGAAGCTCTTCTCGATCTCCCGCATCTGCAGAATCGGTGTCGTCATGACCCGATGTCCTTTCGTGGAGTCGGGGCGTGCCGCCCGCTCGGCGGCACGCCCCGAGCGGGGATTACTCGGAGACGCCCGAGTCGACCTCGGCCTGCGTCCAGTAGCCGGAATCGACGAGCAGCGAGGTGATGTTGTCCTGGTAGACGATGTCGGACTGCAGCAGGTACGACGGCACGACCTTCACGCCGTTGTCGTACGTCTCCGTGTCGTTCGCCTCGGGCTCATCGCCCTCGAGCATCGCCTCGGCGGCCACGACCGACTGCTCGGCGAGCTTGCGGGTGTCCTTGAAGATCGAGGAGAACTGCACGCCCTTGTCGATCAGCGAGATCGACGCGATCTCGGCGTCCTGACCCGTGACGACCGGGAGGCCGTCGGCGATCGTCGCCCCGAAGCCGCCGGTGCCCTGCAGTGCGGTGATGATGCCGCGGGAGAGACCGTCGTACGGCGACAGCACGCCGTCGAGGGTCGTACCGCTGCCGTACGTCGACGTCAGCAGATCCTCCATGCGCTTCTGCGCGGTCTCCTGCTGCCAGCGCAGAGTCGCGGCCTGCTCGATCTCGACCTGACCCGACGGAACGGCGAGCACGCCGTCGTCGATGAACGGCTGCAGCGTGTCCATCGCGCCCTGCCAGAAGAAGTGGGCGTTGTTGTCGTCGAGCGATCCGGCGAACAGCTCGATGTTGAACGGACCCTTCTCACCCGTCTCCGCGCCGTCGGCGTCGAGCACGCCGAGTCCCACGAGCAGCGACGTCGCCTGCTGCACGCCCACCTTGTAGTTGTCGAACGTCACGTAGAAGTCGACGTGCTCGCTGTCGCGGATCAGCCGGTCGTACGAGATCACCGGGATGTTCGCTGCGGCCGCGGCGTCGAGCTGCGACGAGAGCGCGGTGCCGTCGATCGCCGCGACGATCAGCAGGTCGGCGCCCTTGGTGATCATCTGGTCGATCTGCTGACCCTGGGTCGGGATGTCGTCCCCTGCGTACTGCAGCTCGACCTGGTAGCCGGCCTCCTCCAGGCCCGACTGCACCGCATCGCCGTCGGCGATCCACCGCTCGGAGGTCTCCGTCGGCATCGAGACGCCGATGAGCATGTCGCCCTTCTCGCCCTCCGCGGCCCCTCCGGATCCCCCGGTCGAGCCGGCACCACCGCCCCCGCAGCCGGCGAGAGTGAGCGCTCCCACGAGTCCGAGTGCGGCCAGTGCATACTTCTTCTTCATCACGAGCTCCTTCGCTGTGCATGCTTCGGGCGTCATCGCCCCGAGATCGCAATCCCTGCATTCGGGACTTGCTCCGCAGACACTTTCCTTGAGTTCGAGTCTCGAAGTCAAGCGTTCGTGATCAATTCGTGATTTCGCGGCCGGGTGCCATTCTGAAATGCTGTTGACGTCAACCGCCTCGGATGTCGGTTCGAGATTCGAAGGCAAGAATCGCGCGGGAAGGCTCACTCCCACTCTGGTCTATCGATGAACCGAATCGATTCGATATCCTGAGTCCACCCCCGATCCCCCCAGCTCCTGAGAGTCGCTTCCCATGGCCACCCCTCTCACCACGGGCCGCCCGTGGCGTGTCATCCTGTCGTTCTCGATCCCCCTGCTGCTCGGCAACGTCGTGCAGCAGCTGTATCAGTTCGCCGACGCCGTCGTCGTCGGTCGCCATCTCGGCGTCCAGTCGCTCGCCGCCGTCGGCGCGACCGGCAGTCTGCTCTTCCTGCTGATCGGGTTCGCCTGGGGCCTGACCAGCGGATTCGCGATCCCGATCGCGCAGGCGTTCGGAGCAGGAGACGCCGCGGGCGTGCGTCGCTCCGTGGCGACGGGCGTGATCCTCACCGGCATCACGAGCGTCGTCCTGACGATCGTCGCCCCGCTCATCGCGCGCCCTGTGCTCGAACTGCTACAGACCCCCTCCGAGCTCATGCCCGAGGCGACGATCTTCACGCAGATCAGCTTCATCGGCGCGAGCGCGACGATGTTCTTCAACTACCTCTCGGCGATCATCCGCGCGATCGGGGATTCCCGCACGCCGCTGATCTTCCTCACCGTGTCGTGCGTGCTGAACGTCGGTCTGGTGATCCTCCTGGTCGGCCCCTTCGGATGGGGCGTCGGCGGTGCTGCGCTCGCGACGGTCGTGGCGCAGGCGGTGTCGGTCATCCTGTGCCTCGAGTTCGTGCGGCGTCGCCTGCCGATCCTGCACCTGCGCCGTGCAGACTGGCAGATCACCCGCGACGACTTCCGTGAGCACCTGCGTCTGGGCCTGCCGATGGGGTTCCAGGCCTCGATCATCGCGATCGGCACGCTCGCCGTGCAGGTGGCCCTCAACACCCTCGGCGCCGACGCCGTCGCCGCCTACACGACCGCTTCCCGTGTCGACGGGCTCGCCGTGGCCTTCCTGTCGTCCCTCGGGCTCGCGGCCTCGATGTACGCGGCGCAGAACCTCGGCGGACGTCGCCCGGACCGCATCCGTCGCGGTGTGATCGAGGGCACGTGGATGGCGGTGCTCACCGGCGTCCTGCTCGGCGTGATCATCATCGCCTTCGGCACCCCCATGGTGCGCCTGTTCATCGGCGAGGGATCCGACGAGGTCGTCCGACTCGCGCACCTCATGCTCATCATCAACGGCTGCGGCTACTGGGCGCTCGGTGTGCTGTTCGTGCTGCGCGGTGCTCTGCAGGGCCTCGGACACACTCTCATCCCCACCGTGACCGGCGTGATCGAGCTGGTGATGCGCGTCGGCGCCGCCGTGGTGCTCGGCGCCCTGATCGGCTTCGAAGGTGTCGCGCTGAGCAATCCGCTCGCGTGGGTCGGCGCGATCATGCTGCTCGTGCCCGCATACATCCGTGCGCATCGCGCCCTCGCGAGCATGCCGGTCGATCCGGTCGAGACGACCGAGACCTCGGCCATCGCGATCGTCGGTCCCACCGACGGGTCCATGGTCGTGGACGCCGTGGTCACGCAGTCGGTGCCCGTGGTCCGCGGCTCGCGCTTCGCCTGGGTGAAGCGCCGCTGAGCGACGCGTCACGGTTGGGGAACATCATCCTTCAGATGGATGCCGGGTCACCCGATACTTCGTAATCTTGCTAGTGCGGAGATACCGCTGACGGGGGGTCGTCATGACGTCATCGAGGATGGCACACGAGTTGTCAGCATTCCTGGTTCCACTGGGATTCTTCGGAGCAGCTCTGGCCGTGCTGTGCGCCGTCGTCGCCGGCATCGCGGTCGCGCGCGGCGCCGGTGGTCTCGCAGGCGGTGCCGTGGGTCTGTGGATCCCCGCCGCGGTGTTGAGCCTCGCGGCATCGTTCGCCCAGCAGTGGGCTCCACTCATCGTCGCGGGTGCGGCCCTCGTCGGCATGCTCGTCATCGGCGGAGTGCTGCGGGCGATCATCGGCTCGGCCGAGTCCCGGGCATCCGCGCTCCCCGCCCCGGCGGAGACTCAGGCCGTCGCCGCACCGTCGTCCGCGCCGGTGGCGACCGTCACCCCGCGAGCCGTGACGTCGACGAGCACGGGCAGCCTGCCGGCGCTCGCGAGCTGACGCCGGCGGTCTTCAGCGGTAGTCGCGGTCGCGGTGCTGCCCCGCGTCGTCGCCGGCGGCCACGCGCTCGACCTCACGGGTCCGCAGCTCGACGCGACGGATCTTGCCCGAGATGGTCTTCGGCAGCTCGGGCACGAACTCGATGATCCGCACCCACAGGTGCGACGACAGCCGATCGTGCGCGTACGTGAAGATCGATCGGGCGGCGTCCGCCTCCGCCTCCGTCGCATCCGGCCGCAGGCACACGTACGCCTTCGGCACGGCGAGACGCGTCGGATCGGGGCTCGGGATCACCGCGGCCTCGACGACGAGGTCGTGCTCGAGCAGCACCGATTCGAGTTCGAACGGGGAGATCTTGTAGTCCGAGGCCTTGAACACGTCATCCGCCCGGCCGATGTAGGTCAGGTAGCCCTGATCGTCGCGCACCGCGATGTCGCCCGTGTGGTGGTAGCCGCCCGCACGAGACTCCGCGGTCTTCTCCGGGTCGTCGAAGTACCCGGCCATCAGGCCCACCGGAGCGTGTGACAGGTCGAGGGCGATCTCCCCCTCGCGCTCGGCGACCCGGCCCGTCGCGGGGTCGAGCAGCACCACGGGGTATCCGGGCAGGGGGCGTCCCATCGACCCGACCTTGACGGGCTGTCCCGGCGAGTTGCCGATGCAGGCCGTCATCTCGGTCTGCCCGAAGCCGTCGCGGATCGTGCCGCCCCAGGCGTCGCGCACGCGATCGATGACTTCGGGGTTCAACGGCTCACCCGCACCGACCAGCTCTCGCGGCGGGTGGGTGAGGCGGGAGAGATCGGCCTGGATCAGCATCCGCCACACGGTCGGCGGAGCGCAGAACGTCGAGACGTGATGCACGTCCATGACCTGCATGAGGGTGTTCGCATCGAAACGGTCGTAGTCGTACACGAACACCGTCGCCTCGGCGAGGAACGGCGAGTAGAAGCTCGACCAGGCGTGCTTCGCCCACCCCGGGGACGAGATGTTCAGGTGAACGTCGTCGGGACGCACGCCCAGCCACCACATCGTGGAGAGGTGGCCGACGGGGTACGAGACGTGAGTGTGCTGCACCAGTTTGGGGCGGCTCGTCGTGCCGCTCGTGAAGTACAGCAGCGCGGTGTCGTCGGCAGGAGTCGGGCCCTCCGGCTCGAACACCGCCGGAGCACTCGCGGAGTCGGTGAAACGCGACCACTCCTCGGGGACGCGGTCGCCGACACCGATCCGCAGCACGTCGGCGTCGAGGTCGGCGACGCGTTCGGCGAGGGCGCCGGTCGTGACGATCGCCCTGGCCCTGCCGTACTCGACTCGATAGGCGAGATCGGACGCGGAGAGCAGGGTCGACGTCGGGATCGACACGGCGCCGATCTTGGTGATCGCCAGCATCACCTCCCACAGCTCGATCGTGTTGCCCAGCATCACGATCACGTGATCGCCGCGGCGGACGCCGATCGAGGTCAGCCACGCGGCGACCTGGTCCGACCTCGACGAGAGCTCGCCGTAGCTCCAGCTGCGCAGGCTGAGGTCCGCCGAGACGATCTGCACCGCCGGGCGATCGGGGTTCTCGGCCGCGATCACGTCGAACCACTCGAGCGCGAAGTTGAACTCCGTGGGCGTCGGCCAGGAGAAGCCCGCGCGTGCGGCGTCGTAGTCGGTGGCGTTCGCGAAGAGGAAGTCGCGCATCTCGCGGATGGCGGTCGTGGCTGCGGTGGCGCTGCGGCTCATTCGGGGCTCCTGTGCTCGACGGACGCCCTCCATCCTCGCACCGGCCGGCCCCCGGGGACCTACGGCAGGCGGATCGTGCCCGTCGCGATGCGCTCGGTCGGCATCCGGTCGCGGTTGTACGTGATGTCGCTGTAGCCGTGCGGGGTGGGCACGCCCTCTTCGTCGAGGCTGACGAACACGATCTTCTCGATCGTGAGGATGCGCTTGCGCGTGATCATGTTGCGGGCGACCGCGCGCATCGTGAGCGAGGTGCGCCCGAAGTGCGTGGCCTGCAGGCCGATCTCGATCAGGTCGCCCTGCACGGCGGAGGCCTCGAAGTTGATCTCTGAGATGTGCTTCGTCACCGCGCGGTAGTTGCCCAGCTGCACGATCGCATAGATCGCGGCCTCCTCGTCGATCCACTTGAGCAGACTGCCGCCGAACAGAGAGCCGTTCGCATTCAGGTCCTCCGGCCGCACCCACTTGCGGGTGCGGAAGTTGATGCCGTCTTCGGACCACTGCCACTCGGGTGCCTTCTGATTCGCCATGCTCTCGAGGGTAGAAGCATCGTGAGTCGGCGGTGTTACGTCTGCACATCCGTGCACGCGGCACATCTCGTCGCGTGCCCCCACGCGCTCCGAAGGACTTCTCACGCATCGAAGGACGGGATCCGAAGTTCGCTCCTTCGATGCGCGATTTCTCCTTCCGAACAGAGCTCCGAGATGTGCATCGCGCATACCGCGCGGTCGTCTGCCGTGAGCGGATCCGCCGAGAGCCGATTCGCCTCCGCTCCCGCGGTGCGCGACGGATGCTGGTCGCATGAGCGAAGACAACCCCATCCCGCAGTTCGGTCCCGAGGCCAGACGAGCGCTGTTCCACGAGCGTGTCCTCGTGCTCGACGGAGCTCTCGACGACGACAACGGCACGCTGCTCATGACGCAGCTGCTCACTCTCTCGGCCGAGGACCCGACGACCGACATCGCCCTGTGGATCCACTCGCCCGGCGGCTCCGTCCCGTCGATGCTCGCGATCCGCGACCTCATGACGCTCGTGCCGAACGACGTGTCGACCCTCGCGCTCGGCCTCGCCTGCAGCGCCGGGCAGTTCCTGCTCTCCGCGGGGACACGCGGCAAGCGGCGGGCGCTGCCCCACGCGCGCATCCTCATGCACCAGGGCTCGGCCGGCATCGGCGGCTCGGCGGTCGAGATCGAGACTCAGGCGGACGATCTGCGGCACATGCGCGACACCGTGCTGGGGCTCATCGCCGCCGACACCGGGCAGCCGAAGGAGCGCATCTTCGAGGACTCGCTGCACGACCGGTGGTACACCGCGGAACAGGCGAAGGAGTTCGGATTCATCGACGAGATCGTCGACTCCCTCTCGGGTCTCATGCCGCGGCGCCGCGCCCGCGTCGGACTGGGGACGAGCGCATGAGCGGCTACACGATCCCGAACGTGATCGCCTCACATCCGCGCGGCGACCGCGTCATGGACGTCTACTCGCACCTGCTGGCAGAGAGGGTGATCTACCTCGGCACCGGGATCGACGCGGGCGTCGCCAATGCGCTCATCGCTCAGCTGCTGCATCTGGATGCCGACAGCCAGGACTCCGGGGTCCAGTTCTACATCAACAGCGAGGGCGGCGATCCCGGTGCGGCGCTCGCCGTCTACGACACGATGCAGCACATCCGTCCGGCCGTCGCGACGACCTGCGTCGGACAGGCGATCGGTCCGGCCGCACTGCTGGTCGCCGCAGGAGCGCCGGGGCAGCGGGCGGCACTCGCCCACGCGCGGATCGTGCTGCATCAGCCGGTCGGACAGTCGCGCGGGGCCATCCCCGATCTGATACTCGCGGCGGACGAGGTCGTGCGCGTGCGGGCCGACCTGGAGTCGATCCTCGCCCGGCACAGCGGCCGTTCGCTGAGCGAGCTGCGCGCCGACACCGACCGCGACCGCGTGTTCACGGCATCCGCCGCGCTCGACTACGGCCTGATCGACACCGTGCTGGGGGAGCGGACCGCCTGACGTCCGCCCGGTCGTGCCGAAGGGCTGATCAGGGGATCAGGCGGCGAGGGCGAATGCTCCGCGCGGCGACCGCGCCGCCGACAGCGCGGCGGATGCGGGAGCCGGCGTCGTCTGCCGCAGCTCGTCGGCGACGGCGCTCGTCAGCTCGATCAGCGAGGTGTCGAGCGCCCCGGCGATGGCGGCGATCATCTCGCTCGACGGCTCCTTGAGTCCGCGTTCGACCTCCGACAGGTACTGCGGTGAGACTCCGGCGTTCGCGGCCGTCTCGGTCAGGGTCTCGTCGCGGCCGTGTCGTCGTCGCCGCAGCTGGTCGCCGAGCAGGTGGCGCCACAGCGGTTCGGGGTCGCCGGGGCGAGGGCGCGCGGGACGAGGGGTGCGAGGAAACGGGACGAGGTCGGCCATGCCTCACGATAATCCGCGGTCTGTCGGGGGTTCGAGCCCTTCTGCTGAGAGCAGAACGCACCTGGCCAGGCGACCGGAGTCGAGGCGTCGTACGATCCCAGGGTGACCGCATACTTCGAACGCCTCTCGGACCGCTCCTTCCGTGCCACGGAGGCCGTGCAGGGAGCCTGGAACACCTCGGAGCAGCACATCGCGCCGACCATCGGACTCCTGGCGCATCTCGTCGAGACGCACCGCGACGGTCGGCGCGACGACGGGCTCGCTCTGGCCCGTGTCTCGTACGACATCCTCGGGGTGCTGCCGATCGACGTGGTCGAGGTCGACCTCCGTGTGATCCGTCCGGGGCGCACGATCGAGCTCGTGGAGGCGACCCTCAGCCACGCGGGCAGGCCGGCGGTGATCCTCCGCGCCTGGCTGATGCAGACGGCCGACACGTCGTCCATCGCCGGCGGCGCGCTCCCCGTCATGCCCCCGCTCGACTCGCACGCCGAGTGGCGCGCGGGCGACGTGTGGCCGGGCGCGTTCGTGCGCTCGGGTGATTTCCGTCATCGCCAGGAAGAGCCCGGCCGTGCATCGGCGTGGGTACGACCGCACCACCCGGTTCTCGCAGGGGAGCGGGTCAGCCCGACGGCACGGGCGCTGGGGGTCGTCGATCTCGCGAACGGGATGAGCCCGCGCGTGCCGGTCGGAGACGCCTTCTTCCCCAACGTCGACCTCACGGCGCATCTGTTCCGCGAACCGGACGAGGGGTGGATCGGCCTCGACACGACGGTGACGTTCGGGGCGAACGGCGTGGGTGTGACCCACTCCGTCCTGAACGATTCGTCCGGCCCCTTCGGGACCTCGGTGCAGAGCCTCACGGTGCGACCGGCACTGTCGGGCGCCTGACGTCTCCCGACCCGCGGCCGCTCAGAGCGCGGCGGCGATCCCCGGATTCAGCTTGCTCAGGATCACGCCGAGCTGTTCGCGCTCCTCGGCGGTCAGCGGGTCGAGGATCAGCTCGCGGATCTGCGCCACGTGCACGGGAGCCGCGCCGCGCAGCAGCTCGCGACCGGCATCCGTGAGCGAGGCGGTGAGCGTGCGCTTGTCGGCGCTGCACGAGGTGCGGGTGACCCAGCCGCGCTCTTCGAGCGAGTCGATCGCGTGGCTGAGCCGCGAGCGGCTGAGTCCCGCGATCTGTGCGAGCTCGGTCATCGGGATCGCCCGATCGCCCTGCCCGGCGAGCGTCACGAGGATCGCATAGTGCGCGTGCTTGAGTCCGGTCTGAGCCTTCAGCGTGCGATCGAGCACCTGGGGCAGCAGCTGCACGAAGCGGATCGTCGGCAGCCAGGTCGACATCTCCGCCTCGTCGAGTCGCCGCTCGCTCATCACCGTCACGCTCATCAGGCTGCCGAGAGGTCGGCGTCCGAGAGGTCGAGGGTGTGCGACGTGTGATCGCGCTTGGCCTCGAGGTAGCGGTGATTCGCGTCGGAGAGGTGCACTCCGGTGCGCACCTGCTCGGTGACGCGGATGCCCAGGGCCTCGAGCTGAGCGGCCTTGTCGGGGTTGTTGCTCAGCAGGCGGATGCCGTCGACGCCGAGGGTCTGCAGCATCTGGGCGGCGATCGTGTAGTCGCGCTCGTCCTCACCGCGACCGAGCGCCACGTTCGCCTCGTAGGTGTCGAGCCCGGCGTCCTGCAGCGCGTATGCGTCGAGCTTGGCGTAGAGCCCGATGCCACGGCCCTCCTGACGCAGATACAGGAGGAAGCCGCCCTCCTCGGCGATGCGCTCGACGGCCTCGCGCAACTGGGGGCCGCAGTCGCAGCGCTCCGATCCGAAGACGTCTCCGGTGAGGCATTCGCTGTGCGGGCGCACGAGAGGCGCATCCCCGCCGTCGGCAGCGCGCTCCATCGCCCTCTTCCAGTCTCCGAGGCCGAGCAGCAGGTGCTCGCGACCGTCGACCAATCCGTCGAACGTCACCACGTCGGCCGTGGTCGAGAACCCGTCGGCGAAGCGCATCGGCACACGCACCCGTGTCCGCTCGGTGGCGACCGGAACGACGGTTGAAGTTTCAATCATGTGGGGTGCAACGTGTCATCGTCGCCGATATTCCCGCACTCGCTAACCTCGCAGGATGAGCAACTTCGTGAGCGTCGATGAACTGAACCGGCTTCTGTCCGACGTCGACTCCGTACGGGTGATCGACGTGCGATGGCGGCTCGACCGACCGGACGGTCACGGCGAGTATCTCGCGGGGCACGTCCCGGGAGCGGTCTATGTGCCCCTCGACACCGAGCTGTCGACGCACGGCGATCCCTCGGAGGGCCGGCATCCGCTCCCCTCCACCCAGACGCTGCAGGACGCCGCCCGACGGTGGGGCGTCGGTCAGGGCGATGTCGTGATCGCGTATGACGACAGCCGCGGACTCAGCGCCTCGAGGGCATGGTGGCTGCTGCGACAGGGCGGCGTCGACGTGCGCGTGCTCGACGGAGGCATCAGCGCCTGGCGCGCGGCGGGTCTGCCTGTCGAGACCGACGACGTGCGGCCCGAGCCGGGCGACGTCGTGCTCGACGAGATCGGCGCCGACGCGATCTCGATCGACGAGGCAGGCGCGTTCCCCGCATCCGGGATCCTGCTCGACGTACGCGCCGCCGAACGGTATCGCGGCGAGTCCGAGCCCCTGGACCCCGTCGCCGGGCACATCCCCGGTGCGGTGAACCTGCCGATGGCGGCCCACCTCGATTCCGAGGGCATGCTCCTCGACACGCACACTCTGCGGGCGAGCTTCGCGGGCGTCGGAGTGACCGACGGCACTCCGGTCGCGGCGTACTGTGGCTCAGGCGTCACCGCCGCCCACACCGCTCTCGTGCTCGACGAGATCGGCATCCGCGCGAAGGTCTTCCCGGGATCGTGGAGCCAATGGTCGAACACACCCGGTCGTCCTGTGGCGGTCGGGGAGCAGCCCGGCTGACCCGGGGCCGCACTCAGCGTCCGTCGTCGTAGCTCCAGCTGACACCCAGGACGCCCGGCCCGAACGCCCGCCGCACCTGATGGACCGACGAGCGACCTCCGAGATCCAGCACCGTCGTGGTGACGCCGGCAGGGGTCTCGACGCGTTCCTCGATGCGATCGGGCAGTGCATCGGGATGGAATCGCGTCCACACCAGAAGCTCACGGCTCTGTCGCGCGAGCGCGTGCCCGGTCTCGCGCTGCGGCGGATAACCGGGTGGATATTCGACCGACCACTCGACGATCGAGGTCTCCGGCGCGATCAGGGGAGCCTCCAGCTCGAACAGCACACCGTGGACCTCGCCGTTCGGATGCGAGTGCCGGGCTGCGATGCGTCCGCCGGACACCGCCTCGATCAGCGGCGCGGGTGTGCGCTCGCCCGGGGTCAGCTCGAGGAACGGGATCGCCCGGATCGTGCCGACGGTCGACTGCACGATGCTCCGCGTGAGCGACCGCCACACGTTTCCTACCGCGTCGACATCCGTCACGGAGTGCGTCGTCAGTTCGCGGGACGGATCGGGGTACCGGGCACCGAGGGCCGCGTACACCTCTTTCACGGCTCGCTCCAACTCTGCCTCGTCGAGGGGGAACTGGTTGGGGCCCAGCGGGCCGGTGCGATTCGTCGTGCCGAGCAGAGCGGTGAGGGCGCCGCGCTCCAGGCCGAGCAGCTCCTCGATGTCGGTGAGAGCGGCCATCGACTGCACGCCTTCGGGGCGCCGTGCGCCGGACCGCCAGTAGCTGAGCGTCGCCATCGAGACGCTGTTGCCCCGACTGCGGAGGAGTTCATGCAGGCGTGCGAGAGTGAGCCCCCGAGCGTTGATGGCGTCGCGGAATGAGCTCGCGAACGCATCTGCCGCCCTCCGGATCCCACTTTCCATACTCATCACAGAACCCCTCCGGTATGTGAAGAAATGAACTCTAAAGTGAGCTTACGACCACACGGCATCACGTCAGGGGACGCGATGCTCTTTCTGGGGTCCAAGGGTTGTACCACCGCGAGCAAGGCACCCGATCTTGTGAACGGAGACGACCCGACGCAGTGCCGCCCCCGTCGCTGCGTTCTGTCGCGGGGCCTGACGATCGATCTGGGGAGTTCGATCAGGCCCCGCGAACAGCTTCCCGGGCGGCATCCACTCCGCGCCCCCGCGTAGACTGGGGGTAACACCCCGGAGGACTCTGGATCGTCATGTCTGCCCCTGCCCGCACGTTCACCGTGCGTCACGTCCAGCTGCTGCGCGCGCTCTTCGCCGCCGCCGCCGCAGTGATGATCACCTTCTCTCCCGATCACTCCGCCGCAGTCGGCCTCTCGGTGTTCAGCGGATTCGTGCTGACGAGCGCGCTCGTGATGATCCTCGCCGCCTGGCTCGTGTTCCCTGCGGGGCAGCGGTGGCCGTCGATCGTGCTGGCCCTGCTCGGCTTCGCCGCGGGAATGACCGCAGGCGTGCCGATGTGGCGCACTGAGGACATGTTCTTCATCGTGCTGATCGCGTGGGCTGCGACGACCGGGTTCGTGGAACTGGTGGTGGGTCTGCGGGCGCGCCGCGCGGGAGACGACACCGCGCGCGACTCCATCACTGTCGGCGCGATCGGACTGCTGCTTGCCGTGGTGCTGATCGCCATTCCCGCCGGATTCGTGCAGCCCTATGCCATCGAGGGCGCGGGGGACTACGTGCTCACCGGCATCATCCTCGGAGTCGGCATGTTCGGCGGATACGCGGCGGTCATCGCCGTCTTCCTCGGCATCGCCGGACTGACCCCGAAGCACACGCGCGCCGTCGATGACGCCGCCGACCACGCGAGTCCCGCGACGGTCGACCACGGAGGAGACCGATGAGCGACGAGAAGCCCACCCGCAGCGACATCCTGCGCCCCCTGCACCTGCTCGGCATCGCGCTGGCCTGCGGCATCTTCGCGGCGATCGTCACTCTCGTGTCGACCGGCGCGTTCACGGCCCGCGTGAACGACGCCATCGCCAACGGCACCTACGAGGGACTGACGCCGATCGCCCTCGGCCTGGTCGTGGGCGGCGGGGCCTTCATCGTGACGCTGCTGATCCTCGCGATGCTCATGCTCGTCGTCGATCCTGCCGACGTGACGAAGACGGTCGATCGCCCCGTGCTGTACGACCACGAG
>NZ_CAUQVQ010000028.1:0-35001 GCF_963521645.1 uncultured Microbacterium sp. | reverse complement strand
CTGCTTCCCAAGCAGACAGCGCGGGTTCGATTCCCGTCAGCCCCTCCACACGTGACATCCGCAGCTGTTCCGGACGATCCTCGCGAACGTTCGAGCACGAATCGCTGCCGTCGACCTTCCGTTCGAGCACGCTCGGCCGAAGTCTCCGGATGCTGGGAGATCAGGGCCGATCGCTCGCGGTGATCCGCTGAAGGGCCGCGATGGTCACGCGCGCCGCCGGGCGGTCTTCTTCCTCCCACCGCCGGAAGATGCGCTCGAACGCGGCGGCTCCGATCCCGATTGCGCTGCGACCCTCCACGGTGACCTGCAGAGCCTTCTTCCTGGCGTCGGCCGGGTCGGCCTCACGGGTCACATATCCCAAGGACTCCAGGACGCTGATCGTCTTCGCTGCAGCTTGACGACTCACGCCGGTCTCGCGGGCGAGGTGCGCCGCACTCGACGCCCCTGCGTCGATGGCCTGCATCGCCAGCTCATTGACCACGGTCAACCCGGGGTGGCCCGCGCTCTCCAGACTTGCGCGCACCTCGTCCACCATCGTCTCGAACGCGCCCATCAGGAGCTGCGCAAACTGAGTACCGCTGATGTCCATGTCTCGAATCTAGTGTCGGACCGAAGCATTGACAACCAGGTTGCCTTACGTTCCAATAGACAACTAGGTTGACAATCTGAAGGAGATCACCATGCACAGCGCCATAGTTGCCCCCGGGGCGACCATCCCCGAGGTCCGACACCATCTCGCCGATGTCAACGGCACGACCCTGCACTACGTCTCGGCGGGCTCGACCGGCTCTCCGATTCTCTTGGTGCACGGTTTCCCCGAGTCCTGGTGGGCGTTCCACCGCCTGATCCCGCTGCTCGCGGCTCGGCATCGCGTGTTCGCTGTCGACCTGCGAGGCTTCGGCGATTCAGCAGTAGCCCCAGATCGCTTCACGAGTGCCGATGCCGCCGCAGACCTGCACGCCCTCATCACCGAGTTGGGCGTCGGCCCGGTCCACATCGCCGCCCAGGACATCGCTGGCGGTTCCGTCTACCGCCTGATCACCGAGCACCCCGAAGACGCACGCAGTCTCATCGCAACCGAGATGGGGCTCGCCGGCTTCGGCCTGGAGGGTTTCGGCGACATCACCCACGGTGGTTCGTGGCACATCGGCGTCCTCGCTGCACCCGGTGTCGCCGAGATGCTCCTCACGGGTCGCGAGAGAGAAGTGTTGGGAACGTGGGCCTTCCCCGCCATGTCCGCAGCCCCCGACGCCATCACCCCGGCAGACATCGAGGAGTTCGCGCGAACGTACTCGCGGAAGGGCGGCTGGAAGGGCGCCGTCGGGCTCTACCAGTCGATGCTCGCCGAGGGCACCGACTTTCAGGACCGCGCCCGGAACAAGCTCACCCTGCCCACTCTCGCGATAGGCGGATTCGGCGGACGTTTCACCGAGGACACCGTGACACAGATCGTCGAGGCGCCGATCGACGGACTGCTCCTCGACGGGGTCGGACACTACGTCGCGCTCGAAGCACCCGACCGGCTCGCTGAGGCGATCGACTCGTTCCTCGCCACCCAGGACTGACGCGACGGCCGTGCCGTTCATCGGGTTTCGACAAACGTCGAATGTGCGATCCGTCGAGCGTGGCTAGCGTGAAGAACATCCGCCGAGCCGCGCGGAGACACCGAACTGAAGTCGGCATCGTCCGGCTCACCACACCCCGGAGGTGCTCATGGCTTTTGTGACCACGGATGACGGAACCGACATCTACTTCAAGGACTGGGGTCCCCGCGACGCGCAGCCCATCATGTTCCACCACGGCTGGCCCCTGTCGTCCGACGACTGGGACGCCCAGATGCTCTATTTCCTCGGCAAGGGCTTCCGCGTCATCGCCAGCGACCGCCGCGGCCACGGCCGCTCGTCGCAGACCAGCGTCGGCCACGACATGGACCACTACGCCAGCGACGCGAGCGCCGTCGTCGAACACCTGGATCTGCAGAACGCGGTCCACATCGGACACTCGACCGGAGGCGGCCAGGTCGCCCGCTACGTCGCGAAGTACGGCGAGCCTCAGGGCCGTGTCGCGAAGGCGGTCCTCGTCTCCGCCGTGCCGCCGCTCATGGTGCAGACCGATGCGAACCCCGAAGGCACCCCGATCTCCGTCTTCGACGGATTCCGCGAGGCTCTCGCCGCCAACCGCGCCGAGTTCTTCCAGGCCGTCGCCTCGGGTCCGTTCTACGGCTTCAACCGCGAAGGCGTCGAGCTCTCCGAGCCCGTCGTCGCCAACTGGTGGCGTCAGGGCATGACCGGCAGCGCTCTCGCCCACTATGAGGGCATCAAGGCGTTCTCCGAGACCGACCAGACCGAAGACCTGAAGGCCATCACGGTGCCGGTGCTTGTCCTCCAGGGCGACGACGACCAGGTCGTCCCCTATAAGGACGCCGCGCTCAAGCAGCATGAACTCCTCCCGAACTCCGAGCTCAAGATCTACGAGGGCTTCCCGCACGGCATGCTGACCACCCACGCGGATGTCATCAACCCCGACATCCTCGCCTTCATCCAGAAGTAGCACCTGACCCTGACACCGTCAGGAAGCGGCCCGCTCGACACTGTCGAGCGGGCCGTTCTGCGAGACCCATCCGATCCGTCGTCGGCTCCGAACAGGTGCAGATGGGTTCGTTCTCGCGCGCCCGGAAGGAGCTCCGATGATCGAATCGTCGACCCCGCCGCTCGCCGACCTCGACGGGTATCGCAACGTCACCGACCTGCTGGTGGCGCGTGTCACGGCAGCTCCCGACCACGTCGCGTTCGAGGTCGAGGGAGTCGATGCCGGAGCATCCTGGCGCCCGATCACGACGCGCGAGTTCTCCGACCGGGTCCGCGCTCTCGGCAAGGGATTCATCGCGTCGGGCATCATGCCGGGCGACCCCATCGCGATCATGGCGCCGACTCGGTATGAGTGGGCCGTCGCCGACCTCGCCGCCTGGTTCGCGGGGGCCGTGGTCGTGCCGATCTACGAGACCTCATCGCCGTCTCAGGTCGACGCGATCGTCTCGGATGCCGGAGTGCGTCTGGCGATCGGCGGCACCGCGGCACACGTCGCGCTGCTCGAGGCTTCACTCGCGCAGACGGATGACGAGACCTTCGGCGCGTGGACCATGGAGGCCGCCGCGACCGGCACCCTCTCCGACCTGGTCTCGCTCGGCATCGACGTCACCGACGAGGAGCTCGAGGCGCGCAGGACGACGGCGTCGCAGGACGACCCTGCCACGATCGTCTACACCTCGGGCACCACGGGCGAGCCGAAGGGGGTCGTGCTCACGCACCGGAACTTCCTCGGACAGGTGCTCAACATCGCCGCGGCCTATCGCGAGATCGTCAACGACGCCGGCAACACCGTCATCTTCCTGCCGCTCGCGCACGTGCTCGCCCGCGGCCTGCAGCTGATCTGCCTCGCCAGCGGCATGCGCATCGCGCACCTCTCCGATCCGACGAGGGTCGTCGCCACGCTCGACACCCTGCGCCCGACCTTCCTGGTGGTGGTGCCGCGGGTGCTGCAGAAGATCCAGGCGGCCGCCGCCGACAAGGCCGCCGAGAAGAAGCTCTCGGCCGTGTGGGCCACGGCCCGGTCGACCGCGATCGCGTGGGGCCACCGAGAGGAGCTGCTCGATGCGGGGCGCGCGCCCGCGCGGGACCTCGGCCTGCTCCTGCGTCATCGTTTCTTCGACGCTCTCTTCTTCAGGCGCCTGCGCACGGTGATGGGCGGTCGCGTCGGCTACATCCTCTCGGGCGGAGCGGCACTGGATGCCGATCTCTCGCTCTTCTTCCGCGGAATCGGCGTGCCCGTCATCGAGGGCTACGGACTGACCGAGACGACGGCGCCGTTGACCGGCAACCTCCCCGGTCGCATCGCCTCGGGAACCGTGGGTCCGCCGCTGCCCGGACTCACCGTGCGCATCAGCGAGGACGGGGAGGTGCTCGCGCGCGGCGTCGGCGTGTTCGACGGCTATCGCACTCTCGCCCACGACGAGAGCGCCTTCGTCGACGGCTTCTTCCGCACCGGCGACCTCGGGCGGCTCGACGAGCGCGGGCGGTTGGTGCTCGAGGGCCGGCTGAAAGACGTGATCGTCACGTCCAACGGCAAGACGATCGTGCCGACCCGCTGGGAGGGCGCTGTCGAGGCGGACCCGCTGGTGTCGCACGCCGTGATGGTGGGCGAGGGCAAGCCCTACGTCTCGGCGCTGCTCGTGCTCGACCCCGAACAGACCACGGCGTGGGCGGCGGCAGAGGGCATCCGCATCCCCCCGTCGGGCGAGAGCGACCTTCGCGCCGTGACGGAACCGACGCTGCACGCGCACCTGCAGCGCACGGTGGATGCCGCCAACGCGCTCGTCTCCCGCAGCGAGCAGGTGCGACGCTTCAGCATCGTGTTCGCCGACCTCGAAGACCGCGCCCTCGTCACGCCCACCATGAAGCTCAAGCGGAGCGTCGTGCTCGATCGCGCCGCCGTCGCCGTCGAAGCCCTGTACCTCTGAGAACCGGAAAGAACACGATGTCCTCCCCCACCCCCACGAAGCCGAGATCCTCGCGCTCCTCCCTCATCGCGATCGTCGTCGCCCTCGTCATCGGAGCCCTCGTCGCGCTCGCCGGCAGCCAGGGCGGCGCGGTTCTCGGCGGCATCCCGCTGTTCGCCCTCGCGGTCGCCGCGGCGTTCGCGATCCAGATCCTCGCCTTCATCCCCGCGATGATCCTGCGCACCGAGCGGTTCTTCGACCTCACCGGCAGCCTCACGTTCCTGGCGATCTCCGTCGCGCTCGTGCTGCTGACGCCCCTGCCCGACGCACGCAGCTGGATCCTCGCCGCGATGGTGGTCCTGTGGGCCGCTCGCCTCGGCTCGTTCCTGGCGATGCGCGTGCACAGGGCCGGATCCGACGGCCGATTCGACGAGATCAAGGGCTCTCCGGTGCGCTTCCTGCAGGTGTGGGTGATCCAGGGCGCGTGGGTGTCGATCACGGCAGCCGCCGCGTGGATCGCGATCAGCACGGATGCCGCTGCGCGCGCACCCATCGGCTGGCTGACCGTCGTGGGGATCGTCGTCTGGGCCCTCGGCATGGTCATCGAGATCGTCGCGGACGCGCAGAAGTCGGCGTTCCGCGCCGATCCGCGCAACAAGGACGAGTTCATCCGCACCGGGCTGTGGTCGCGCTCGCGTCACCCCAACTACTTCGGCGAGATCGTGATCTGGGTCGGGGTCTTCATCACCGCCGCCCCGGTGCTCGCCGGATGGCAGTGGGTCGCGATCCTGTCGCCGCTGTTCGTGATCCTGCTGCTCACACGCGTCAGCGGCATCCCCCTGCTCGAGGCTCGCGCCGAGAAGAAGTGGGGCGACCGCGCCGACTACGTCGAGTACCGCGAGTCCACGCCCGCGTTGATCCCGCGTCTCACCCGACCCGCGCTGCGGGAGACGGCGGCCTGACAGTCGCTTCGCGGCCACATCTGTGGAGATCTCCGGGGAGTCAGTGACCCGCGCCCGACGCCGCTCGCACCGCTTCGAGGTTGTCCGCGACCGTCCGGACGACGGCATCCGCGGTCGCGTCTCCCGGGCGTCTGCTCACCTTCAGCCCGAGCCGCTCGACGCCGCCGGCCGCGGCGAGCGCGGCGGCGACAAGAGTGCCGTCCAGCAGAGAGCCCGAACCGGGATCCGCCGCCGCGAGCGGCAGGTGTCCGTCGGTCCAGGCCGCGCCGTAGGGTCCGTCGATTGCGGCGGATCCTGAGAACGTGAGTCCGGCGAGCCGCCCGGTCGCCGCGGCGAGGGCGATCTGCTCGGTGACGGCGTCGGCGTCTCGGGTCTCGATCGCCGACCGCCCCCAGTTCAGCCACAGCGCGAAGGCGGCGTCGGCCGACAGGATCGCGTCGATCTCCTCCTCGAGTGACAGGAACCCCTTCTCCCACGGGTGACCGGGCACCGCGGCGTCGCAGTGTTCGACGACCAGCCGCGCTCCTGACCAGTCCCACTGCGAGATCTCGGCCAGGGAGTCGGCGAGGGGTGCGGGGGCTGCCTTGCCCTGAGGCGCGGTGTGCAGAGCCACGACGGTCACGGCTGCCCCGCTCGCGGCTCCGATCCGCCGCACGTCGTCGGCCACGGCGCGCAGGTCGGCGACGGCGGCGCGACGGCCGTCGTCATCCGGGGAGGCGATGCCGTAGCGGGTATCGGCTGCGCACCTCTTCATGACCCATGGCAGCGGCGTCACCGCGAGCTCGGCACCGGCCGGCACGTGACGCAGGAACCAGTCGGGGTCGTGCGGGTGGATGCCGCCGATCCACGGCACCTCGAGTCCCGCGACCCCCGGAAGTGCGCAGAGCGCCGGCAGCAGCTCGCCCTCGAGACCGGGATCCCAGGTCTGGTGGGCGGGAGACGCCGCGTACGAGCTGACCAGCACGGGTGCGAGCGGCCCGGTCATGACACCAGATGGCGGTGTGCGCGCACATGGCGGTAGTAGTCGACGAGCTCGAGCTGCGCGGCGGCGTCCTCGTCGACGAACACGGTGACGCGTCGGTGGTGCTGGAGCACGGTGGCCGGCCACCGTGCGGAGACCGCCCCCTCGACCAGGTGCGACACGGCCTCGGCCTTCGAGGTGCCGGTCGCGACGAGCACGATGCGGCGCGCGTCCATGATGGTGCCGAGCCCCTGCGTGAGGCAGTGGTGCGGCACCGCATCGACGTCGTCGCCGAAGAAGCGGGCGTTGTCGTGGCGGGTCTGCTCCGTGAGCGTCTTCACACGGGTGCGCGACGCGAGCGACGAGCCCGGCTCGTTGAACGCGATGTGCCCGTCGGTGCCTATGCCCAGGATCTGCAGGTCGACGCCGCCCGCCTCACGGATCGCCTGCTCGTATGCGTCGCACGCCGCGCCGAGGTCGGCGGCGTCGCCGTCGGGCCCTCGCACCGCATCGGGGGCGAGATCGACACGTGAGACGAAGTCCTGGTCGATCACCGTGCTGTACCGGCACGGATGCCCCACCGGCAGCCCGACGTACTCGTCGAGCATGAAGCCTCGCGCGTGGGCGAGGGAGAGCCGCCCGTCGGCGACGCGCCGGGCGACCGCGTCGTAGATGCGCAACGGGCTCGATCCGGTGGCGAGGCCGAGCACGGCATCCGGCCTGTCCGCGATCAGTGCGGCGATGTCGTCGGCGACGATCTCGCCGATCTCGTCTGCGGGTGCGATGACAACGTCCATCAGTTCCCCTCGGTGAGTGCGGAGACGAACCACGAGGTGATGGTCGTCGGGTGAGTGATCGCGGTGCCGACGCACACCGCGAATGCTCCTGCCGCCGCGGCCTGTGCGGCCTGGGCGGGCGAGTGGATGCGGCCCTCCGCCATGACCGGCGTGGCGCAGCGCGCAGCGAGCTCGGCGATCAGTTCGACATCCGGACCCTCGGTCTTCGGGCGCTCCGACGTATAGCCCGCGAGCGTCGTGCCGAGGATGTCGGCGCCGGCGGCCTCGGCCGCGAGCGCATCGTCGAGCGAGCCGCAGTCGGCCATGATCAGCGCGTTTGTGTGCTCGCGGAGCGCCGCGATCGTCTCGGCGAGACTGCGTCCGTCGGGCCTCGGCCTGCGGGTGCCGTCGATCGCGACGACGTCTGCTCCCGCATCGGCGACGGCCTTCGCATGATCGAGCGTCGGGGTGATGAAGACGTCGGAGTCGCCGTCCTTCCACAGCCCGATCACCGGCACGCTCATCGCGGCGACGGCTCTGATGTCGTCGAGGCCCTGCACTCGGATGCCGGCGGCTCCGCCCACGACCGCCGCCTGCGCGACCTGCGCCATGGTGCGGGGGTCGCGCATCGCCTCGCCGGGGTAGGCCTGGCACGAGACGACCAGTCCTCTGCGCAGCTCGTCGAGGATGTCGGTGGATCTCATAGCGCCCTCCAGGCGGATGCTGCGGCGCCCCGCAGGGGCGCGTCGTCGCCGAGCACGCCCGGCAGGATGGGAGTGGGCTGCAGTGCGTCGATGGCGTCGGCGGCGAAGGCGCGCCGCATCGGCAGCCACCAGGCGTCGCCGATCTTGGGCACTCCACCGGTGATCACGATGCGTTCAGGGTCGAAGATCGTGGCGGCTCCGGCGAGCGCGCGCCCGACTGCTGCGGCCGAGTCCCCGAGGGCGCGCCTCGCGATCGGGTCGCCGTGGGCCGCCGCGGCCGCGACGCCGCGGGCGTCGACGATGAGCGGGTCTCCCCCGAGCCACCGGAAGTGCGCATGCAGACCGATGCCGGAGCCGATGGCTTCGAGGTGCCCCGTGCGCCCGCAGGGGCAGCGCAGATGCTCGGCACCCGGGGTCGGCAGGTGGGCGATCTCACCCGCCACGTGGTGCGCTCCGCGCACGGCCCTGCCGTCGAGGATGAGCCCGGCGCCGACACCGGTTCCCACGGCGACGACGAGCACGCTGTCAGCGCCCGCCGCCGCTCCATGCCGATGCTCTCCCTCGGCGTGCGCGTCGACGTCGTTCTGCACGACGACCGGGGCGCCGGGTGACAGCAGCTCGCCCAGTGCTTCGCGCACGAGCCGGGCGACGGGAGTGCCCGGCCAGTCGGCGAACGTGTCGGTGGCCGAGACGATCGTGCCGGTCACCGCGTTCACGACACCCGCCGCGCCGATCCCGACGCCCGACAGACGCGCGGGCGAACCGTCGAGAAGCCTCCGCGCCAGACCCACGACGGTCGACACGACCGCCGCCGGACCCTCCGCTGCTCGCGTGGGCGCCGTCTCGGTGCGCAGCAGCACATCGTCGCGGTCGGCGAGGGCTGCCGACGTCTTGGTGCCGCCGATGTCGACGGCGAGCACGAGTTCGCTCGACGGAGCCGACACGACAGGACCCGCCATCAGGAGACGACGACCGGCAGCATCCCCTGCTCGGAGAGGATGCGGCGGATGCGCGTGACGGTGTCGGCATCGAGCGACTGCACGGTGTCGGCCATCGTCGCGTGGTCGATGATGCCGCGGGCGTGCATGGCCGCCTTGAACGCACCGACGCCCGTCGCATCACCCGAGAGTCCCTGCGGCTCGAAGACGATGTCGAACGCGCGGTTGATGCGCTCCTGCTCGGTGCGCGCCTCGGTCCAGTCGCCGCGCTGTGCGGCATCCCACAGCCGGACGTAGCCCGCGGCCTCGACGTTCGCGAAGCCGGGCACCACGCCGTCGGCACCCGCGAGAGCCATGGCGTCGACGACGACCTCGTGTCCGGTGAGCAGCTGCAGCGGACGTCCGGCGGCGTCGTTCGCGGCGATCAGTCGGCGGAACGAGACGTCGTCGCCCGAGGAGTCCTTGACCCCGTGGATGACTCCCTCGGCGCCGAGCCGCACGAGCAGATCGATGCCGAGCTTGGAGTGCACGCGCACGGGCACGTCGTAGGCCCACAGCGGCACGTCGATCGCGGCGGCGATCGCTCGGAAGTGGTCGGCGACCTCGGCGGCCGAGTTCAGCGTGTACAGCGGGGCCGTCGTGACGATCGCCTGCGCGCCTGCCGCGACCAGACGCCGCGCTGTCTCGATGATGCGGGGGGCGGTGAGCTCGATCGCGCCGGCGATGATCGGCACCCGACCCGCGTTCACCCTCACGATCGTGGCGAGCAGCTCGACGCGCTGATCGTCGGTGAAGTAGGCGGTCTCACCCGTGGAGCCGAGCGCGAAGAGCCCCGAGACGCCCTCGGCGATCAGGCGCTCGACGAGACGTTCGAGCGAGACGTGGTCGATCGAGCCGTCGGGCAGCAGCGGCGTGGCGACGGGCGGGATGACACCGGTGAAGGTGACGGAGGAGGATGCAGCAGTCATGGTGTTCCGGTCGTTTCAGTTGGTCGGTTCGAGCAGCGAGGGCGCAGCGCCCAGCAGGGTTCTGGTGTAGTCGTCGGAGGGTGCCTCGAACACGCGGGCGGAGTCGCCGAACTCGACGACCCTCCCCCGGTTCATCACGGCGATCTCGTCGGAGAGGTAGCGGACGGTCTGGATGTCGTGCGAGATGAAGACCATGCCGAGGCCGAGCTGCTCCTTCAGGTCGGTGAGCAGGTTGAGGATCTGCGCCCGCACCGAGACGTCGAGCGCGGAGGTGGGTTCGTCGGCGACGATCACCTGCGGATCGAGCACCAGCGCCCTGGCGATCGCGACGCGCTGACGCTGCCCGCCCGAGAGCTGGCTGGGCAGGGCTTCGAGCGCGGAGGCGGGGAGACCCACGAGACCGACGAGGTCGCGCACCTTGCGCGCGCGGGTCGCGGGCGTGCCGAGCCGGTGCACCTGCAGCGGATCCAGCAGCGCGTCGCGCACGGTCATGCGGGCGTTCAAGGCCGTCGCGGGGTCCTGGAAGACCACCGAGAGGATGCGTCCGAGCCTCTTGCGCACCGCGGGAGTGAACGACGTCACGGTCTCGCCGTCGAACACGACCCGGCCGCCGGTCGGCTTCTCGAGTCCCACGAGCACCTTGGCCGAGGTCGACTTGCCCGAACCCGACTCGCCCACGATGCCCAGCGTCTGCCCCCGCTTCACGGTGAGCGAGACGCCCGCCAGCGCATCGATGTACTTCGGCCGGAACAGCGACGATGCGCGGGTCCGGTAGCGCACGTGCACGTCTTCCAGCTCGATGACGGTGTCGCTCATCGTCCTGCTCCGATCGCGTCGATGGGCGCATCATCGGGATGCGCCGCGTAGTAGTGCTCGGTCCCCTCGATGCGACGACGCACGGGGGCGACCCCGGCGTAGCGGCTCGGGTCGGACGAGCGCGGGGCGAACCGATCGCCGGCAGGGAAATCGCGCGGCGACGGCACGACCCCGGCCACCTGGTGGAGCCTGTCGGAGCCCGCCTCGATCGACAGCACTGCTCCGAGAAGACCCTGCGTGTACTCGTGCACCGGCTGGGTCAGGATCTCGCGGGTCGTGCCCTGCTCGACCACCTGCCCGGCATACATGACCGTGATGCGGTGGGTGAGTTCCGCGACCAGTGCGAGGTCGTGCGAGACGAAGACGAGCGCGAAGCCCAGCTCGCGCTGCAACCGCATCAGCAGCTCGACGACCTGCGCCTGCACCGTCACGTCGAGAGCGGTGGTCGGCTCGTCGGCGATCACGAGGCGCGGGTCACGGGTGAGCGCCATGGCGATCAGCACACGCTGCCGCTGCCCGCCTGAGAGCTCGTGCGGATAGGAGGCGAGAGTGCGCGCGGGGTCGAGCCCGACCAGCTCGAGCAGTTCCTCGGCCGTGCGCGTGCCGCCCCTCGATGTCAGCTGCTTCATCTGCGAGCGGATGAGCATCGCCGGGTTCAGCGAGCTCAGCGCATCCTGATAGATCATCGCGATGTCGTGTCCGCGCAGCGCGTTGCGCTGCTTCGGGGTCATCTGCAGCAGATCCCGGCCGTCGAAGAGGATGCGCCCGCGCACATCGGCCTTCGTGTCGAGCAGGCCCATGATGGCGAGCGAGGTGATCGACTTGCCGCAGCCCGATTCGCCCACCAGCGCCATGGTCTCGCCGGGGCGCACCGTGAAGCTCACGTGGTCGACGACGTCGACGTCACCGTGGCGCGGGAACGAGATGCAGAGGTCCTGCACGTCGAGCAGCGGCGTCTCGTCGCCCGAGTACACGAGGCGATCGGTGCGGGCGAGCTCGCGGCGGCGCAGATCCGCGAGCCGCTCGGCGAGGGGCACCACGGGCGCGACCGGCACGAGCGTGTCGGGCACACCGCTCGGCACGGAGAGGTTGACCGAGGTGTCGACCGTGACGATCACGTTCGTGTCGTCGGGGCCGGCGGCCGCCTCCTCGAGCTCGTGCGTCGACTCCTCGGTGTTCGCCGCGTCCGCGGTGACCTTGCGGGCGCGCGGCGACACCAGCGCATCCGTCATCCCCTCGGAGAGGATGTTCAGGCACAGCACCGTCAGCATGATGAGGATGCCGGGGAAGAACGTCGCCCACCAGGCGCCGCTCATCAGCAGGTTGCGGCCCGCGGCGATCACGTTGCCCCAGGACGGCTCGGGATCGGGCACGCCCGCCTGCAGGAACGACAGCGACGCCTCGAACACGATCGCATCGGCGACGAGCACGGTCGCGAAGACGAGCACGGGGGCCATGGCGTTGCGGGCGACGTGCTTCGCGATGATCCGCGCGGTGCCCGCACCCATGACCCGCACGGCCGAGACGTAGTCCTCGCCGTACTGGTCGAGGATGTTCGCGCGGACGATGCGGGTGAGCTGCGGCACGTAGAGGAAAGCGATCGTCAGCACGAGCACCGGCAGCGACTTGCCGAACACCGCCACGAAGACCGCGGCGAGCGCGATGCCCGGGAAGGACATCACGACGTCCATGATGCGCATCAGGATCTCGGAGATCCAGCGGGGTGCCGTCGCGGCGATCGTGCCCAGCACGCAGGCGGCGGCCAGGGCGACCAGGGTCGCGCCGAGTCCGATCACGAGCGAGTACCTGGCGCCGTAGACCAGTCGGGAGAAGATGTCGCGGCCCTGGCGGTCGGTTCCGAACCAGTGCTCGGCGCTCGGCGGCTGCACGGGCGCGCCCGAGGCCAGCGGGTCGAACGGCGCGATCAGGGGCGCCGCGATCGCGGCCAGGGCGATCACGGCCAGCACCACGATGCAGATCAGGGAGCCGAGGGAGAGGCCGCCGAAGCGGAGCCCCGGAAGCGAGAGTCGTTCAGTCAGCTTGCGTCGCATGTCACACCGCCCGGATTCGGGGATTGATGAGCACGTACAGGAGGTCGACGATGATGTTGATCACCACGAAGGCCAGTGACACTGCGAGAGTCACGCCCTGCACGAGGTTGGGTTCGTTGTTGGTCACGCCGTTGAGGATCAGAGTGCCCATCCCGGGGATCGCGAAGATGATCTCGATCACCACGGCCCCGCCCAGGAGATAGCCGATCCGCAGGCCGAGCACGGTCACGGGCGTGATCAGCGCGTTGCGCAGCACGTTGCGGCCGACCACGATGGTCCGCGGGATGCCGGCACCGAGAGCCGTGCGCACGTAGTCGCGATCGAGCTCCTCGACCATCGAGGTGCGCACCACGCGGGACAGCTGACCGATCACGGGCACGGCGAGCGCCACGGCCGGCAGGGTCATGCGCGCGAGCCATCCCGACGGGTCGGTCCAGAAGTCGGGAAGGGGTCCGGATGCCGGGAGCACGGCCAGGGTGAGGGTGAAGAGCTGGATCAGCAGGATCGCGAGCCAGAACGAGGGCGTCGACAGCGACGCGACGCCGAAGACGCGGATCACCTGGTCGGGCCAGCGGTCGCGGTACACGGCGGCGAGGACGCCGATCGCGAACGCGACGACCACCGCGATGACGAGGCCGAGGAAGGTCAGCGCCAGCGTGACGGGGAACGCGCGCACGACCTCGTCGATCACCGGCAGGCTGCGCGCCGAGTACGTGCCGAGGTCGCCCTGCACGAGTCCGATCAGGAAGTTCACGTAGCGCACCAGCAGAGGGAGGTCGAGACCGTACTTCTCCCGGTACGCCTGCAGCGCCTCGGGTGATGCGGTCTCGCCGAGCGCGGTGCGGGCGGGATCGACGGGCGAGAACGACATCACGAAGAACACGAGGAACGTGATGCCGAGGATCATGAACGGCAGCTGCAGCAGCCGTCGTCCGATGAGGCGGAGCGTGTGGGACACGTGCCGCTCCTTCCAGGGTCGAGGAGGGTGCGGCGGGGATGCGCTCGGGCGCGCATCCCCGCCGTGGGGGCCGGGGCTACTTCGCCGCCACGCCCACGTCGAGGAACGACAGTCCGGTGGTGGGCACGGGCGCGAACCCGACCAGCTCCTGGCTGCTCCACGCGGTGGGGAGCTTGCGGTGGAACAGCGGGTACAGCACGGCTTCGTCCGAGAGCAGGTCGTAGGCCTCGTTCCAGGTGGCCTGCTGCTCATCGCCCTGCTGCTGCACGGCGTCGTCGAGCAGGGTGCGCAGCTCGGCGTACTCGGGTGAGTCCGCCCAGTTCGTGCGCGTCTGGGTCCAGACGTTCTCGCCGTACCACCAGTTCATGAGCAGATCGGGGTCGACGCCGAACACCGACGGGTCTCCCGGGGCGATCGCGACCGTGTAGTCGCCGGAGTCGACCTTCTCGTACATCGACGCCGACTGTCCGATGTCGAGCGTCGTGTCGATCCCGATCGCGTCGAGCGATTCCTTGATCAGCGGCGCGACCTCCTTCACCCAGCCGGTGTCGGTGGTGAGCAGCGTGATCGACAGGTCGTCGACGCCCGCCTCGGCCAGCAGCTCCTCGGCCTTCTCGGGGTCGTAGGTGTAGACCGTCGACGCCTCGTGGTAGTTCGGGTACGTCTCGGGCAGGAACGAAGTGGCGGGCGTGGCGTTGCCCAGCATCCCGGTCTCGATGATCTTGTCCATGTCGAGCGCGTAGTGCAGTGCCTGGCGCACCCGGACGTCGTCGAAGGGCGCAGCCTTCGTGTTGAACATCATGAAGAGCAGACCGAACGACTGCACGCTCTCGACGTCGGCGGCGGATGCCAGCGAATCGACGTCGATGTAGGGCACGTCCTCCATCGCCTGGATCGTGCCGGTCGACATCGCGGTGACCCGGGCCGAGGCGTCGGACAGCAGGTTCCAGTTCATGCCGGCGGCGAGCGCCGGGTGGGGGCCGTTGTAGTCGTCGTAGCGCTCGAACACGAGCTTGTCCTCGGGCACGGCCGAGACGAGCGAGTATGGGCCCGAGCCGACCGGGTTGGCGCCGAAGCCCTCGGGGTCGGCCTCGACGAGCGCCTTCGGGACGATCTTGACCACGCCGAGACGCTCCTCGATGAGCGAGAACGGGTAGTCGGTGGTGATCTGCACCGTGTCCTCGTCGACCGCGGTCACGGTGTCGACGAAGTCGATGAAGGTACGGAACAGCGAGTTGTTGTCGGGGTTCAGCACGCGCTCGTAGCTGAAGACGACGTCGTCTGCGGTGACCGGGTCGCCGTTCTGGAACGTCGCCCCCTCGCGCAGATCGATCTCGTAGGTCGTGTCGTCGACCTTGGTCGGGAGGTCGGCGGCGAGTGCCGGGGCTGCCTCCTGCGTGACCGGGTCGAGGTCGACGAGTCCCTCGAAGACGTGCCAGTTCGCAGAGACCGTGACAGCGCCCGAGGCGACCATCGGGTCGAAGCTGCCGTTCAGCGTGTACGAGATGCCCGCCTCGATGATCGCGTCGGGATCGACGTCTCCGGCGGAGGCGCTCTCGCCCGGCGCGGGGGCTGCGCCGGCAGCGCAGCCGGCGAGGACGACGGAGGCGGCGACGGTGCCGACGATGAGTGTCGTGAATCGACCCGCGCGGCGGCGGGTGACGGTTCGGTTCATGTGTGCTCCAGGGTGGTGGGGGACATCTTGAGGACATCTGATGTCTGATGTACTCTAAACACACGTTCGATGGAATCACAAGAGTGAGATGATCGGAGCGTTTCAGTCGGGACGAGAGGGAGACCAGATGAAGTCCACCACGAGTAGGGCATCGCGGATGCGGCGCTCGACGACGGCGGATCAGATCAAGCAGCTCATCATCGCTCGCGGGCTGACGCCCGGAGACCCCCTCCCGACCGAGACGGAGCTCTGTGAGGAGCTCGACGTGTCGCGCTCGTCGGTCCGAGAGGCCATCCGCACGCTGTCGACGCTCGACATCGTCGACGTACGGCATGGCCACGGCACCTACGTCGGCGCGATGTCACTGGATCCGATGGTCGAGGCACTGGTGTTCCGCGGCGTGCTCTCTCCCGAAGGCTCGCTGCAGTCCCTGCGGGAGGTCGTCGAGGTGCGTCTCGCCCTCGACCTCTCGATGGCCGAACGCGTGGTCGCGGCGGCGCAGGTCGACGCGGGCGGCGAGCTCGACGAGCTCGTCGCGGAGATGGTCGACAAGGCGAGCAGAGGCGAGCACTTCCTCGAAGCCGACCGCCTGTTCCACACCAAGCTGTTCGACGCGATCGGCAACCGGCTCGTCGGTCAGCTCGTCGGCGCCTTCTGGGACGTGCACACCGCGGTGCTCCCGCAGCTCGACATCGATCAGCCCGACGACATCCACCAGACCGCGGTCGCTCACGGCGACATGCTCGCCGCCGTGCGCGCCGGCGACGTCGACGCCTATCGCGCCGCCGTGATCGAGCACTACCGGCCGCTCCAGCGGGTTCTCGCTCAGGCGGGCAGCGGCGCCCCCGCCTGAGCTTCACGCGGGCGAGGGGCGATCCCCCGCTAGCCGAGCACCCGCTGCTGCAGCGGGTGCACGAAGTACAGAAGCGAGAAGGCCTCATAGATCGCGCCGATCACGAGCAGCGCGAGGGCAGGAACACTGAGCCAACCGATGTTCCGGATGCCGCGCAGGTACCCCTGGCGCCGGTTCTTCGCCCCGATCGTCTGCGGGCGCAGCCAGTACTTGCCCAGGAGAAACGCGCCGAGCAGCAGCAGGATGTACGCCTGCAGCTCGATCACCAGGGTCAGCGAGTGCGGGATCAGGGCGACCCATCCCTCCGGCGTGGCGGGAACGAGGGTCACGCCCGTCGTCACCGACCAGATCGCGAAGGTGGCGAGACCCAGGAACGGCACCGCGAACGAGGGCAGCAGGATCGTGAGCGCACCGAGGCGAAGAGTGTTCACCGCCAAGATGGTGAGCGCGAAGAGCCAGGGGCTGCTGATCAGCGACGTGACGAGCGCCGCCGTGCCGTCGTCCTGCATAGCCTGCTCGCGTGCGGCGACGAGATCGGGAAAGAGCAGCCCGATGATGAAGCCGATCGCGAACGCGCCATAGGCGAGGGCGTTGAGGAGGAGGTAGACGCGCAGATTCTCACGGATGATCCGGAACGGCTTTCGAACGAGATTCACAAGTGTCCTTTCGGTGCACTAACACGGTGTGTTAGTAAGCGACGCCGACCACGCTAACACACCGTGTTGGTGCGGATGGGGGAGAATGACGGGATGACGGTCGATCCGAGCACCATGCACACCAGGGATCGCATCCTGCATTCGGCCCTGGCGATGTTCGGCGAGAATCCCGGCGCGAAACTCAGCGTGCGCGCTGTCGCGGCGCGCGCAGGGGTGAGCACCGGCTCGCTGCGGTTCCACTTCCCCACACAGCGGGCGCTGCTCGACGAGGTGCTGCGCATCGTCTACGAGGTCATCGCACCGGACGATCCCATCCATGACGAGGCACTCTCACCCCGCGAACGGCTTCTCGCCTGCCTGCGTCAGGTACTGGCGCCCTCTGGAGTCGGCGAACAGGCCAGGCGCGCCGCGACGCTGCTCCATCAGACCTTCATCGAGCCCGAGCTCACGGACGAGTTGCGCGAGGCCTATCTTGCGAGCGAGCGCATGGGGCAACGACGGGTCGAGCACTGGCTCTCCGTGCTCGGTCAAGACGGCTCGCTGCCACCGGGCGACGACGAGCGCCGCGCACGCTTCCTCAACACGGTGCTCGCCGGGCTCGCGCTCGAGAGGGCGCTGCCGTCGGACGAGTCGATCCTGGCGTCGGAGACGAACACGCTCACGATGGCCGTCGATGCCGTGTTCGCCGGGGCGAGTTCACCTGCAGCGGACTGATCGCCTCAGGTCAGGCTCGGCACGGCGCTCACGCGAAGTCGAGCTCGCCCCGCACGATCGAGTCGCCGGAGTGCGCCGGATCGCCGTCGACCGGTTCGAAGGAGATGTCGACCAGCCGGTACTCGTCGAGGTCGACTCCGTCGGGCACCCGGAACGTGCCGGAGCGATCGTCGAGCACGCCGAGGCTGATCAGCGCCTGCCCGTCTTCGCGGATCAGCCACACCTCGCGATACTCCCCGTCGACGAGTTCATCGCCCTCGAGGGTGACGGAGAGCGTGCGCCGCCCATCACCGTCGTCGTCGATCTGCGCCTGGCCGACCGCATCGGGATGGTCGGGGAACGCAGCGAGCTCGGCCGAGGCGATCACGGCCGACGACGGCGTGAGCGAGCCGGCGATCCAGACCCCGGCTCCCACCGCGACGACGAGCGCCATCGATGCGGCGAGGATCCATACGGTCGCCGACGAGCGACGGCGGGAGCGCACACGTTCGCGGCGACGACGTGGGGCGTCCCCCGCATCCGGTGCAGGCGTCGACGCGGGGTCGGGCTCGGCTGCAGGTTCGGGGAGCGCGGATGCCGGGTCGGCCTCGACCGCGGCCGTCAATCCGAGTTCGCCGTGGATGCGCGACCACACGTCGGCGGGCGGGGACTCCAGCTCGCCTTCGACGACGCTGGACCGCGCCACGAGAGCGACCCGCGACATGTCGGCGACCTCAGCAGCACAGGATTCGCAGTCGGCGAGGTGCTGCATGTCGGTCTCGGAAGCGGCCGGTTCACCCATCGCGATCAGAGCGATCTTCTCGTCATCCAGATGTGACATGGTTCACCTCCAATCGGTCGCGCATTCGGGCAAGGCTTCGGCGGATATGGCTCTTCACAGTGCCGAGGGGCATCCCCATTCTGCGTGAGATCTCGTCATGGGTGAGGTCGTCGTAGAACGCCAGTCGCATGACCGCCTGCGCGTCGGGAGCGAGCTGTTGGAGCTCGCTCGACAGCAGCAGGGTCTCGGACAGATCGATCGATCCCGTCACGAGGGCGTCGGGAGGGGTGAGCCGCTCCACCTCGGCCTGGAGCTGCTGCACCTTGGCCCGAGCGTCGATCGTGTCGGCGATCCGGCGACGTGCGATCGTGATCAGCCAGGTCGACAGGCGGCCCTTCGACGAGTCGTAGCCCGCCCGGGAGTTCCAGGCCGAGACGAACGTGCGCTGGGTGACGTCCTCCGCATCGCCGCGGTCGCCGAGCGAGCGCAGCGCCAGAGTGAAGACGACCGGCGACCAGCGTCGGTACAGCTCTGCGAGGGCCTTCTCGTCGCCCGCGGCGAAGCGCCGGTCGAGCGCCGCTTCGGCGTCGGTGGTGTCATCCACCCGGAGCCTCCTCTCCACGGTGCTCGCCCCGCCTCATCGCGGAACCGCCACGGCGACCACGTTATCGCGGTAGTGCCCCGTCTGGCTGTCGAACGGTCCGCCGCAGGTGACGAGCACCAGGGCCGAGGGGCCGCCGCGCTGGAAGAGCTCGTCGGTCGGCAGGGCGGTCTTCTCGTAGTAGGTGAGCGACTCCACGACGAACTCGCGACTCGTGCCGTCGGCCGCGGTGAGACGGACGGTCTCGCCCGCGGGCACGTCCCGCAGGCGAGCGAGGGGTCCGATCGGATAATCGACCGCGTCGACGTGCGCTGCGATCAGGATCCGGCCACTCGTGCTCACAGCATCCGCTCCGTATCGGTACCAGCCGGCGACGGCCGGGTCGATCGGCAGCTCCATCTGCCCGGTGTCGGCGACCCCGACGTCGGTCACCGGCATGTCGATGGCGAGCGACGGGATGCCCAGACTCACGGGGGCGACGGATGCCGCCGGGGTGGGAAGGGTTCCGGGCCGCACGTCGACCGCGCTCGTCGGGGTCGGCGCGGGGGCCGGAGAGGGAGGGGCGGGCGAGGGAGTCGTGGGGGGCGACTCCGCGGAAGGAGGGAGATCCGCGCCCACCCCTCCCGGTGTGCATGCCGCGAGGCACGCCGCGGTGACCAGGGCGCCGAGCGTCGTCATGACGCAGCGCAGACCGGTCTTCCGCGGCGTGCCCGGCAGCATCAGCGCACCGTCTGACGACGACGCACGACCAGGCCCGCGGCGACGGCCGCCGAGATCGCGAGAGCGACCAGCCCCGCCGCCATGAGGGTCGTCGTGGAGGCGTCCTGCTGGGCGAGGTAGCCCGCGGTGCCGGACGGCACTCCGTCGGGGTTGGAGTGGAGCCCCGAGATCGTCTGCGCCGCGATGGCGAGGTTGCCGTCTTCGGCGCTGCCCCACGCGTACACGATCGTGTTGGTGCCCTCGGCGATCGCGACGTCTGCCGGCCCGATGACCGGGTCGGTCGTGCCCGTCAGCGCCACCGACGCCGACACGGTGCCCGCGGGGAGGTCGAGCTTCGCCTCGTTCGGGTTCGTGAGGTTCTCGATCACGGGCGATCCTCCGGCGAGGATGTCGACGGCCGGTGCAGCAGCGGTGTGCCGCACGGTCAGTCGTCCCTGACCGGGCGCGGTCTGCGAGGTGTCGTTCGTGAAGAGGTTGAGCCCGGGCTCACCGGCCTCGGTCAAGTGCGCGACGGCCGTGTAGTTCGCGCCCGCTTCGAGGGCGAGCGTCGCGGGTCCGAGGATCGGAGCGCTCGCGTCAGCCGCGTCCGGGGCGGTGACCGCCACCTCGTACGAACCGGCCGGCAGCTCGAGCGGGCCTGCGAGGTCTCCCGGAGCGAAGTCGTCGAGGGTCAGCTCGCCGTTCACGTACACGTCGACCGGGGTGTCGGGAATCGCGTGCAGCACGGAGAGCTGAGCCGCCTGGGTGGTGGCGGCGGCCGGCAGAGCCAGACCGAGAGCGGTGATCATGCCGACGGCGAGGCCGGCGGCGACTGTCTTGCGCATCTTCTTCCTCCTGTACCCGGACCGCCCTGTGCGGCCCTTCATAGGAGTTGTTCTCCGGGAGTCCCGGTTTTGGATGCAGGTGGATGAAGATTTCTCGTCACTCGGCCCGCGCGGCGCGCTTGGCCTCCTGGAAGACCCGGATCGCCTCGTACCTCTCGGCCGATCGCGCCTGCCGTTTGGCGCGCTGCTCGTCGCGGTCTTTCGGCGGCGCGGTCGTGACGAGCCCGTCGATCAGCCGACGCACCGAGTGCTCGATCTCCGCGACGGCGCGGTCGAACACTTCTGTGTTCGCGCGCGAGGGCGCAGTCGTCCCCGAGATCTTTCGCACGAACTGCACGGCGGCCTCGTGGCACTCGTCGTCGGTGGCGGGAGGTGCGAGGTTGTTCAGAGGGATGATTTTGCGGCACATGCCTGCCAGGCTAGAACTGTGAGCGCGGGAGTCAAGAGGCTCGCGCCGTCACCTCACCGGGGCACCACGAGCTCGCCGTGGGCGTTGAGGTGCTCCATCATCGTCGCCACCCGCGCGGCATCGATCGACACCGGCGTCGCCTCGTCGAAGGCGATCACGAGAGGGATGGCCGGGTGGATCCACGCGCTCAGCCGCGCAGGCCCGCTCTGGCCGTCGGGAGACCACGTCATCATGAAGCTCTCCTGTCGGCGGAGCTTGGTGCCGACCACGATCTTGAGATGCGCGAGGGTGACGTCATCGATCTCGATCGCGGGATGAGAGCTGTTGTACTCGAGGGTGCCCATCCCGTGAGGCTAGTCGCGAAGATGACAAGGAGTAACGGGGTTGCTATTCGCCCCGTCATGAGCATGGCCGCCTTCCGCCGCGGCAGGAGAGACGGCGGGGTCCGGCCTCAGTCCGTGCCGTCGTCGAGGAAGACGCCCACGCGGTCGCCGTCGAGAACGAACTGCAGCGCCTCCGCCGAGGGATGCCGCTCGAGCATCTCCTCGGGAGCCCCGCTGTTGATCGGAACCTCGACCGTCGCCGGGAACGCACCGACACCGCATCCGGAGTAGAAGTCGCCGCCATAGGTCCAGTCGTACTGGTCGAAGCCGTCGACGGGCGGGATCTGAGCGGTCTCGACGACCGCGATGCAGTTCGGGTCGGCGGACTCGGAGTCGCTCTGCACGGACCAGCCGGGGATCGTGAAGACCGTGAACCCGAGGAAGTCGGCCGCGATCGTGTCGTCGCGCGCGCCGAACCACTCCTGTGGGATGCGATCGGATGCCGATTCGAGCGGAAGGGTGTCGATCTGCGGCGCTCCCGACGACGCCGACACGGGAGACGTCGACGAGAGGATGAAGGTCACGATCGCGGCCACGGCAGCGGCTCCGACGACGGATGCCGCCCACCACATCGCACGACGGCGCATACTGCGCGCATCCCCGCGAGGCCGCCCGCTCTCGACATCCCCAGCTTCCGACGACACCGGGTCTGCAGCCACCGCCGGTTCCGCGGGAGGCAGCGACTCTGCGGGAGCCACGGGTTCTGCGGGAGGCAGCGAGTCTGCAGGAGGCGCGGGCGCCGCCGGGGCGATCGGCGTGTTCCGCAGGGCTTCCAGTTCCCGCAGGCGGCGCGCGGCCGCAGCATCCATCGCGACGGCGGCATCGCGGCCATAGGCACGAGCCTGAAGCTCGCGCAGCTCTTTCTCGGCAGCGGCATCCATCTGAGGCATCGTCTCACGTCATCATCGACGCACACGACGACGGGCGGAGGGAGGTGCCTGGCGACCTCCCCCCGCCCGTGCCGGGGGTCTCACTTCTCGAACGCGTCCTTGACGTTCTCGCCGGCCTTCTTGGCGTCGGCCTTGACCTGATCGGCCTTGCCCTCAGCGGCGAGCTTGTCGTTGTCGGTCGCGTTGCCGATCGCTTCCTTCGCCTTGCCTGCGATGTCCTGAGCGGCGTTCTTGATCTTGTCGTCGAGTCCCATGAGGAGCTCCTCTCGTGGAGTGATCGTGACGGCGGGAGGGTTCCCGTCGCCTTATCGCCGCCGCTCTCCGCGGCCGACGATAAGCCTGGGGTGGGTGTCAGCGGGGCGCCGTGCAGGTGTTCACGACAGCCGTCGCCGGTCGTGGGCGAGGCGCGCTCGCAAACCTGTGTGGATCGACACGTAGGTCGCGGTCTGGCGGCCGGTCAGCGTGGCGAGGTTGGTGAGCAGCCGGTCGATGAGCTCGACGAGCTCCCGAGGGTCGGTGTTCTGTCGCGGTGTGATCGACACGTGCAGCACGGGCTGCCGCCGGACGTCCTTCGCCGTGACCTGGGTCGAGAGGATCTCGTCGCGAGTCACCAGCGAGTTCTTCACGGCGTCCGACACGAACGACTCGGTGACGGTGACGCGTCCGAGCGGATTCTGCTCGCCGGACGAGCGGAACGCCGTCTTCGAGCGGCGTCCGACGACGCTCGAGAGCGCAGCGATCAGCAGGACGATCACCACGAGGATCGCCGCCACGGCACCGATGCCGATCCACGAAGCGCTCGCACCCGCGATCGCGGTGGCCGCGCTCGCCTGATCGAGCCACGATCGGGCACCCTCCGCAGCCGATGTCCAGATGTCGGACGCAGTGGGCCAGCTCATGATGGCGACGCCGAGCACCCCGAGTCCGAGGAACAGCAGTCCGATGATCAGCAGCAGGGTGCGGTTCAGCGCACGATTGGTGTCGTTCACAGCTCATCCTCCGTGTCGGCGGGGCGTTCGATGCGCACCCGGGTTCGCACTCTGCCGTCCAGTCGGTAGTGCGTCAGCCGCGCCTCGGCGGCCGCCTGCACAGCGCTGCGTTCGAGCGGGATGCCGGCACCGGGACGCACGGTGACATCGACGCTGCGATGCCCCACTCCGACCGTGACGTTCTCACGAGCGAGCCCGGTCTCCTCCGAGAGGTGCTGGGCGAGGGCGCTCGCGATCACGCCGTTGTCGACCACGACCGCTCGGTCGCCCGCCTGCAGGGCGTGCTTCGAGAGCCGGCCGGGGGTCACGGCGAGCACGATGAAGACGAGTCCGATCAGCGCGAGCACGACGCTGCCGCCGATCACGAGACCCGCCGGCTGCGCGGTGGGCAGTCCCACCAGCCATCCGCCGGCGGCGGCGGGCCCGAGCAGCAGAGCCGGCTGGGCGGCGAGGCTCAGCACGATCTCGACCCCGATCAGGGCGAGGGCGAGGATGAGCAGCACGACCGCGACGAACGTCGCGACGGTGCGCGGAGAGTGCGTCTCGCGTCGGACGACGCGGCGCAGAACCGGGGTGGTCATCGCACTCGTCTCCTTCGGGGAATGGTGGCACCGGTGATGGTGAGGGTGATCCGGGTGACGTTCTTGCCGAGCACGCTCGAGAGATCCTGCTGCAGCTGCTCCTGCAGGCGGCGGGCTCGGTCGAGCACGGGAACGCTCTGGGAGATCCCGACGGTGTCGTCGAGATCGGGGATGGGCAACGGCGTCGCGATGCGGACGGCGATCCCGCCGGGGTGCTCCGCGACATCGACCTTCACGTCACCGCGCGGCACACCGATCAGGGTCGCGGACGCCTGCTCGGTGACCGTGCGGTACACGCGCTCCTTCACGTCGACGCGCCCCGGGACGGCGGCCTCTCCGGCGGCGGCCCGGGCGGGGCCGCCACCGGTGGCGATGTGCTGGTCGGCGCGCATCAGGAGGTGCGCCGCCCCGTGAAGGCGTCCGCGATTCCGCGGACGTCGATCTTCCCCGACATGATGCGGCCGATGATCGCGCCGACGCCGGCGAAGAGAGCCATGAGGAGGAATCCCCAGAACCCGAACATCAGTGCCGCGAGGGCCAGGAGCGCACCGATCAGCGCGCCGGTCGTGGTGGGTGTCATGAGACTCGCGACTCCTCGTTCTCGGCCGAGTCGTCGCCCGGCACGTGCACGTCGTTGACCTCGACGTTGACCTCGACGACCTCGAGGCCGACCAGACGGGTGATGGCGCCCGCGACCGCGGCACGCACGTTGTGGGCGACCTCCTGGATCGGCGCCGGGTACTCGACGACGATCGTGATGTCGGCAGCGGCCTGGGTCTCGCCCACCTCGACCTTGACGCCCTGTGCCAGGTCGGTGGCGTTGATCACGTCGCGGATGGCGCCGAACGCGCGGGCCCCGCCGCCGCCGAGCGCGAAGACGCCTGCCACCTCACGGGCGGCGATCCCGGCGACCTTGGCGACCACGCCGTCGGCGATCACGGTCTTGCCCGCAGCGTCCGCGTCAGCGGGAACGCGCGACGACGAGAAAGCCGACGAACGGTCCACGCGCGAGGTGGAGCCGGCCGTCTTCGACGCGGCGGCCGTGTGCGCCAGCTCCTTCTCGGCGGGAGCGGCAGCGGTGTTCTGATCCTGAGTTGCCATGACGAGTCCTTCATCTCACGTGGTGCCGGTTGCGAGACCAGGTGGTCTCACCGGGAGCGAGTGGGTCGCTCATGGATAGGACGCGCTGACGCGGCGATTCGTCACATATCGGTTCGAGAAGAGTGAGCCGAGGTGTTCCGGATGGCGGAGAAACGTCGCGAGATGACCGCGCACGACCTGTCGCGGCGGGCCTCTGACAGCGAGGATGAGCAGATGCACGACGCTCACACCACCGCTCTCCTGGTCATCGATGCTCAGGAGTCCTTCCGTCAGCGCGCCGATGAATGGGCGGACACCGCGAATCCGGATGCTGTCGACAACATAGCGCGCCTCGTCGATCATGCGCGCCGGGTGGGCCACCCCGTCGCCTGGATCACGCACGCGGAGCCCGGCACCGGAGGGGTCTTCGACCCGGCCCTCGGTTTCGTGCGGGTGTTCGAGGAGCTCGAGCCGCGCGCCGACGAGATCGCCGTGACGAAGACCACGGTCAATGCCTTCACCTCGACCGATCTCGAACGGCGGCTTCGCGACCTCGGCGTCTCCGCGGTGGTCGTGTGCGGCATCCGCACCGAGCAGTGCTGCGAGACCACGGCCCGCGTGGCGAGCGACCTGGGGTTCGCGGTCGAGTTCGTGACCGACGCCACGACCACCTCGGCGATCACGGCGAACGACGGGCTCGCGGCGGTCTCGGGCGACGAGATCATGCGGCGCACTGAGAGCATCCTGGCGGCTCGCGGGTTCGCGACCGTGGTCCGCACGGTCGATCGGGTGGGCGTCTCCGCATAGGTTGGGGAGATGCCCCTCTCTTCGACCACGCTCCCCCGCCTCGACGGTCGAACGGTCCTCGTCACCGGGGCGAACGCGGGAATCGGCTACTGGTGCGCCGAGATCCTCGCCGCGCACGGAGCCAGAGTGCTGTTGGGATGCCGCTCGACGCAGCGCGCCGAGGTCGCGGCGTCGTCGATCCGCGCGCACGCGCCGGGCGCGGACCTCGGCATCGTGCCGATCGACCTCGGGTCTCTCGCGAGCGTGGCATCGGCGGCGGCGTCGCTCGACGAACGCGTGGATGCCGTCATCTGCAACGCCGGCGTGAAGGCGGCCGACCGCGCCTCGCGCACGGCGGACGGCCTCGATCTCATGGTCGGCACCAACGCGCTCGGTCACTTCGCGCTGCTCGCACAGCTCGGGCATGTGCTCGCCGACGACGCGAGGGTCGTGGCTGTCGGCTCGCTGGCGCACCGCTTCGCGGAGATCGATCCCGAGACGCTCGCGCAGCCCTGGACAGGAGCATCGCTGCGACAGTACGGCCGCTCGAAGGCGGCGCTCATGGCGCTCACATTCGAGCTGAACCGACGCTGGAGAGGTTCGGCTCGTGCGGCTCTGTGCGCGCACCCGGGGTACGCGGTCGACCCGCTGACCCCGCGGCGCGACGGCCTTGCCGCCGTGCCCGGGTGGGCACGCGCTCTCGCGTCGCTCAGCCGCCCGTTCGTGCAGGGCAAGGACTCGGGTGCCGCGCCCGTCGTGCACGCGGCCGTCGCGGCGGATGCGACGGGCGGCGACTACTGGGGGCCGGGCGGGCTGCTGGAGTTCCGCGGTGCGCCGAAGCGGGTCGCTGCGAGCGAGCAGGTGCGCTCGACCGAGGTGGGCCGCGCTCTGTGGCGGGTCGCCGAGGAGATGACCGGCGTGCGCTTCCCGGGCTGAGGGCTCAGCTCGACGGAGGGTCGCGCGACCGGCAGGGTCGTCGTCGTGACCGGCGATTCCGCAGCGTCGTCGTCGGCCGCTGAATATCGGTGGTACCGCGGACAGTTGCTTGCCGGGCTCGCGCCGCCGTGCGAAGATCCGACTGCATGCCGCATCTGAGACGGTGTGCTCCACACCGGCGAGGAGCATAGTCATGAGATCGCAGCATCCAGGTGTGCGCGGCTGGCTCGCCGTCGCTATGGTCGTCGTCGCGGCCGCCCTCGTGGGGTGCACGGCACAGGAGGTGGACGAGCCCGCGCCCGCATCCTCCACCGCGCAGCCCGCTCCGTCGGCATCCGCGTCGGCAGCCGGCGTCGTGCGTGAAGACCTGGTGGGCGACTGGGTGTCGCCGGACGATCCCGATGTCACGCTGACCTTGAGCGCAGACGGCACGATGGTCGGATTCGACGGATGCAACGCGCACTCGGGAACCTGGAGCGACATCTCGGGCGGCGCCATCCGACTGCAGTTCGAGACGAGCACAGAGAAAGGGTGCCCCGAGGGCTTCGACGCGTGGCTCGTGCTGTCAGACGGCGCACTGGCCCTGAACTCCACCCTGGGGCTCTACGGACCGGCGGATGGGCCGACCGGAACCTTGGTGAGAGTCGACGGCTGAACGCCGGCCGAGTCCTCTCACACTGCCGGGATCTCGTCGATCGAGCGATACACGGGGAGTCCGCGCTCGAGGGCGATCTCGACGTCCTTGTCGGCACCGGCGGACTCGCCGGGCAGGCGCAGCACAGCGTCGCAGTGCTGCAGCAGACGGCGAGCCGTCTCGTACATGACGTCGCCGTCGGCGGCATCCGCGTCGTCCATGCCCCGCAGGATCGGGAGGGCGACCCATTCGCCGATCATCGGCACGTACCCGAGGCGGTGCAGGGGCGCGGCGGCCGCTTCGAGGCGCTCGAGGTTCTGCGCGATCAGGGCAGGGTCTCCGCCGGTGCCGGAGCGGTAGGGACCGGCGATGAGGATCAGGAGTGGAGTTGTCATGCGGAAGACTGTAGCGTTAACCGTGCAAGAACGTGAAAATTCGTGAAAGATCAGAATTCTGAAGGAGTCAGATGCTGGGCGCACAGCGCAAGGACCATCTGCGGCAGATCCTGCACCGGGACGGCCGGGTCGTCGCGAAAGACGTGGCGCGCGAGCTCGGCCTGTCTGAGGACTCGATCCGACGCGACCTCCGAGAGCTCGCCGACGCGGGCGAGCTCGTGCGCGTGTACGGCGGCGCACTGCCCGTGCCACTCGCCGACCGGCCGGTCGAGCAGCGGACCACGCTCGCGAGCGACAGCAAGCAGCGCGTGGCCCGTCGGGCGGTCGAGCTGATCGCTCCGGCCGCCACGATCGTGCTGGACGCCGGGACGACCACGCTCGCGATGGCGCGCATGCTGCCGCACGGGGCCGACCTGACGGTGATCACGCCGAGCCCGGCCATCGCCCTCGCGGTCGCCGAGCACTCCGAAGCGCGCATCGTGATGATCGGCGGCGAGCTCGCCCGCTTCTCGATGGTCGCGAGCGGTCCCCTCGCCATGGAGGCCGTGCATCACCTCGCGGCGGATGCGTTCTTCCTCGGAGCGACCGGCATCGACGCGACACACGGCCTGACCACCGGAGACCTCGACGACGCCGTCACAAAGCGGGCGATCGCGGCGCGCTGCGCGCAGACGTTCGCGCTCGCGAGCGAAGAGAAGGTCGGGGCCGTGTCGCGTTTCCCCGTGCTCGACCTCGATGCGGTCGCGGGCGTCGTGGTGGACCCTCGCGATGAGTCCGCCGCGGTCGGTGCGCTCGCCGAACGGGTCCGCGTGCTGCGTTGATGCCGATCAGCTGACCGTGGCGGCGACGACCACGGGCGTCATGGCCGCCATCAGCGCGGCGGTGATCGCGGCGTTCACGGCCCTCGCGACCGCATCCCCCGCCGCGGACCCCGCCGTGAGCTCCTCGATCCGCTTCTTCAGATCGCGCGAGGAGAGTCCGCCGCACTCGTCGCGCAGGATCGCATGCGCGGCATTCAGGTTCTGCAGGATCGACAGCAGCGCGAGATCGGCCTTCGTCGGCGCGAGAGTGCCCGCGAGGACCGCGGCGAGCCTCGCCCGCAGTGCCCGCTCGGGCGTGGAGTCCGATTCGGGGGTGCGGGCGGACCCCCAGCCGAAGAAGCCGCGCTCCCCTCGGATGAGCACGCCCTGCACGACGAGCGATTCGACGACGACCTCGAGCGGATCGAGCTTGGGTCGCACGACGAGCGACTGCAGCCGCTTGCCGCGCAGCGGCACGAGCCGCTCGAGCGTGGTGTCGAGGATCGGGTTCCCCGTGGGCTCGGTCGACACGATCTCGACCACCGGGTTCTTCTCGTTCGCCATGGTGATGCGGCCGTGCAGCGCGAGATCGACGATCACGGCGGCGACCTCGCCGTACAGACGGTTGACGCTCACCGAGCTCTCGACGCGGCCGTCGGGCCGAAGCAGCAGCATGTGGAGTTCTTCGACGATCAGCATGCCCCCACGCTATGACGTCCGTCGACGCCCGAGCATCCCCCGGACGGATGATTTCGCGACGACCGACACGGCGTGGTGTCAACCCCATCGTCACGGCCCCGGCTCGCCCGTAGCGTGCCGAGGATGACTTCTGACACCGCCTCCGCGCAGGAGACCCCGACTCGGCTGCGCCGCGCGATCACCGGCCCGCTGCTGTTCGCCTTCATCCTCGGCGACGTGCTCGGCGCGGGAATCTACGCGCTGATGGGCGTGCTCTCCGAGAAGGTCGGGGGGATGCTGTGGGCCCCGCTGCTGCTCGCGCTGCTGCTCGCCCTGCTGACCGCGGGCTCCTACGCCGAGCTGGTCACGAAGTATCCGCGCGCGGGCGGAGCATCCGTCTTCGCCGAACGCGCCTTCCACAGCCCGGTGGTCTCCTTCCTGGTCGGCTTCAGCATGCTGGCAGCCGGAGTCACGAGCGCCGCCGGCCTCGCGATCGCCTTCGCGGGCGACTACTTCGGCACCTTCTTCGACGTGCCCGCCGCGCCCGTCGCCGTCGTCTTCCTCGCCGTCGTCGCGGCGCTGAACGCCCGTGGCATCCGCGAGTCGCTGGGCGCGAATCTCGTCATGACGGCGATCGAGCTCAGCGGTCTCGTGATCGTGATCGCGGTCGTGGGTGTGTTCGTGGCGGGCGGCGGAGGCGACTCGTCCCGCCTGACCCAGACCCCGGAGGGCACCCCCGCCGCCATGGCCGTGCTCGCCGGCGCCGTGGTCGCCTACTACTCGTTCGTCGGCTTCGAGACCTCGGCGAACATGATCGAAGAGGTGAAGAACCCGCGGCGCACCTACCCTCGTGCCCTGTTCGGCGCGCTGTTCACGGCGGGAGCGGTCTACGTGCTGGTCGGCGTCGCGAGTTCGATCACGCTGCCGTCGTCCGAACTGCAGGAGTCCAGCGGACCGCTCCTCGCGGTGGTCGAGGCGACCGGCGCCGGCATCCCCTCATGGTTGTTCAGCCTGATCGCGCTGGTGGCCGTCGCCAACGGCGCACTGCTGACCATGATCATGGTGAGCCGCCTCACGTACGGCATGGCCGAGCAGCACCTGCTCCCCGCGGTGCTCGGCCGGGTGCTGCCGAACCGCAAGACCCCCTGGGTCGCGATCCTCACGACCACCCTCGTCGCGATGGGCCTCACTCTCGTCGGCGACCTCGCCACCCTCGCCGAGACCGTCGTGCTGCTCCTCCTGGTCGTCTTCCTCAGCGTGAACATCTCGGTGCTGGTGCTGCGACGCGATCGTGTCGAGCACGACCACTTCCGCATCTGGACGGTCATCCCCGTCCTCGGCATCGGCTCGTGCATCCTGCTGCTCACGCAGCAGCGCCCGATCGTCTGGCTGTTCGGTGGGATCCTGCTGGCAATCGGCGTCGTGCTGTACATGCTCGCCCGCTGGGGCCGCACGCGCTCCGGCGCCCGCGCCGACCGGGCGCCCACCGATTCTTCCCCGACGCACGAACCGACCACGAAGGAGAACGATGAGCATGTCTGAGCACACCCGCGGATCCGACGACGCGACGCAGACCGACGCCGCAGAGCACGCCGACCAGATGACGAGCGAGGAGAAGCGACACGACCAGTTGACCGCCGCTCCCGACGCGACCGAAGCCGACGCCGCCCCGCGCATCGAGGTGACCGAGCATGACGGCAACACGCGCATCGACATCCGCCCGGATGCCGCCGTGCGACCGGGACCGGGGCCGGGCGTCGACACGGGCGCGCACGACTCCGAGCGGTAGTCGGCGGTCACTCCCGACGGATGGTGCGCTGCGTCGTCAGAGCCAGCCCTTGCGCTTGAACGCCCAGTAGAGCCCGAGACCCATCCCGACCATCAGCGCCACCGCCATGGGGTACCCGAGCACCCAGTGCAGCTCGGGCATGTGATCGAAGTTCATGCCGTAGACCGTGCCGACCAGCGTCGGCGCGAACAGGATCGCCGCCCAGCCCGAGATCTTCTTGACCTCGTCGTTCTGACGGATGCTGAGCTCCGTCATCCGGCGCATCTCCTCGTTCTGGCGACGTGCGACGATCGTCGACTCGACGGTCAGGGCGTTGTCGAGCACCGTGCGGAAGGTGTTGGCCCGCTCCGAGACGCGCAGGGTGTGATCGAGCACGTCGCGCAGGTAGCGTTGCAGCTCCTCGTCGACGTCGTACTTCACCGAGCCGCGTAGCAGAGCGTCGAGCATGCCCGCGAGGGGCTGCACCGCCCGCTGGAAGTCGATCACCTCGCGGCCCAGCTCGTAGATCCGCTGAGTGGCGTCGACCCCCTCTTCGAAGAGCTGGCTCTCGATCTCGTCGATGTCGTTCTCGAGACCCGCCAGCACGGGCGCGTACTCGTCGACGACCTCGTCGAGGATCGCGTACAGCACGGCCTCGGGGCCGAGCCTCAACAGCGCGGGGTCGCCTTCGAGGCGGCGTCGCACGCGCCCCAGGTCGGGAGACTCGGCGTGCCGGATGGTGACGACGAAGTCCTTGCCGACGAGCACGTGGATCTCGCCGAACTCGACCTCTTCGCTCGCATCGAGGTAGCGAGCCGAGCGGAGCACCATGAACAGCACATCGCCGTAGCGCTCGAGCTTCGAGCGCTGATGGCCCGAGAGAGCGTCCTCGACGACGAGCGCGTGGATGCCGAACTCATCGGCGACCTCACGGATCTCCGCCTCGCTCGGTCGGTACAGGCCGATCCAGCTCAGCCCGCCGCGCTCACGCAGCACCTCGAAGGTCTCGCTCAGGCTGCGCGGGTTCTCGGTGCGGACCCCGTCGACGTAGATCGCGTTGTCGATGATCGCCATCGGCACCCCCTCGTGAGTGTCGCCCGGACGGGCGACCGGCTGCCCGGCTGATCAGCCCTCGGCGGGAGCGACGCACGGGATGGCCGCGTCCGTGATCGCCTGGTGATACTGCTCCGCCGTGAAAGGCAGGCCGAATTCGGGGGCGGTCTGGCCGTCGGCGGCGGGAGCCTTCGATGCGATGGCCGCGAGCTCCCATGCGAGGTTGCCGATGATGTTGCCGCCCGTGGTCGAGTCGTTCAACGACACCGCGACCGTGAACCCGGTGGCAGGATCCGCGTAGGCCGCGGTGACGTACCCGGGGGTCCATCCCTGCTGACCGATCAGCGAACCCGCCATGAGTGCACCGCCGGTGGCCTGGAGCCACGAGGGAGCGCCCTCGTAGGCGGGCAGCGGGGCTCCGTAGCGGTCGGGCTCGTCCTGCGTGCGCAGCGCCTGGGATGCCTGCGCCTGCGCGTAGCGGCCGAGATCCTCGATGGTCGACACGACGCCCGAGTCGGTGTACCCCGTGCTCGACGAGAGGGTGGTGATGTCGACAGGGGCCGAGCACTGGTAGCCGCCCTCGACCTCCAGCAGGTAGTGGCCGTTCATGACGGAGCCTGTCGAGGGCGCCGCCGCCGCGGGGCGGGGCAGCGACGTCGAGCCGAGACCGAGCGGCTCGGTGACGTACTCCGCGATCAGCTCGGATGCCGTGAGGCCGGTGGCGTGCTCGAGCGCCATGCCGAGCAGCAGGTAGTTCACGTCGGATCCGCGGTAGGTCGTGTGCGGCACCGTGCGCTCGGCGCCGAGACCGTACGACGCGAGCTCCAGCGGCGCCCAGACCCGCTCGGGAGTGGTGCGCCAGGCCGCGTGCGCGACCTCTTCCGACGAGCCGAGGCCGCTCGTGCCGTTGCACAGGTCGAGCAGCGTGATGTCCTCGAGGTCGGGGACTCCCGAGACGTAGTCGGGAACCTTGTCGTCGAGTTCGACGATGTCCTCATCGACCAGGGCGTAGAGCACGTCGCAGGTCATCAGTCGCGTCACATCACCGATGCGGAACGCCATGTCGGTGCTGATCTCCCCGCCCTCGCCGGCGGGATCCTGCGTGCCGACGCCGGTGACCCAGCTGCCGCTCCAGGGCACCCAGACGCCCACGACAGCTCCGGATGCGCCGGAGGCGGTGATCGCGTTGTTGACGGCATCCGTCATGGCGGCCACGGTGTCTTCGGGGAGCGCCCCGTCGACCTGCGCCTTCGGCGTGTAGCTGAAAGTCGTGTCGCTCGTGCATCCGGTGAGGAAGAGCCCGAGCACGGCGACGCTGGCTGCTGCTGCGCGGAACCTGCGCGACGAGAGAAGCTGCATGGAAGGGTACCCCCGGAAGACGTGTCTCCCGAGTCTAGAACGCGGATCCTGAAAGTCTGCATCGCAGCCCCGCCCGTAGGGTGATCGTCATGCCCCACATCTTCGAGGCCGAGGTCGTCTCGGCCATCCTGCGCCACATGAACGGCGATCACGTCGACGACAATCTGCTCATCGCGCGCGCCTTCTCGCCGGACGGCGGCGAGATCACGGAGGCGGTCATGACGGGGCTCGACGGCGACGCCGGCGTATGGCTCGTCACCCGAGACGGAGCGACCTCGGAACTGCGGGTCGAATGGCCGGGCGGCGCGATCTCCGAGCGTCCGGCGGTGCGACGCGCGGTGGTCGCGCTGTACGACATCGCCTGCGAGCGACTCGGCGTCGAGCCGCGCCCCCACGCATAGGCGGCACGGGCGCGAGGCGGAGCCGGAGAAAACGGGGGTTCCGCCGAAGTTAGGTCACCCTTACACTGGGGTCATGTCCGAGATCCTCCCCTTCTCCGCCGCGCTCCGCGAGCGCTCCTCGAGCTCGCACTCCCGCAGCGAGGGCGCGGGATTCATGTCGGACCTGCTGAAGGGCGAGGGGTCGCGTGAGGACTACATCTCGCTCGTGGCTCAGCACTACTTCATCTACGAGGCGCTCGAGTCGGTCGGCGAGCGCATGCGGCACGATCCGGTGGCCTCGGTCTTCCTCAGCGACAAGCTCACCCGCCTCCCCGCGCTCGAGTCCGATCTCGCGTTCCTGCTCGGCCCCGGCTGGCGCGAGTGCATCGTCGCCCTGCCGACCACGCAGCGGTATGTCGAGCGCATCCGCCAGGTGGGCGCGACCTGGGCGGGCGGCTTCGTCGCCCACCACTACACGCGCTACCTCGGCGACCTCTCGGGCGGTGTCTTCATCGGCCGCGTCATGGCCCGCCGCTTCGGCTTCGAGACCAACGGCATCGGCTTCTACCTGTTCGACGACATCGCCGACCCCTCCGCCTTCAAGGACGTCTACCGCGAGCAGCTCGATGCGGCCCCGTGGGACGACGCCGAGCGCGAGCGCGTCATCGGCGAGGTGCTGCTCGCCTACCGCTTCAACACCGAGCTCTTCGAAGATCTCGACCGCGCCCGCGCCGCGGCCGTCGCCTGACCCCCGTTCGTCGAGCGAGACCGACGAAGTCGCCCGACACGAACGCCCGTTCGTTGAGCGAGGACGACGAAGTCGCCCGAGACGAAACGCCCCACCCGCCCGGCGCCCTCCCCGTTCGTTGAGAGAGGCCGACGAAGTCGCCCGAGACGAAACGTCGCAAGCCGACCCCGGACACCCACCACGTTTCGACTCGGGCCGCTCCGCGGGCCTCGCTCAACGACCGACCCATCCCCCGCTCGTTGAGCGAGGACGACGAAGTCGCCCGAGACGAAACGCCCCACGCACCCCCCGCACCCCCGATGTCGGTGCCCCCGCGTAGCGTCCGGCGATGGGTTACGTCTACATACTCCGCTGCGCGGATGGCACGCTCTACGTCGGCAGCACGCGCGATCTCGACCGTCGGCTCGTGCAGCACGAGGAGGGGATGGGCAGCGCGTACACCCGACGCCGCCTCCCGGTGGAGCTTCTCTGGAGCGGCGAGTACGCGCGCATCGACGAGGCGTTCGCGTGGGAGAAGCGACTTCAGGGGTGGAGCCACGCGAAGCGACTGGCGTTCATCGAGGGCGGAGTGGATGCCGTGCGGCAGTGGAGTGTGAACGACAGGCTCCGGCGGGCTGCCGCTCGCTGACCGGCTCTCGTGACGCACCACGTTTCGACTCGGGCCGCTCCGCGGGCCTCGCTCAACGACCGGAGACTCGGG
>NZ_CAUQVQ010000027.1:0-35871 GCF_963521645.1 uncultured Microbacterium sp. | reverse complement strand
GCCTCGGAGTCACGTCGCTGTCGATTGCGCCCCGTGCACTAGGCCCCGTGTCGGCGGCGCTCGCCGAGGTCACGGGCGAGCAGTGCGCCGCCGCCGCGCAGGCCGCACTGCGCGCCGCGACGACGGACGAGGCTCGTCACGCCGCGTCCGCCGTCCTCGGCCCCGAGTGAGAGGCATCGACGAGATCCGACGCAGTCGTATGCGATGCGAGGCATGGACGCCCTCTCATTCTGATATCGACATGTGAGGTGCCCTGGCCCCGACGGCTGCGCGCCCGTAAGCTCCGGCCAGGGGGGACTCCCCCGGAGACATGACGAGGTCGGAGGGCGTGCATGAACATTCACAACTCGGGTCGGGCATGGGGGATGCTCGGAGCGGTCGCAACGGGGATAGGGGCGATGGTGGTGCTGGCCGCCTGCGCCCCGACGCCTCAGAGTGCTCCGTCACCCTCGCCCTCGCCCTCGTCATCGCAGACGACTCCGGCCCCGGAGCCCTACGGCGGTCCCGTGGTGTTCGTCGGCGAGGAGCTCGGTGCCTTCGCGCTCAGTCCGGAAGAGATCGCCGGACTCCTGCCGGACGCGACCGAGGTCGGCGACCTCTCCGACGTGCTCGAGCAGGTGTCGGACGGGGGAGGCCTCCCAGCGGATCCGCTGATCTGCGATGTCCTCTACGCCGAGCAGTCGCTCGGCACCGTCGGAGCGAGAACGATCGCGTGGAAGGTGCCGACCGATCCGACCTACGGGTTCGGCGCGCTGAGGATCCTGCAGTTCGCCGACGAGGCACAGGCGCAAGGCCGCATGGATCAGCTGCTGCAGGCCGCCGAGCAGTGCGCCGAGTTCGACAAACAGGGGACCGTAACCTTCGACGCCGTGATTCCCCCGGAGGCCGACGGCGTGCGAGCGTTCGCGGGGACGCTGGTCGACGCCGGACTGGGCTGGCGGTCGGTCGACGCATTCGCCTCGACCGGGAACGTGATCGTGCAGCTGTCACAGCCCCTCTCCGGAGAGCGCCCCGTCGATGCCGAGGCGGCCGCTGTGCTGCTGCAGTCCCGCGCGGTCGAGGCGCGTGAGGGACTGATCGAGGCGCTCACCGAGAACCCGCCGAGCGCCGAGCCCGACCCGTCCGGCGACCAGGGCTCGGTGTGGAGCGACTGGCAGATCGGGGTCGGAGGTGTCGGCCCGCTGCGCCTCGGCGACTCGATCGATTCCGCGCTCGCGGCTGCCGGAGAAGACGTGCAGATGGTCGAGCCCGAATACGACGGCGGGCCGTGGACCCTGGTGGCACCCGACGGAGCCGGATCGATCCTGGTGCAGCCGGTCGAGGGAGGCGATACCGTCTGGTCGGTCACCGTCGGGAACGAGCGCAGCCTCTACGGGGCCGCCTACGACGGAGCCGCTTTGCCGTCGCGCGGCGAGATCCGCCTCGGCGCATCCGTGGCCGACGCGATGAACGCCTACCCCGGGGGAACCGTGGTCGATGTGTCGTCGTCGGGCGACGACTACTACGCCGTCACGACGCGTGACGGCCAGGTCTTCCGGTTCCAGGCCGACCGCGACGTCGTCGAGGAGGGCTCGACGATCGTCGGCATCACGGTCGAGGACGCCACAGCCCGAAAGGGCGCGGTCTTCGGGTGAGCACAGTGGGCGGTCGGATCACCGACCGGCCCACTGTGTGAGGATTCGACTTCGGCGCTCAGGCGTGCAGATCGACGCCCTTCGTCTCCTTCACCACCGACACGGCGATCAGGGAGATCACCGCGGTCACGGCGATGTAGACGCCGATCGTCCAGGCAGCCTGGAACTGATTCATCAGCGACTCGGCGATCATCGGCGCGAAGGCTCCGCCGAGGATGGCGCCCAGCGCATATCCGATCGAGACCCCGGAGTAGCGGACGTTCGCGAGGAACATCTCCGCGTAGAGCGCAGCCTGCGGACCGTACGACAGGCCGAGCGCGAACGTCATGACGAACAGGGCCACGAAGTACCAGAGGATGTTCGCCGTGTCGATCAGGAACCACATAGGCACGGCCCACAGCGCGAGCGCGATGTACCCGATCTGGAACGTGCGGACGCGGCCGAGACGATCCGAGAGATGACCGCCCCAGAGGGTGAAGATCAGCCACCCGAACGAGGCGAGCGTCGTCGCCAGCAGCACAGGCGGGCGCTCCATGCCGAGGACCGTGACGGCGTAGGTGGCGAAGAACGCGATGAGCAGGTACCCGGCGGCGTTGTTTCCGATGAAGATGAGCGCGGTGAGCACGACCTGCTTGGTGTTCTTGCGGAACAGGCGACCCAGCGGGGCCGAGGCCTCCTGCCGGCGGCGACGGAGGTCCTCGAAGACGGGGCTCTCGTCGACGGCACGCCGGATGACGTAGCCGACGGCGATCAGCACGATCGACATCAGGAACGGGATGCGCCATCCCCACTCGAGGAACGCCTCGGGCGACATCGAGCTCGTCAAGACCCAGAGCGTGGCGGTCGCGAGGATCATGCCGATCGGGACGCCGATCTGGGGGAAGGCGCCGAAGAGACCGCGACGGTCGCCCGGCGCGTGTTCGACGGCCATGAGCGCTGCTCCGCCCCACTCGCCTCCGGCCGAGAAGCCCTGCAGGATGCGGAGCACGATGAGCAGGACCGGCGCGGCGACACCGATCGCGGCATAGGTCGGCAGCAGACCGATCAAGGAGGTCGAGAGGCCCATCATCACGAGGGTGAACACCAGCATCCGTTTGCGACCGAGCTTGTCGCCGAGGTGGCCGGCGATGATGGCGCCGAGCGGACGGAAGAGGAACGAGATGCCGATGGTGGCGAAGGACAGCACTTGCGCGAAGCCCTTGTTCTCCTCGGCGATGGGCGCGAGGAAGAGCGGGGCGAGCACGAGGCCGGCGGCCTGGGCATAGATGAAGAAGTCGTACCACTCGATCGAGGTGCCGACCAGCGTGCTGGCGAGGACTCGCCGCTCCTCGGCCGGCATCCTCGCCGTCGAGGAGCGAGGGGTTACTGCTGACGTCATTGCGAACTCCATTGTTCTGCGGAAGGGGGAGGGGCGACCTGCATCGCCCGGGCTACTTACCGAATGATCGGTCAGTAAAGCTCGATGCTAGCGCAGGCGGGCCCGTCGGCATAGATGTGCGGGACGGACGCGACCGCGCGCACGACCTCAGACCCTCCCGAAGGCGCGCAGCGGATGCTCGATGAGCTCGCCGACGCGACGCAGGAACCGCGCCGCATACCCGCCGTCGCACACGCGGTGATCGAACACGAGTGAGAGCTGCGCGATACGACGGGCGACGATCCGGCCATCGACCACCCAGGGGCGTTCGATGATGCGGCCGATCCCGAGGATCGCGACATCGGGGTGGTTGATGATCGCGGCGGAGCCGTCGACGCCGAGTCCGCCGTAGTTGTTCAGCGTGAAGGTCGACCCGCGCAGGCGCTCGGGAGGCATCGCCCCTGCGCGCGCTGTCTCCGACAACTCGCGCAGCACCTCGTCGAGCTGTTCGACGCTCAACTCGTGCGCGCGCGGGATCACCGGCACCAGCAGACCTCGTTCCGTGTCGGCGGCCACGCCCAGATTGATGCCGTCGAACGAGATGATCTCCGACGCGTCGTCGCTCAGACGGGAGGCGAGCACCGGATGCTCCTCGAGGGCGAGAACGACGAAGCGGGCGATGAGTGCGGTGAGCGAGGGGGCTCTGCCGCCCGCCGGTGCCATCCGGGAACGCAGGTCCCAGAGCTCCGTGGCATCGACATCGACCCAGACCGTGGCCTCGGGGATCTCGGAGCGGCTGCGCGTCAGGCGCGCGCTCACTGCCTTGCGCAACGGGGACATCCGCTCGCGGGAGACCACGGCGAGCCCGTCGATGTGCTCGGCGCTCGACGCAGGCGGCTCTGGATCGGAACCGCGGTGCTGAGCCGCGGCTCCGTCGACCGCATCGTCGACCGCCGCCGCGAGGACGTCGGCCCGAGTCACGGCGCCGTCGTGCCCGGTCGGCGTGATGGAGCGCACGTCGAGTCCCAGATCGCGGGCGAGACGCCGCACGAGCGGGGAGCGCACGGCGACGGGCCGTCGGGGCGAGGGCTCCGAGGTGCTCGGGTCGCCGGGCTTCTCGGGCGCCGCACCCGCTTTCGCGCGCCGCCGACCCGTGGTGGCGCGCTCCGAGGTGCCGTAACCGATCAGCACGTTGCCCGACCCCGCGCGCTCCTCTTCTCGGTACGCCGCGCGCTCCGCATCCCCTGCATCGGAGGGAGCGTCATCCGCGACCTCGAGGACCGGAGCGCCGACGTCGATCGTCTCGCCGGGTCGACCGTGCAGTGCGGTGACCACGCCCGCGAACGGCGAAGGCAGCTCGACGATGCTCTTGGCGGTCTCGACCTCGGCGATCGCCTGATCCGTGACGATCGTGTCGCCGACCGAGACGAGCCACTGCACGAGGCCCGCTTCGGTGAGGCCTTCTCCGAGATCGGGGAGGCGGAACACGCGTCCGGTCGTCGCGGTCACGACTCGTCCTCCCAGTGCAGGGAGTCGATCGCGTCGAGCACTCGATCGACGTCGGGGAGGTACCAGTGCTCGAGCTTGGGCGGGGCATAGGGCGTGTCGAAGCCGGTGACGCGGCGCACCGGAGCCTCGAGATACTCGAAGCAGCGCTCGAACACGCGAGCCTGGATCTCGGAGGCGACGCTCGCGTACCCGGGCGCCTCGGCGATCACGACCGCGCGTCCGGTCGCACGCACGGCGGCGGTCACCGTCTCATCGTCGAACGGAGACAGCGAGCGGATGTCGACCACCTGCACGCTGCGTCCCTCGGACGCGGCGACGTCGGCGGCCTCGAGGGCGAGGGGGACCGAGGCCCCGTAGGCGAGCAGCGTGACATCGGTTCCCTCGCGGGCGATGCGGGCCGCGCCGATGTCGACCGTGACAGAGGTGTCGACCTCGCCCTTCGTCCAATACAGCTTCTTGGGCTCGAGGAAGATCACCGGGTCGGGCGACGCGATCGCCGCTCGCAGGAGCGAGTATGCGTCCTGCGGGGTCGACGGGCTGACGACCGTGAGTCCGGGCGTGTGCGCGTAGTACGCCTCGGAGGAGTCGCAGTGGTGCTCGACACCACCGATGCCGCCGCCGAAGGGGATGCGGATCACGAGCGGCATCCGAATCGCGCCGCGCGTGCGGTTGCCGAGTTTCGCGACGTGGCTGACGATCTGCTCGAACGCGGGCAGCGCGAACGCGTCGAACTGCAGCTCGACCACGGGGCGCATGCCGTTCATCGCCATCCCCACAGCCGTGCCCACGATGCCGGACTCGGCGAGCGGGGTGTCGAAGCAGCGGTCCTCGCCGAACCGCGCGGTCAGCCCGTCGGTGATGCGGAACACGCCTCCGAGCGCACCCACGTCCTCACCGAACACCACCACCGCGGGGTCGTTCTCGATCGCGTCGGCGAGCGCCAGGTTCAGGGCGGCGGCCATGCTCAGGGTGGACACGACCGGCTCGCGCACGTCGGCGCGGAGGTCGTCGTGGGCGATGGTCATCATGCACCTCCGGTGGTCTCATGCGTGCGCCCGATCTCGTCCCGGAGCATCTGCCACTGCTCTTCGCGCTGCGGCGACCGCGTCGCCGTCACGAAGCGGAAGAGGTCTTCGGGGTCGATGTCGGCGTCGGTGTTGAGGGCATCGCGCATCGCTCCGGCGATCCGTTCCGCTCCCGACGCGTACTCGGCCTCGAGGTCATCCGTGAGGATGCCCGTCGCGCGGAGGTGTGCGCGCAGACGCGTCAGCGGGTCTCGGGCGACCCATGCCCGCACCTCTTCGCGATCGCGATAGCGGGTGTCGTCGTCGGCGTTCGTGTGCGCCTGCATGCGATACGTGTGCGCCTCGACCAGCGTCGGTCCGCCTCCGGAACGGGCGCGCCCGACGGCCTCCCCGAGCACGGCGAGCACGGCCGCGACATCGTTGCCGTCGACGCGCTGCCCCGGCATCCCGTACCCGATCGCCTTGTGCGCGAGGGAGGGCGCGGCGGTCTGCCGACTGAGCGGTACCGAGATCGCGAACCCGTTGTTCTGCACGAAGAACACGACCGGCACATGGAATACGGCGGCGAAGTTCATCGCCTCGTGGAAGTCGCCCTCGCTCGTGGCGCCGTCACCGCACAGGGCGAGCACGACCGTGCTCTCGCCGCGCTTCATCGCGGCGTAGGCGAAGCCGACGGCGTGCAGCAGCTGCGTCGCGAGGGGAGTCGCCTGCGGGGCGACCTGGTGGGCGCGCACGTCGTAGCCCGAGTGCCAGTCGCCCTTCAGCAGCACCATGGACTCGGCCGGCGCGACGCCGCGAGCGATGACGGCCACCGAGTCTCGGTATGTCGGGAAGAGCCAGTCGCCGTCGGCCAGCGCGAGCGCGGCACCGATCTGACACGCCTCCTGGCCGTGCGACGACGGATAGACGGCGAGGCGGCCCTGACGCACGAGGGCGCCGGCCTGGTCGTTGATGCGTCGGCCTTCGACGAGGCCGCGGTAAGCGGTGAGCAGCGATGCGTCGTCGGGGACGGCGTAGAGATCGTCGGCGACGGTCCTGCCGTCGGGATCGATGAGCTGCACCGCCGCATCGCGCGGGAGCAGGGTCGCGTGTTCCATCCGTTCGCCCTCCTTGCCGAACCTGATGAGGCCAGCATGCGCGCCTCCGTGCACTCGTCCAAGGACTCGGAATGAATCGCGGATGATTGCACGATTCCCCGCGCGCACCGTGACAAAATGTCAGAATTCCGCGAAGGACGAAGGGGTGCCATGATCACGCTGGACGACACCGATCACGCGATCCTCGACGAGCTGCGGCGCGACGCCAGGGCGTCGATGACGTCCATCGCCGAGGTCGTGCACATCTCCCGCGCCGGCGCGCATGCCCGCATCAAACGCCTCACGGACGCCGGAGTGATCACGGGCTACACGGTGCGCACCGACCCCGTGCTGCTGGGGCATCACGCGAGCGCCTACGTGACCCTGGCGATCGAGCAGGCGACGTGGCAGGACGTGAGCGCCCGGTTGAGGGCGATCCCCGAGATCGAGCACATGGCCCTCGTGGGCGGGGACTTCGACGTGATCCTGCTCGTGCGCGCGAGCGATGCACGGGACCTGCGGCGCATCGTCCTGGAAGACATCCAGGCGATCCCGTCGATCCGCTCCACCCGCACGACTCTCATCTTCGAGGACTCCGCGCTGATCTGATCGGTCGAACCGCGCGGTCGGAGAGGCGGGCCCGGCGGCCCCGCCTCAGCGGATCACGAGCTCGATCCCGTGCTCCGCCGCGACCACCGTGACCTGCGTCAGATCATCGACGTGATACTCGGGGGAGTGCGTCACGGCGTGGGGGCCGACGCCCACGACGCGCATCCCCGCGGCGTGCGCAGCCTGGATGCCCGCTGCTGAATCCTCGAACACGATGCAGTCGGCCGGGTCGGCCCCGACGAGTGTCGCCCCGAGCAGGAATCCTTCGGGGTCGGGCTTCGACGCGGAGACGCTCTCGGCGGTCACGGCGATGGGGGGCACCGTCAGGCCCGCGGCCTGCATGCGCGCGGTCATGAGCCGCACATCCGCCGAGGTGACGATCGCGTGGGGGTGCCCGCGCAGGCTGTCGAGGAACGCCGCGGCCCCGGCGACCTCGATCACGCCGTCGACGTCTCCGGCCTCCCGCGCGAGCATCTCGCGGTTCTCCGTCAGGTTGATCGAGTGGTCGCGCTCGGGGAGCATGATCGCCATGCTCTGGTGACCCTGACGACCGTGCACCACGCTCAGCACCGTCGTGGGGTCGATGCCGTGCGGCTCGGCCCAGGCGAGCCACAGCCGCTCGACCACGGCCGTCGAGTCGACGAGAGTGCCGTCCATGTCGAGCAGGAGGGCGCGGGCGGAGATCGTCTCGGTCATCGTGTCAGCGTACTGCGGCGCCGCATGCGTTCACCGTGCGGGTGCTGAGCGCCGCGGTCGCCCACGACGACCGGCTCAGCCGACATACTTCTGTCAGAGAACTCTCGGAAGGGGGAGTCATGAGGAGCATCGGCGAGAAGGTCATGGGCGTGCTGCGCCGGCTGCGGGGACCCGATGCCTCGCAGGCCGTGTACGAGGCGACTGCGCTCATCGTCGGCGCATCTTTCCTGCTGGCCGGTGTCGTCATCGCCCTCCCGGCGTTCTGGGGGCGAGAGCTCGCCATCAGTGGATCGGGGTCGATCGGGCAGTTCGCGGCGATCGGGGGTGCGGCCACCGCCGCCGTCAGCTTCGCCGTCGGACGACTCGCGGTGCGTCCGGAACGGCTCGACCCGACCGCGATCCGCGACGGCTTCAGCGTGCCGGGCGACCGTCTGCGCTGGTATGACCTGGCGGCCATCGCCTTCGCGCACGCGGCGATCGCGTACCTGGGCTGGATCGGGATCGCCGAGCTGCTCGAGCGCAGCTTCACGGGCGCTCCCGTCTTCCCCTTCCCCGGAGCCGTTCTGGTCGCCGTGGCCTTCGCGCTCACGGCGTACGTGTGCTTCCTCAGTGCCGTGGCCCTGACTCCCGTGGTGCTCTCGCTCGTGCTCGCGGTCTTCCTCGTCGTCGGCGCGTTCGCGGCGATGCTCGCGTCCAGCGACGTGGACTGGTGGCGCGACAACCTCTCGGCGCTGGGGATGAGCAGCAACAGCGCATCGCTCGCGTTCAACCTCACCCTCATCATCGCCGGCGTCATGGTCACCACCATCGCGCGCTACGCCACCGCGGGACTACCGCACAGTGCGCCGGCCGATCGGCGGGGCCGCACGGTCGTACGCGGTGGCCTCATCCTCCTCGGCGTCTTCCTCGCGTGCGTCGGGGTGTTCCCGGTCGACGAGTTCTTCGTCGTGCACAACACGGTCGCCACCGGGATGGCGGTGGTCTTCGCCGTGGTCGTGGTGGGCCTGCCGTGGTGGCTGCCGACCATGCCCAGGGTGTTCGTCGGTCTCGGCTGGGCCTACGTGCTGGTCATCGTGCTGCTGGCGGTGTTCTTCGCGACCGGCTACTACAACCTCACCGCGGTCGAACTGATCGCGGCGGTGCTGATCTTCAGCTGGATCATCGTCTTCCTGCGCACAGCCGGCTCGGTGGTCGCGGTGGCGCGACACGAGGTCGTCGAGGTGTGAGCCTCAGCCGACGTCTGCGGCGTCGGGGCGGTTGAGCGTCGACGTGGCCTCGGCCGTGCGCTGCAGCGCGTCGACCGCCGCGTCGTGACGCCGTTGACCGATGCCGACGAACAGGCAGTCGACGACCGCGAGCTGTGCCATGCGGCTGACCATGGCGCCCGCACGCAGGCGCGGCTCGCGCGCGCGGGTCAGCAGCACGTGATCCGCTGCGTCGGCCAGAGGCGACGATGTGCTTCCGGTCACGGCCACCGTCGCGCTCCCGGCGGCGTGAGCGGTGCGCAGGAACGACACGGTCTCCCGCGTCGTCCCCGAGTGCGACAACCCGATCGCGACGGACGCAGGGCTGCCGAGCGCGGCGACGGTGGCCGCTTCGTGCGAGTCCGTGGCCACCACGGCGAGTCGTCCGATGCGGAGCAGCTTCTGGCCGAGGTCGCCGGCGGCCAGACGGCTCGCGCCGACCCCGAACAGCACGATCCTGTCCGCCGCGTCGACGGCGTCGACCGCGCCGGCGAGAGCGTCGTAGTCGAGAGAGGCGATCGTCTCCTCGATGGCCAGGAGCTCGAGGGCGGCGATCTTCGCGGTCGCCTCGCGGAGCGAGTCGGCGGCCGAGATCTCCGACCCGAACGACGCCGACGCCCCGAACTGAGCGGACTCGCGACCGAGCTCGGCGGCCACCGCCATGCGCAGCGCGGCGTAGCCGTCGACCCCGATGGCGCGGCAGAAGCGGATGACGGACGCGACCGACGTCCCGCAGGTCGCCGCGAGCTCGGTGATGGTGCTGTCCACCACGATCGACGGCGTCCGAGCGACCACGCGCGCGATCCCGGCGAGCGACGGCGACATCGTGTCGGTCGCCGCCGCGATCCTCGTCTGAATGCTCATCGTTCTCCCGCCTGCGGAATGCTGAACAATTCTTTCATGATCAGTGCGCAATGCGTAGACTATTTTCATGCCTGATGTCACCGTCGCCCTCGCCGTCGACCTCGGCAAATCACGATGCCGAGCGGTTCTGCTCGATCCTGAGCGCACGGTCGTGCACGACGGCGTCGGCTCTCCCGGCCTTTCGGCGCGCGGGGGAGTGGAGGCGGCGCGCGCCGCGATCCTGCCCGCGATCGAGTCGCTGCGCTCGTCGCCGTCAGTGGTGAGCGTCGGCGCGGCCGGTGCGTGGGCGGCCCCGGAAGCCGCCGCCGAGCTCGCACGGGAACTCGTCGCTGCCACGGGGACGCGTGCCGTCGTCGCCTCGGATGTCGTCGCGGCGCATGCCGGCGCGCTGGGTGGCGGCGAGGGTGTGCTGCTGATCGCGGGCACGGGCGCAGCGGCGCTCGGCATCGATGCGCGAGGGGCGCGTCTGCGCGACGGATGGGGTCCGGAACTCGGTGATCTCGGCAGCGGGTCCTGGTTCGGTCGTGAAGCCCTCCGGGCTGTCCTGCATGCGTCGGCCGGCACCGGGGAGGACACCGCGCTCACCGGTCTGCTCCGCACGACCGTCGGCGAGCCCGACGGCATCCCGCAGTGGATTTCGGGGGATGAGCCGCTCGCGCGAAGACTCGCCTCACTCGCGCCCCTGGTGCTGCAAGCGGCCGAGTCGGCGGATGCCGTCGCGTCGGGCATCGCATCGGAGGCGGTGCGACTGCTCACGCGCTCTGCCGTCTCCGCCTCTTCGCACTCCGGCACGGTGGCTCTGCACGGCGGACTGACCGATCACGCCTGGTTCCGCGCAGAGCTCGAGACCTCTCTTCGCCGCGCGGGGCTCGCCGTGGCCCCGACCCTGGGCGACGCCCTCGACGGCGCCCGCCTGCTCGCGGAGCGCACCGATCTCCCTCATGAAAGGTTCGTGCATCGTGCCGACTGACGACCGTCTGAACGCCCTCCTCGACGTGCTCGGAGGGCTCGGAACCGAGGCCTCCGCCACCGACCGCGGAGACCTCGATCTCCTCGACACGACCGATCTCGTGCGCAGGATGAACGCCGAAGACGCCCGCGTGGCGGAGGCGGTCGCCACCCGCACCGCCGAGATCGCCGCCGCCGTCGACGGGATCACGGCGCGCTTCCGGCGTGGCGGGCGCCTGATCTACATCGGCGCCGGCACCGCGGGACGCGTGGGGGTCCTGGATGCGAGCGAGTGTCCGCCCACCTTCGGCACCGACCCCTCGATGGTCGTCGGACTGATCGCCGGCGGCGAGGCGGCGGTCCGCTCCGCGGTGGAGAACGCCGAGGACGACGAGGAGGCGGCAGGAGTCTCGCTGCGGGAGATCGGACTCTGCGCACTCGACACCGTCGTCGGCATCTCGGCGTCGGGACGCACACCCTACGTCGTCGGCGGATTGCGAGCAGCACGGGCGGAAGGCGCGCTGACGATCGCGATCGCCTCGAACGCGGCATCCGAGATCGGAGCGGTCGCCGAGATCCCGATCGAGATCGCGACCGGGCCGGAGTTCATCTCGGGATCGACGCGCCTGAAGTCCGGCACGGCGCAGAAGATGGTCGTCAACATGCTGTCCACTCTGTCGATGATCAAGCTCGGCAAGACCTATCACGGCGTCATGGTCGACCTGCTGGCCACGAACGAGAAGCTCCACGCCCGATCCATCCGCACCGTCACCGAACTCACCGGCCGTGATGTCGAGACGGCGGCGGACGCGCTCGCCGAAGCCGGGGGATCGGTCAAGCTCGCGATCCTGATGCTGGCCGCAGGGGCGTCGGCCGCTGAGGCGTCGCACGCGCTGCGCGAGTCGGACGGCATCCTCCGCGTCGCGATCGACTCCCTCTCCCGGAGCTGACGCTCCCGCGACCACGAGCCCGGCGATTTCGGAAGGTCGGCGAGGGACGCGTACCCTGGAGGCATCCCCCGAAGCTCACCCGGCAATCTCGCGCGCCGGCGACCTCGGCGCGCTCACACATGCAAGGACGCAGATGAACGCAACCGCCGCACCCCACGACGACTGGACGGCGAGAGAAGAACTGGCCGAGCGGATGATCCCGCTCATCGGTGCACTCAAACGGGAGAGAGACGTCGTGACGTCTCTGCACGGGCACCGGCTGCTCGGTCTCTCGGCCACGGGCATCGTCGAGGTGCACGACAGGGTCGCGCAGCTCGGGCACGAGCAGCTCGCCGTCGACGACACCCTGGCCGTGCTCGAGGGCGTCCACGCACTCGGTCCCGGCGCGTCGTCGCTCGACCTGGCGAGGCTCGCCGCGGGCCACGAAGACAGCGACCTGCCGCTCGACGCATACCTGGCCGAGGCGCTCGCACCGGCGGTCGGCGCGGTCGCGGCGGCCCCCACCGATGTCGTGCTCTACGGCTTCGGACGCATCGGTCGACTGCTCGCGCGCATCCTGATCGCCCACACCGGCGGCGGCAGCGGACTGAGACTGCGGGCCGTCGTGGTGCGCCGAGGCTCCGAGAACGACCTCGTCAAGCGGGCGTCGCTGCTGCTGCGCGACTCCGTGCACGGTCGGTTCGCGGGTTCCGTCACGGTCGACGAGGACGCCGAGCAGATCATCGCCAACGGCACCCGCATCCAGGTCATCTACTCCGATGACCCTTCGACGATCGACTACACCGCGTACGGCATCCACGACGCGATCGTCGTCGACAACACGGGGCGCTGGCGTGACGAGGCCGGTCTCAGCCGCCACCTGGAGTCGACCGGCGTCGCTCGCGTCCTGCTGACGGCACCGGGCAAGGGCTCGCTGAAGAACATCGTGCACGGCATCAACGACGGCACGATCGGTCCCGACGACCGCATCATCACGGCGGCGTCGTGCACCACGAACGCGATCACGCCGGTGCTCAAGGCGGTCGATGAGGCCTACGGCATCGTGCGGGGCCACGTCGAGACCGTGCACTCGTTCACGAACGACCAGAACCTGATCGACAACTTCCACAGCGGCGATCGTCGCGGTCGCTCGGCGGTGCTCAACATGGTGATCACCGAGACCGGGGCCGCCAAGGCCGTGGCGCGCGCGCTCCCCGAGCTCGAGGGCAAGCTCACCGGCTCGGCCATCCGCGTGCCGACGCCCGACGTCTCGCTGGCCGTGCTGCACCTGAGCCTGGAACGACCGGCGGTGAAGGACGAGCTGAACGACTACCTGCGCCGCGTGTCGCTGCACTCGAAGCTGCGGCAGCAGATCGACTACGTCGAGAGCCCGGAGGTCGTCTCGACGGACTTCGTCGGCTCGCACCGTGCCGGCATCGTCGATGGCCTCGCGACCATCGCGAACGACACCGACGTCGTGCTCTACGTCTGGTACGACAACGAGTACGGGTACTCGTGCCAGGTGATCCGCGTGCTCGAGGTCATGGCCGGCTCGCACCCGATCGTGCTCCCGGAGCGTCGCGAAGTGACCCTGCAGAGCTGAGCCTGGTCGCGGGCCGGAGAACGCAGACGTGGACGGTCGGACTCGGCGCGTCTCGCCTCGACTCGCCGACCGATGCTCGGGTCGTCCGCGTTCTCCGGCGTGTGTCGCAGGTTCCCGGCATGATGAGGGCATGAAGACCGAGACTCTGCGCGCGGAGCGGCTCCGTTCGCATCGCCTCAGCGCCCCGGCGCCCTCGGTGACCGATGCCGCCGCCCACATGCTCGCGGTGCAGAGCCAGGACTTCACCGCCGGACGGTGGGCCCTGGCGTCGCGAACCCGCGGCGAGTCGACCGTGCGAACGGTGGATCGTGCGTTCGACCGCGGCGACCTGGTGCGGGCGTGGACGATGCGCGGCACGCTGCACATCGTCCCGGCGCGCGACCTGCGGTGGGTGCTGTCGGTGACCGCCGAGCGCCAGCGGCAGCAGGCGGCCGGACGCCGACGCGCTCTCGGCATCGACGCGCCGATGATCGCGGCGGTCGTGGCTGCGGTCGTGCCGCGTCTGCGCGACGGAGGGCTCACCCGCTCCGAGATGTTCGAGGTGTTCGCCGGCCTGGGCATCGACCCGGGCGGGCAGCGCGGCATCCACGTGCTGAGCGAGCTCACGCTCGACGGGGTGATCTGCCAGGGGCCGGTGGTCCGGCGTGAGGGCGTGGCCAGAGAGCAGCGGTTCGTGCTCGTCGAGCAGCACATCCGAGAGCATGAGGCGCCTCACGATCCGCTCGCCGAGCTCTTCGTGCGCTACGTCGACGGGCACGGACCGGCCGAGGTCGCGGACTTCGCCTGGTGGTCGGGGCTCACTCTGGGCCAGTCGCGTGAGGCTCGCGACCGGGCCTTCGGGAGGATCGTCGAAGTCGAAGACGGCGTCTTCGCGGCCGCACGGCGCCCTCGGCGGTCGGCGGTCGCGTCGCGGGTGCTCGCGCTCGGGGTCTTCGACGAGTACTACATCTCGTACGCCGACCGTTCGGCGGTGTGCGCCCCCGAGCACCTCGCGCTCGTCGGTCCCGGCGCCAACGGCATGGTGCGGGCGACGATCGTCGCAGACGGCCGGGTGATCGGATGCTGGACGCACGCGAGTGCGGCTCTCGGGTCGGCGCCCGAGCTGTTCGGGAGCGCAGCAGACGCCGCCACGGTCGACGCGGATGCCGTGCACGCGGCGCTCGCCCGCTTCGATCGCTTCATCCGCGGCTGAGCCGTGTGACGGGCGCCGCTCACTCGCTCGCGTGACGGCCGAGGAAGTTGTACACCTCGTTGTCGTCGACCCCGGGGAAGGCGCCGCGGGGGAGCGGCGAGAACATGTGCGTGTGCACGCGCGCGCTGGGCCATGCCTTGCCGTTCCAGCGCTCGGTGAGATCGGCCGAGGGGCGGCGGCAGCATGCCTCGTCCGGGCACGTCGACACGGCGCGATCCGTCGTCTCCCGTCCCCGCCACCACCGTGCGTCGTCGAAGGGCACGCCGACCGTGATCGAGAACTCGCCGTCGGTCGAGGCGCCGGTCTGGGTGGAGCACCAGAACGTGCCCGACGGCGTGTCGGTGTACTGGTGATGCTCGTTGGTGCGGTTCTGCTGGGTGAACGCCGCGCGCGCCTGGAACTTCCGGCACACCCGCTGCCCCTCGACGGCTCCGGTGACGTCCATCGGCAGGGGCAGGTCGTCGTTCTCGTACACGCGTGTGATGGCGCCGGTCTCGTCCACGCGCAGGAAGTGCAGGGCCATGCCGAGGTGCTGGGTGAGCAGGTTGGTCATGCGCATGCCCGCCGCCTCGTGGGTGACCCCGAACGCGTCGCGGAAGTCCTCGACCGCGAGGTTGCGGTCCTTCTTGGCCTGCGTGAGAAAGGCGACGGCGGCCGTCTCCGGCATCAGGCAGCTGGCGGCGTAGTAGTTGATCTCGAGTCGCTGCTGCAGGAAGTCGGCGTAGTCCGTGGGCGGGGTGTGACCCAAAAGGCGATGCGCCATGGCCTGCAGGGCCATGGAACGCAGCCCGTGTCCGCCGGGGATGGAGGCGGGCGGAAGGTAGATGCGACCGTTCTCGAGGTCGGTCACCGACCGCGTCGAGTGGGGCAGATCGTTCACGTAGATCAGCTCGAATCCCAGCTTCTCGGCCATGATGCTCACCGTGCGATGTGTGAGCGCCCCCTGCACGTGTCCTGCCGAACGCAGCTGCTTCTCGGCCAATTTCTCGATGTCGGCGAGGTAGTTGTGCTGGGCCCTCATGCGCAGGCGCAGCTCGGTGTTCGCGCGGCGCGCCTCCTCGGGGGTGGCGATGGCCTCGCGCTCGCGCCGCTGGAGCTCACGGTGCAGGCCCAGCACCGATTCGATGGTCTCGTCGCTCACTCCCTTGGTGACCCGCACGGGGGCGATCCCGAGCTGACGGAACACGGGGCTCGCCTGCGCACGTTCGAGCTCGATCTCCAGTGCGGCGCGTCGATTCGGCGGCTCGTCGGAGATGAGGTCGGTGACCTCGGTGCCGGTCGCCTGCGCGATCGCCTGCAGAAGCGAGAGCTTGGGCTCGCGCTTGCCGTTCTCGATCAGACTCAGCTGCGACCCCGCGACGCCGACGGCGGCGCCCAGCTCGTCGAGCGTGAACCCCTTCTCGAGGCGATGGTGGCGAATGCGGTGACCGAGGGTCGTGAGGTGGATGCCGGTGCTGACCATTCCTTGATGATAGCGAAAGAATGGCGATTCTTATGCGGCATATCGCCGGAAAGTATGTCGCGAAGCGGAGAAGATTGATGCAACGCCCCCTACTTCGAAGGAGCAGTCATGGCGCTCGCCGATGTCTTCACCCCTCGCACCGCATCCGTCGCACCCGCCCGCACGTTCGGCGCGGCTCCGACCTATGACACTCCCGCCATGGCGGAGCTGGTCGCCTGGGTGGACGAGATCGCGGCCCTCACTCAGCCCGCGTCGATCCACTGGGTCGACGGGTCGCGTGCCGAGAACGACTGGCTGCTGCGAGGACTCGTCGACGAGGGCAAGCTGATCAAGCTCAACCCCGAGTGGCGGCCCGGCTCGTACCTGGCGCGCTCGCACCCCAGCGACGTCGCGCGCACCGAGGGGCGCACCTTCATCTCCTCCGAGCGCGAGGAAGACGCCGGACCGACCAACAACTGGGCGCCGCCGGCCGAGATGCGCGAGAAGATGACCCAGATCTTCGAGGGGTCGATGCGCGGCCGCACGATGTTCGTCGTGCCGTTCTCGATGGGGCCGGTCGGAGGACCGCTCTCGCACATCGGCGTGCAGGTCACCGACAGCGCGTACGCCGTCGCGTCGATCGGCATCATGACACGCGTGGGCACGGAGGTCACCCGCCGCATCGCCGAGGGAGCCCCGTGGGTCAAGACCGTGCATTCGGTCGGCGCACCGCTCGCGGCGGGTCAGCCGGATGTCGAGTGGCCCTGCAACGACGACAAGTACATCGTCCACTTCCCCGAGACCCTCGAGGTGTACTCGTTCGGATCCGGGTACGGCGGCAACGCGATCCTCGCGAAGAAGTGCTTCGCCCTGCGCATCGCCTCCGTCATCGCGCGGGATGAGGGCTGGCTGGCCGAGCACATGCTGCTGATCCGCGTGATCGATCCCGCAGGCAAGGCATACCATGTCGCCGCGGCCTTCCCGTCGGCGTGCGGCAAGACCAACCTCGCGATGCTGCGACCGACCATCCCGGGATGGCGCGTCGAGACCCTCGGCGATGACATCGCATGGATCCGTCCCGGCGAAGACGGCCGTCTCTGGGCGATCAACCCCGAAGCGGGCTTCTTCGGTGTGGCCCCCGGCACGGGCGAGTCGACGAACGTCACCGCGGTCGAGACGCTGTGGGGAAACACGATCTTCACGAACGTCGCGCTGCGCCCTGACGGCGACGTGTGGTGGGAGGGGCTCACCGATCAGGCGCCCGCCCATCTCATCGACTGGGAGGGGAACGACTGGACGCCCGACTCCGGGCGCCCGGCTGCGCATCCCAACTCCCGGTTCACGGTCTCTGCGGCCCAGTGCCCGCAGATCTCGGAGGACTGGGAGGAGGCGGTGCCGCTCGACGTCATCCTGTTCGGCGGACGCCGCGCCACCAACGTGCCGCTGGTGGTCGAGGCGACCGACTGGACGCACGGCGTGTTCCTCGGATCCAACATCTCGTCCGAGCGCACGGCCGCCGCCGAGGGCACGGTGGGCGAGCTGCGGCGAGACCCGTTCGCGATGCTGCCGTTCTGCGGTTACAACATGGCCGACTACTTCGGTCATTGGCTGAGCGTCGGCCGCGGTCTGCGCTTCGACCGTGCGCCGCGCATCTTCCAGGTGAACTGGTTCCGCCGCGGCTCCGACGGCCGATTCCTGTGGCCGGGGTTCGGCGACAACTCGCGGGTCGTCGACTGGATCATCCGCCGCATCTCGGGTGAGGTCGCGACGGTCGACAGCCCCATCGGCCGGCTGCCGATCCTGTCGGACCTCAATCTCGACGGCATCGAGGTGCCCGAGGCCGATCTCGAGGAGCTGTTCTCGGTCGACGCCCAGGCGTGGAAGACCGAGGCCGACCTCACCGAGGAGTTCTACGACACGTTCGGCGACAAGGTCCCCGCAGCGCTGCGCGCCGAACTGGCCTCCCTGCGCTACCGGCTCGACAAGGCCTGACACAGACCGGCGCCGGTTCGGGGGAGCCGGCGCCCTCACCCCCACCCAGACCCGCGAAGGCGGGAAACCGGAGACGAACCCATGGCTGAGTGGTCTCCGGCGTCCCGCCTTCGCGTATTCCTGTGTGCGTGAGGCTCGCGGCCACGGCGATCAGGCGAGCAGCTGGTGTCGCGCGAGGTCGCGGTACAGCGGCGTCGACTCCACGAGCTCGGTGTGCGTGCCGCGGCCCACGACCACGCCGTCCTGCAGCACGACGATGAGGTCGCTGTCGACCACGGTCGACAGCCGATGCGCGATCACGATCAGCGTGCGATCGGTCGACACCGCGTCGATCGCCTCGCGCATGCGCTGTTCGTTGACGCCGTCGAGCGATGAGGTGGACTCGTCGAGCAGAAGGATCGGGGCGTCTGTCAGCAGCGCGCGAGCGATCGCGAGACGCTGACGCTCGCCGCCCGAGAGCATGACGCCGTCCTCGCCGACAGGGGCGTCGAGCCCCAGGGGGTTCCTCTCGAGCACGTCGCCCAGGTTGACGGCGCGCAGGACCTGCTCGCATTCGGCATCCGACGCATCCGGCGACGCGAGGCGGAGGTTGTCGGCGAGGGTTCCCGCGAGTGTCGGGGCATCCTGCTCGACGTAGCCGAACTGCGCACGCAGCTCGTCGCGAGGGAAGGTGCGGGCGTCGTGTCCGTTCACGCGGATCGAGCCGCCGGTGGGGTCGTAGAAGCGCTCGATGAGCGAGAGGATCGTGCTCTTGCCCGCACCGCTCGGGCCGACCAGCGCGACACGCGCCCCCCGCGGCACCGAGAACGAGACCCCGCGCAGCACCTCGTTGTCCCTGACGGCCGGAGCCTCCGCGTCGGCCGATTCCACGTGTGCGTCGGCGAGCAATGTGCGGGCCTCCTTGGCCGCGGCCTGTCGGGCGGCGACGACGTTCGCGGGGTAGTGGAAGCGCACGTCGCGGAACTCGATGGCCGTGGCGTCCGATGTCGCGGCCTCGCGCGGCAGCGCTGCAGCGACAGCCGTGTCTTCCTGCGATTCGGTGGGCAGATCGAGCACTTCCTGAATGCGACCGAGCGCGCCGAGGGCCTGGTTCACCGAGGTGATGGCTCCGAAGGTCGTCGCGAGCGGCATCACCAGGAGGAAGAGGAACATGATGAAGGCGATCAGCGATGCGATCGTGATGGCGCCGGCGGCGACGCGGAAACCGCCGACCCCGAGCACCACGAGGAGCGACAACTGCAGGGCGACACCCGAGACGGGCACCACGAGGGAGGAGATCTTGGCGATGCGCACGCCGATGCCGTACGCGTCGGACGCCAGGCCCGAGACGGCGGCGACCTCTCGTTCGGTCGCCCCCGACGCGCGGATCGTCCGGATCGATCCGACCGCGCGCTCCACACCCGAGGCCAACTCGCCCACCTTCTCCTGCTGTGCGGTCGATGCGCTGCGGATGCGTCCGCTCAGCAGGACGACGACGGCGACCGAGATGCCGATCACCACGACGATGAGCAGCAGGAGCACGGGATCGATCACCAGCATCGCGATCAGGGCGCCGATGAAGAGCACGGCGCTGCCCACGGCGTCTGCGAGACCCTGGGTGAGCACGGCATAGAGCAGCGTCGTGTCGGTGCCCACGCGAGACACGAGGTCGCCGGTGCGGCGCGCATCGAACTCGGAGGTGGGCAGGTGCAGGATGCGGGCGATCAGCTTGCGCCGGCTCGAGTACACGACGGCGGTGCCGGTGCGCTGCAGCAGATAGTGCTGGAAGCCGGAGATGATCGACGACACGACCACGAAGCCGACCAGCAGCCACACGAGGATCCCGATCCCGGTGTCGCTCTGCACGGCTTCGATGACCTGACCCACCAGAAGCGGCTGCACGAGCGAGGTCGCGGCGCCGACCACGCTGAGCACCGCGACGACGATCAGCGTGCGCTTGTGTTCGAAGAGGAAGGGGAGGAGCTGGCGGAACGTGGCGCGCGGACCATCCTGCTGCGCGCCGCGGCCGCGTCGGCGTGATGTCGCCGTGCTGGACATGCGGGACCTCGTTCTGAAAAGGGGTAGTTCGACCGTACTTGCTGCGCGGACCGATTCTGTGGATGGGCTGTATGGGGTCAGTGTCTGCCGAAGCGGCGGTGGGCGGCCTGCTTCGAGACGGCGAGCGCGCTCGCGATCGCCTCTCTCCCCCCTTCGAATCGCGCACTTTGCAGAAGTCGACCGTCGAAAACTGCATAGTGCGCGATTCGAAGGCCGCGGGCTGAGCGCGGTATCTGGGGGTGGCTCCTATGGCCGCCCCCACCCGAGGAGGTGCCGCCCTTCGTGTCAGGACGAGCGGGTCAGAGTTCCACGGCGGCAGCGACGCCGAGATCGGACTCGTAGTCGTTGTCCTTGGTCTCCTTCGAGAGCAGCAGCGCGATGAAGGTCAGCACCCCCATCGCCGACAGGTACAGTCCCACCAGCCACGGGGCGCCGTCACCGAGCTCCCAGAGCCACAGGGCGATGAGCGGAGCGACCGCGGCACCGAGGATCGACGACACGTTGTAGGAGATCGCGGATCCCGTGTAACGCACGTTCGTCGGGAAGAGCTCGGGCAGCAGCGCGCCCATCGGTCCGAAGGTCGCTCCCATGAGCATGAAGCCGAACACGAGGAACGCCTGCGCGAGGGCGCCGGTGAACTTCGGATCCATCGCGGGCAGCAGGAAGGCGTTGAACGTGAAGCCGAAGACGATGATGAGCCCCGTCACCCACAGCAGCAGCTTGCGGCGACCGATCGCGTCCGCGATCGGTCCGGAGAGCAGCGTGAAGATGCCGAAGAACACGACACCCACGATCTGCATCAGCACGAAGTCGGTGTAGCCGAAGCCGAGACCCGGGTAGAACTGCGCCGCGAAGGCCGAGGCGTCGAAGTCCTTGCCCGTCGCCTCCGCAGCGGCCTGTGCAGCGGCGGATGCCGTCTCGAGCGTGGCCGGCTTCGTGCCGTACGCGAGGGTGAAGTTGGTCATCAGGTAGAAGAGCACGTAGGTCGCCAGCATGATGAACGTGCCGAGGATCAGCTGCTTCCAGTGGTGACGGAACACGGTCGCGAGGGGCAGCTTGCGGATCGCGCCCTTCTTCTCCGCCTTCTTGAACGTGTCGGACTCGACGAGCTTCAGTCGCACCCACAGGCCGATGATGACCATGACGGCCGAGAACAGGAACGGGATGCGCCAGCCCCACGAGAGGAACGCCTCGGACTTGAGCGCCGGGTTCTCTGCGTGCGGGAGGAGCCAGTTGATGGCGAGGAACAGGAAGTTCGCGATGATGAAGCCGAGCGGCGCACCCAACTGGGGGAACGTGCCGTACCAGGCGCGCTTGCCGGCCGGTGCGTTCTCGGTGGCGACGAGCGCGGCGCCCGACCACTCACCGCCGAGCGCGAAGCCCTGAGCGAGGCGCAGGATCAGCAGCAGCAGCGCTGCCCACCAGCCGATCTGCTGGAAGGTCGGAAGGAGCCCGATGATGAAGGTCGCGATGCCCATGGTCAGCAGCGAGGCGACGAGCGTGGCCTTGCGGCCGAACTTGTCGCCGAAGTGCCCGAACACGACAGCGCCGATGGGGCGCGCGACCATGGCGGCTCCGAACACGGCGAACGATGACAGCAGTGACGTCGTGTCGTTGCCGGTGGGGAAGAACAGCACGGGGAAGACGAGCACGGCTGCTGTCGCATACGCGTAGAAGTCGTAGAACTCGATCGTCGTGCCGACGAGGCTCGCGGTGATGACGCGCGAGCGCGGATTCGCGGGCGCTGTGGTGGTACTCATGCTGCTCCTTCGTTCCGAGGCGCCCGGTATACCGAGGCACCCGGGAGATCCTACGCCTTCCTGAACGTTTGCTGGGTGCGGATGACGGTGCGGGGCAGCGCGTGCGTAGAGTCGGAGGCGGATGCTCGTGCCCCACCGAGACGGGAGAGATGTGACGACTCGACTGCTGGTGATCGCCGATACCCACGTGCCTGCGCGCGCGAAGCGCCTGCCTGAGGCGATGCTGCGCGCGGTCGATGACGCCGATCTCGTCGTGCACGCGGGCGACTGGGTCGATGTCGCGACGCTCGACCTGCTCGAGTCACGTGCACGACGGCTCGTGGGCGTCTACGGCAACAACGACGGCCCGGCGCTGCGCGAGCGGCTGCCCGAGATCGCGCGGCTGAGGATCGAGGAGGTCGAGGTGGCGGTCGTGCACGAGACAGGCCCGAAGCAGCGTCGCGAGGAGCGGATGGACGCAGCCTTCCCGGGCGTCGACCTGCTCGTGTTCGGGCACTCGCACATCCCGTGGGACACCGTCGCCCCGTCGGGGATGCGCCTGCTGAATCCCGGGTCGCCGACCGACCGACGCCGTCAGCCGGTGTGCACGATGATGTCGGTCACGATCGACGGCGGCGACATCGATGCCGCGATCGTGCCTCTCGCATGAGCATCGCGCCTCGCACGAGCGACGCCGATGAGGCTCCGTCGGTCTACCGCGCCCCCATGCGGTCGCGCGCCGACGACGTCAGTGACGGACCCGCCGTCGAGCGAGCGCTCGCGCTCGGGGTCTGCGGAATGGGCGGCAGGCTCGTCGACGCACCGGAATCCCTCACGGAGGCGCTCGCCGCGGTCGACGCCGTCTACGGGGAGCGGACGGCCCGCCGACTCGAGCGTTTCGCAGCCGTCGCCGTCGGCGCGTTCGTCTGGACGCGCGACGCCGAGGGCTTCTCGTGGCTGGGGCGGATCACGGGACCATGGCGCTATGACGCGTCGGCCGCGGCGCGCGACGTCGACCTCGTGCACGTGCGCGCGTGCGACTGGCTCGACCGTCCGGTCGAGTCGTCTGCGCTGCCGCCCGGCGTGCACGAGGCGTTCGCACGCGGCGGACGCAACTGGCAGAGCATCACCCGGGGGGACGCCGCCCGGCTCACCGCAGCCGTCTGGACGTCCCTGACGGGCCCGTAGCGCGGCGGCACCGACTCCCGGCGTCGGGCGCAGGGCGGGTCGCCGAGGTCTATTCCTCCGTGTCGCCGAGCGCGAGCGCCGAGACGAAGTCGGCCTGGGGGGCGAGCAGCTGCTCGAGCTCGAGGACCACGAGTCTGTTCGTCCCGGCGACCGTCACGGGCGCCGGCACGAACAGGGTGCGCGTCGGTCCGTTGCGCCAGTAGCGACCCAGGAAGAATCCGTTGACGAACGCGTAGCCCTTGCTCCACGCCGCGGTGTCGAGGAACAGATCCGCGGAAGAGTCGAGGTCGAAGTCCGCGACCCAGGCCGAGGGGCCGATGATGGTCTCGCTCGCCGACTGCGCCGCGCGGGTTCCGATCCGCGCCGCGATCTCGGCGACATCGAGCGGAGCCGAGTGCCATCCTGTCAGCGGCAGGCCGTCGATCTCCGGCGTGCCCACGAGACCCTTCTGCTCGCCGAGCCGGTGATCGTAGTTCACGCGACCCTGGTCTTCGACGAGGATGCTCAGAGTGCGGCCCGCCGGAATCTGCAGCACCCGATCGTGGCGGGTGCGTGAGAGCGTGCCGACGGGCTGACCGTCGACGCTCACCCAGGCGAGATCGCGCACCTCGTCGAGCACGAGCCGGCCGCCCCGGCCCTCAGGGAGGTCGACGTCGTAGCGGACCAGCGCGCTCAGGTGCTCCAGTTCGTCGAACGTGACGGGGTCTGAGGACGAGGGAGCGCTCGCGGCAGCATCCGTCCATGCGCCCGCCGCGTCGAGCGGCACCGACAGCACCGGCGCGGCCTCGGTCGGTGCGGGAAGCTCATCCGGCACCGGGGCGTACTTCGCGATCACGTCGCGGAACGCGAAGAACTTCGCCGTCGGGTTGCCGGCCTCGTCCAGCGGCGCGTCGTAGTCGTACGACGTGACGAGGGGGAGATAGCGCCCCTTGTGGTTCGCGCCGTTCGTGAGTGCGAAGTTCGTGCCGCCGTGGAACATGTAGATGTTCACGGAGGCTCCTGCGGCGAGCAGCTCGTCGAGGTCCGCTGCCGCTGCCGCGATATCGGTCGTGTGGTGCACACCGCCCCACCAGTCGAACCATCCGTCCCAGAACTCCGAGCACATGAGCGGACCGGTGGGTTGGTGGGCGCGCAGAGTGGCCAGCCGTTCGACGCTGCGTGAGCCGAACGATCCGGTCTTGTGCAGCGTGGGCAGGCTGCCGTCGGCGAGCATCTGATCGGTCGGCTGGTCGACGGTCGTGAGCGGGACGGTGATGCCGCATTCGCGCGTGAGAGCCACGAGCGTCTCGAGGTAGGCCTTGTCGGATCCGTAGGCGCCGTACTCGTTCTCGATCTGCACCAGCACGACGCGACCGCCGCGGTCGATCTGCCGCGGCGCGACGATCCCGTACACCCTGCGCAGGTAGCCGCTGATGTCGTCGAGGAAGGCCGGGTCCGAGGAGCGCAGAGGGCGATCGCCGGCCGTGAGCCAGGTGGGCAGCCCGCCGTTGTGCCACTCGGCGCAGATGTAGGGACCGGGGCGGACGATCGCGTCCATGCCCTCGGCCTCGATCAGATCGAGGAAGCGGCCGAGGTCGTTGGCGCCCGTCGCGTCCCATTCTCCGCGGCGCGGTTCGTGGGAGTTCCAGGCGACGTAGGTCTCGATCGTGTTGAGTCCCATCAGACGGGCCTTGCGGATGCGGTCCCGCCACTGGTCCGGGTGCACGCGGAAGTAATGGATGGCGCCGGAGATGACCCGGTGCGGCTCGCCGTCGCGGAGGAAGTCGGACTCGCCGATGGAGAAGGAGGTCACGATGCAGTGCTTTCGATCAGGGAGGTCGCGCCGCCCCTCCGACGCGGAGGGGCGGCGCTCACAGGACGTGCGATTACTTGTTGACGGCGAAGCCCTGCTCGTTGCCGTACTGCTCGAGAGCGTCCTGCCACGAGACGAGGCCCTCGTTCAGGTCGGTCCGGTTCTGGTACGACTGGCCCACGGTGTCGCCGAAGATGCTGTTCGCGTACACCTGATAGGGCAGGTAGCCCCAGCCGTCGACGACCTCATCCGCGGCCGCGGCCAGGACTTCGTTGATCTTCTGTCCACCGAAGTACTCGGGGGCGTCGGCGAGGAACTCCTCGCTGGAGAGCTCTGCCGTGGTCGACGGGAAGCCGCCGGACTCGAGGAAGATCGAGATGCTGTCCTCCGAGTTGTTCAGCCACCACAGGAATCCGGCGGCGAGGGCCGGGTTCTTGCTCTGGGTGGTGACGGCCTGGCCGCCTCCGCCGTTCTCCGCGGTCGCGGGCGTGCCGTCGTAGGTCGGCATCGGAGCGACGCGCCAGTCGCCTGCGCCGTCGGGCGCGCCCGAGATCAGGTTTCCGGGCATCCAGGCGCCGATGACGAGCGTGGCGAGGCTGCCGTCGCCGAGGGCGCGGAACCACTCGTCGCTCCAGCTGTTGTACGGGGCGAGCAGGTCCTCCTCGACGAGGCGGTTCCAGTTCGCGGTCCACTTCGCCGAGCCCTCGTCCTGCAGGTCGATCGTGACATCGGTGCCCGAGGTCTCGAACGGCTTGCCGCCGGCCTGCCAGATCATCGACGTCGCGAAGCCCGCATCGCCGGTGTCGTTGGTGATGTAGGCATCCGGGTTCGCGGCGTGGATCGCCTTCGCCGCCTCGTAGTACTCATCCCACGTGGTGGGCACGGCCACACCCGCGGCGTCGAAGACCGCCTTGTTGTAGAACAGCGCCATGGGGCCGGAGTCCTGGGGCAGGCCGTAGATGGCGTCGCCGTCGGTCACGGAGTTCCATGTCGATGCGGTGTAATCGTCTTCGAAGTCCGCGAACCCGTACTGCGAGAGATCGACGAACGCGTCGGTGAGCGAGAACTGGGGAAGCGCGTAGTACTCGACCTGCACGACGTCGGGAGCGCCCGAGCCCGCCTTGATCGCGTTCTGCAGCTTGGTGTACTCCTCGTTGTTGGTGCCCGCGTTGACCACGTTCACCTTCACGTTCGGATACTCCTTCTCGAAGGCCTCGACCTGGGCTTCGGCCGACGGGGTCCACGACCAGTACGTGATCTCGCCGCCCTTCTCGAGTGCGGCTTCGACCGAGTCGAACGATCCGTCACCGGCGGCGGAGCCGGAACCCGAGTCGCCCGTGCTGCAGCCGGCCAGCGCGAGCGCTGCGACGGTTCCGGCGGCGAGCACCGAGATGGTGCGCCGCGCGGCAGGAGAGGGAAGGTGCTTCATTGCTGTGTCCTTTCGGGGGTGCGGTCCAGCATCGGACCGACGTTTGTGGATGCAGGGGGCGGGGAGCTACTGCTTGACGCTGCCTGCGGTGAGGCCTGACTGCCAGAAACGCTGCAGCAGGAGGAAGGCGATGACGATCGGGACGATCGTGAGCAGCGAGCCCATGATCACGAGGTTGTAGATCGGCTGCGATCCTGCGCCGATCGCCTGCGCGCTCCACTGGTTCAGACCCACCGTGAGCGGGTACCAGTCCGGATCGGAGAGCATGATCAGCGGCAGGAAGTAGTTGTTCCAGGTCGCGACCACGGTGAACAGCGTGACGGTCACGATGCCCGGCGCGAGGAGACGCATCGAGATCGTGAAGAAGGTGCGGAACTCGCCGGCGCCGTCGATGCGCGCGGCCTCGAGCAGCTCTGTCGGGATCGACTCCGAGGCGAACACCCAGATGAGGTAGAGGCCGAACGGGCTGATCAGCGAGGGGATGATCACGGCCCACGGGGTGTTCGTCAGTCCCAGTTCGCTGAAGAGCAGGAAGGTGGGCACAGCGAGGGCGGTACCGGGCACGGCGACCGCTCCGAGCACGATCGCGAACACGGCGCGGCGACCGGGGAAGCGGTACTTCGCCAGGCCGTAGCCGGCCATGGTGGCCAGCAGGGTCGCGCCGCCGGCTCCGACGACCACGTAGAGCAGTGTGTTGCCGAGCCAGCGCAGGAAGATCCCGTCCTGGTACGAGAAGGTCGCGACGAGATTGTCGAAGAACGCGAAGTCGTCGGAGAACCAGAGCCCGAACGAGCTGAAGAGTCCGGACTGCGTCTTGGTCGAGCTGAACAGCAACCACACCAGAGGGATCAGTGTGTAGAGCGCGTACCCGATCATCACGATCAGGAGCGTCTTGGACTTGCGCGGATTCATCAGGTCATGGCGCTTGTGCGAGGGGCGGGCGAGGGGGAGAGCCATGTCAGCGCACCTCCGACTTCGAGCCGCGCAGCTGCACGACGTAGGCGATCACCGCGGTGATGACGCCCATGATGATGGCGATCGTCGCGGCGTAGTTGAACTGCTGCCCGGCGAAGGACAGGTTGTACGCGTACATGTTGGGCGTGAAGAACGTCGTGATCACGTTCGGGGCGAGCGGGCGCAGGATGTTGGGCTCGTTGAACAGCTGGAAGCTGCCGATGATCGAGAAGATCGTCGCGATCACGAGAGCGCCGCGCACCGAGGGGATCTTGATCGAGAAGATCGTGCGCCATGCGCCGGCGCCGTCGAGCGACGCGGCCTCGTACATGTCAGTCGGGATGGTCTTGAGCGAGGAGTAGAAGATCAGCATGTTGTAGCCCACGAACTGCCAGGTCACGATGTTGCCGATCGAGACGAGGATCCACTCCCGGGCGAACGGCGTGAAGAAGTCGCTGCCGAGGAAGTCGTTCAGGTTGCTGGTGAGCCCGAACTGATCGCCGTAGATGTAGCCCCACATGAGCACCGCGACCACGGCGGGCACGGCGTAGGGGAGGAAGATCAGGATGCGGAAGAACGATGCTCCGCGCAGCCGAGCGCTGTCGAGCGCGAGGGCCGCGGCGAGGGCGAGCGCGAGCATGATCGGGACCTGCACGACGAGGAACAGCACGACTCGTCCGAAGGCCTCCCAGAACTGCGAGTCGGTGAGCGCGCGGACGTAGTTGTCGAATCCGACGAACGCGGTGCCCCCGATGAGCTTCTCCTGGAAGAAGCTCAGGTACACGGAGTACGCGAGCGGAGTGAGGAACACCAGCGCGAACACGACCATGAAGGGGCCGACGAACGCCCATCCCTTCCAGTCGCGCTTCTCGCGCCGGCGGATGCCGTGGTCCGCACGGGTTGCGGAATCTTGAGTCGTCATTGACGAGACCTTCTTCGAAATCGGGCGCTCTGCGCGCCGTGTGTCAACGTCAACATATGCGATGCGCTGCTAGTGTGTCAACGTCAACATATGAACGGATGGTTGATCGTGACCTCGTACCAGTCGACAGAGCCGCCGCAGCGGCGCAGAGAACCCTCGATGGAAGACGTCGCGCGTGCCGCAGGCGTCTCCGGTCAGACCGTCTCGCGAGTCGTGAATGCGCGCGGCTACGTCGGCGCCGCCACGCGCGCACGCGTCGAAGACGCCATGCAGAGTCTCGGGTATCGACCCAACAGCGCCGCACGGGCTCTGCGCTCGGGTCGGTTCCGCGCGATCGGCGTCATCATGTTCTCCTTCAGCTCCTACGGCAACCAGCGCACTCTCGACGCGATCGCGGTGCGCGCCTCCCAGAGGGGCTATGCACTGACGCTCATCCCGGTGGAGTCGAGTGCGCGCGACACCGTCGCCGGCGCCTTCCGCCGACTGGAGGAGCACGCGGTCGACGGCATCATCATCGTGATCGAGGCGCACCAGCTCGACGAGGCCGAGGTCGAGATCCCCGAGGGTCTTCCCGTCGTGCTGGTCGACTCGAACCGCGGAGACGCGCACCCCTTCGTCGACACGGATCAGGCACAGGGTGCGCGTCTGGCGACCGAGCACCTGCTCGACCTCGGTCATGCGACGGTGTGGCACGTCGCGGGTCCGGCGAAGTCGTACTCCGCCGAGCGTCGGCGCGAGTCCTGGCGGCAGACGCTGGAGGCCCGTGGGGGCGAGGTCCCCGAGCCCCTGCAGGGCGACTGGACGGCCGAATCCGGCTACCGCGCGGGTCTCCGGCTGCGCGAGGACGACAGCGTGACGGCGGTGTTCGCCGCGAACGACCAGATGGCGATCGGGGTCGTGCGTGCGTTCCGTGAAGCAGGGCGTGACATTCCGGGCGACGTCAGCGTCGTGGGCTTCGACGGACTTCCGGACGCCGCGCAGCTGTGGCCCCCGCTCACGACCGTGCAGCAGCACCCCGAGAGGGTCGGCGCTCTGGCCGTCGACGCTCTGCTCGCCGAGCTCGACGGCGGAGAGCACGTGCAGACGCCCCTGGTCGGCACCGAGCTGGTCATCCGCGGGAGTACGGCGGCTCCGCGGGCCTGACGTCTCCTCCCGCGGCTCCCCGCGAGCCGCGCATGATGCGGGCGACCGCGGTGATGAGGAACATCTGACCGGTGATCGCCTCGGCGACGGCGATCGTCTGCACGCCGGGAAGCACCGGCACGATGTTGCCGTAGCCGGTCGTGGTGAGGGTCGTGAACGAGAAGAACAGCTGGCTCGAGAGAGAATCGACGACCTGCCCCCCGAACGAGGGGGTGCCGGTGAGCAGCGCGAGGAGGTTGTAGAGGAGCGCGAAGAACATCCCCACCAGCACGTACGCCGCGATCGCGGCGAGCAAGGCCTCGACATCCAGACCCGGACGACGCACCTGATGACGGATGATGGCGACGGGTGCGATGAGGAACGCGACCATGGATGCCGCCGACAGCGTGACGTCCAGCACGATCCCCTGAGCGCCGATCACGGCCGTCACCACCGTGGCGACGGCGGCCAGCGACAGCACGCCCCAGGCGATCCGCTGCACGCGCGCATGCGCCTCGGTGACCCGGAGCACTGCGGCGACCGTGACCAGTTGCACCAGGAACGCCCAGGGGCTCGGATCGGTCGTGCTCTGCGTCGCGCACAGCGCGTACGTGGCCACGAGGAGTGCGAGCACCACCCAGTAGCCGCTGCGCCATCCTGACGCGCCGCTCGGCTCACCGCCCGCTGCCACCGTCACTCCTCGACCGTGCGCGGCACGCGGGGCAGCCGGCCCGAATCCAGCGCGGCAGTGAGCGCGTCGAAATCGCGCTGGTTCTGTTCGGCGTACGCCTCGGCGAACGACGTGATCGCGTCGTCGAACGCCGAGCTCGACCCCAGATACCCCGCGATCTCGACACGGTCCCCTGACCTCGAATGCGCTCGCGCGAGGGTCTCTCCGCATGCCCGCGCATACAGGGCCGCTCCGCGCGCGGTCATCACGTCGGGGTCCAGTCCTCCCTTGCCGTCCTGCAGCTGTCGCAGATAGAAGTCCCGCCGCCGTCCGTCGACCCAGACGATCGACTGCCATCCGAGGAAGATGTCGCTCGAGGCCTGCATCAGACGCTGTCCTCTGACGAGGCGCTCGCCGTGGCTGGCGTGCGCGCTCGGCTCGAGGAACCGCTCGAGCACCGACTCCTGCGCCTCCTTGGCCTGCAGCAGCGGATCGTCGTCGTCACGACCGGTCAGCAGGATCACCCACGCCCGGGTTCCGACGCTCCCCACGCCGACGACCTTGCGTGCCATGTGCCGATAACGGAACTCCGCGAGCGGATGCCGGTCTCCGAGCAGCGTCGTGCGGTACTCCGCGAGAATGCGCCGCATGATGTCGGCCTCGTCTGCGGCTGCTCCGGTCTCTCGCAGGAGGTCCTCGACCGGAACGATCAGAGGGGGCGCGGCGGCGATGCGCAGTGACATCCGCGTGCTGCGCTCCGGTCGCGGGGAGGGAGACATGCTCAGGGCGCGGTACGTCGAGCTCTCGGCGGCGGCGAAGGCCGCGGTGCTGCGAATCGATCCGATCGCGGACGCCGAGGAGTACAACGCTCTGCTGCATTGGCCCGTCCGCGCCGCCGAGTTCGACGCCGACGACATGCTGAGGCAGTTCCGGGCGACAGGGGATCCGGCGCACATCCGTCTCGCGAACCGCATGGAGAACCTGCAGGTGCTCGAGTGGGACCTCTGGTCCCGAGGAGCCGGATCCGTGGTCGACGTGATCGATGCGCGTCCGCGCGCGACGGTCCTGGACCTCGGCGGATTCGAGCATCCCGCCGAACCGAAGGTCGCGGCGCTCGCCGTCGTCGAATCGCTGTGGTCGCAGCGCGAGAGCCGTCGCCCGCTCCTGATCGTGATCGATGAAGCGCACAACCTGTGCCCACCCGACCCGCTGACCGCCGTCGAGAGGGCGGTCACCGAGAGGCTCGTGCAGATCGCGGCGGAGGGGCGCAAGTTCGGGCTCTGGCTCCTGCTGTCGACGCAGAGGCCGACCAAGATCCACCCTCAGGTGCTCTCGCAGTGCGACAACCTCGGGCTGATGCGTGTCAACGCTCCGCGCGACATCGCCGAGCTGGCCGACGTGTTCGGCTTCGTGGGGGAGGAGGACATCCGTCGAGCCCAGGGCTTCGCTCAGGGTCAGGCGCTCTTCGCCGGCGGGTTCATCGCCCGGCCGACGTTCGCGCAGATGGGGGAGCGGCTGACCGAAGAATCCGGAGCCGACGTGCGCGTGCCGCTGCGCTCGTGACTGCGAGGCGGGGAGGACTCAGCGCCAGATCGCCGCGATGCCCGCGTTGAGCGCCGTCAGGATGCCCACGAGCCAGAACATCGCCGGCGGCACCGCGCCGGACCTGCGCTGCTTCGCCGTGCCGATGCCGAGGAGCGCACCGATCGCGAGAAGCACCACGAGCTTGGTGCCGATCTTGGCGTAGTTCATGTCGACGCCCTCGGGGAGTCCCCACGGTGCCGCGAGGACGAGACCCGCGACGGCAGCGATCGTCATCCCGATGCTCATCAGGCGCGTGAACTCGCGCTTTCCCACGAAAGCCTGCGCCGCCCATGCGCCGAACAGCACGGCGAAGCCGATGAGATGGACGAAAAGAACGACGTGACGCAGGGTCTCCATACCCTCACGGTAGGAGACTGCGGGTCCCACCCGCCAGCAAGGGCAAGCTGACCTCAGCCTCGCAGCGAGCGCACGACGAGGGCGGTGCGCAGCGCAGCATCCGCGGCCTCCGCGCCCTTGTCCTCCTTGGAGCCCTCGAGGCCGGCGCGATCGAGGCCCTGCTTCTCGTCGTCCAGCGTCAGCACGCCGAATCCGACGGGCTTCCCGGTGTCGAGCGAGACACGGGTGAGCCCGTCGGTCGTGGCCGCCGAGACGTACTCGAAGTGCGGGGTGCCGCCGCGGATGATCACGCCCAGCGCCACGACGGCATCCGCTCCACCGGCGAAGGCCGCCTGTGCGGCGACGGCGAGCTCGAACGAACCGGGCACCCGCACGATGCGATAGTCGGCGTCGGCCGCGTCGAGCACGCGCTCGGCACCGGCGATCAGGCCGTCCGTGATCACGTCGTGCCAGGTGCCGGCGACCACGACCACCTTCAGGCCCCGTCCGTCGATCTTCTCGGTCTTGGGTGCTCCTGCGCCGCTCATGCGTCGTCCTTCCGTCCGTCGGCGAGAGCCCGTGCGAGCTCCGCCTCACCGATGATGTGACCCATCCGGTCACGCTTGGTCTCGAGATACTGATGGTTGTTCGGTCCGACGCCGACGATCAGCGGAACCTGCTCGACGACGTCGAGCCCGAGAATGCGCAGCTGGTTCACCTTGTCGGAGTTGTTCGTCAGCAGGCGCACCTTCGATACGCCGAGGTCGGCCAGGATGCCCGCCGCGGCGGCGTAGTCGCGCGCGTCGGCGGGGAGCCCCAGCGCGAGGTTGGCGTCGACAGTGTCGAGGCCTCCCTCCTGCAGGCTGTAGGCGCGCAGCTTGTTGATCAGGCCGATGCCGCGCCCCTCGTGTCCGCGCATGTAGATGACGATGCCGCCCTCCTGCTCGATCGCGTCGAGCGCGGCGTCCAGCTGCGGGCCGCACTCGCACTTCAGCGATCCGAACGCCTCGCCCGTCAGGCACTCCGAGTGCACGCGCACGAGTGCCGTCTCGCCCGGTTCGCCCGACACCACCGCGATGTGATCCGTTCCGGTGACGCGATCCTTGTAAGCGAGGAAACGGAACGAACCGTGCGTGGTCGGAACCGTCGCATCTGCGCGCAGGCTCACGCGGCGGCTCGCGCGCTGGGGGTCCCACCCGGTGGGGTCGACCTCGACGAGGTGGGCGATGAGCTGCTCGATCGTGATCACCGGAACGCCGTCGCGTGCGCCGAGCTCGAGGAGTCCGGGCAGACGCATCATGCTGCCGTCTTCTGCGACGACCTCGGCGATCGCTCCGACCGGGCGCAGCCCTGCGAGCTTCATCAGGTCGACGGCCGCCTCGGTGTGCCCGCTGCGCTCACGCACACCGCCGTCGACGGCGCGCAGCGGCAGGACGTGCCCCGGGCGGATGATGCTGGTCGCCGTCGACTGCGGGTCCGCCAGGACGTTCAGAGTGTGCGCACGGTCGTGCGCGCTGATGCCGGTGGTCACGCCTTCTGCGGCATCGACGCTCACCGTGTAGGCGGTCGAGCGGGCATCCTCAGAGGCGGCCACCATCGGCGGCAGGTTGAGGTTGTCGGCGAGATCGGCCGGCATCGGGGCGCAGATGAACCCGGACGACCAGCGCACGGTCCAGGCGACCCACTCGGGCGTCGCGAGCTCGGCCGAGAGGATGACATCGCCCTCGTTCTCGCGGTTCTCGTCGTCTGCGACGAGAACCGGTCGCCCGGCGCGGAGGGCCTCGAGGGCCTCGGGGATGGTGGCAAGGCTCATCGCGAGCCTCCTTCCGGTGCTGCCCGGAACGCGAGCAGGCGCTCGACGTGGCGGGCGAGGATGTCGGTCTCGAGGTTCACGCGGTCGCCGACCGCGCGCGAGCCGAGGGTGGTGGCGGCGAGCGTCTCGGGGATGAGCGAGATCTCGAACCAGTGGATCTGTGCGTCGACCGGACTGGCCGCGCTCACCGTGAGCGAGGTGCCGTCGACGGAGATCGAGCCCTTGTCGACCACGAGGGGGGCGAGGTCGTCGGGCAGCGAGACGCGCAGCACGCTCCACTGCTCGCCGGGGCGCACCTCGAGCACGGTGCCGACGCCGTCGACGTGGCCCTGCACGATGTGCCCGCCCAGGCGCGCCCCGACCGGCATCGCCTTCTCGATGTTCACCCGTGTGCCCACGGATGCCGTCCCGAGCGCTGCCACGTCGAGCGTCTGCTTCATGACGTCGGCGTCGAAGGTGTCGGCAGTGGAGTCGACCACCGTCAGGCAGACGCCCGAGACGGCGATGGACTCGCCGTGCACGGCATCGGACACGGCCTTGGGCGCGCGGACCGTCAACCGCCATCCGTCTCCCGCGGGGGCGATCGCAGTGATCTCGCCGATCTCCTCGATGATTCCGGTGAACATCAGGCGGCTCCTTCTTCAGTGGTGAGCACGGGCGGTGCGGTGATGGACTCGGGATCCTCCGCGGCCAACGTCGGGTGCGCGATCGCGAGCAGGTCGGCCCCGAGCGGCACCCACGCCTCGACCGTCAGACGGCGAGCCGCGTCGATCGTCGCGACCCCGATATCGGTGAGCGCCAGGCGGTCGCCGCCGAGCAGCACGGGCGCGATGTACGAGAGCACGCGGTCGACGAGTCCGGCCGCGATGAAGGCGCTCGCCAGCGTCGGGCCGCCCTCGACGAAGACCGTGTGGACACCGCGCGAGTGCAGGTCGGCGAGCACGGTGCGCAGATCGTGCGTGTCATAGAAGAGGGGCGCGCGCGGGTGCCGACGGATCGCGGCGTCGTCGGGCGTCGCGCGCGAGCCGATCACCACCGGGATCGGCTGCCGGTCGAAGAGCGCATCGCCATCGCGGGCGGTCAACGAGGGGTCGTCCGACAGCAGGGTGCCGGTTCCGACGGCGATGGCATCCGCCTCGGCGCGACGGCGGTGGACGTCGGCGCGGGCCTCGGGTCCGGTGATCCACTGGCTGGTGCCGTCGGAGGCCGCCGCACGGCCGTCGAGGGATTGGGCCCATTTGACGGTGACATGGGGGCGGCCCAGCCGCTGAGCGGTGAGCCAGCCGTCGATGATCTCGTGCGCCGCGTCGGCCTGCTCGCCCGACTCGACGCTCACGCCGGCGGAGCGGAGTCGATCGCCGCCGCCGCCCGAGACCTCTCCGGGGTCGTCGAGTGCGTAGACGACGCGCGAGACGCCCGCCTCGATGAGCGCGACGGCGCACGGTCCCGTCCGCCCGGTGTGGTTGCACGGTTCCAGGGTGACGACGGCGGTCGCGCCCCGCGCGGCTCCGGGCGCGAGCTTCGAGAGGGCGTCGACCTCGGCGTGCGGGGTGCCCGCACCGCGGTGCCACCCTTCCGCGATGATCTCGCCGCCGGGGGAGAGGATGACGGCTCCCACCTGCGGATTCACGCCGCGGGGGCCCAGCGTCGCGAGTTCGAGCGCTCGGGTCATCGCCCGGCGTTCCGCCTCGTTCACTGCCATCCGTGGTCCTCTCTGAGGCTCCGGGGATTCCCCTCGCGAGGGGACGTCGGCAGGACGCGCGCACGGCGGCGCATCGTGCTGCCTCCCTTCCGGACTAGCGAGGCTGCGCCTCGCACCACCGTCGGTCCCGGAATTCCACCGGATCGGCACCTCGGAGAACCGAGGCGCTCGCGGACTGTCACCGCCGGTTCGGATTCTCACCGACCCCGGAGCACGTTGATGCTCTGAGTGTACTCAACACATCGGAATGCATTTCATTCCGCGTCGAAGTGCTACTTGAGCAGGCGCGAGAGGCGACGGTCCGCCAGCGGCTTGCCGCCCGTCTGGCAGGTCGGGCAGTACTCCATCGAGCGGTCGGCGAAGAAGACGCTGCGCACGGTGTCGCCGCACACCGGGCAGACCTCACCCCGCCGGGCATGCACCTGCATCCCGCGACGCTTCGCATCCTTGAGGTCGGCGGGCGG
>NZ_CAUQVQ010000026.1:0-36240 GCF_963521645.1 uncultured Microbacterium sp. | reverse complement strand
CGCTGCTCACCGAGTGCGGCGTCGACGCGCCCGTGCTCGTGGGTCATTCTCTCGGGGGCAATCTCGTGCAGGCTTTTGCGAAGGAGCGTCCGGAGCTCGTGGGTGGGATCATCATCCTCGACTCGGCGTGGAACGCCGGACCGCTCACCTGGATCGAGCGAGTCGCGCTCCGGAGCGCCCGTCCGCTGCTCGCGCTGGTGCCCGCAGCCGCGCTTCCGCGTCTGATGGCGCGCGCCTCGGCCGTGTCCGCCGATGCGATCAGCCGCACCGAGGCGGTGTTCGCCCGCATGCCCAAGCACGTGTTCCTCGATGTCTGGGCGGCCACCGCCGCGTTCATCGCCCCCGATCCCGCATACCGCTCCCCTGTGCCGATCGCCCTCGTGCGAGGAGACCGCGACCGAACGGGGAACATCGCCACGGCGACGACACGGTGGGCCGCAGCCGAGAACATCACCGAGCACGTCATACCTGAGGCCGGCCACATGGTCACCTGGGATGCGCCGGACGAAGTGTCCCATGTCACCATCGACATCCTCACGGACTGGGGCCTCGTGCCGGAACGACAGGACGCAACCTCGGAGTGACGACAGAGGCAGACTCAAGGGGCTTCCCCCACATGCAGAAGGCCCGGAGACTCTTGCGAGTTTCCGGGCCTTTCTCGGTCGGGCTGACAGGATGTGAACCGGCGACCCGCGACCCTTTGACCCCCAGGTAGGCGGTTCAGCCAGAATCCTTGATATTCCGGTATATCTGGGCCTCAGACGGCCGATTTCACGTGATGGAACGCATGGCTTGCGTGTATCAGGTCCCGGCCAGGTCCTGGCTCCTGGTGGCCGGTGGCAAATCTCGTCGGGGTTTACGAGGAGTTTGCGAGGATCCCTATCAGATCCGAATCGACTCGTGCATGTCAGAACTCGTGCTGGAAGACGGTCTTTCCCACCGTGCCCCCGTTTCGCAGCTCGGTGAGGACCGCGGGGGCCGACTGGATCGGAACGGTCTTAGAGATGTGCACCTTAACGGCGCCTCGGGCGACCAGATCGAGGGCACGGCGGAAGTAGGCGCCGACGACTTCAGGCTTGGTGGCCGCGTAAGCGCCGAGGTTGAACCCGATCACGCCCTTCCCGCCGAACCAGAGAGCGTTGCTGCTGATCTGTTGGTCCCCGGCCTGAGCAGCATCGCCCACGGCGAGGAGACGCCCACCCAGACGGAGCAGATCAATGCAGGTCGAACGCGCCGGTCCGCTGACCGGGTCGGCAATGACGTCGAACTGGTCGCCCGGCTGCTGAGCGAGATCATCACGCAGCCACACTTCGTCGTATCCGAAATCGAGGGCGGCCCGCCGCTTCTCCTCGCTTCCGACAACGCCGACGACTCGGTCGGCACCCAGGTGCTTGGCGACCTGACCGAACTGCGATCCGAGTCCTCCGGCGGCGGCCTGGACCAGCACGCTTTCGCCCCTCCCGAGTCGGGCGACGCGTTGGAGGGTGATCAGCGCTGTCGTTGTGTTGGAAGGGACGGCTGCGGCCGTGGCGATGTCGAGTCCCTCAGGCAGAGGCGCAATGAGATGCGCGTTCGCCACTGCGACCTGCCCGTAGGCACCGCCGCCGTTGATCGTCAGCGCCGCGACCTCCTGGCCGACGATGAGGCCTTCCGCTCCTTCGCCGAGCTCATGAACAGTCCCCGAGGCTTCAATGCCCGGCACCCACGGCACCGGGAGGTCGGGCACCAACCCTTCGGAGAAGAGTGCCTCGACGTAGTTCGCTCCCGCGAAGCGAACGTCGAGCGAAGCTTGGCCTGTTGCGGAAGCCCACCTTGCAGAGTCAGACCCATTCCGCCGCATCTGGCTACCGCAAGGCGAGCGACCTGACCTCAGCTTCGATGAATGGCGCGAGTGGAAGCGGGAGCACCCTCAGAGCTGGCGATAGAACTTCGGTCGATGAACGTGACACCCGCCAACCCGATCGATCATCTATTTGAGCTTCTTGTTCACCTTGATCGGTGATGCCAACGGGTCGTACGAGTTGACGATGCCTTCTCGCTTGAGACGATCGAGGAGGGCGCGGTCCGCCGCCGTGTTCGAGATCCTGGGCTTGTCGTATCCAACGAAGGTCAGCTTGGCATAATCGCCGCCTAGCGACTGGAGAGTCGTGACGAGCCGGTCCCTGGCGATGCTGGCGATATGACTCTCCAGCAACGCCACGACGTGCTGTGCGGGCACGCCACCACGCGCCATCAGGACGACAACCTCCTCTGACACCGGCTTCTTCTGCTGGATGGCCAACTTGGCAAGCTGGGTCAGCCCCGCCGTACCCGCTTCCTCAGCGAACTCGTCGGCGCGAGCGAGGATCGCTTGCTTGACCGCGTCGTCCACCTTCGCGCTCAAGAGAAGCGGCGCAAGATCGCTCCCGACATGGCCAGGTGTGACGTAGGCCTGGAACTCAGCCGAGACATGAATGAACGCCTCACGCGTCGGCCAATCCGTTGCGACGAGGCGCTCGTACGACGCCGCATCATCGGCGATGACGTTCCGCTTCCGCAGGCAGGCAAAAAGCTCGCCCTTCTCGGTCGGAAGGTCGTCGACGTTGAGATAGTCCTCGAGTATCAGGCTCTCTACCAGACGCGCCCGAAGGTCAGCAGACGGAAGCACTGCGCTCGCGCTCAAGATGGTCTTAGCGAGGGATTCCTTAGCGTCTTCCTCCGCACTGACCGCCTCAGAGATTGTTCCGTTATCCGCAAGCAACGCCGCAAGATGCCGATCGATCGAGCCGACCGACTCGACGTAGCCCGTCACGTTAACGAAAGTGGCGGGGAACCGCTGGTACTTAGCCAGAACGGGCCAGGCTCCCGACGTGACGTCGCTGAGGGCTTCGACCACACATTCTTTCGCGGCGCCAGAGACGACACGATCCAGGTGGGTGTCGTGACCGCGTTCCAACACTTCTTCAATTACCTCAGCGAACTGCCGGACACCGTCAACCGTTGCGTAGTCGCTCTCATCAATCGCGTCCAAGTAGTCAGTGAGGTTGCCAAGGCAGTACTCATAGACTGCGTCGCTCTCCGAGGCAAGCGAGTCCAACGCGAGGCTTGTTCCGGGCCCGACTGCCGTCATGAGGTTGGCGAGTGTGATCTCGTAGAGGTTGCGGGCAACGAGCTCGCGCCGCAGGTTCTCACGACTGGGCGCGAGGATTGGGACAACGACTCCGGCCGCCGCGAAGAGGTCGGCGATACGCACCGCCTGAGCAGTTGTGGTCTTGTCGGAGGACACCGTTGGAAACTCCGCAAAGTGCTCGAGAAGATAGGCCGAAGTCGCCTCGTCCGTGCGGTACTTCGTATCAGCGACGAGGCTCGCGAGAACCGCGTCAACAAGCTCGAGCCGCAAGGACTCGTCCAGCTCTACCTCACGGACGAGATGCATCAGCACTCGCGAGAACTTTGGCGTCATTCTTTCGATCAGCTGTCTGCGGTGGCTTCCGGAATCGAGATATGCCCGGAGGAACTGCTTCTGCGCGTCGCCGAGACTCACCAAGGAGCGAATCATGATGTCGGCCGAGGCCGGGTCCGAATCAAGCAGGCGGTCGAGGATCGCGATGTTGTAAAGCGCCGACTCCTTCAGCGCCGGACGGCCTCGCTCGCGGATAACCGTGTCAACGTCGTCAGGCGTGAGCTCAAACTGCACGTCCATCGAGTCGCGCTCGACGTGATGGATGATGAAGTTCGTTGATGCGGTGCTCACGCGGTCCCCGTGGAAAGTAGACGTGTAAAGCGTGAAGTCACGATCGATGAAGCCCGCCCGGACGAGCTGATACGCGAGGCCCGCCAGAAGCAAGGTACGGGCAACAGCATCGAGGCTTTGGGCCTTGCCTTCGTAGTCGACGAGGAACTCGGGGCGCTGGATCAGCGCGCCCATGTCTGCACCACGAAGGAACTTGATCGCCTCAGACTTCTCGGCAATCTCCTCTCGCAGCTCTTCTCGGGCTGCTTCGTCCCACGCCTCGGCATCGATGGGATCACCGAGCGATGCTGCGAGACTCGTCCGGGTGAAGGTGAGCGAATACCTGTTGTAGTTGTAGGTCGTTGTCCAGTGCAGGGTCGCGTCGTCGGTAGAGGCGAATTCGCGCCAGAACGCAGCGCCTTTCAAATCTGCCTCTGAGCGATTCGCGCCGCCAAATGTGAACGTCGCGTTGCTCTGCTGTGGCACCCCTGCGGATCGGGCTGTCCGACTGACGTGGGCGATCAGCCGTTGGCCGAGCAGGTCGCTGCGCGAGGCTGCGCCGTCGATGCGCGCGAGTCGACGCTGGAGGCCGCGGCGTTCGCTCTCGATCCTCTCGATGTTGCTGACTATAAGATCTCGCCCGATGCCATAAAGGAGGTCGAGTTTGCTCTTGCCAATTCGGATCGCTTCGAAGTCACTCAGGTGTGTGCTCTTGTAGAGCATCATGGCGAAGAGCGCCGTTTGACTCAGGTCGAGCTGCTCGCCGTCGCCGGAGAAGATCCGGTCCCGGAAGACGATGAACTCATTGCGAACGTTGATGAGGAGTCGCATGTCGGGCACGTACTGTGCGGCAAGGTCGAGCAGTTCCGGTTCGACGGCGTGCTGCACCTTTCCCAGAAGCTGAGTTGCCAGGTTGCGTGCGCTTCGGTGCGTGATGAAGGGCACGACAGGGATCACAAGGTCGAAGAACTTCGTGCGGTTGGCACGTATGGTCTCCGCGAGCGCGGGGTCGTCGGCATCGACGATGCTCTGGTCAAGCTTTCGGCCTTGTTCCTCGAGGCCGATCTTGTCGAAGATGCTGTCCTTGATCGCGTAGATGAAGCGGATCTTCTTCTTGATCTGTGGGGCGCCGTTGAGCAAGGTGTTCAGCGATCGGAGGGTCTCGAAGATGTGCGAGTTGTTGAATCGGTCGATGTCCTCGAAGATCACGATGTCTTGCTTCTTGGACACTTCGAAGAAGTGAACGATCTCATCGAGGTATTGGTCGAAGTACGAGACCGATTTCTCATCGAGCGTGACCGTCGCCGCCCCGGCGCTGAACTGCTTGATATGTATCCGCCCGTATGAGAGCCAGCGGAAGCCGAACACAGTTGCTGTAGCTGCGATCAGCATGATCAGGTGGATCCAGAGGCCAACGTCGACGAGCGGCTTGAACACTGTCGCGATCTGTGCTGACCAGCCGGTGAGCAAGAACGCGACCGCAACGATTAGTCCGGCCAGCCCGGCAACGCCAAGCTCTAGCCGCCATTTGAAGCGTTCGATCCGCTCGAATCTCGACCCCGGCATCTTGCCGGGAGCCTCGCGGTACAGAAGCTGCTTGACGATCTCCTGCTGGATTTGATTGGTCGGTGTCGTGGCTTGCTTCGGCACCGATTCATCAAGACTCGAAGGCTCGATCGGCGCGAGTGTTGAGAGTGAAAGCTCCACGACGCGTCCGTCGAGTCGCTTCGCCAACTCACGCAAGATACTGCTCTTACCAACGCCGTAGTTCCCGGACAGGGCGATGTTGAGCACCTGATCGTCCTGGAGCGCTGCTTCGATGGCGCCGACGTATCCGGCATGCTCATCCGGCAGGTAGGCCGGGGTGAGCGGCTCGAGGTTCCACCCGCTCGGTGAGCGTTCAACTTCCTCAGGGCTCCCGCTCACCAGGAACCCTCGCTCTCGTCCGGAGTGGTGCCGATTAGCAGCCCTGCTGTATCCGTCGTGTAGTTGTAGTCGACCGGCCCGATCGGTGCGGCATCGAAATGATGCTCGGCGAAGCGGATACGCATGGCCTCTTCCCAGTCGAGGTCATCGAGGTTGCGCGTGTCCTTCGTCTCGCGAATGAGGTAGAGCCGCTGGGTGCCTTTCTCGTCATAGACGATGGCCCAGTCCGGCGAGTACTCGCCGACGGGTGTACGGACGCGGAAGCGGCGGGGCAGCTTGGTGAAAAGTTTGACGTTCTCGCGGTTGTTCTCCAGCTGCGCGGCAAAGGCGCGTTCAACGTGGCTGTCGTAGTCGACGTGGTCGTAGAGGTTCATGCCGCCCGCGGGCGCGACAATGACGCCGTTCTTCGGATCGGGATTGCCGGGCAACGGCTGGGGCGGGTTCTTCGACTCGACTTCGAGGAACACGACTTCGGCGTCCCACCAGTCCGACTCCTCGATCGGTTCGTAAGTGATGCCGCGCACCATTTGCTCGATCGTCACGATCCGGATGGCGTTCGCGACTATGCGTGCCCAGCGGTCGGGGTCATCGAGTACATGCCGGGCATGATCGCGGTCGGGGTAGTTCAAAATCTCGCGCACAATCCCAGCGATCGTCAGTCGGGTGAGCTGTAGTGGGAACTTGCCGTACTGCAGCTGATCCTCGATGAGCTGCACGACATCGGGCAGCCGCTGGCCGACGACAACGACGCGCTCGCCACGGGACTCGGCAACAGCGGAGTCGGCCGTGATCACCTGGCCCTCGTCGTTGTAGACGAGATCAGCGGACTGCACCACATTGGCACGGCGCTCGATGAACTCAAGGTCAGCCAGGTGTTCCGACGCGGCGACCACAACCCGGAGCGCATCCGGATCGACTGTCACGCGGTAGCGCGCCTTGTAGCGGATGTGCTTCCAGAGATCGGCGAACTCGGGGCTCTCGAACAGGGCAGGGCGCCTACGGACGATAACCTCGTTGTCAGCGTTGTCGACCTCGGGCACAGCCTCGCCAGAACCACCACCGGAGGCGATGTACTCAGCGTTCAGGCCGTCGCGGAATTCCGTGAACGATTCGTCCACGATGAGCGTCAGCCTGTTGATCGCCGGGTCCATCACTCGGTGACCGTTCTGGTCGACCGGCAGACGCAGGCCACGGCCGATCTGCTGTCGACGTTCCAACTCCGAGCGAGTGTGGCGCAGGAAGCCGACCTGGAAGACATTCGGGTTGTCCCAGCCTTCCTTGAGCGCAGAGTGGGAGAAGATGAACGCGCGCGGGTTGGCGCGGTCGAGGATCAGTTCCTTGTTGGCGATGATCTCCCGGTAGGCGCGCGCTTCCACCTCAGCATCCGCTGCTCGGCCAGACGTGTCCTTCAAGATGCCCGTCTTGGTCGACGGGAAGTAGGCAACTCGCAGCTCGGCAGGGTTAGGCATCTCGCTCTCGGGAAAGCCGGCCCGCAGCCACTCCTCACAGAACAGGTCATCGAACATCGCAGGCAAAACCGCCTCATCACCGGCGTAGTCGGCCACGCGCTCGACGAAGAACAGCGACAGCACCTTGACGTCACGGTTCATCGCGTCGATCTGTCCCTGACGCGCCAGGTGCGTGCGGATCGTGTGGCGAATCTGATCGCGCCACACGGCCTCCGCATCTACCCCGGTCTCAGTTCCGGCCTGCACGACGAGTTTGTTCTCGAAGATCACGCGGTCGGGTTTGCGCTCGATACTGTCGACCACCAGGCCGCGGTACTGCGGCAGGTTGCCGGACTCCTCGAACAGGTCGGTGCCGTTCTGCAGCACCACCGGCACCCGTTTGCCGCCGGCCTTGTCGATGACGGCTTCGGCCATTAGGCGCTTGCGGACGCTCCGAAGCTTGTCGAGGCGGACGTAGGGCTTACCGTCCTCGCCCGCGACGATGCCCTTGACCGACACCCGCTTGACCAGGCCCGCTTCGGCGGCTTGCTTCGGGCCGAGCCGGTGCACGAGGTTGAACGGCTCCTTGTGGGTTGCGCTGTAGCGCAGCGCGACAAGCGGGTTCAGGGTGGCAATCGCCTGACGGCGCAGCGGCGTCGCCATGTTCTGCGGCTCATCAATCAGGACGACCGGACGCTGCTTTGCGATCTGTTGCACACCGCTCAACTCGTCGCCCCACAGCTGCGGCTGCTCTGCACTGGAGTAGAGCGTGTTCTTCTCCGGCTTGTCGAGCGCCTGCACACTGGCGACGAGGAACTGCACCGCGCCCGACGGCTCGCTGAAGTCGTTCAGCGCCGAGTTCTCGCCCAGCACACCCCATGAGTACGGGACGCTCGAATACTTCAACCGAAAGTGCTCCTCGGTCTGCTCGAACGTCTTGACCACGCCCGCACGGATCGCTATCGAGTGGACGAGGATGACAAACTTGCGCAGCCCGTACAGCTCTGCCAGACGAAGCGCCGTCGAGATGTAGACGTAAGTCTTACCCGTACCGGTCTCCATCTCAACGGAAAAGTTCGGGAACTCACGGTCCGTACCTTGCAGATCCGTCTCCGCCAGCAACTCGAGCTGCCCTTGCGGATCGACCGTCTCGCGCTCCGTAATCGCCTTCAGATTGGCGGCAAGGATCGTGCGCTCCAGGGTGAATCCCGCATGCCCGTCAGCGCCAGGCGCCTGCCCAGCAAGCGCATTTCGCGGCGGCACCAGGGCACCCTCAAACAGGTCGACTACCGCAGAGACGGCGGCCGACTGGTGCGGCTGATCATCAAAGCGAAACTTCACGAGGCACCCGCTCCAAGAGAATCAGCTTTGACTGCAACCGCGGCGCCAACGTCAACGTCACCGAGTCCTCGACCTGATCACCGCGAAGGATCAGGGTGTCGTCGTCGCTCAGTCCCAGCGCATCTGCGGTCGCCAGCGAGAATGCATCGAGCGAGATCAAGAGACGACCCGACGTGCTCTCGCCCTCAGCGGGAGCGAACTCGTAGACCGTCACGCCGTCGACCTCGTGAGTCGTCATGCGCGCGTCAAGCTTCATACCAGTGGCCTTGATCGCCACTTCCCACGCAACATCGAGCGGCGCCGCGCCGTCGACAACCGGAGCTCCCGCCGTGTGATCGAGCACTTGGGTCAGGTAGCCCTGTCCGGTTAGCTCCGCCGAGGCAATGATCGGCTTCTCGATGATGAGGTTCGTCGGGCGAGTCCGGAAAATCCGGAAGCCCAGCTGCGGAGCATCGAGCGTCTCCTCCTGCAGAGAGGCTGCCGCACGGCGCAGGCGCTCAGCCGTCACTTCGAAGATCGTCTCGTACCCAGCGGCGATTGCGTTCTTACCCGAATCCTCGGAAGCGCTAGGCCGCTCCGGGGCCTGCACAAGAACCCAGTGACGGGTCTTACCGTCCTTCGGATTCTGCTCCCATACCGCCTGGCCCGTCGAACCAGACCCAGCGAAGAAGTCCAGGATCAGGTCACCGTCGTTGGTAATGGCATGGAAGAGACGGGCGAGCACCTCTGCGTCCTTCGGGTAATCGAAGACGGTGGCGCCCATGAGACTGTCGAGCGCCTTCGAGGCTGCCCGGCGATCTTTGTAGAAAACAGACCCCGGCGCCCACTCCTCGTGCTCGTGCAGATATGACTTGATCTTCAGACGTTGGTCGACGCTCTCCGGGTAGTAGATGCGGCCGTCAGCATCAAGCTGCTCCATGCGTTCGCGGCTGTAGGCCCAACCGTTCTGATGAGGCTTGTAGCCCTTGAAATCGTAGACGAGATTGGGGCGCGGGTTGGGGCTGCGCAAGTTATCGGGGAAATAGACCCCTCGCTCGTCGACGTAGTTGAAGTGCTCGTGCGACTTGGATGCATGCTCGTCCGGGAGTGCACGGAACCAGGCGAGCAATCCACCATGGATTGCAGAGAAGTCCTTTCCATGACTACCACGAAGCTCTTCGACCTTGGCGTAGATCTCGTCCAGTCCGGCCTTCCGTTCACGCCAGCGTGCGTCCTGTTCACGCAGATAAGCGTGGTCGCGTGCATAGGCCACCACGTAGTCGTGACCAACCGAAATCTGCCGAGCGTCGTTCTTGCGACCGCCGTTCCACACGAAACTGCCGACGAAGTTCTCTGCGCCGAACACCGCGTCGAGCAGAAGCCGCAGGTGGTGCACCTCGTTGTCGTCAATGGAAACGAGGATCACGCCGTCACGGCGCAACAGGTGACGAGCCAGCGCGAGGCGCGGGAACATCATGGTCAGCCACGGCGCATGCTTGCGCCCACCGGTTTCGATCCGGCTGGTCGTTGCGTTGCCCTGGTCGTCGACCTGACCGGTCTCTTGCAGATACTGCCGCTCGGGCACCGCGAAGTCGTCGTTGTAGGTGAATGTGTCGCCCGTGTTGTACGGCGGGTCGATGTAGATCAGCTTGACGGCATGTGAGTAGCCGTTCTTCAGGAGCTTCAGCACCTGCAGGTTGTCGCCCTCGATCAGGACGTCGCGGGCGTCAGGCCAGTGCACGGAAGCATCCTCATCGGGAATGAGCGTTGCCGCGGTCGGGACGCGCGCGTCCTGGCGTGCTCGCTCGATACCAGGCCAGCTGAAAGAGAAGGCAGACTTGACCTCGCCGTCGAGGCCAAGCGCCCCGAGCAACGCATCGCGGTCAAGTTCCCCGTCGAGGAAGGCACTGGGCACCAGGTCGCGGAGCTGGGCGAGCATCTCTTCGTGAGCGTCCCGGGTCTCGTCCGGCACCGACGGAGTCATCGAGTGACCTCCTGGCGATGGGCGTCACGGTTACGCGTTGTGCTGCTGGGGCCGTGCGACCACCTGGTGCTGAGCGTTGTCATGCTGTGCTGGTTCTCCTCCGCGCTGAGGCGCGTCTTAAGTTGTGCTCTCGGGGCGTGTCCCACGCTACCGGGGAGCACTGACACCGCTAGAGTGCCGCGCCGCCTGGCGGTGGTGATGCTCGACTCAGCCGGGAGCGGAACCACTCAACCTGACGCTGATATCTGTGCCGATTGTCGCATATTTATGCGATTTCGTGAAGATGTGCAGATCTGGCACTCGCGGCCCCGACCCTTGCAACGCCAATGCGACCGCGTCAGCGGATGAGGCGGTGAATAAACCTGATCGCTCCTTCAACACGCGTCTTGATCGCGCCGAGCTGACCGAGGCTGAATGCGCCCGCGCCGCCGTGGGTGCCGCGGTTGAACTCGTCGAACAGGGCGATGACGCTGTTGATGTCGTCATCGACGAACTCCGTCAGAGCCTCGTGCTCGCCCCGGCGCTGAATGAAGTACTGGATCCGTGCGCGCCGGGAAACACCACCATTGGGGGTCTTCGGGTAGTCAGGGATGGCCTGTTTGACAGCCGCGTCGGGTGCTTCCGTTTCGAGGATCGTTGCGATGATCTCGCGAGCGCTGGTGCAGAAGTGTCGTGCCGCGTCTGGATTCTGAGGGCTGAGCGCGTAGAGCGCTCCTCGCCAGCGGGAGTCGAGGTCGGGGTTGATCTCGGCAAGTTCGCCCGCAATCTCCGTCTTCTGGAGTTCCGGCAGGTCCTCCGTCGCCTCGCTCGGGTCAGCAAGCAGGGAATTGAGAGCGGCAACGCTGTTCGCAGCTTCGCCCTCGGCCAGATCGAGCAGGTTGCGCTCGTCCTGCCAGGCGCCGCTCTCGGCGGCGGACTCAACCCGCGTGAACGATCGCTGCAACGTCTGCACTGACGTCGTGTAGGTCACGTAACGCGTCGACGATGACCGCGAGTTCAGCCTTGCGAGCTCGCGCTGCAGCCGCTGTTGGTTCGCGCGCACCTTGGCGTTATGCGCCCGGGCAGCACTGTTGTACTGGTTGATCGCCTGGTTGAGCTTGCGCACGCCCTGGTTGTACTGGTTGATGGCCTGACGCTGCTTCTGCTGCGCCTGGCGCAGCTGAGCCTTGAGCTGTGCAGAAGAGATACGACGGACCACGGACTACCACCCAATCCTGTTGGCCTTGAACTCGATGCGAGTGCCGTCGTGGATCATCTGGGCATACTCGCTGAGTTCCGGCTCGGTAATGCTCCCGCCATCACGGGCGAAGAGACGCTGGAGGGCGGGCTTAATCTGGTCGATCGGAAGACCACGCAGCCGTTCCATCTCGCGCGTCATCTCGCGAGCGATCCGGTCCATCTCGGGCTGTGCCTGGCGCGCCAGCTCACGCTTGAGCGCCTTCTCATCGAACTCGAACTTGAATGACATCACTACTCCTTTCCACGGAGGCGGTGTCACCGGCCTCCATTAGCCATTCGAACACATCTTCGATTATACGCCGACGCTCGCGCTCAGCCAGCGCGCGACACGCTCGCAAGCCGCCGACGACGACGTCACCCTAGACGTGGCCTCCGACACCCGTGGCGCACCTGTGGAAAACCCAGACGAGGAGCATAATTTCGGACTGAAATCTTCCGCGCAGCAGAGCGTCAATGGACACATGACCATGCCCACCTACACCCAACCACAGCCACCAGCTCAGGCGCTCGATCCCTTCGCCGCACTCACGCAGTCGTTCACGCCGAAGCGCGCCGTCTCGTACCCGCGCGTCTCCGCCCGCGAACAAGCTGAGCGCGGCGGCCGTGAAGAAGGCTTCTCCATCCCGGCGCAGCGCGAAGCGAACAGGAAGAAGGCGCAGTCGATGGGAGCCATGGTCGTCAAGGAGTTCGTTGAGCGAGGCGTATCTGGCACGACCACGAACCGCCCCGCGCTGCAGGCGATGCTCCGCTATCTCGGCGAGGAAGCAGAACACATCGACTACGTCATCGTGCACAAGGTCGACCGGCTCGCCCGCAACCGCGCCGACGATGTCGAGCTCAACAAGCGCTTCGACGAGTTCGGAGTCCGCTTCGTCTCCACGATCGAGAACATCGATCAAGCCCCGGCGGTCTACTCCTCCACGGCATCATGTCCTCGATCGCCGAGTTCTATTCGAAGAATCTCTCCAACGAGGTCAAGAAGGGAATGACCGAGAAGGTCCGCTCAGGAGGCAGCGTCGGTAGGGCAGCTCTCGGCTACCGCAACGTTCGTGACGTGCGGGACGGGCGGGAGATCCGGACGGTCGAAGTCGACCTGAACCGAGCACCGCTCATCACGTGGGCGTTCGAGCAATACGCGACAGGCAACTCCAGCGTTCGATCCTTTACTACGGCGCTCAACGCGCGAGGTCTCACCAAGCCCCAGACGGCGAAGTTCCCTGAGAAACCGGTTGAAGTAAGGCAGGTGCACCAGGTCCTCACCAATCCCTACTACCTCGGCATCGTGACTTACAAAGGCGCCCAGCACCCGGGCAAGCATGCGTCGCTCATCACACCAGACCTGTTCGAGCAGGTGCAACAGCTTCTCTCATCGAAGATCAACGGCGAGCGAAGCGTCACCCACGACCACTACCTCAAGTCCACCCTCTACTGCGGCCGGTGCGGCTTCCGCATGATCGTCCAGGTCGCCACCGCGCGCACGGCGAAGAGTATCCGTACTACTCGTGTCTCGGCAGACACTCGAAGCGCAACAACTGCGATCTACGCTCCATCCAGATCGTGCGCGTCGAGCAGCTCATTCAAGATCTCGATGACCGGATCGCACTCAGCACCGTAGAGGCGGACTGGCTCGAGAGCACCATGAGGCGCGAGCTGAAGACCCTCACGAAGGAGACCGACCAGCAACGCGATGCCCTCCACCGCGCAGAAGGTGGATGCCGAACGCAAGCAGCGCAAGCTCCTCGAAGCCCACTACAACGACGCCATCCCGATCGAGATGCTCCGCAGCGAGCAGAAGCGCCTTGACCAGGAGCTCACCGCCGTGAGCCGAGACCTTGAAACTCTCAGCGTCGATCTTGAGAAGAACGAGCGGTATCTCTCGATGGCCATCGAGATCGCGAGGTATGCCGCTGATGCCTACCGGCGCCCGCCCGAACAGATTCGCCGCATGCTGAACCAAGTCCTCTTCGAACGTCTCGACGTCCACCTGACCGAGGGCGATGAACATCGCCTCGAGGCCGTCCTGGCCCCGCCGTTCAAAGAGCTCTTCACCATCGCCCGGGGTACCCGCGGCGTGGAGCCGGATCTAGCATCCGTTGCGCGCAAGGGCCATGAGGGTGAAAACCAGGAGATCCCCGCCGTTTCCGGCGGGGATCTCCCGAGTAGTCGATCAATTTCTTGTGCTCTAGTTTCTAACGGAAGCAAATTGGTCGGGCTGACAGGATTTGAACCTGCGACCCCTTGACCCCCAGTCAAGTGCGCTACCAAGCTGCGCCACAGCCCGTTGTTCTGCACTCTCGCGCAGGCAACTCCCCTATCTTAGCCCCACTCCGGCGTGCTCCGCGAACTGGGCGCGCGCCGGGCGTTGCGGGATGTCGGAGGCCGAGCGTAGCGTCGCTGCATGGTGACGATCGCGACCGAAGTGGCGACGACTGCGAGATGGGATGACGTGCAGCGCGCGCTCACCGGCGGCGGCGACGGTGCCAGCTGCCAGTGCATCTGGCCGATGCTCAGCAACAAGGACTGGCAGCAGACGACGACTCCGCAGCGCACGGAGATGCTGCGAGACGAGATCGCTGAAGGCCCGCCTCCTGGACTCATCGCGTACGTCGACGGCGAGGCTGCGGGGTGGATCCGTATCGGCCCCCGCACACGCCAGGCACGGATCCCCCGCACTCGGATGATCGCGGCGGCATCCGACGAACCGTTCGACGACGACTCCGTGTGGGCGGTGACCTGCTTCGTGGTGCGTCGGGAACACCGAGGCTCAGGCCTCAATCTCGAGCTGCTGCGCGCCGCTGTCGACTTCGCCGACACGGCCGGAGCGCGGGTCATCGAGGGCTATCCGGTCGACACCCGCGGGGAGAAGAAGCGGACGAACGACCTCTTCCACGGCACACTCGGAACCTTCCTCGCCGCAGGATTCACCGAGCGGGCCGAGATGAAGCCGGGCCGCACGCTGGTCGCGCGCGAGCTCAGGTCGTGAACGAGCAGTAGCGTGGACGATATGAGCGACGAGCATCCGATCATCGAAGACCCCGAACTCGGCACCCTCGTCCGCGCGACGACAGAGCTGGGAGACGGCACGGTTCTGACCCATGATTGGTACGCAGGCGGCACGGTCGTGGAGGGTGCGCCTCTCGACCTCTTGATCGAGGGAACGAACGTCGACGAGGCGAAGGCGCTGCTCCCCCGCGTGCACCAGACGATCTCGGCGCTTCCTGCGCTGCGACGACTCGCGACGGATGCCGTGGTGGCTGCATTCAGCACCGCGTCCCCCGAACAGCACGAGCTCGACGATGCCGCGACCGACCTGAGCCTCGAGACCCTGGAGGCCTCGGCCGACGGCACCGTCGTGCTGCACCTGATCGACACCTGCGGAGAGCACTTCCCCGAGGGGTATTGGCCCGCTGTGCATCTCGGAGCAGACGGCCAAATCACCCAGGTGACCGTCGAATCGTGACCGCGAACAGTGCCCACAGGCTGTCGACGCGATGACCGGCTGAGACGCCGGAAGAGGCTGATCATCATGCCCACCACCCCGATCACCCTGCGAAGAGGAGTCTCCTGATGGCCGATGCCGCACGTGTCGACAGCTGGCTCTGGGCGATCCGCGTCTACAAGACGCGGTCGGCCGCCACCACTGCATGCCGCGCGGGGCATGTACGGGTGAATGGCGACAAGGTGAAGGCTGCACAGCACGTTCGGGTCGGCGATGAACTGCGCGTGCGCATCGCCGGCTTCGACCGGATCCTGATCGTTCGCCAACTCCTGGTCAAGCGCGTCGGCGCTCCCCTGGCCGCCCTCGCCTACGAGGACCGCACGCCGGAGCGTGAGCCGCAGGCGGCTCTGGGGCTGCGCGATCGTGGAGCGGGGCGCCCCACGAAACGAGAGCGCCGCGATATCGATCGACTCCGCGGACGAGCATCCGGGGAAGCCGGTATCTTCCCGGAGTAGTCGGCGGAGCGACCGGTGTCGGGCACCGTCGGAAGATCGGTGAGGGCCGACAGTTCGGGTTACTCAGCCCTGATGATCCAGCAGTGCGCGGAGCCATCCCGAGGAGCGCACCCGCGCCGCGCCGGCCCTGACGACCCGCTCCTGCAGCTCACGGTCGCTCGTCACGGCGATCACCTGCTGCCCCGCGAGCGAACGACGCTCGACTTCTGCGACGATCGCGTCGTCGCCGGAAGCGGGGGCCTCGACGACCGAGACGACACCGGAGGGCAACAGCTCACCCGCTTCCTCCGCGGCAGCCGCCTCGATCCCACGCGCCTTTCCCTCGACCACCAGCGCGATCTCGGGGAACCATTCGGTGCCGCCGATCTCCAGATCGGCCGCAGACACCGTCAGCCCTTCCAAGCTCGCAGCCAGACGCGTAGCCGCAGCGCCGCGGTCTTTCCACCAGCCGTTCGGCACCGATCCGACCACGTTCGCCGCATCGACGACCAGTGCCGGATGCACGTCCAGCAGCGTGCGCAACTCGGGCCAGGCGCGACCGAAGCCGGGATGCAACGGCCGCGAGTCGACGTCGTCGATGGGCACCCACTCGAGTGCCACGCTCTCGGGGTCACTGATCACGGGTTCGAACGGCACCACGACGTCGGCGATCACCGTCGTGTACGACCAGATCTCGAGATCGAGCACACTGGTGAACCGCGGTCTCACCGAGGCATCCGGAACGCCCGCCTCCTCCTGAGCCTCACGCACCGCACCGACGATGGCACTCTCACCTTCGTGCATGGCTCCACCGGGCAAGCCCCAGGTTCCCCCGAAATGGCTCCACGCCACGCGGTGCTGCAGCAGGATTCCGCGCTGCGGATCGACAGCGAGCAGTCCCGCGGCGCCGAAACGACCCCAGTACTTCTCCCCCGACGGCGCGACCACCCATGCATCGCCAGGATTCCGCGGCCCATCAGGGCGACGGGGTTCACCGGCAGCGGGAGGTACGACAGTCACCGTTCCAGCCTTTCACAGCATTCCGGTATCGGGACCGATCGCCGTCACACGCGGGAACGCGTACACCGACGACGACCGGGCCGGAGAGAGTGTCAGCGCTGGCGCTTCTCGCGCACACGCATGTTGACGACGATCGGCGAACCCTCGAACGAGTACAGTTCTCGCAGGCGACGCTGGATGAAGCGGCGATAGCCCGGGTCGAGGAAACCGGTCGTGAACAGCACGAACGTCGGCGGGCGGGTCGATGCCTGCGTACCGAACAGGATGCGCGGCTGCTTGCCTCCACGCAGCGGGTGCGGGTGCTCGGCGACCAGCTCCGCGAGGAACGCGTTGAACTTGCCGGTGGGGATGCGGCGGTCCCAGCTTTCGAGCGCGGTCTCGAGCGCAGGCACCAGCTTGTCGAGGTGACGACCGGTCTTGGCCGAGATGTTCACCCGGGGAGCCCAGGCGACGTGCGCCAGGTCCTGCTCGATCTCACGTTCGAGATACCGACGTCGATCGGCGTTCTCGAGGTCGTCGTCGTTCAGGCGGTCCCACTTGTTGAACGCCAGCACCAGAGCGCGGCCCGACTCCAGCACGAGGTCGATGATGCGCACGTCCTGCTCGCTGATCGTCTCGGAGACGTCGAGCACGACCACGGCGACCTCGGCCTTCTCGAGCGCCGCCGATGTGCGCAGCGATGCATAGAAGTCCGCGCCCTGCGCCATGTGCACGCGACGACGGATGCCCGCTGTGTCGACCAGCGTCCAGAGCTTGCCTCCGAGCTCGACGATCTCGTCGACCGGGTCGCGGGTGGTTCCCGCGAGGTCGTTGACGACCACGCGCTCCTCACCGGCTGCCTTGTTGAGCAGCGACGACTTGCCGACGTTCGGACGCCCGAGGATGGCCACGCGGCGCGGTCCGCCGATCTCGGCCTTCGCGACAGCCGAGACCTCGGGAACCTTCTTCAACACGGCATCGAGCAGGTCCGCCACACCGCGGCCGTGGATCGCCGACACGGGGTACGGCTCGCCGAGTCCCAGGTTCCACAGCGCAGCGGCCTCAGGCTCCTGGCGTCCGTCGTCGATCTTGTTCGCGACGAGGAACACCGGCTTGCCGCTCTTGCGCAGCAGCTTCACGACGTGCTCATCGGTCGAGGTCGCTCCGACCATCGCATCGACGACGAACAGCACGACATCGGAGAGGTCGATCGCGACCTCGGCCTGCGCCGCGACGGAACGGTCGATGCCCTTGGCGTCGGGCTCCCATCCACCGGTGTCGACGAGCGTGAAACGGCGGTCGGCCCACTCGGCTTTGTACGTCACACGGTCGCGCGTGACACCGGGGGTGTCTTCGACCACGGCTTCGCGTCGACCGAGGATGCGGTTCACGAGGGCGGACTTGCCCACGTTCGGGCGTCCCACGATCGCCACCACGGGCAGCGCCGGCATGAACTGGATGCCGTCTTCGCCCATGGTGATGCCCGCGAGCAGGGCCGCGTCTTCATCGTCGAGTTCGTAGTCGGCGAGTCCCTGTCGCAACGTCTCGGCGCGCGCCTCGGCGAGCTGCTCGTCGAGTGATTCCATCTTCTCGGCGAGCTGGTCAGGGCCGCCTTCGTATTCGTCGTCAGCCATGCTGTGCTCCTCGGAGTCGTTCGATCACCGTGAGGACGGCGTCGATGGTCTGTGGGAAATCGAGTTCGGTCGAGTCGACCACCTCGACGCCGTCTGCGGCATTCAGGAAGTCGACGACCGCGCTGTCCGATGCATCGCGCTTGTGCAGGGCCGCGGCGACCGCGTCGGCGTTCTCGCCCGCGAGTTCCCCGGCCCGTCGCGCGGCGCGCACCTCGGGCGCAGCCGTGAGCAGGATGCGCACCGGCGCGTCGGGCGCGACGACGGTCGTGATGTCGCGGCCCTCGACGACGACCGCGGGGTACGGCGCCTCGGCCACGAGCGACCGGAACAGGCGGTTGACCTGTTCGCGAACCTCCGTGACGCGTGCCACGCCGCTCACCGCGTTCGATACGCGGGGTTCGCGTATGGCCTCGGTCACATCGACGTCGCCCACCTGCACGGTTCGATCGTCGGGGTCGAGCCCGACCCTCACCGGGAAGTCAGATGCGGCAGCGCGAACGGCATCCGCATCATCCGTGTCCGCACCGCGGTCGAGCACATGCCATGCCAGCGCCCGGTACACCGATCCCGTGTCGAGGTAGCCGAAGCCGAGGGTGCGCGCGACGGCTTTGGACACACTCGACTTGCCGGATCCCGCGGGGCCGTCGATCGCGATGAAGTCCGCACGGGTGGTGCCGGGCCGCTCCGCATCGGTCAGAAGCTCAGTCATTGGTCGTACCCGCAATCCGCCAGCCGCGTTCCTGTAGTCCTGTGATCGCGCCGTGCAGCGCAGCCGGGTCGACGCTGATCTCGGCCAGACCGAACTGCGCACCCGGAGAATGCTCGAGGCGCAGGTCTTCGACGTTCACACCGAGTTCGCCCAGCTCACCGAACAGGCGCCCCAGCTGCCCCGCCGTGTCGTCGATCATGACGACGAGCGTCTCGAAGCGCTGATTCTGACCGTGCTTGCCGGGGAGGCGCTCGACACCGTCGTTGCCCTGGCGGATCGTCTCGGCGACGATACGCCGAGCCCCCGGTGCATCGGGCGCACGAAGTGCATCCGAGACCTGGCGCAGGTCATCTGCGAGCGCATCGAGGATCTCGACCACGGGGCTCGCGTTCGCGCCGAGGATCTGCACCCACAGTTCAGGGGCCGATGCGGCGATGCGCGTGGTGTCGCGCACGCCCTGGCCCGCGAGCCGCAGCGCACCGTCGTCGGCGCCGGCGAGGCGACCCGCGAGCAGGCTCGCGACCACCTGCGGCACGTGCGAGGTCAGCGCGACCGATCGGTCGTGCTCCTCCGGCGTCATCTCCACGGGCATCGCACCGACGTCGAGCGCGAGAGCCTCGACGAGCGCGAGGTCTGAGGCTTTGGTCTCGTGATCGCGGCACACCACCCACGGACGGCCGATGAAGAGGTCGGCGCGGGCCGAGATGGCTCCCCCGCGCTCACGGCCGGCGAGCGGATGTGAGCCGATGTAGCGCGTCAGATCGACGCCGCGGCTCTGCAGCTCGCGGAACGGCTCGAGCTTGACGCTCGCGACATCCGTGACGACGGCGTCAGGGTGACGAGAGAGCTCGGCCTGGATGACATCCGCGGTCACGTCCGGCGGAACGGCGACCACGACCAGCGACGGCGCGTCGTCGTCGGCGGCCATGCGTCCTGCGCCGTAGTCGACCGCGAGCCGCAGCTGCGCAGGCGATGTGTCGGCGAGCACGACGTCGACGCCCTTGGCGCGCAGCGCGTGGCCGATGCTCGCACCGAGAAGACCTGCTCCGACGATGCGCACCGTCCCCGACAGACGAGTCGCTGCGCGGGGCGCGACCGATTCCGCGGTCTGCGCCTTTTCGGGCGCACGCGTGGTGTCGGTCACTGGTTCTCCTGCTGCTCGCCTGGCGCCTCGGCGACACCGGAATCACGGCGCGCGAGAGTCAACAGCGCACCGAGTTCGATTTTAGTCAGTTCGCGAGTCCGACCGGCAGGGAGCGTTCCCAGGTGCAGCGGGCCGAACTGACGACGCACGAGTTCGGTGACGGGGTGGCCGACCGCGGCGAGCATCCGGCGCACGATGCGATTGCGCCCCGAGTGCAGCGTCAGCTCGACGAGACTCGAGCCTCGAGATGTGTCGAGCAGCCGCGCCTTGTCGGCAGCGATCGGACCGTCGTCGAGCTCGATCCCCTTCGTCAGCTTCGCGACGGTCTGGGCGGTCATCGCCCCCTCGACCTTCGCGATGTACACCTTGGTGACTCCGAACGACGGATGCGCGAGCACGTGCGCGAGTTCGCCGTCATTGGTCAGGATCAGCAGTCCGCTCGTCTCGGCGTCCAGGCGACCCACGTTGTAGAGGCGCTCCTCATAGTCCTCGGTGAAGCGCCGGAGATCCGGACGACCGCTCTCGTCGCGCATGCTGCTGACGACACCGGTGGGCTTGTTGAGCATCACATAGCGCTTCGTCACATCGAGCTGGATGGCTGTGCCGTCGACATCGACGAGATCGGTCTCGGGGTCGATGCGCCGACCGAGCTCTGTGACGGTCTGTCCGTTGACGCGGATGCGCCCCTCGACGATGTACTGCTCGACGACCCGGCGCGACGCGACCCCGGCCGCGGCGAGCACCTTCTGCAGCCTGACGCCCTCGGGCTGAGTCTGATCAGCGGAATCAGGAGTGGTCATCGGATGGTCCCTTCGTCGAAGCCGTCTGCACCGTCGTCGAGCAGCGGCGAGATCGGCGGCAGCTCGTCGAGCGAGTTGATGCCGAGGTGCTGGAGCAGCGCCTCGGTCGTGCCGTAGTTGATGGCGCCCGTCTCGGAATCCGCGAAGAGCTCGGTGATGAGTCCTCGGGCGAGAAGCGTGCGCACGACGGAATCGACGTTCACGGCGCGAATCGACGCGACCTGGCTGCGGGTGACGGGCTGCTTGTAGGCGATCACCGCCAAGGTCTCCAGGGCCGCCTGCGACAAGCGGGCGGGAGCCTGTCCGCCGATGAAGTCGGCGACCATGTCGTCGTGATCCTCGCGCACGTAGAGCCGCCAGCCGCCGCCCACTTCGCGTAGCTCGAACCCTCGTCGCGGGCCCTGCCCGAGCCCGTCGTAGTCGTTCACGAGCGTCTCGAGCGTCTGCCGCACGGCGGCCACGGGTGAGCCGACGGCCGCGGCCAGTGCCACGAGGCCGATCGGCTCGTCGATGACCAGCAGGATCGCCTCGACTTTCTCGGCGAGCGGACTCGGCGACGCCCCGTGAGGCGCAGTGTCATCGGCGGTCGTCACGTCATCGGTCATAGTCGGCCCCCAGACTTGCGAGTGTCTCGTCCGACCATGAGTCGGCTGCCCAGCGCAGCGTGAGTTCGCCGAGCGGTTCCAACTGTTCGAACGACAGTGCGGCATGGCGGTACAGCTCGAGCACCGAGATGAAACGGGCGACGACGACGCCCACCTCGCTCACGCCCGCCACGAGTTCGCGAAAGCTCACGGTCTCTGCACTCCGAAGCAGAGTGACCACGATCGCCGCCTGCTCTCGGATGCTCACGAGCGGCGCATGCAGGTGGTCGAGACCGACGTGCGGGAGCTCCTTCGGGGCGAACGCCAGCAGCGCGAGTGCAGCGAAGTCGTCGACGCTGAGCGACCACACGAGCTCCGGAGTCTTCCTCCGGTGCCTCTCGTCGAGTCGCACCGCGCGTGCGTGGCGCCGGTCCTCCCTCTGGAGACAGCGCGCGAACCACGCGGAGACCTCTTTGAACGCGCGGTACTGGAGCAGCCTCGCGAACAGCAGATCTCGCGCCTCGAGCAGTGCGACCGCCTCGGCGTCCACCAGCTCCCCTTGCGGCAGGAGGCCGGCGACCTTCATGTCGAGCAGTGTCGCGGCGACCACAAGGAACTCCGACGCCTGGTCGAGCTCCTCATCGTCGTCGAGCATCTTGAGGTAGGCGATGAACTCGTTCGTGACCGCGCTGAGGGAGACCTCGGTGATGTCCATCTCGTGTTTCGAGATGAGGTTCAACAGCAGGTCGAACGGTCCGTCGAAGTTCGACAGCGAGACGCGGAAGCCCGAACCACCGTCGTCCGTCGCCTCGGAGGACTCGTCTGTGTCAGGCGCCTCGGCCGGTGGAGAGGTCGGATCGACCTCAGGCGACGGCGCCACGGGCGACCAGCTCCCGCGCCAGTCGCAGATAGGCCTGCGCGGCGGCGTGCTCGGGAGCGAACTCGGTGATGGGCACACCCGAGACCGACGCGTCGGGGAACTTCACCGTGCGTCCGATGACGGTCTCGAGGACGTCATCGCCGAATGCCTCGACCACTCGCTCGAGGACCTCACGAGAGTGCAGGGTGCGCGGGTCGTACATGGTCGCCAGCAGACCGTCCATAGTGATCGACGGATTCAGTCGATCCCGCACCTTGTCGATGGTCTCGATCAGCAGAGCCACACCGCGGAGCGCGAAGAACTCGCACTCCAGCGGGATGATCACACCGTGTGCCGCGGTGAGCGCGTTGACGGTGAGCAGACCGAGTGAAGGCTGGCAGTCGATCAGGATGACGTCGTACTCGCCCGCGACCTGACGGAGCACGCGCGCGAGGATCGTCTCGCGAGCGACCTCGTTGACGAGGTGCACCTCGGCGGCGGACAGATCGATGTTGGCGGGCATGACATCGAGACCGGCGACACCCGAGCGCACGATCGCGTCGTGGGCGTCGCGCTTGGTGTCGAGCAGCAGGTCGTAGATGGTCGGCACATCGTGCGTCTGGATGCCGAGACCGGCAGACAGCGCACCCTGCGGATCGAAGTCGACCGCGAGCACCTTGCGTCCGTACTCCGCGAGCGACGCCGCGAGGTTGATCGAGGTGGTCGTCTTACCGACGCCGCCCTTCTGGTTGCAGAGCGCGATGATGCGGGCGGGACCGTGAGACGCCAACGGCGGAGGGGTCGGGAACCCGTGATAGGGACGACCGGTCGGTCCGAGGGGCGTCTCGTCGGCCTTCTGTGCCTTCGCCCTGGACTTCGCCGCTTTCTCAACCACCGATTCTCCTGCTCCTTCGTGCTTGATCGATTCTAGCGGCAGGGCACTGCGCTGCACTCCCGGCGCGCGGCGTGGCCGCTCAGCCGGGTGCACGGACGCAGATGGGAGATCAGCCGCCCCGCAGTGCGGCCACGGGCTCGACCCGCGCGGCGCGCCGCGCCGGGTACCACCCCGACCCCCACCCGACCACGGCGCCCAGGACCGCGCCGGCGACCGCGACCAGCGGGTCGGTGACCGGCGTCCACCCCTGCACCACCGCGACCGCGATCACCGCGAACACCCCGAGGGCAGACCCGATGAGCCCGCCGATGAAGCCGATCACGATCGACTCGACCATGAACTGCGCGCCGATCTGCCGACGCGTCGCGCCGAGCGCGCGGCGCAGACCGATCTCGCCGATCCGCTCCATCACCGAGAGCAGCGTGACGTTCGCGATGCCCAGACCGCCGGCCAGCAGTGCGATCACCCCGAGGATCAGGAACACGACGTTCACATCGGACTGCACGCTCTGACTCAGATCGGATGAGCCCGACGGAGCCTTGGCCTCGAGGCTCTCGGGGTCATCGGGCTGCAGCGCGAGCACCGCCTGCTCTGCGACCTGGGGACCTGCGCCGACGACGATGCGGATGTCGAGCTCCGAAGGAGCAGCGAGCCCGAAGTCCGCTCGTGCGGCGCCCATCGGGATGATCACCGCATCCTGCAGCTCACTGCGCCTCTCCATGCCGTCGACGATGCCGATGACCGCGTAGGCGACGCCGCCGACGAAGACGGACGGCTGGGAGTCGACGCGGTTGATCCCCATGCGCTCGGCCGCCCTCTGCCCGAGCACGGCGACCCGGTCTGCGCGGGCATCGTGCCCGGCGTCGAAGAACCGACCCGTCACCAGACCGCCCTCGGCGGTGTCGAGCAGATCGGGCGACGCGGAGTACAGGCGGGGCGATGCGACCGCCGCGGCCGACGGGTCGTTCACCGGCACGGCCGTGATCGTCTCGCCCTCCGTCAGCTCGACCTCGCCGAGCAGCGTGGCGCTCTCTACCCCTGCGAGCTGTGCCACACGATCGGGCGAGTTCCACGGCAGCCGCCCCGCCGCCACGCTCTGGTTCTGCGATCCCGACTGCGCCGTGGCCGCCGTCACCACGACCCGCGTCGCCGCTGCTCCGTCGAACTGGCTGGCGATCTGTGCGGCGGCCGTCTGGGCGAACCCGATCGTCGCCACGAGGGAGGCGATGCCCAGCACCGTCCCGAGGATCGTCATGACCAGGCGGGCGGGCCGCGAGCCGATGTCCGAGGTCGCTTCCGCGACGAGGTCCTGGAAGGTGAAGCGATCGGCATGAGCGATGGCCGGCACGAGCGCAGCGTCCACAGCATCCGTCGCCGTCTCCTGCGGCTCCTCGCCCTTCCCCCGGCGCCGGCGCACGCGCACGCCGATCACAGCTCGCTCAATCTGCCGTCGGAGATGCGGATGCAGCGCCGAGCCCTGCGTGCGACGCCGTCGTCGTGCGTGATGACGATGAGCGTCAGCCCGTCATCGTTGAGCTCCTCGAAGAGCGACATCACCTCGCCGGATGTGCGCTGATCCAGGTTTCCCGTCGGCTCATCCGCGAGCAGCAGTCGGGGTCCGCTGACCACGGCGCGCGCCACCGCGACTCGTTGGCGCTCGCCACCCGACAGCGAATTGGGGAAGAAGTCGATCCGGTGCCCGAGTCCCACCCTCGACAGCGCCTCGCGCGCGCGCTCCTCCCGTTCGCGCCGCGGCACGCCGCTGTAGAGCATGGGCAGCAGCACGTTGTCGAGCACGGAGCGCCGCGGGAGGAGGTGGAAGGACTGGAAGACGAATCCGATGAACCGGGCGCGCACCGCGGCTCGCTCGTCGTCCGAGAGGTCGCCCGTGAGCGAGCCCGACAGGCGGTACTCCCCCACGCTCGGGCGGTCGAGGAGACCGAGGATGTTGAGCATCGTCGACTTCCCCGAGCCGCTGGGACCCACGATCGAGATGTAGTCCCCCGGCGCGACCGACAGGGTCGCGCCTTTGAGCGCCTGCACCTCAGGCGGACCGGGGAACGACCTCGTGACGTCCCGCAGCTCCACGAGCGGCACGGGAGTGTCGGCGTCGGACGCAGCGGTGAGGGTCGACGTCTCGACGTCGGTCACTTGCCCACCACCACGAGATCGCCTTCGTCGAGCTCGCCCTCGACCGGAGTGACCTCCACAGCACCCTTCGCGGCGAGCCCTGTCTCGACGACGACAAGCCGCGTCTTCGCATCCTCGCCCTCGCGCGGATCCGACTCAACGACCTCGATACGAGACTCCCCTCCGGGCCCCGCCGTCAGGGCTGCGAGCGGCACCGACAGCACGTCGCCCTCGGTCGCTCCGACCGAGATCCGCACGCGGACATTGTTGCCCTGGAGCTGTGCGATCTGCTCCGCCGTCAGCGGGTCGGGCTCGAAGAGCACCTCCCAGCGCGCTTTCGCGTCCTTGCCGGGCTTGAGCTCGGAGACCACGGCTCGGTGCTCCGTGCCGTCGGGGAGCTCGAAGATCCCCTCGGCACCGGCCTCGAGCAGCTGTGCGTCGGCTTCGGCGGCCGCTCCCGTGAGTCGCACCGTGGCTCCCGAGACCGTCATCACGGCACCCGAGATGGTGCTTCCCCGCTTCACGTTCACCGCGTCGACGCGCCGGGGCAGCTCCGTGAGGAACAGCACCTCGCCCGAGGGCAGATACGGCAGAACACTCTCGCGCGCCGCCGCGAGCGACTCCTCTGCGGCGCCCACCTGCTGGCGGGCAGCGTCGAGCGCCGCCCGCTCCGCCCCGGTGTCGCGCGCCGCCCACAGCTGGTCGCGCTCGAGACGCGCGGTCTGCAGATCCCATTCCGCCTGCTGCACGTTCGCGCCCTCGGCGCCGTTCCTGGCGTCGGCGAGGGCCTGCTCGGCCTGCGCCACACGCACATCCGCCTGCCACGTCTCCAGGCTCGACGGCCCGGCACCCGCAGCGGCGAGCGCCTGCTCGGCCTGAGCGACGCCGCTCTGGGCTGCTCGCACACCCTCCTCCGCCGCGCGCACCGTGTCCTCGGCGCCCTCTTCGGGCGAGGGCAGCGGATAGCCGGCCTGCGCATACAGCTGACCGACCGCGTTCGCGGTCTGCTGATCGAACAGATTCGACGACACGTCTCCCGCGTCGATGCCGATGCTCACCAGCGCTTGCTTGAGCTGTATGACGTCGGGTCCGGAGACCCCCACACGCAGCGTGCGGTAGGCCGGGAGCTCACCCGGGAGCACGATGACCGGGCGTCCCACGACCTCGAGCGCGATCGACAGCGGGTTCAGTGTGGCACCGACTTCGGGCACCGATCCGGTCACGATGCTGCCGCCGCTCGTGGTGTCGATCGTCACCTCGACGGCATCGGCGTATCCGACATCGGCGCGCAGGGTCACGTCGTTGCTCAGTGCACCGAACTCGACCGGAACCGTCACCAGCCCGGGATCCGGTGTCTCGCTCGCCTCCGCCGGGGAGATCAGGAAGCGACCGACCAGAAGGCCCGCGACCAGGCTCACGATGGCGCATGCGGCCACGATCCAGAGCGTGCGGTTGCCTCGCAGGATGCGCCGCCATCCGCTCACGCGGGAGGTGTCGACGTCGTCGGTCTGCTCCGGAAGGAGCTCAACGGGAAGTTCGGTCGTCTGGGTCTCGTCGTCCTTCATGTCAGCTGTTCTGCTCGGCGGCAGCCTTGAAGGCCTCGAGGTCCGCCTTGTTCTCCGCGATGAACTTCTCCTCGATCGCGAACTGGATCTCCAGCGACTTCTTCATGTACGACAGCGACGTCCGGCATTCGAGATCGGCGAGTGCGAGCTCGATCTCCCGCTCGCCGATCTCCGCCATCTCGGGGCTCTCGGACGGGTCGACGAAATCGGGCGACTCGACGTCGACCTCGGTGGTGCCGTCGCCGTAGGCCGCATCGAAGAGAGCGTTCTGCTCATCCGAGATCGACTGCTGCGCCTCCATCGGAGACGCGAATCCCGGCTCGCCGGCGTCGTCCATGCACGCGGCCCACTCCGCGTTGAGGTCCGTCAGTTCGGGCGACTCCTGCGCGTCGGTGAAGACCTCGGTCATCTTCTCGCGGAGATCGGCGAACTCGTCCGACTGCCACGGGTCCTCCCCTTCGAGCTCATGCTGGGCCCAGCCCTGGCACCCGGCGTCCTCCCAGTTGTACTCGTAGCTGCCGTCCTCGGCGAGCTCGTCCTCCTCGGGCGGCACACCGTATGCGACCTCGTAGTACGCGGTCTGCTCCGACTCGGAGAGCGACTCGACGTACTCGGCGTTCGGGTCGACGTACTCCTCCCCCGACTGCTCCTCCTGGCCCATCTCGTTGTACGGGTTGTTGACGATCCCGTACCCGTACTTCTCGACCCAGTCCTTCTTCTCGGGCTCCCACTCGACGTCGTCGTCGGAGAACACCAGGCCGCCGTTCTGAGTGTTGGGCGTGTACTCGAACCCCTCTTCGGCCATGCACTCCGCCATGAGCTCTTCGGTCTTCAGCTGCCGCTCCTCGAACTGCTTCTGCTGCTCCTCCGGTGAGAGGTCGCCGCCGTACGCTGCGGACAGGTACTCGTTCAAGGGCGAGTCCTCATATGTGACCTCGTCGTCACCGGCGCCGGAGCACCCGGCCAGTGTGAACACCAGAGCGGTTGCGGCGAGCGCGGCAAGAGGACCGGTGGTACGCATGACTTACTCCATTCATCGTCGATGCACAGAGATCGACGCTCTCGAGTAACCCTAGGGGGAAGGCTTCGATCGCCGCGTCCCCCAAATGGCGGACGAAAATACCTCCGGAGGATGATGGCGCGGGCTCCCCGATGGGGCTATCGCGCTCTCGGATGGGACGTCGCGTAGACGTCCCGGAGCGTGTCGACCGAGACATGCGTGTAGATCTGGGTCGTGGCGACCGAGGCATGGCCCAGCATCTCCTGCACCACGCGGACGTCGGCGCCGCCCTGCAGCAGATGCGTGGCGAAGGAGTGCCGCAGAGTGTGGGGCGACACCTCCGAGGTGATCTCCGCGCGCTCGGCGGCGGCACGGATCACGAGCCAGGCGCTCTGCCGAGAGAGCGGCGCGCCCCTGGCGCCGAGGAAGACCCGGGCGGAGGCTCTCCCCTTCGCCGCCAGTTGCGGACGCACGCGCGTGAGATACGCATCGAGAGCGCGCCGCGCGTACGACCCGAGCGGCACGATCCGCTCCTTCGAGCCCTTTCCTCGCAGTCGCAGGACGTCGCCGTGAGCCAGGTCGTCGACATCGAGTCCTACCGCCTCGGACACTCGCGCGCCCGTGGCGTACAGCAGCTCGAGCAGTGCGCGGTCACGGATGCCGATCGGCTCCTCGGGCGACGGGGCGTTCAGCAGCCGCTCGACCTGATCTATCGTGAGCGCTTTGGGCAGGCGTCGCGGCGCTTTCGGCGGTCGAAGCCTTCCACTCGGGTCGTCGGACTCCAGTCCCTCTCTCACGAGGTACCGGTGCCAGCCGCGCACCGACGACTGCAGGCGTGCGAGGCTCGTCGCCGCAGGCGCGGGATCCGCCGCAGCCCGTTCCGCGATGAACCGGCCGATCACCGTCGGCGTGATCTCACCGGTGTCCGTGATGTCGACGCTCTGCAGCCACTCGCGGTACCCGCCGAGGTCGCGCCGATACGCCGCAATGGTGTGCGCGCTGAGGCCGCGCTCGATCGTCACATGGCGCAAGTACGAATCCAGCGCCCGATCGATCTGCACGTCAGCCCCGCGTGCGCCGACGCTGCACGGTCGCGAGCACTCCGATCGTGAGGATGCCGTTGCGCATGCGTCCGTCGAGCACGGCGTCGACGGCGTCGTCGAGCGGCACCCATTCGACGCGGATGTCGGCTTCCTCGTCCTCGCGCTCGTGCGCGGCGGGAGCCGGCGAGATGCCGGTGGCGAGGAAGAGGTGGATCACCTCGTCGTTGCCGCCCGGGGTCGTCCACGACGACACCATGGGCTCCCAGTGCTCGGCGACGAGATCGGCCTCCTCCGCGAGTTCGCGCTGGGCTGCCGCGAGCGGCTCCTCGTCGACGACGTCGAGCAGACCGGCGGGAAGCTCCCAGTCGCGGTGGCGGATCGGATGCCGGTACTGCTGGATCAGCAGCACGCGGTCCTGGTCGTCGAGCGCGACGATCGCCACTGCTCCGGTGTGCTCCACGTACTGCCGGCGGATCTCGCCCTCGCCGTAGCGGACGAGGTCGTCTCGCACGTTCCACACGGCGCCGCGGTACGCGAGCTCGCTGCGGAGCACCTCCGGCTCGAACCGCTCGTCACGAAGAGGCGCGAGCGACGCGGTGCCCTCGGATGACGGCGTGGGCTCAGACATCTGCGGCGTCGACGTCGAACAGCTCGCTCGACCGGTTGCGCTCGATCGCCGCTCCCACGAGACCGCGGAACAGCGGGTGCGGATCGGTCGGACGCGAACGCAGCTCCGGGTGGGCCTGGGTCGCGATGTAGTACGGGTGGACATCGCGCGGCAGCTCGACGAACTCGACGAGGTCGAGATCGGGATTGAGACCGGAGAACACCAGACCCGCCTCGGAGAGCTGGGTGCGGTACGCGTTGTTGACCTCGTAGCGGTGGCGGTGACGCTCGGACGCCTCCGGCGTGCCGTACAGCTCGCGGGCCAGAGAGCCCTCGGCGAGGGCGGCCTGGTAGAGACCCAGACGCATGGTCCCGCCGAGATCGCCGCCGTCGAGGATCTCGATCTGCTCGGCCATGGTCGCGATCACGGGAGCCGCGGTCTCGGGGTCGAACTCGCTCGACGAGGCACCGTCGATCCCTGCCACATCGCGGGCGTACTCGATGACCATGCACTGCAGGCCGAGGCACAGGCCGAGAGTCGGGATGCCCTGCTCGCGCGCGAACCTCAGAGCGCCGAGCTTGCCCTCGATGCCGCGGATGCCGAATCCTCCCGGAACGCAGATGCCGTCGAGCGTGCCCAGCTGCTCCTTCGCGCCCTCCGGCGTCTCGCAGAGGTCGGAGGGGATCCAGCGGATGTTGACCTTGGTCTCCTGTGCGAATCCGCCGGCCTTGAGCGCTTCGGTCACCGAGAGATACGCGTCGGGCAGATCGATGTACTTCCCGACCAGACCGATCGTGACCTCGTGCTTCGGGTTGTGCACCGCGTGCAGGACCTTGTTCCAGCGAGACCAGTCGACGTCATCCGCCTTCTCGTCGAGGCCGAGGCGGCGCACGATGTACGAATCCAGGCCCTGATCGTTGAGCGTCGAAGGGATGTCGTAGATGCTCGGGAGATCGACCGTGTTGATGACGCCCTCAGCGTCGACGTCGCACATCAGCGCGATCTTGTTGCGGTTGCTCTCGCTGACCGGGCGGTCGCTGCGCAGCACCAGGGCGTCCGGCTGGATTCCGACCTGACGGAGAGCCGCCACGGAGTGCTGCGTCGGCTTGGTCTTCTGCTCCCCCGACGCCCCCATGAACGGGACCAGGGAGACGTGCACGAAGAACACGCTGTCGCGTCCGAGCTCATGGCGCAGCTGTCGTGCGGACTCGAGGAACGGCTGCGACTCGATGTCGCCGACCGTGCCCCCGACCTCGGTGATGATCACGTCGGGCCGAGGATCCTCGGTGGCCTGCAGGCGCATGCGGCGCTTGATCTCATCCGTGATGTGCGGGATCACCTGCACGGTGTCGCCCAGGTACTCGCCGCGGCGCTCGCGGGCGATCACCTGGGAGTAGATCTGCCCGGTGGTGACGTTGGCGGCCTCGGACAGGTTGATGTCGAGGAAGCGCTCGTAGTGGCCGATGTCGAGGTCGGTCTCCGCGCCGTCGTCCGTGACGAAGACCTCGCCGTGCTGGAAGGGGTTCATCGTGCCCGGATCGACGTTCAGGTACGGGTCGAGCTTCTGCATCACGACGCGGAGTCCGCGGGCCGTGAGGAGGTTGCCGAGGCTCGCGGCGGTGAGCCCCTTGCCCAAAGACGAAACGACACCACCAGTCACGAAGATGTGCTTGGTCGTGTCGTTCTTGGGCCCCGCAGAAGAAGAGTTCATCACGGGCTTCGATCCTATCAGTCCGAGGAGGCGCCGAGGCTGAGAAGTTCTCGGGCGTGGGTGAGTGCAGCATCGGAATCGGTCAGACCCGAGAGGAGGCGAGCCATCTCCGCCTCGCGTTCTGCGCCGTCCAGGCGGCGCACGCTGGAGGCGGTCACGGCACCGTCATTCGACTTGACGACGCTCAGATGGTTGCCCGCGAACGCCGCGACCTGCGCCAGGTGGGTCACGGCGATGACCTGCGACGACTCTGCGAGTCGGGCGAGTCGTCGTCCGACTTCGATCGCGGCGGCACCGCCGATCCCTGCGTCCACCTCGTCGAACACGAATGTCGGCACGGGGTCGGTGCCGGCGATGACGACCTCGATCGCGAGCATCACACGCGAGAGCTCCCCTCCGGAGGCCCCCTTCGCCACCGACCGGGGCTCTGCGCCGGGGTGAGGCGCGAGCAGGATCGCGACGTCATCGCGCCCATGACTCGTCTCGGCCCCCGGGGACACCGCGACCTCGAGTCGCGCATCGGGCATAGCGAGGGCGTGGAGCTCTTCACTGACCGCGGCTCCCAACCGCACCGCGGCCGAGGTGCGGGCATCCGTCAGCGTCTGCGCCCGCCGATCGAGTTCGGCCCTGGCGGCGTCGCGCTCGGCCTCGAGCCTCTCGAGGCGCTCACCGTCGTCGTCGAGCTCGGCGAGTCGCGCCGAGCCGCTCTGCCAGAGGTCGAGGGCCTGCTCGAGCGATCCGTGAGCGCGCACCAGCACGCCGAGAGCGGCACGGCGCTCCTCGACGGCCGCGAGTTCGTGCGGTCCCGTCTCGTCGAGATCGGCGAGGTACGCCGACAGCTGCGCGGCGAGGTCGGTCACTCGGTAGCCGATGTCGGCGAGCGCCGCGGCGATGTCGGTCAGCGTGGCGTCCGATGCTCGTTCGAGCACCCGCCGCGCTTCCGCCAGAAGCGCGGTGACATCGGGGTCGCCCTCTTCGTTCGACAGCGCACCGTGCGCCTGCGACGCGGCGATGCGCAGTTCCTCGGCGTTGGCGAGGCGTTCGGCGCGCGCCGAGAGCTCTGCGTCCTCGCCCGGTTCGGGAGCCGTGGCCTCGATGAGAGCCAGCGCCTCGCGCAGACGGCCGGCCTCTTCTGCCCGGCGGTCGCGATTCTCCGTGATGTCGGTGATCTCGGCGTCGAGTTCCCGCCATGAGGCGAAAGCCTCGGCGTAGGCATCCAGAGCCTCCGCGATCGGTGCACCGCCGAAGCGATCGAGAGCGTCGCGCTGGGCGGCCGAGGACTTCAACCGCAGCTGCTCGGACTGCCCGTGCACCACGACCAGCTCCTCCGCGAGCGCAGACAGGACGCCTGCGGGAGCCGCGCGTCCGCCGACGCTCGCACGGCTGCGTCCTTCGGCGTTGAGAGTGCGCGACACATAGAGTTCAGCGAGGCCGGCACCTGCCGGTTCCAGCTCTCCCCCGGCATCCGACACGATGTCGGCGACGTCACCGGACTCCGGCACGACCCACACTCCGGCCACCGACGCCTGCGACGCTCCTGCGCGCACGGCGCCCGAATCCGCCCGCTGACCCAGCAGCAGACCGAGCCCGGTCACCACCATGGTCTTGCCCGCGCCCGTCTCTCCCGTGATCGCCGTGAAGCCCGCGCCGAGAGGCAGCACCGCGTCGGCGATGACGCCGAGTCCCTGCAGCCGCATCTCCTCGATCATGTCGTGGCCCCCTGACCCCGCCAGCCGGCGACCGGCAGACGGAACTTGCGCACCAGCCGATCGGTGAACTCCGTGGGATGCAGACGTGCGAGGCGCACGGGCCTGGACGAGCGCCGCACGACCACGCGCGCGCCGGGAGGGAGGTCGTGCGATCGTCGACCGTCGCACCACAGGATCCCGTTGCCCGATGTGCCCTCGAGCATCTCGATCGCCACCGCGGCGTCGGGGCTCACCACCAGGGGCTTCGCGAACAGGGCATGAGCCGACAGCGGAACGACCGCGATGGCTTCGACGCGCGGCCAGATCACCGGTCCACCGGCGGAGAAGTTGTACGCGGTCGAGCCGGTGGGGGTGGAGATCACCATGCCGTCGCAGCCGAAGCTCGACAGCGGTCGGCCGTCGATCTCGAGCACCACCTCGATCATCCGCTCACGGCTGGCCTTCTCGACGGTCGCCTCGTTCAGGGCGAACGTCTCGTAGACGACGTTCCCGTCGACATCCTTCACGCGCACAGCCAGCGCCAGACGCTCCTCGACGTCGTAGTCGCGAGCGATCACACGGCGGACGGCGTCGTCCATGTCGTCGCGGTCGATCTCCGCGAGGAACCCCACGTGTCCCATGTTGATGCCGAGGACAGGCGCGGAGCAGCCGCGCACGAGTTCCGCTGCACGCAGGATCGTGCCGTCGCCGCCGAGGACGATCGCGAGCTCCAGGTCTTCCTGCTGCACCGTCTCCCCCAGCACGTCGACGTCGGCGAAATGCGAGTCGACTCCTCGGAGATCGGCGCTGTCGTCCGTGGCGAGCACCGGTCGCGCACCCGCGCCCCGCAGTGCGTCGACCACTCGTCGCGCGGCGGCGACCGTGTCGGCGCGGCCCGCGTGGGCGACGACCAGGATGTTGCGCTCGTTCATCGTCCCCCTGTCACTGCGTTGATGCGGTCCGACCATTCTGACGGATCGCTGCCACGACCCGGTGCGAGGTGGACCAGGTACTCCCGGTTGCCGTGCGTGCCGAGGATCGGCGAGGGCAGGATGCCGAGCATCCCGAGCCCCGCGTCCCACGCGCTCCACACCGTGCGCGCGACCGCGTCCGCTCGAGTCGCGGGATCCGTCACCAGACCGCCCTTGACCGCAGTGCGACCGACCTCGAACTGCGGCTTCACGAGGAGGATGATGTCAGCGCCTGCTGCAGCCACACCCGCGACGGCGGGGAGCACGAGCTCGAGGGAGATGAACGAGAGGTCGCCGACGACGAGATCGGGCGCGTCGGACTCGTCGGTCGCCGCAGCGAGGTTCTCGGGCGTCATGTAGCGGACGTTGTACCCCTCGACGCTCACCACCCCGGGGTCCGCAGCGACCGCTGCGGCGAGCTGATCGTGTCCGACGTCGACGGCCAGCACACGGCGGGCCCCGCGCTCGCGCAGCACCTGGGTGAAACCGCCCGTCGACGCCCCCATGTCGAGAGCGAGGCGACCATCGACGTCGACATCGAATCCGTCGAGGCCTGCGATCAGCTTGTGCGCGGCGCGCCCGACGTAGTGATCAGCGCCGGCGACGGTGATCTCGGCGGAATCGGCGACAGAGGTCGATGCCTTCATCACGGGTCGGCCGTCGATGCTCACGAGCCCGTCCGCGATGAGCGTCGCTGCATGGGTGCGCGACCGAGCGAGTCCTCGGGCAGCGAGGGCGGCGTCGAGTCGCGTCATCGGGCGCCCGGGGCGTCACGCTGATCGAGCTTCGCACCGCTGTCGAGCCTGCGCGACAGTTCGTCGTGCACGGCGGCGTAGGCGTCTGCGCGGGCAGCGAGAGGCTGCCCTTCGATCAGGCGCAGCCGACTCCACAGACCATCGGTCGGCGCATTCGACGTCTCTTCGCTCACGGTTCTACTGTACGCGGCAGCGCCGATGCCTCGGCGAAGCCACGGCGGAGACCGCCCTGGCCGCTCGCTCGAGTCGGACGCTCAGGGCCGGTGGAACGGGTCGTCGTACAGGCGCTCGGGAACGCGCAGCACGAAGACCGGAGTGCCGGAGGCCCAGATCGCCGCCGCTCCCGCGCGAAGGAGGTCGATCTGCGAGTCCCCCTCAGCGAGGATCTCGACGTCGGCCCCGACCACACGCACCGACGCACCGTTCACGGAATGCACTCCGTCTCTCACGGTCGTCTCGGGGTATGGCTCGTGCAGCTCACGAAGATCGCTGAGGATGTAGGTCGGACGGGACCCGTCGGGCGCGGCGAGCACATGTTTGGGACGATCGATGCCGGTCAGCACGAGTGCCGAGTCGATTCCGGCGCGGACGGCCCCGAGGATGTCGGTGTCGAGCCGGTCGCCGATGAACAGCGGCTTCTTCGCGCCGAACCGCTCGGTCGCTTCATCGAAGATGGGCACTTCGGGTTTGCCCGCGACAGTGGCGAGTCGACCGACCGCCGTGTGCACGGCGGATACGAGAGTGCCGTTGCCGGGTGCCACGCCCCGCTCGCGTGGGATCGTCCAGTCGGTGTTGGTCGCGATCCAGGGGATCCCGCCCTCATCCTCGGGCATCTTGAGCGCGAACGCGGCCTCGGCGAGATCGGTCCAGGCGACCTCGGGCGCGAAGCCCTGCACGACGGCGTCCGGGGAGTCCTCCGCGCTACGGGTGACGGTGTAGCCCGCCTTCTCCGCTTCGTCGACGAGACCGGCCCCGCCGACGATCAGAAGGGTGGCCGGCGGCGGCACGATCCCGGCGAGCAGTCGCATCGCGGCCTGCGGGCTGGTGATCACATCGGCCGGCGCGACGTCGAGTCCGAGACCCGTGAGGTGCTCGGCGACCGAGGCGTCGGTGCGCGAGGCATTGTTGGTGATGTAGCCGAGCCGTGCGGTCGCCGCGGCGGCGTTCAGGCTCTCCACCGCATAGGGCAGCGCGCCGGGGCCCGCGTAGACGACCCCGTCGAGGTCGGCCAGCACGGCATCCACCCCGTCGAGAGGAGTCCGCGTCACCGGCTTCTTGGAGAACAGCCCCACTACGCCTCCTCAGAGGGGTCGGATGCAGCGCGGGCCTCGCCCTGTTCAGGGCTGTCGTGCTGCTCGCCCTCGTGCTGGTCACCGTCGTGCTCCGTCTCGCCGAGAAGCTCGCGCACCTCGTCGTCGATGGACGGCTCCGTCTCGTCACCGCTCGCGTCGTGGTCGACGGACTCTTCAGCCGCCGTCTCGGATGACACCTCTGCGGAGCTCTCGGCGTGAGACAGCGCGTCGTGAGACAGCGCGGCGTGGTCGTCGTCGTCGAAGTCGCCCTCGATGAGGCCGTCCTCGATGA
>NZ_CAUQVQ010000025.1:0-36329 GCF_963521645.1 uncultured Microbacterium sp. | reverse complement strand
CTCGGCCTCGGCCTCGAGGGCGATCGGCGACCGTCCGAGCGTGAGGAACGCATCGCCCGAGACGAGGCTCGCGCGCAGCGGGCGGTCGTCGACCGCGACGATGTGCGCGGTGCGGTCGACGTCGAGTCGGCATCCGGCTGTGAGCGGCGGATGACCGGTCAGCGCACCGCTCGCCACGTAGACCAGGGTCGCCTGGCCCGCCGGGAGGGGCAGCAGTCCGAGGGAGGGGAGCGCGACCCGGCGGGCGACGCCCACGCGGAGGTCGACCGAGTCCAGCACCTGCCCGAGGGCGGCGGAGTCGACGGTCACCATGCCTTCGGCAACGCCCGGGGACTCATAGCTATTCCGGATACGCTGAACGGACCCCCACCCGAGGAGTCCCGTGTTCCGCACACCCGGCCGCCTGTTCCGAGCCCTCGCGATCGCGGAGGCGATCACCTGGACCATCCTCATCTCGGCGATCATCGCCCGTGCTGCAGGTGTGCCGGGAGTCGTCGTCACCGTGGGCGGTGGCATCCACGGTTTCGTGTTCCTCGCGTACGCCGCGACAGCCGTGCTCGTCGCTCTCTCTCAGCGCTGGCACTTCGGGGTCGCCGTCCTCGCCGTCGCGAGCGCGGTCGTCCCCTACGCGACGATCCCGGTGGAGATCTGGCTGCAGCGCACCGGTCGGCTCGCCGGCGACTGGCGGCTGGAGCAGACCGCCGACCCGCGCGACCGCCGCTGGTACGACCGGCTCATGCGCTGGTTCCTGCGTCGCCCGTGGGTGCTGGCCGTCCTGCTCGCCGGGGGCATCGTGGCGCTGTACGTGATCCTGCTGCTCGTCGGTCCGCCCGGAGGCAAGTGACCGCGATCGCTCGTGCGCGGCACTCCGCGGCTCCGCGAGAGACTCGGGTCAGTGCGCCGTCGCGATGCCGACGGCATCCTGCACCATGACCGATGCGACGCGTGCGCCCGCACCGGCCGCGACGATCAGCTGCTGCGGACCGGGGATCGCCGCATCTCCTGCGGCGTAGAGGCCGGGCACGTCGGTGCGCCCGGAGCGATCGGTCACGAGGTGTCCGTCCGCGTCGATCGACGGAGCGAACCCCCGCAGGAACGACAGATCGGTCTCCCACTCGGGGCGCACGAAACCGCCCTCCACCTCGACCGCGGTGCCGTCGATCAGGCGGATCGCCTCGATGCGCCCGCGGTCGCCCACGAGCTCGGCGATCGGCTGCCGCAGCACGGCGACACCCGAGGCGGCGAGCTCGGCCTCGTCCGCAGCCGTGACGACGTCCGCGCCGAGGGTGAAGACCGTCAGATCGTCGGTCCATCGCGAGATCAGTCGGGCGCGATCGGCGATGTCGGGTGTCTCGCCGATCAGGGCCAGCCGACGGCCGCGCATCTCCCAGGCGTCGCACGCCGCGCAGCTGAAGAGGCTGATGCCGTAGAACCCGCGGAGGTTCGGCACCTCGGGGAGCGTCTCGCGCAGACCGGTCGCGAGCAGCACTGACCGTGCGGTCGCGGTCTGCATCGGCTCCCTGCGTCCGATCGACGCGGTGAACCCGACCTCCTGTCGGGAGAGTTCGAGAACACGAACGCGCGTGCGCACCTCGATGTTCGGATACGCCGCGAGCTCGTCGCGGGCGATCCGACGCAGCTCGTGCGGGGGCACACCGTCGCGCGTGAGGAAGCCGTGCGAGTTCAGGGTGGCGGCATTGCGTGGACGATCGGCGTCGACCACCAGCACCCGCATGAGCGATCGGCCCAGATTCAGCGCGGCCGAGAGCCCTGCGGGTCCACCGCCGATCACGAGCACGTCGTAGGCATCTGTGTCAGTCATGCGCACCCCTCGGAGAGAAGAGCGGCATCGGCCGTGCGCTCGACGCGGAAGCGCCGATCGGGGCGACGCCGCCTGCGGACGCTCGTCGGGCGAGCAGTCATCCGCTGAGCCCAGTCTGCCACGCCGCGACTGAGGGTCGCCTTACCGGTGGGCGCGCATGCCGCGATGCAAAGTTGAGCCGCTTAATATCAACTTTGTTTGACAGCATGCGGAGGTCGGAGTACAGTTGAGTCATCGCGACTCAGGTTTCCCTGATCGCCCCGGATTTTCAGACCCACATCAACCTCAGCAACTAAGGAGAATCACATGGCACGTGCTGTTGGAATCGACCTCGGTACGACGAACTCCGTCGTCAGCGTCCTCGAGGGCGGCGAGCCGAAGGTCATCGCCAACGCCGAGGGCTTCCGCACCACCCCCTCGGTCGTCGCATTCACGAAGGACGGCGAGGTGCTCGTCGGCGAGACCGCGAAGCGCCAGGCCGTCACGAACGTCGACCGCACCATCGCATCCGTCAAGCGCCACATCGGCACCGACTGGACGTTCGAGGTCGACGGAAAGAAGTGGACGCCGCAGGAGATCTCCGCGCGCATCCTCCAGAAGCTCAAGCGGGACGCCGAGTCCTACCTGGGCGACACCGTGACCGACGCGGTCATCACGGTCCCCGCCTACTTCAACGACGCCGAGCGTCAGGCCACCAAGGAGGCCGGAGAGATCGCGGGCCTCAACGTGCTGCGCATCATCAACGAGCCCACCGCCGCGGCCTTGGCCTACGGCCTCGACAAGGGCAAGGAGGACGAGCTCATCCTCGTCTTCGACCTCGGTGGCGGAACCTTCGACGTCTCGCTGCTCGAGGTGGGCAAGGACGACGACTTCTCCACGATCCAGGTCCGCGCGACCGCGGGTGACAACCGCCTCGGCGGCGACGACTGGGACCAGCGTCTGGTCGACTACCTGATCAAGCAGTTCAAGGAGACCACGGGCGTCGACGTCTCCGGCGACAAGATCGCCCTGCAGCGTCTCAAGGAGGCTGCCGAGCAGGCCAAGAAGGAGCTCTCCTCCTCGACCTCGACCAGCATCAACCTCCCGTACCTGTCGCTGACGGAGTCGGGTCCGGTGTCGCTGAGCGAGACCATCACCCGCGCGAAGTTCGAGGACCTCACGAAGGACCTGCTCGACCGCACCAAGAAGCCGTTCGAGGACGTCATCCGCGAAGCCGGCATCAAGGTCGCCGACATCGATCACATCGTGCTCGTGGGTGGATCGACCCGTATGCCCGCAGTCGCCGAGCTCGTCAAGCGCGAGACCGGCAAGGAGGCCAACAAGGGCGTCAACCCCGATGAGGTCGTGGCGGTGGGCGCAGCCCTCCAGGCCGGCGTCCTCAAGGGTGAGCGCAAGGACGTGCTGCTCATCGACGTCACCCCGCTCAGCCTCGGCATCGAGACCAAGGGCGGCATGATGACCAAGCTCATCGAGCGCAACACGGCCATCCCGACCAAGCGCAGCGAGACCTTCACCACGGCAGACGACAACCAGCCGTCCGTCGCGATCCAGGTCTTCCAGGGCGAGCGCGACTTCACGCGTGACAACAAGCCGCTCGGCACCTTCGAGCTCACCGGAATCGCCCCGGCTCCCCGTGGCATCCCGCAGATCGAGGTCACGTTCGACATCGACGCCAACGGCATCGTGCACGTGTCCGCCAAGGACAAGGGCACGGGCACCGAGAAGTCGATCGTCATCTCCGGCGGCTCCTCGCTGTCGAAGGAGGACATCGAGCGCATGGTGCGCGAGGCCGAAGAGCACGCCGCCGAGGACAAGGCTCGCCGCGAGGCCGCCGAGGTCCGCAACCAGGCCGAGACGCTTGCGTACTCGATCGACAAGCTGATCACCGAGAACGACGACAAGCTGCCCGAGGACGTGAAGACCGAGGTCAAGGCCGACGTCGACGCTCTCAAGACGGCTCTGGCCGGCGACGACGACGAGGCCGTGAAGACCGCGTTCGACAAGCTGAACCAGTCGCAGGGCAAGATCGGCGAGGCCATCTACGCACAGTCCCAGGCCGAGGGTGCTCCGAGCGCCGACGCTGCGGGCGAGGCTCCGGCCGATGGCGGCTCCTCCGACGAGGACGTCATCGACGCCGAGGTCGTCGACGACGAGGATGAGAAGAAGTAATCATGACGGACAAGAACTTCGACGGTGACGACGAGGTTCGCAGCGAGGGGTCGGATGCTCAAGGCACCGGCCCTTCGCCGCAGAACCCCGACTCGCGCGAGGCCGCAGCCGCGGAAGGATCCGACGAGACGCCGGTCGACGGTGCACCCGACGACCTGACGGTCGACGACATCCTCGGCGCGACCCAGACCGGCGAGGCCGCGGCAGAGGATGCCGTGCTCGCCGACCTGGAGTCGACGCTGCTCAACGACCTCAAGCGCCTCCAGGCCGAGTACGCCAACTACCGCCGCCGCACCGAGGAGCAGCGTCAGGTCGAGATCGAGCGGGCGAAGGGCGAGGCCGCCAAGGGCCTCATCCCCGTGCTCGACGACCTCGATCGCGCAGCTCAGCACGGCGACCTCGTCGAGGGCACGCCCTTCGCCGTGATCGCCGGCAAGGTGCGAGCGGTCGTGGAGCGGCTCGGCGTCGTCTCGTACGGCGAGAAGGGCGAGGAATTCGACCCGCAGCGCCACGAGGCGATCTTCCAGCAGCCCACCCCGGGCGCCGACAAGACCACGGTGCTCGAGGTCGTCGAGGTGGGCTACCGCCTCGGTGACGTCGAGCTGCGTCCTGCGAAGGTCGTCGTCGCCGTACCTGCAGAGTAGGTGATGGATGGCTAGCCAGGACTGGTTCGACAAGGACTTCTACAAGACCCTCGGGGTCTCGAAGGACGTCAGCGACGCCGATCTCAAGAAGACGTACCGCAAGCTCGCTCGCAAGTATCACCCCGACTCCAATCAGGGTGATGAGAAGGCGGAGGCGAAGTTCAAGGAGATCAGCGAGGCGTACTCGGTGCTCTCGGATGCAGAACAGCGCAAGGAGTACGACGAGATCCGCGCGATGGGCTCGGGCGCACGCTTCACGGCGGGCGGCTCGGGCGCCGGCGGCTTCGAAGACGTCTTCAGCCGGTTCGGGCAGCAGGGGCGCGGGCAGCAGCAGTCCGCTGACTTCGAGGACATCTTCGCGATGTTCAATCAAGGTCAGGGCGGCTCGTTCGGCTCCGGTCGATTCGGGCAGACCTCCGGCGGGTTCCGCGGCTTCGGAGGCCCTCAGAAGGGGGCTGACGTCACGGCGCGCACGACCCTCGACTTCGCCACCGCGGTGCAGGGTGAGACCATCACGCTGCAGGGCGACGACGGCAAGCCGTTCAAGGTGAAGATCCCCGCCGGCGTCGCCGACGGACAGAAGATCAAGCTCCGTGGACGAGGCCGCCCCTCGCCCGACGGCGGGGAGAACGGTGACGTCGTGGTGCAGATCGCCGTGCGACCGCATCCGGTGTTCACCCGAGAGGGACTGAACCTGCGCGTGGTCGTACCGGTGACCTTCACCGAGGCCGCGCTCGGAGCGACCATCGAGGTGCCGACTCTCGGGGGCGACACGGTCAAGCTCCGTGTCGCGCCCGGCACGCCCTCCGGTCGCGTCCTGCGCGTGAAGGGGCGAGGAGTCCACACCTCGAAGGGGACCGGCGACCTGCTCGCCGAGTTGCAGCTCGCGGTGCCTGCGCACCTCGACGATGCCGCACGTGAGGCGCTGGAGAAGTTCCAGTCCCTCGAGCCCGCAGAGAACCCGCGCGCCGACCTGATGGCGAAAGCGCGACGGTGACGATGACGACGACCGCGAACACTGGAGGTGGAGGGTATGGCTGAGCAGCATATGGACTCCGACACCCCGGTGTTCGCGATCGCCGTCGCGGCGCAGCTCGCGGGCATGCACCCGCAGACGCTGCGTCAGTACGACCGCATCGGTCTGGTCGTCCCCGGGCGCACCTCCGGCGGTTCGCGGCGATACTCGACCCGCAACATCGAACAGCTGCGCGAGGTCGCCGAGCTCTCGGCGGCCGGCATGGGTCTTCCGGCGATCGCGCGTCTGCTCCACCTCGAAGACGAGAACCGGATGCTGCGGCGACAGGTCGCAGAACTCGACGCCGCACTGCGTACCGAGCGAGAGAATCGGCCCGGTGCGCGGGTCTTCGCCGCCGGTTCGGCGGGCGTCATCCCGGTGCCCGGTGGGCGTCGACTCCGGCGATCCGCCGAGGTCGTGCTCTGGCGCCCGGGTGGCAGCCGGGGCTGACGCTCTCGGGACGATGTCTCCGCCTGCTACGAGGCGCCGAAGAACCGGGTCGCGATGTCCGAGACCTCTTTGTCGAGAGTGTCGATGCGGCCCGTCAGCTTCAGGTCGAGTTCGTGGATCTGCCCCGTGAGACGGTGATCGAGTGTCTCGATCTGACCGGTGAGGCGGTGGTCGAGTGACTCGATCTTGCCCGTGAGGCGGTGGTCGAGTCCCTCGATCTTGCCGCTGAGTCTTCCGTCGAGCGCCTCGATCTTGCCGGACAGCGTTCCCTCGACACGGCCGATCTCAGATCGCACCACCTTGCCGAAGTGCGTGGTCACCAGGGTGAAGCCACCGAGCAGCGCGGCCCCGAAGACGCCTATCAGCGTCCAGATCTGGGGATCGTTCATCGTCATGACTCCATCCTGTGAACGTCGCGCCAGAATGGCAGTGTTGCGTCGCCCCGCGCAGCGCGGCACAGCGCCGTCTCGCGCACGTGTGGACGGCGACCGGCAGATCGGCCTCGGTGCAGGATGGGTCGCCGCCCCGCACGTCCACCTTCGCGCGGTATCGTTGCGACACGATGAGGATGACGCGTCGCACACTGCTGATCGGCGCCGGAGCCGGTGTCCTGGGAGTCCTGCTGGCCTCCTGCACGCCCGAGCCGGCGCCCACACCCACGCCCGATCGCTCGCCGACCCCGAAACCCACCGTCGACAGCATCGTGCCGGCTGCCTTCGCGCGCAGCTCGTGGACGAACGATCCCTTCTCCCTCGGGGCAGCGAGCTTCACGCCCGTCGGCATCCAGGCCGCCGCGCGCGACGCTCTGGCCGAGCCGGTCGACGACCGTCTCTTCATCTCGGGTGAGGCGACCGACGCCGAGGCGCCCGGCACCATGGCAGCCGCTCTGCGTTCGGGAGAACGCGCGGCCGAGCTGCTGCGCCGCGCGGCCGATGACGGAGAACGGGTCGCGATCGTGGGGGCCGGGCTCGCCGGCGCCGTCGCCGCGGCGCGTCTGGTCGCCGACGGCCTCGAGGTCACGGTCTTCGAGGCGCGCGACCGCATCGGCGGACGAGTCCATTCCGTCGTCGACGACCAGAACTGGCCCATCCCCGCGCAGCTGGGCGGCTGGCTGCTCGGAGCATCCGACGGTGCCCTGCGCGAAGACCTCGACAGGCTCGACGTGCGCACGGCCGCGATCTCGGGAGCGCTCTGGCGCTCGAGTGAGGGCGAGGTCGCTCCGGTGACGACGGAGCCGGTGCAGGCCGCGATCGCCACCGCGCAGCAGGGACTGACCGACACGTCGCTCGAGGAGGCGCTGACGGCCGCGGGCGCCGACCCGACCGAGCCCGGACTCGCGGCCCTGCTCGCGTCGATGGCTGCGTGGTCCGGCGCCGACGCCGCCGACGTCTCGACCTGGTTCCCCCCGCCGCTGCCGCCCGATGACGTGACCGCGGCGCTCGGCGACCTGACTCCGGTCATCGAAGGGATGCTCGAGGGCGCACGACTGAGCCTGTCGTCTCCCGTGAGCCGCGTCGCCTACGACGAGGCCGGGGTCAGCCTGGGCATCGCCTCAGGGGAGTCGCTGTCGTTCGACCGCGTGCTGATCACCGTGCCGCTCGGAGTGCTGCAGAGCGAGGGCCTGCAGTTCGCTCCGGCGCTGCCGTTCAGCCACCGAGGAGCGATCGCCGAGCTCGGAATGGGGCGCATCGAGACCGTCTGGATGCGTTTCGACGAGCCGCTGTTCGCCGCCGCGCCGGAACGGAGCGCGTCGGAGCCGCAGCCGGAACCTGAAGAGAGCGCCGAGGCCGGCGCCGAGGATGCCGCGACGTCCGAGCCGTCTGTCTGGCACATCGTCGGGGGAGACGCGTTGATCCGCACCTGGATCGATCTCGCTCCGACGACCGGAGAGAACATCCTGGTCGGGATCGTCGGAGGAGAAGCCGCCGGAGAGTTCGCCGAACTCGACGATCAGAAGGCTCTCGCAGCGGCGGTCGCGTCGCTCGCCCCGTTCCGCGCCGCCGAGGGGTAGGCGTTCTCCGTCGATCGCGCGGACTGACCGCTCACCGCGTCCGGTCGGATCGTCGACGCCACTGCATCCGGCTCACGAGCACGATCACGGTCGCGACGAGCGCGAAGATGGCCAGCGCGATGCCGCTCGTGATGAGGAACTCCATGGGTCCCGACACCTGCCGCGGGTCGAGGAAGTAGTAGGGATACCAGCCGACGGACGGCCCCCGCCACAGGGTGACTCCGCCCCATGCCAGGGGGAACGCCAGCGCGGTGGGGACGACCCACCACGGCACTCCGCGGTGTCCGGGAGTCAGCACCCAGGCCAGGGCGGTGCAGGCCGGCAGCCAGAAGTGCAGCACCTGATCGGACCACGGCACGTCGACGCGGATGCCGCGCAGGCCCGCCTGCCAGACGATCAGGGCGAAGGCCAGGCCCGCAGTGATGGTCCAGGTGAGGACGAGTGCGAGGGCGACGGTGAACCACCGTGGGTCCGCGGAGCGGACGAAGGCGAGGACGGTTCCGATCAGCAGCACGCCCACGAGAGCGCAGTTCGACTGCACCGTCAGGTAGGCGAAGAAGTTGTCGCCCGCGATGGTCCGCGAGCTGAGTCCCCAGAAGAGACGGTGCACCAGGGCTACGGTGCACACGGAGGCTGTGACCAGGCGCAGCACGCCGAACACCGATCGTGCCCTCACCGTCTACTCCGCCCCTTCCCTGCCTGTCGCGTGGATCGCGCCATCCGGCGAGTCTACGGAAGCCGGCTGGCAGCGACTCCGAGGCGACCCGCGTTCAGCCGAGTCGACGACGCAGCACCCAGGTGTTGCCCGCACCGCCGCCGGTGTGCTCGAAGTCGTCGAGCGCGGCGGTGGCGATGGCGAGGCCGCGGCCGCTCTCGCTGTCCTGGTCGGGCATCGAGATGTTCTCCCAGTCGATGGTCGCGGGGTGGGCGGTGTCGATGACCGTGGCGCGCAGTTCGTCGGCCGTCACCCGCAGCGCGATGTCGACGGTGATCTCCGCGTTCGGGAAGGAGTCCGCATGCTGCACGATGTTCGTGACCACCTCGCTGACCGCGAGCGTGAACAGGGTGCGGTCGTCGGAGGCCACATGGGGCGATTCCGACCAGAGCGCATCGAGGCGGTCGAGAACGTCGTCGACGAGGGCCGGCGTGGCCGGTCCGATCACTCGCTTCGTGCCCGGTTCACTGCCCATCGAACGCCGATTCCGGCGTGGGGTGATCGCGCAGGACGCGGTCGAGGTTGGTGAGATGCAGCACGGTCTGCACCGCTTCGGGCACGGCGGCGATGCGCAGATCCCCGCCGGCGACACGGGCGCTCTTCAGAGCACCGACCAGGGCGCCCAGGCCCGACGAGTCCACGAACTGCAGCGCCGCCATGTCGATCACGATGCGTGAATCGCCCGCAGCCACGAGGTCGGTCACGGCTGACCGCAGCAGCGGCGCTCCGGTCGCCGTGAGGCGCCCGGAGAGCGCGACCACGGCGTATCCGTCCCGTATGTCAGTGCTGATGTCCATGATGGGCTTCCTCCTCGAGGATTCTGGCCGGTCCGCGGTAGCGGGCGGCTTGGATGATGACGCTGAGCACGACGAGGTCGTACAGAACCCACACGGTGTTGACGAGGGTGCCGGTGCCGTCGCCGGTGCCGACGATCACGCGCGCCACGCCGATCACGAGCGCGATGCTGAGCACGACCATCGCGGTGAGCTGGGGCCAGATCTCTCGCCACGGCACACCGCGCGGGTCGCGACCGTCCTTGCGGGTGACCGCGAACGACAGCGGCCGCCCGAACACGACGTTCGCGAATGCCGTCCAGCATGCTCGTATCCACACCGGGAAGAGAGCCAGTGAGTACTGCTGCCCCCGCCAGGTTCTGATCCCCTTCGCGACCACCAGGAAGAGTATCTGATTGACGAGGAAGTAGGGGAGGAATCGCACGAAGAAGTCCACCGACCAGGCCGTGACCGGCAGCACGCCGAAGACGAGGTAGACCACGGGAGCGGTGAGATACACGACGGCGGCGAAGCCGGACAGGTAGCTCCACATCGTCGCGAAGTACATCAACCGCTGCCCGATCGAGAGGCCGCGCTTGGCGAGCGGATTGTCGCGCAGCATCACCTGCAGGGTGCCCTGCGCCCACCGCAGACGCTGGGTGAGCATGGTGCGCAGGTCTTCAGGAGCGAGTCCCTTCGCGAGGATCTCGTGGTGGTAGACGCTGCGCCAGCCGAGCGAGTGCAGCTGCATCGCGGTCGCCATGTCCTCCGTCACCGAGATGGTCGCGAGCGGGAGGATCGGCTGCGCTTCCTCGCCCCGGTCGAGACGCAGGGCGTCGAGCAGACCTCTCACCGCGTCGATGGCCGTGATCGGCGAGAGATCGGATGCCGCCAGTGTGGCGAGACCGGCCTCGTCGACGACGATGGCGTCGAGCTCCGCGTCGTGCTGGATCGGCAGGCTGCCCAGTTCGGCGAGGTCGGCACGGATTCCGGCGAGGTCCTTGGCGACGAGGATGACGGAGGCGTTGTCGACGGCGGCGCGAACCGCCGCGGCGACATCGGCCACCGGGGCGCCCGAGGCGAGGTCACGGCGTCCGTTGCGGATCGCGACCTCGATGGCGAAGAGTTCGCGGTGCAGATCCGGGTCGGATGCGGTGCGCAGCTCCTTGGCGATCAGTTCTTCGGACGCTCGGAGCGCGCGCGCCGCGCTGTCGGTGACCTCGCGCACGTACCCGATGATGCCCAGCTGCATGAGCGCCTCGCGGCGCAGCACGGCGTTCGAGCCGCAGAAGAACGCGGCGTTCCAACCGTCCTTGCCCTGCTGGATCGGTCCGTAGAAGAGCGGAGCCTGCGCGCCGAGCGGATCGGCCTCATCGACGTTCATGAACCACTGCGGCGTCTGCACGACGGAGACATCGGGGTCGTCGGCGAAGTATCCGAGCGTCCTGTGCAGGATGAGGGGATCGGGGATCTGGTCGGCGTCGAGGATCAGCAGGAACTCGCCGTCGGTCTCGAACAGGGCGCTGTTGAGGTTGCCGGCCTTGGCATGGCGGGGTTTGCCGACCCAGTCGTCCGAGCGTGTGAGGTAGCCCACTCCGGCGTCGCGGGCCGCCTCGGCGAGCTCGGGACGAGCGCCGTCGTCGAGGATCCACGTCGTGTGCGGGTAGGCGATCTGACGGGCCGCGCGCGCTGTGGTCATCACGAGGTCGATCGGCTCGTTGTAGGTCGCGATGAAGACGTCGACGGTGCCCTGCGGTGGCGACACCGGTGCGGGGCGCTCCTTGGCCTTCCACATCGTCATGCAGAACAGGAAGGTGTCGATGAGGCTGTAGGTCTCGGCGATCACCAGAGGCACCGCGATCCACCACGCCGACCAGTTCACCGACTCCAGCCAGCGCCACGTGACGTAGTTGACGCCCAGCAGGACCGAGAGCAGCGCGATGACGCGGATGGCGACGAACCGCGTGGTCATGGGTCCCTCCGCACCACCACTACCGTGACGTCGTCGGTGGCGGTGTCGCCCGCCGCCAGACGCAATGCCTCGGCGATCGCGCCATCGGGGCCGAGCGTCGTCAGCACTCGATAGACGTGCGCGTACGGGTCGTCGGGGTCGAGCACGTCGAGCAGGCCGTCGCTGCAGCACACGAACGCGTCGCCCGGGCCGAGCCGGGTCGCCCGGGGCTCCCTGATCTCGGTCATCGCGGGGCCCAGGCTCATGCCCAGCGGCAGGCTCGTCGAGCGCAGATGCTCCCACGACCCGTCAGCGCGCAGGATGAAGGCCAGACTGTGGCCGGCATCGATGATCTGAAGCTCTCCACTGTCCGGCTCGAGTTCGGCGTGCACTGCGGTGACGAACATCGAGGTGTCGGCGAAATCGGCTTCGAGCAGTCGGTCTGCCTCGGCGATCGATGCGGAGATCGAGCGCTCCGGGGCGGTGCGCAGCGAGGCGCGCACGCTCGCGGCGATCAGCGCCGGGCCCATGCCCTTGCCCATCGCGTCGGCCAGGGTGATCCGCAGCGAGCCGTCCTGCAGGGAGAGATCGTAGAAGTCCCCGGCGAGGCGTCCGCGTGATGCCGCCCCGCCCGCGATCGTGTATCCGGGGAGCGTCGGGTGGGTACGCGGTCGCAGGGATCCCTGGATCACGGCCGCGTGGTCGAGCTCGGCGTCGTTGGCCAGCTCGGTCTGCACCCAGAAGGCGAGATCGCGCAGCAAATCGCGCTGCTCGTCGGTGAACTGGTGCGGCTCGGTGTCGAGCACGCAGAGGGTGCCGACCGGCTCGCCACCCGGGGCATGGAGAGGGTGGCCCGCGTAGAAACGCAAGTGGGGGTCGCCGATCACGAACGGGTTGTCGGCGAACAACTCGGTGACGGTCGCATCCTCGATGATCACGGTGCGATCCTGGCGCACGGTGTAGTCGCAGAAGGAGTCCTGTCGGGGGGCCTCCGAAACGCCGAGCCCGATCTCGGACTTGCGCCATTGCCGGTCGCGGTCGAGCAGCGAGACGCTCACCATCGGTACGCCGAACATCTCCTTGGCCAGCCGTGCGATACGGTCCACGCGTTCGTCGCGCGGCGTGTCGAGGATGTTCATCTCGTCGAGCGCGCGCTGCCTCGTGTCTTCATCGATCATTTTGGGGCTCCCCTCCCGCGATGCTGTTGTCATCCTCCCACCTGGCAGGGGGCTGAGGAAAAGGGGTGCGGTCGTGTCGACGCACGCCGATATATCGCTTGAGGGTGCGGGCGCATCGATCCGGGGCGCACGCAAGAACACTGGAATACGGCACAGGTGTCCACATATGGAGACAGTTAGGCTGCTAACGTCGACACATGATCATCCGGGGGGATTTCGGAGCACTGTCCAGTGAGGCAGGACGCCTCGACGACATAGCCGACCGCATCGACGGACGCGTGGGCGCACTGCGCCGCGACATCGACGACTTCCTGGCCGCGGGGTGGACCGGCTCGGCAGCCGATCAGTTCCGTGCGGCGTTCGAACGGTGGCTCGACGCGGCGATCGGTGGAGCCGCCGAGCTGCATGATCTCGTCGACGCGGTGCGCGGCGCGACCCGTGACCTCAGTGCGACCGAGCAGGCCAATGCGGAGGTCTCGGAGTCGGCGACGCCCGCGGTCGGCGAGGTCATGGCGCGCCTGATGGGAGCACGGTGATGTTCGCCTTTCATGTCGCGCGTGCCGAGCAGATGCTCGATGACGCCCTGCGCACCAGCACTGCCCTCGTCGATGCTCTCGACGAGGCCGACGCGGCGGCGGCCAGAGTGAGCATCGCCTGGGCGGGTGAGACGGCGGATGCTCACGGCGGCGCACACGAGCACTGGCGCGATGACGCGCGACGTATGACCGAAGCCCTCGACGAGATGCGCCGCGTGCTTCGGGGCGCGCATGCGAACTATTCGTCCGCGGCATCCGTGAACCTCGCGATGTGCGGGTGAGCGCATGCTGATCTGCGTCGACCCCACGGCCTATGCCTCGGCGGCCGAGACGTTCGGCGAGCACCTGGCGAGTGATGTGCGCAGCGTGGCCGCGAGGCTCACCGGCGCACTCTCGGGCGTGGGTGCGGTAGCCGGTCACGACCCGGCGGGCAGAGCCTGGGCGGAATCGTACGATGCCGTCGCGCCCCAGACCGTGCAGGCCATCGACCAGCTCAGCCGCGCGAGCGTGAACGTAGTTCGACTGGCAGCACGGCATCGCCACGAGCATCAAGACGGTGGATCTTGCGGCGAAGAGTTATCAGAATGCATCCCGCTTGAAGAGTCTGCTGAAGCGATACGTCGACAAGATGGCTGCCTTCACTAGAGGCGAACGCGCTGGCGTGGTCGTCACAGAAGAGATGGTGACTGATCGAGCGCTTCACCTCGCGGTGTCCCGATCGGCGACCGCTGATCAGCAAGCGGTTCTCGATGACATCGTGGTCTACGGGAATGAAGTCGGGGTCTCTGTCATCGTCGAGGTGATGCGGTGATGCTGCGGATCGCGAGCGTCGCTCTGGTCCCCGACGGACGGGTGCTCCTTCAGCCGTTCTCCGCTACGACTGGCGGGCCCATGGTGTACGACGGCCTGCCGTTGGTGCTTCCTTCGATGTCGAGTGAGCGAGAGCTGGGACGCGCAGCAGTAGCTGCGCTCACGGCGTCGAATCGGCGTGTGCTTCCGGCTCGGGATCTCCGTCGAGATACAGCCGATCGTGAGTTCCTCGACTGGTACGGGGTCGCCACTTACGGCGAGTATTCGAGGGGCGTGCGTTCGGTCGGGCTCTCGGCGTCATTTGTCGATGTCATCGACCAGGTGCGCGTTCGTCCTAACCGCAATCTGGGTCCGCGCGGTGGCTTTGAGGGGATCGCGAACGAACTGAGAGTCGTAGAGTTCACTGATGCTGAGCATCTCGGTCTCGAGATTCAGGATGCCATGACGAAGGCGACGCCCGGTCGCGGTTCGGGGTTCAGATGGACGAGGGGCTAGTCACATCGTGTCTGTCGACCGTTATGTCGAATCGAAGGCCCCTCCCCGCACGTGATCTGCGGGCAGACCCACCCGATCGAGAGTTTCTCGCCTGGCTCGGGGTGCGAACGTACGCGCAGTACATGCGCGGTGTGCGAAGCGTGACCCTTCGGGCGGTATACGACCAAGTACTCGCCGACATCGCCATCACGCCGTCCAGAGGAGGGTTCACGGCAATCTCAGATGAGCAGATCTCGGTGATGTACGAGAGCCCTGCGCAGCTCGGCCGCGCCGTCCATGAGGCGATGAAGAAGGCGACGGCGTGACCCCGTCGGGAGTGACGCTTGAAGTCGAGGTCGTCAGGTGAGGGAACACTCGCTGCAAGTTTCCGTTCAGCGTGACGGTCGGGTGTTCGTGCACCCGTACTCGCTCACGCAGTCGGGATTCAGGATCATGGACGGTCTTCCGGATGTCGTGGAGAGCCTTGAGAATGCTGAGATCCTCGGTGAGGCGCTGGTGGCGGCGCTACATGCATCGAATCGGCGCTCTCTGCCCGACCGCAATCTGCGCACCGATCCCCCTGACAGGGAGCTCACTCCGTCTCGCAACGAGGGGCCCCGCGGAGGTTTCACACCGATGACCGAGGAGCGCTTCTCGGTCGCTTTCGAGAATCCTGCGCAGCTCGGCCGGGCAGTGCAGGAGGCGATGAGCAAGGCGAGATAGTGAGAGATCATTCGGTGAGTGTCGAGCTCCAAAAGGACGGACGTGTTTTCGTCCAGCCCTACTCGAAGACCTTCGAGGGAGCGAATATTGCGGACGGGCTACCCGCGGTGATCGCGAGCATGACTGACGCGCAAGTTCTGGGTTCATCGATCGTGGCGGCGCTTCATGCCTCCAACCGTAGGCCGCTTCCGAACCGCAATCTCCGTGTCGATCCCCCCGACCGCGAGCTCCTCGAGTGGCTGGGATTGCGCACATACGGGCAGTACATGAGAGGCGTGCGCACATTGAGTGTGAGGGCGTCGTACGACGACACTGACATCGCGGAAGTCACTGTCACGCCGAAACGAAACGAGGGCGATCGCGGTGAATTCACGCTGATCCTCGAGGAGCGCTTCTCGATCATGTACGAGAGCCCGGAGCAGCTCGGCCGCGCGGTGCAAGAGGCGATGAAGAAGGCGACGGCGTGAGGGCGAAGCGGCATCCGCGCAACCCCGAGCACCGGCACAGGTGACCGGGGCAGGATGAAGTCATGTCCGAATCCCCGTACGCTTCCCGTCCCTGGCTCGACTCCTACGCCGACGGCGTGCCTGCGGAGATAGATGCACCGACGCAGACGTTGCCCGAGATGATGTCGGCGAGCATCGCGGCGTTCGGGCGACGACCCGCACTCGAGTTCTTCGGGGAGGTCACGACCTACCGCGAGCTCGGCGATCAGATCGCTCGCGCGGCCGAGGGGCTGCGGCGGCTGGGGGTGCACAAGGGCGACCGCGTGGCGCTCGTGCTGCCGAACTGTCCGCAGCATGTCGTGGCCTTCTATGCCGCGCTGCGCCTCGGGGCGATCGTCGTCGAGCACAACCCGCTCTACACCGCGAGGGAGCTGCGTCACCAGTTCGAGGACCACGGAGCCGAGGTCGCGATCGTCTGGGACAAGACGGTCGATACGATCGCCGAGTTCCCCTCCGATCTGCGGGTCGAGCACATCGTGAGCGTCGACCTCACCGAGGCGATGCCGGCCTCCCAGCGGATGCTGCTGCGATTGCCCCTTCCGAAGGCGCGCGCGGCGCGAGCGAAGCTGACGGCCACCCCGAAGTCGCGGCGGGCGCTGTCGTGGAAGAAGCTCATCGACCATCGCCCGCTCTCGCGCAAGGTCGCCGGGCCGACGCTCGACGACACCGCGCTGCTGCAGTACACGAGCGGAACCACCGGCACGCCGAAGGGGGCGATCCTGACGCACGCGAACCTCCGCGCCAACGCGATGCAGGGGCGGGCGTGGGTGCCGGGTCTCGTCGACGGCGAGGAGACCTTCTATGGCGTGCTGCCGCTGTTCCATGCCTACGGCATGACACTGTGTCTCACTTTCGCGATGAGCATCGGCGCGAAGCTGGTCTTGTTCCCCACGTTCGACCTCGGACTCGTCACGAAGGCCGCCCGCACGAGTCCACCCACGTTCCTGCCCGCGGTCCCGCCCATCTACGACCAGCTCGCTCGCGCGGCGTCGCGGGGGACCATCGACCTCTCGACGGTCCGCTTCGCGATCTCCGGAGCGATGAGCCTCCCGGTGGAGACGGTGCAGCGGTGGGAGGAGGCGACGGGCGGGTTGCTCGTCGAGGGCTACGGCATGACCGAGAGCTCTCCCGTCGCACTCGGCAATCCGATGGGCAGGAGCCGGCGCCCAGGCACCGTGGGGGTGCCCTTCCCGAGCACCGAGATCCGCGTCGTCGATCCCTCGGACACCGATGTCGATCTCCCCGTCGGCGAACGCGGCGAACTGCTCATCCGCGGCCCGCAGGTCTTCCAGGGGTACTGGCGTCGACCCGGCGACACCGCCGATGTGCTTCTCGCCGACGGGTGGCTGCGCACGGGCGACATCGCCGAGGTCTCGGTCGACGGGTTCGTCGCGATCGTCGACCGCCTGAAGGAGCTCATCATCACCGGCGGATTCAACGTGTCGCCCAGCGAGGTCGAGGATGCCCTGCACGCGCACCCCGATGTCGTCGCGGCTGCGGTCGTCGGCCTCCCGCGGGCGAGCGGGGGCGAGGAGATCGCCGCCGCGATCGTGCTCCGCGAGGGTGCCGCACTCGACGTCGGAGCGCTGCGCGACTTCTGCCGCACAAGGCTCACGCCCTACAAGGTGCCCAAGCGCATCGTCGTCGTTGACGAGCTTCCGCGTTCGCTCATCGGCAAGGTGCTGCGCCGGCAGGTGCGGGACCGGATGCTGGCCGACTGACCCGGGCGCGCCGGCGGCGGTTCGCTCCGCAGGTCGCCGTCGCGCACTCCGGGGTTCCTTCCGCTCGGTGTGCTTAAGCGCTATAGTCGGCGGCAGGTCGCGACGACGTGACCGGATTCGACAATGACGCCGAAGGAGACGATCGGTCATGAGTCAGAACGTCAGCAATCACCGCCTGCGAAGAGGTATCGCCGGCCTGGGAGTGCTCGCCGCCGCAGCAGCGAGCATCTTCGTCGGAGCGCCGGGGGCCGTCGCGGAGGATGCCGAGCCCGCGGACCCGAAGCTCGCGGTCTATGTCGAGGTCAACTCGAACGATTTAGTCAACGTGGCGGACTACACCCTCGCCGACAGCGGAGATGCCGCGATCGACATGGCGATGATCTTCGCGGCCAACATCAACTACGACGGCGAGAAGGCATACCTGCATTTCAACGAGCGCGTCACCGAGACGCTCGAGAACGCCGACACGCAGATCCGCCCGGTGCAGGCCAGGGGCACCAAGGTGCTGCTGTCGGTGCTCGGCAACCACCAGGGCGCCGGGTTCGCGAACTTCACGTCCTTCGCGCAGGCCGATGCGTTCGCAGCGCAGCTCGAAGACGCCGTGACGACCTATGGCCTCGACGGGATCGACTTCGACGACGAATGGACGAACTACGGAGCGAACGGCACGCCGCAGCCCAACGCCGAATCGTTCGGTTGGCTGGCCACGGCCCTGCGCGACCGGCTCGGCCCCGACAAGATCATCAGCCTGTACGCGATCGGTCCGAGCTACACGACGACCGACTTCACTCTGTTCGACGCCGACCGTGTGCTCGACTATGCGTGGAACCCGTACTACCCCACCTATGACGCCCCGACCGTGCCCGGGCTCGAGGACCGTACCCGCATCGGAGCCGCCGCGATCGACCTCTCCCAGACGAGCGCCGCGACTGCGGAGGACTTCGCCACCCGCACCGTCGCCGATGGCTACGGCGTCTACGTCGCCTACAACCTCACGGCGACCGACCAGTCGGCGTTCCTCTCCGGCATCACCCAGGCGCTGAAGGGCGAGGCCACGGTGTACCGCGCGGCGCCCGCGGACACGACGCCGCCGACCGTCACGGTCAAGGAGGGTGCTCGGTTCACCAAGGTCCGGGCGGACGGCGCATACCAGCGCGTCAGTTTCGCACTCCACGACGAGGGGCAGATCGACAGGGTCTACGTCAACGGTGTCCTCAAGGACCTCGTCGACGATGCCTGGAGCGACCTGAACTTCGTGAAGCCGGGCGTCTTCGGCGCGGTCGCGGGTGCGAACACGCTCCAGGTCGTGGACGTCGCGGGCAACACCACCGAGCTGACGTTCGTCCTGTCGAAGTGACCGGGCGAGCGCGAGATCGTCACCCGAGGTCGAAGACCTCGATCTGACGGATCGTGACCCCGGCCTCCGCCCGCACGCGGATCGCCGGGGTCACGACGCGCGACACCAGCGTGAACGGCGTGGTGCGATCGGCAGGGATGGCTGAGTCGTACGTGATCGACGCTTCGCACCAGTCGCCGCGCTCGTCGACGACCTCCCACTTCAGGGACGACGACAGCGCCCGGGCGCCCAGCGTCACGGTGACGTCGGTGAGCGCGCGGGGCGTGGCGAAACGCCATCCCACCCACTCGTCGGACGCGAGGGTCACGCCGCCGGACCCGCGAGGATCGCCGTCGTCGAACGCGCATCCGGGGTCGACGACGGATGCCGACGCGATCGCGTCACCGCTGTCGTCCGTCAGATCGCGGCGCCATTCCGCCACGTCGGGGCCGGGGGAGACGGCCGTCTCGAGAGCATCCGCGGGGTCTGTGCCGAAGGTGAGCTCGAGTTCCGCGTCGCCGATGAGCGCGCCCACCGGGAACTCGGCTCGAGCGAGCTCGATCCCGTCGAGTCGTGCGCTCTGCAGCACATGAGCCGAGGGATCGCTGCGCCGGGAGCGGATGCGGAGCGACGAGCCGTCGCCGCGATCGACGCGGATGTCGTCGAACAGAGGAGACCCGATCCGCAGCACTCCCGAAGCCAGCTCCAGCGGATAGAGTCCGAGCGCGGCCCACAGCCACCATGCGCTCATCTCGCCGTTGTCCTCGTCGCCGGGGAACCCCTGGCCGATGTGAGCGCCCGTGAAGAGGCGGCCGGCCAGCTCGTTCACGACTTCTGCCGCGTGCCACGGCCTGTCGGTGAAGGCGTACATGAAGGGGATGTGGTGCGCGGGCTGATTCGAGATCGCGCACATCCCCGAGCGCAGCGCCCGTGCCTCGCGCTGCTCGTGGATCACCGTGCCGTATGCGCCGCCGAAACGTTCGTCGGCCGTCTCGGGCTCGGCGAACAGGGCATCGAGATGCCGACCGAACGCATCCGTGCCGCCGTGCAGCGCCGCGAGCCCGTCTCCGTCGTGCACCGCGCCGACCGACATGCCCCAGGCGTTCGTCTCGACGTTGTCGCCGCCCCAGGTGCGGGGGTCGAAGTCCGCGGCGAAGGCGCCCGCGGTGTCTCTGCCGCGCAGGAACCCGGTGTCCGCGTCGAACAGCGTGCGGTACGACAGCGCCCGGTTGGCGAAGTAGCGAGCGAATGACCGGAAGCGGGCGGCGTCGTGCGCCGAGCCGGCATCGTCGGCGAGCTGAGCTGCGAATCTGCCCAGCGCCGCATCGCTCACGGCGTTCTCGATCGTCCAGCTCATGCCCTCGGGCACGTCGGACGAGATGTACCCGGTGAAGCGACCCCGAGCGATGCCCTTGCGACCGCGCAGCGCGTCGGGCCCGGGCTCGCAGGCGTTGCGCCAGCCGCTCTCGAAGGCCGTCACGCGGTCGAAGTCCACGCCCCAGCGGGCGGCATCCGCGAAGATCTGGTCGCTCGAGGTGCCGACCATGCTGTCGACATAGCCGGGCGCGCTCCATCTCGCCATCCACCCGCCGCGGCGATACTGCTCGAGCTGACCGTCGAGCAGCCTGCCCGTCAGAGCAGGGTCGAGCAGGGCCAGAGCCGGCCACTCCGTGCGATACGTGTCCCAATATCCGTTGTTCACGACGAGTTCGCCATCGACGAGAGGGGCACTCGTCGCGCGCTCGCCGAACGGCTCCCGCGCGGCGAAGACGTCGGCGAAGCGGGAGACTGCCGCGTCCGCGGTGCCCGCATCCTCGGCCGCGGTGTTGGGATACAGATGCATCCGATGCAGCGCTGCGGCGATCCGCGCACGGTGCTCGTCGTGGGCCAGGCGGCGGTAGGGCTCCTCCTCCGTGGCGAGGGGCGGGATGGTGACCCTCGCCAGCACCCGGTTCCAGGATGCTGCGGCATCCGCGCGCAGATCTTCGTAGGCGAGGTGTGCGGGAGCCTCGAGCTCGAGACTGCGCCGTGCCTGCTCCACCGACACGAACGACACCGCCACCCGCACCTCGAGCGTCCCGCGTCCCGCGATGTAGCCGGCGACTCGACCGCGGCCGTCGTCGTCGAGGGCACCGTGGGCAGGCGGCGCATCTCGCGCCTCGCTGCGACGCGCGACCCCCGCGAAGTAGCCGCGCGGGGCGTTGCCCCACTCCTCGGAGCCCTCGGGCATCCAGCCCTCGAACCCTCCGTCGTCGGTCCAGACCAGACGCCCGTCGCCGGTGGGCTGATCGATCACGAATCCGACGACAGCGTCGGCGTCGTCGTCGCGCACCCGGAACGCGGCTGTGTGCGAGGTCGCGGTCATCTCCGCGTGCAGACCGTCGCCCAGATCCACCGCGTACTCGTGGGGGCGTGCGTGCTCGGTGCCCGGAGTGATCCAGCGGCGCCGTGTCGCGCGCACCGACGTCGGGCGGCCCTCGAACGGCATGAGCTGAAGCACCGCGCGGTCGCCGATCCAGGGACTCGGCTGATGCGAGAACTGCAGCGCCTCGAGGCGTCGCCCCTGCGGGTCGTCGTGGATGCTGGGGCGATAGGGCCAGCGGGTGTCGGAGGCATCCGTCGCGGGCGTCACGAACGTGAAGCCATGCGGCACGGCCACAGCGGGAATCGTGTTGCCGCGCGAGAAGCGCGCTCCGGAGTGAGTGCCGCGGCGCGTGTCGACGCGGTCGACCGGAGCCTGCGCGTGGTCTGCGTCGACGGCGCGCCGATCTTCGACGAGCACCTGCACGAAGCCCGACACGCGGTGGGGGAGGTGAGCTGCGCCGCCCAGAGTGCCGGCGCCGAGCACCAGCTCGACTGTGCCCGAGTCGCCACCGTCGTCTCCCGCCGCGAGCGGGGCCAGCGACACCGTGTCGGCGTTCCACTGCTCCGGCATGCTCCAGCGCGCGGCGAACTGGGCATCCGCGGTGACCGGGAAGTCGTATCTGTCGCGCACCGCGGCGATGTCGCTCAGCCTCACTCCGTCGGCACGGCGCACGTCCACCGTGACCGCGAGTGCGGCGTGCGGAGCGAGCGTGGCCTCGGTGCCGTCGGCGTAGAACGCCCAGTGCAGCACCGTGTCCGGGGTGATGCGGATGTCGGCGAGTCCGGGGTGATCGATCCGCTGCTCGCCCGCCGAGGGATCGACCGAGAAGGCGAAGACAGGTGCCGCGAGCACTCCCGCGCGGGGGCGTGACGACGGAGGATCCACCGGCCCGTCGGCGGGCGTGAGATGCACGGTGCTCACCCCTTGATCGCGCCCTCCTGCACGCCCTTGAAGAAGAAGCGCTGCGTGAAGGAGAACATGATGACGATCGGCACGAGCGCGATCATGGTGCCCGCCGCGATGAGGCGCGGATCCACCGAGAAGCTGCTGTTCAGATACGCCATGCCCACCGTGAGCGTGTACTTCGCGGGGTCGGAGAGCACGATGAGCGGCCACAGGTAGTCGTCCCACGCGCCGATGAACGCGAAGATCGCGACCACCGAGACCATGCCGCGGATGTTGGGCCACACGATGTGGCGGATGCGCTGCCATGTCGTGGCGCCGTCGACGGTCGCGGCGTCGAGCACGTCCTTGGGGATCATGCGGCAGGCCGTGGCCACGAGCAGCACGTTCATGGCGCTGATGGCACCGGGCAGGAAGACGCCCCACAGGGTGTCGGCGAGTCCGAGCGCGCGGATCGTGAGGAAGTTGCTCGTCACCGTGACCTCGCCGGGGAACAGCAGGGTCGACAGCAGGATCGCCATGACGATCCACTTGCCGCGGAAGCGCATGCAGCCCAGGGCGTATCCGGCGAACGTGGCGAGCACGACGTTGCTGACCACCGTGCCCACCGAGACGAGCAGCGAATGCCAGGCGTAGAGGTAGACCGGCACGATGTCCGCCACGGTGGCGTAGTTCTGCAGTGTCGGTTCGCGGGGGATGAGGTTCGGCGGGAAGGAGTAGATGTTCTCCTGCGGACCCTTGAACGAGGTCGACAGCTGCCACAGGAACGGGCCGATCACGAGCACCAGCACGAGCAGCAGCAGGGCGTATCGGCCGATCAGGCCGCCGAGCGTGGGCTTGCTGAAGTCGCCGGAGCCACGGCGGCGGAAGATGCGTTCGCGCGTCGGGGGAGCGGTCTGCTCGACCGGCCGCAGCTCTTCGTCGACGCGGGGAGGGGTGAGCGTGCTCATGCGGAGACCTTCGCCTTCTTCTCGCGGTTCATGAACGCGATCGCGGCCAGGGGGACGAGCGTGAGCAGGAACAGGGCGACGCTGATCGCAGAGGCGTAGCCGATGTTGCCGTTGAGGCCGGAGCCGACCTGACGGATCAGCATCACGAGCGACATGTCGTAGCCGCCCGGCCCACCCGTGCTCTTGGAGAGCACGTCGAGTTCGGCGAACACCCTCATGGCCGAGACCGCGATGAGCACCGCGATCAGCAGCATCGCGCCGCGCACCGAGGGGATCGTCACCGAGAGGAAGCGCCGGAACGAGCCGGCCCCGTCGAGCATGGCGGCCTCATGCAGCTCCTTGCCGACGTTTCCGAGGGCGGCGAGGTAGACGACCATGTAGTAGCCCAGGCCCTTCCACACGGTCAATAGGATCGCGCAGCCGAGAAGCAGCCATCGATCGACGAGGAACGCCATCGGCTTGTCGACCAGACCGAGGAACTCGAGGGTCTGGTTGATGATGCCTCGGCTGTCGAACAACCACGTCCAGATGAGGGCGACCACGACCACCGAGGCGATGACCGGGAAGTAGAAGGTGGTGCGGAAGAACGCGATGCCCGGCAGCTTCTTCTGCACGAGCAGAGCCAGCAGCAGGGGGAGGATCGTGAGCAGCGGCACGCACACCACCACGTAGATGATGCAGGTGGTGAGGGCGTTCCAGAACATCTCGTCGCCGAGCATCCGCTCGTAGTTCGCGGCGCCGACGAACTCGGGGGTGCGCAGGGGCTTCGCGTCGGTGAAGCTCAGGAAGACGGTGTTGAGGAACGGCCAGAGCGCGAACACCAGCACCCAGATCACCGCGGGACCGAGGAGCAGCCACGGGGTGAACCACCGGTGCGAGGTGATGGCCTTCCTTCCGGATCGGCTCCCGCCACGGCTCCGGGTGCGGGTGTTCGCGCCCATGCTCACTGGTCCACGCGGTTCGCGTTGGCGTACTCGACGATCTTGTCGAGCTGCTCCTGGGCGTCGGCCTCGCCGTTGACGGCGAGCGCGATCTGCTGGGTCATGTACGTCGCCATGTCGGACGTCCACTGGAAGGGGATCGCCTTGGCGTCCTCCATCGCGGTGAACACGGTGTCGATCGCCGCGAGCTGCTTCTCATCCGTGATCGATGACGAGATGTTCTCGACCACGGTGTCGCCGCCGCCCGAGGTGCCCGGTGCCGTGCCGACCGCGAGCGACGAGAACGCGACCTGGTTGTCCTCGTTCGTCGCGAACTCGGCGAACGCGAGAGCGGCCTCCTTGTTGTCGGAGTCGGCCGAGACGTTGAGGCCCTGCACATAGAGCGGGGGGATGCCGAGGCGCTGCGTCGCGACGGTGCTCTCGAGCAGCGCCGGCGCGTCCTTCGCGAGGTCGGTCGTGAAGCCCGTGCCGCCGGTGGTGAAGGCGACCTTCTCCTGGATGTACGCCTCGGCGTTGCCGCCGTAGTCGCCGGTCAGCGCCTCGGCGGGCATCGCCCCGGCCGCGTAGGCATCCGCGTACTTGTCGATGATCGCCGCGGCCTCCGCGGTGTTGAAGTCGAACTCGCCCTCGTCGTTGATGACCTCCATGCCGGCCGACGTGAAGGTGTCGAGGGCGGGGATCGACGACAGCAACTGCACCTTGCCGCCGGACTCGGTCGCGACGTCCTTCGCGAGGGTGAGCAGTTCGTCGACGGTCGTGGGGAGGTTCTCCTCCGTGACGCCGAAGGGAGCGAGCTGGGCGAGGTTCCACCACGAGGCGTCGCTCGAGAGATACCACGGCAGACCGTAGGTGCCCTCGACCCCGGGGTACTGGCTGTAGGCGTCCCACGCTCCGGCGTTGTATCCCGACTTCAGCTCGGGATCGGCCGTCTCGAGGTCGACCAGCTTGCCTGCGGCGACGAGGGGATACGCGATGTCCGGCGGCAGGTTCAGCACGTCGGGCAGCGTGTCGGCGTTGGCCTGGCTCAGGATCTTCTCCTGGTAGCCGTCGCCCGGCTGGTCGAGCCACTCGACCGTGACATCGGGGTGCTCCTTCTCGAATGCGTCGATCAGGTCTTCGAAGTACGGCGTGAACTTCTCGTTCTTGAGCGACCAGGTCTGGAACTGGATGGTTCCGCTCAGCTCGCCGGAGGTGTCGATCGGACCGGCGGCACCCGAAGCGGTGCCGCCTCCCGTGCAGCCGGCGAGCGCCATGGCGCCGATCGTGAATGATGCCAGAGCGACAATGCGTGCGGGAACTTTCATCGTGCTTCTTCCTCGAGGCGGGCGATTGGCGGTGTCCGTTCGATGGACTACAGCGCTTTAGCAGATGAAACCATCGGATCCGGTCGCTGTCAAGGGTTCACCTCTCGCTCGCAATCGAATGGCGGCATCTCGGTTCACGACTTGTTGCTCAAGCGTTATAGTGATGCGACACGCCCTCGCCGGAGGGCTCTCTCGGAAAGGTCCGGACACATGACGCAGCGCCGCGCCCTCGATGCTCGCCTGAGATTCGGCGCGAACTACACGCCGTCGAAGGACTGGATGCACTCCTGGCTCGACTTCACCCCCGATGACGTCCGTCGTGACTTCGCCGCGCTCGCGGAGCTGGGGCTCGACCACGTCAGGGTCTTCCCGCTGTGGACGGTGCTGCAGCCCAACCGCACGCTCATCCGCACCAAGGCGATCGACGACGTGCGTGCCATGGTCGACATCGCCGCCGAATTCGACCTCGATGCCAGCGTCGACGTGATCCAGGGGCATCTGTCGAGCTTCGACTTCGTGCCCTCGTGGCTGTACACGTGGCACGACCGCAACATGTTCACGGATCCGAAGGCTCTCAGCGGGCAGGTCGCCCTCGTGCAGGCGCTGGCCGGGGGGCTGCGCGACGCTCCGAACTTCCTCGGGCTCACGCTGGGCAACGAGACCAACCAGTTCTCGGCGCACACCCACCCGTCGCCCTGGCCGGTCACGACCGACGAGGCGGGGCAGTGGATCGAGTCGCTGCTCGACGCGGCGGAGGGCGCGGCCCCGGGTCTGGCGCACGTCCACAGCGAGTACGACGCGGTCTGGTACATGGACGGGCACGGATTCACGCCGGCCCACGCCTCTCGTCTGGGCGAGATGACCACGATCCACTCGTGGATCTTCAACGGCACCGCGCAGCGCTACGGCGGCCGTTCGGTGGCGGCGGACCGCCACGCCGAATACCTCATCGAGCTGTCCCGCGCCTTCGCGACGGACCTCCACCGGCCCGTATGGCTGCAGGAGGTGGGAGCGCCGTCGAACTGCCTCGACGAGAGCGAGATGCCCGGGTTCCTCGAGGCGACCCTGCGCTCGGCCCTCCGCACCGAGAACCTGTGGGGCGTGACGTGGTGGTGCTCCCACGACGTGAGCCGGGAGCTCGGCGACTTCCCCGAGCTCGAGTACTCGCTCGGGCTGATCGATCAGAACGGTGCGGCGAAGCCTCTCGGGCGGCGCTTCGCCGAGCTGATCCCCGAACTGCGCGAGCGCGCCGCCCCGCCCGCGCGAGAGACGGCGATCGTCATCGAGGTCGACGAGCGCGAGGTGCCGCTGAGCCGCGCGGCGCTCAGCCCCGGCGGTGCGGTGTTCCAGGCCTGGGTCGACGCGTGCGAGGCCGGTGTGGACCCGGCATTCGTGACCTCGCTGACGGCTCTCGATCCTGCCGCACTCGCGGCCCGCGGCATCCGTCGCCTCATCCGTCCCGATCTGTCGATGAACACGGCCGACCCCTACGGATCCGTCAACACCGTCGTGACCGGGTGAGCGCGCCGATCGAGCGCTGCTGAGTGCGACGGTCGAGTGCGACCGCCGGATGCGGCGGAGAGCCGTGGTCAGGACGCCACCGCAGGCGGAGCCGTGCTCTCGCGTGCCGTGAGCGTGGGCGTGGGGCCCTGAGCGCTGGGCAGAGTGGCGCCCGCGATGATCTGCTGCAGCAGCAGTGTGGCGGCCTGCTCGCCGAGCTCGAACGTGTCGCGGGTCATCGCAGTGATCGACGGATTGATCAGACCCGCGATCACCGAGTCGTCGAACGAGGCGATCGAGACGTCGCGCGGCACCGCCCTGCCCATCTCCTGCGCGACGCGGAGACCCGCGACGGCCATCACGTCGTTGTCGTAGACGATCGCCGTCGGACGGAGCCGGCCCGAGAGCTGGGCGCGTGTGACGGCCGACGCCCTGGCCGGTGAGAAGTCGGTGGTGATCACTTCGCCCGCGACGCCGTCTGCGGCCATCCCACGGAGGACGTCGGCGCGCAGCCGCGTGTGCTCGAGCTCGGCTGGGCCCGCGATGTAGGCGATGCGGGTGTGGCCGAGCGCGGCGAGATAAGAGAAGAGCGTCTCCGCCACCTCGTCATCCGCGATCCAGACGCTCGGCACCGATCCCTCCGGAGAGGGGTGCGATCCGATCATGACGGCGCGCGCGTCGAGGGCGGTGATCCGATCGCTGCGGGGGTCGTCGTCACGAGGGTCGATGAGGATGATGCCGTCGACCTGGTTCGACGAGCGCCATTGCCGGTGCACCTCCATCTCTTCGGCGATGTCGGACACCAGTCGCAGCTGCAGGCTGACCTTGCTCTCCGACAGTCGCGATTCGATGCCGGCGATGAGGTCGGTGAAGAACGCCTCGGATCCGAGCGACCGGGCGGGGCGGGCGAGTGCGAAGCCCACCGTGTTCGCGCGGGCGCCGACCAGGGCGCGTGCCGCGGAGCTCGGCTGCCAGTGGTTCTCCTCGACGATCGCGAGGATCCGCTGTCGGGTCTCCTCGCTCACGCCGGGGCGGCCGTTGAGGGCGAATGAGACGGCTCCGGGCGACACTCCGGCCATCCGCGCGATGTCCGCGATCGTGACGCGTTTCCCCGAGCTCATGGGCCTCACCCTACTTGATCGGTTTAGCCGCTCGGAACCCGCGGAAGCGCCGTGATGACGAAATGCCGACGTCTCACTAGATCGCTTTAGTAAATCCGATAGCATTGTCCGAATTCGCCCCCACCCCGGACGCGAGTCACGCCCCACTCACCGCCGAGCCCGGAGAATCCCCCATGCATGACGACACCTCGCTCACGATCGGCCGCGTCAAGCGGGTGCTCGACGAGCGCATCCGCCCCGCCGTCCACTCCGCCGCCGTGCCGCTCACGATCGAGGTGAACGAGCTGCCCGGCGAGCCGATCAGTCCTGCCGACGGACTCGCTCTCGACTTCGCCCCCGCGTCGGTGCCGAGCATGTGGGGTCCGGCCTGGTCGACGACCTGGTTCAAGATCACCGGTCGCGTGCCCGCCGAGTGGGCCGGCCGACGCGTCGAGGCCGTCATCGACCTCGGATTCGACATCAACATGCCCGGATTCCAGTGCGAGGCGCTCGTCTATCGGCCCGATGGCACGCCGGTCAAGAGCATCAACCCGCGCAACCAGTGGCTGCCCATCGCCGACTCGGCGCACGGCGACGAGCCCGTCGAGCTCTACCTCGAGGCGGCCGCCAACCCGGTGCTGCTCGACTACCACCCCTTCCTGCCCACGCAGGAGGGCGACATCCGCACCTCCTCGCGCGAACCGCTCTACCGCACCCGCCGCATCGATCTCGCCGTGTTCGAGCAGGAGGTGTTCGAGCTCTCCCTCGACATCGAGGTGCTGTTCGAGCTGCAGGCGGAGCTGCCCGCCACCTCGCCCCGACGCATGCAGATCCTCCAGGCCCTGGACGACGCCCTCGACGTGCTCGATCTGCAGCGCATCGTGCAGACGGCACCTGACGCCCGCGCTCGCCTGGCAGACGTGCTCGCCGCACCTGCCGAGTCGAGCGCCCATCGCATCTCGGCGATCGGCCACGCGCACATCGACTCCGCCTGGCTGTGGCCGGTGCGCGAGACGATCCGCAAGGTCGCCCGTACGACCTCGTCGATGACCACGCTGATCGAGGAGCAGCCCGACTTCCTCTACGGCATGTCGAGCGCACAGCAGTATGCGTGGCTCAAGGAGCACCGGCCCGAGGTCTACACCCGGGTCAAGGCCGCCGTCGCCGAGGGGCGCTTCCTGCCGCTCGGCGGCATGTGGGTCGAGTCCGACACCGTCATGCCGACGGGCGAGTCGCTCGTGCGCCAGTTCTCCTACGGGCAGCGATTCTTCGAACGCGAGTTCGGCATCCGCTCGAAGGGCGTCTGGCTGCCCGACAGCTTCGGCTACTCGCCGGCGCTGCCGCAGCTCATGCGTCGCGCCGGGTTCGAGTGGTTCTTCACGCAGAAGATCTCGTGGAACCAGCAGAACGTCTTCCCCCACCACACGTTCCTCTGGGAGGGCATCGACGGCTCGCAGGTGTTCACGCACTTCCCGTCGATGGACACCTACAACTCCCAGCTCAGCGGCATGGAGGTCGCCAAGGCCTCGCGGCAGTTCAAGGAGAACCGCGTGACCTCGCGCTCGATCGCGCCGGTCGGCTGGGGTGACGGCGGCGGCGGAACCACGCGCGAGATGACCGGCAAGGCGAAGCGTCTCGAGAACCTCGAGGGCAGCGCCCGGGTCGTGTGGGAGCACCCCGACACGTTCTTCGACGCGGCGCGCGCCGAGCTGCCGACCCCGGCCGTGTGGGTCGGCGAGCTCTATCTCGAGCTGCACCGCGGCACTCTCACGAGCCAGCACGCCACCAAGGCGCTGCACCGCTGGGCCGAGCACGCGCTCGTCGAGGCCGAGCTCTGGGCGGCGACGGATGCCGTGCGCACGGGCGCCGCGTATCCGCAGGCCGAGTTCGACAGGCTGTGGGAGACCGTGCTGCTGCACGAGTTCCACGACATCCTGCCGGGCACGTCGATCGCGTGGGTGCATCGTGAAGCCGTCGAGGTGCTCTCGAACGTGCTGTCGGACGCCCGGGACATCGCGGAGGCCGCGCGGCGCTCGCTCGCGGGCGATGGCGACCGTGAACTGCTGTTCGTGCCGACGTCCGTCGGTGTCGGCGGCGGTGCACGCGCGCTCGGAGCGAGCTTCGTCGAGGCGCCCGGCCCGGCATCCGTCATGCTCTCCGGCGAAGACGGAGGGTGGCGCCTCGAGAACGAGCTCGTCTCGGTGCTGATCTCGGCCGAGGGGCTCATCGTCTCGGCGGTCGACAAGGCGACCGGGCGCGAGGCGGTGGCCGAGGGGCGCGCCGCGAACCTGTTCCAGCTGCACCAGGACTTCCCGAACATGTGGGACGCGTGGGACATCGACAAGTACTACCGCAACAGGGTCGACGACCTCACCGCGGTCGACTCGATCTCGGCGTCCGTCGTCGACGGAGTCGCGTCGGTCGTCGTGACCCGGGCGTTCTCGGAGTCGACGATCGAGCAGACGATCACCCTCGCACCCGGCGAGCGCACCGTGATGCTGCGCAACGACGTCGACTGGCATGAGACCGAGAAGCTGCTCAAGCTCGCGTTCCCGCTCGACGTGCAGGCGACGCACACCGAGGCCGAGACGCAGTTCGGCTACCAGTCGCGTGTGACGCACACCAACACCAGCTGGGAGGCGGCGAAGTTCGAGACCTCGATGCACCGGTTCGTGCTGGTGCGCGAGCAGGACTTCGGCGTCGCGCTCGTGAACGACTCGATCTACGGCTACGACACGTCGCGCGAGGTGTCGGACGATGCCGTCACGACCACAGTGCGACTCTCGCTGCTGCGCGCGCCGCGCTTCCCCGACCCCGACACCGATCACGGCCACCACCGGATCGAGATCGGCTTCGTGATCGGCGCGGATGCGGAGATCGCGACCGCCGAGGGCATCCGGCTCAACTCGCTGTCGACGGTGGTGCGCGGCGCTCAGGAGGTCGCTCCGCTCGTGACCGTCGAGGGCGAGGGCATCGTCGTGTCGGGGGTCAAGCTCGCCGACGACGGTTCGGGAGACGTGATCGTGCGCCTCTATGAGGCTCTCGGACGCCGTGCGACCGGCTCGCTGTCCGCCGACTTCGAGCACCGGGAGATCCGGGAGGTGTCGCTGATCGAGGACGCGCTCGACGACGGGCGCGTGGGTGGGGATCTGCGGCTGCGGCCGTTCGAGGTGCGCACGCTGCGCATCGCGCGCTGACGGCGTTCGCGATACCGACCGACGGCCTGAGCTGCCGTCGCCGCGCGGGTGAGGATGAGCGCGGCGGCGGCGAGCAGGGCGGCATCGGCATTGTGGCGGGCCGCCCCAGGGGAGGACGATGGGCGGATGGCGACAGTCGATGACGTTCGAGAGATCGCTCGCGCGCTTCCCGGCGTGACAGAGCGAGTCGGTGGTCACACGGGCGAGCCCTCCTGGGCGCTGCCGAGCGGTCAGATCGCCTGGGTCCGTGGGCCCAGCAAAGTCGATCTGCGCCAGCTCGCGGATCTCGGACTCGTGTGGCCCGAGGGTCCCGTGCTGGGCGTGCGAGTCGCGAGCCTCGAAGAGAAGGCGGCTCTGCTGGCGGCAGAACCCGAGGGACTGTTCTCGATTCCGCACTTCGACGGATACCCGGGCCTGCTGGTGCAGCTCGACGCGGTGGACCGCGACCGGCTGGCCGAGATCATCGCGGATGCGTGGCTCGTGAGGGCTCCGGTCCTCGTCGCGAAGCAGTGGCTCGCGGAGCGCGGGCTGGACTGATCAGGGCGCCGTCAGGAACGGTCGTGCGGCATCGAGGAAGGCCCGAGGGTCGTCGGCCCACAGCCGGATGCGGTCGACCTGATGCGTCCCGCCCTTCGGTGCGAGTCCCGGGAGCCGGATCGCGACGAAACGCTCGAGCTCGATCTCGATGTTGGTCTCGTCCTGCATCCGCTCGGCGTATTCGGATTCGGTGACTCGCGGTCGCTTCGGCTCGTCGACCCGGCGATCGATCGCGATGGATGCGATGTCGTCCCAGTCGATCGGCACGTCGACCTCGAGCCCGCTGCGCACGCGCACGCCCTCGGGGGCGACGGAATGCGGGCGCATGATCATCGCGCACAGGAGTCCGACCATCCAGGTGACGCCCCAGATTCCGAGCACGAGCAGGGTGATGCGCGCGACCGGCCACGGGTGCACGATCAGGTCGAGGATCGGGATCTCGAGAGCGGAGAGGCCGATGAAGATGAACAGCACCGTGAGCACGGGGCGGTGATAGCCGATCCCCGTTCCTCCGTGCGGGATCGCGGGGCGCCGGGCGATCGCGCGCGCGATGCTCGAGTAGACGCGGAGCTCGGCGATCCAGGCGCGATGGAGGAAGTTGAGGATGCGCGCGATCGGTGTCGGTCTCGGAGCGGTCGTCTGCAGCTGGGCAGTCATGGCGCACCCTCGGAGGTGCTGGTCGCGCGGGTGTCCTCCGGAGAGGGGGCGGAGCTTGCCGCGGTGGTCACGAGGTGCTCGAGGTGTGCGGCGACGGCCGACAGGCCTCGCTCGACGGCCGCGCGGTCTGCCGGGGCGATCGCCGACAGCAGAGTCTCGTTGAGCTGCGCGTGCTCCTCCTGCATCCGCGCCATCGTCTCGGTGGCGGTGTCGGTCAGCTCGACCAGAACCGCGCGTCGATCGGTCGGGTGCGGGGTGCGGCGTACATGCCCCGACTTCTCGAGCGCATCGACCAGCCCGGTGATGTTGCGGGGGGTGACCTCGCAGAGCTGCGCCAGAGCCTGCTGCGTCGACGGCCCGGCGTGCTGGAGCACCCAGAGCAGGTGCACGCGGGCTGTCGTGAGACCGGTGCCGTCGAAGGCGCGGGCCATGTCCCTCTGGAAGAGGTCTGCGATCAGCAGCAGGCGGTCGACGAAGAGCGGCTCCATGTTTGTGAGGGTACTACATTGTTACCCGTGTTCACTAGTTTGTCGCCGAGCCGTTCGGCGGCGACGCTCGGATCATCACGCGGGTCCGAGCCTCAGCACCTCAGGCGACTCGCCGCCCGCGATCTCGTCGACGACGCGGATGCTGCGGGCCAGATCGTCGAGCGCGCCGTCGAGCGTGCCGAAGCGTTCGCGATCGCTGCACATCGCGGTCAACGTCACGAGGTGCGTGCCGGTGTCCCACGTATAGGTCGCGAAGGGAGGCGACGCAGGCGACGGCGGCATCGGCACCACGAGCTTCTCTCCCGTGCCCAGCCAACGGCTCGAGAACGACTGAGTGTCGTCATAGTCCATCGGCATCGACGCCCGCGCGATGCGCACTTCCGGCGTGAGCGCCTGCACGGTCGCCATCGCGACGACCAGCTCCGGATCCGCCTTCCAGGTCCACACGAGCACGCGACCGTCCGCCCGGCGCATCAGCATCGGCGCCGCCTGGCTCATCGCCCACGCTCCGAGCTTCGATCCGGGGCGCTCCGTCGCGCCGATCGCCGAGTTCACCTGGCCCAACAGCATCCGGATCGCCGCCTTGCGATGCCTGCGGCCCTTCCATCCGAGCGAATCCGTCACGGGGATCCACAGCTGCGGGTCGGCGTCGGCAGTCAGTCGCATGACCCCAACGCTAGAGGGTGAGGCTGGGCGATGGCGGTATGCCTCGACGGGCCGCTCAGGGCGCTCCGGTAGAGTGGCGAGCGCCCGATCGGGCTCCTTGGCCGCCGTAACGTAAGGCAGAATGTCTACCTCCGATTCGACGAGCGCTCCCGACACCGGGCCGCGACCGCTGCGCATCCTGATCGGGTGCGACACCTTCGCCCCTGACATCAACGGGGCCGCACGCTTCGCCGAGCGTCTCGCGGCAGGGCTCGTGCAGCGCGGACACGACGTGCACGTCGTCGCTCCGAACCTCGCGTACAGGCGCACACCCGCGCGCGCCGAGGTGATCGAGGGCGAGCCGATGACGTTGCACCGGCTGCCGTCGGTGCGCTGGGCTCCGCATGACTGGCTGCGCTTCGTGTGGCCGTGGCGCGTGAAGCACTACGCCCGCAAGATCCTCGACAGCGTGCAGCCCGACGTCGTGCACATCCAGTCGCACATCGTGATCGGCCGTGGCCTCGCCCGCATCGCGCGAGAGCGCGGCATCCCCGTGATCGCCACGAACCACGTGATGGCCGAGAACATCCTCGATCACACCACCATGCCGAAGTTCATCGACGACCTGGTGCTGCGGTGGGCGTGGGGCGATGCGAAGCGCACGTTCGCGTTGACCCGCGCCATCACGACCCCCACGCGTCGGGCCGCCGACTTCCTCGAGCGCACCGTGCAGGTCGCCGGAGTGATCCCGGTCAGCTGCGGCATCGACCGCAGCCAGTACACGCCGGTGATCGCTCCGCGTGACGAGAACCGCATCATCTTCGTCGGGCGTCTGACCGCAGAGAAGCAGGTCGAGGTGATCCTCGAGGCCATGACGAAGCTCGACCCGGCGCTCGCCGCGACCTTCGACATCGTCGGCGGCGGAGACCAGCGCAAGCAGCTCGAGAGCCTCGCCAACCAACTCGGTCTCGCCGACCGTGTGACCTTCCACGGCCGCACGAGCGATGAGGAACTGCGGGCGCTGCTGTCGCGCGCCTCGGTGTTCACGATCGCCTCGATCGCCGAGCTGCAGTCGATCGCGACCATGGAGGCCATGGCCTCGGCTCTGCCGATCGTGGCTGCGGATGCCGTGGCGCTTCCGCATCTCGTGCACGACGGCGAGAACGGCTACCTGTTCGAGCCGGGCAATGCGGATGCGCTCGCGGCACGACTCACCGATGTGCTCACCGCGTCACCCGGCGAGTACGCGCGCATGCAGCAGGCTTCGCTCGACGGCGTCGCGATCCACGACATCAACCGCACGCTCGACACGTTCGAGGCGCTCTACCGCGACGAGCCCCTGCCCGAGTGACGGGACGCGTCATGCACATCGTCTTCTTCGGCGATCAGCACCTCGACTCCCTCGGCGGAGCGCAGGTGTCGATGCGGCTGCAGCGCGAGTTCCTCGAGCGGGCAGGGCACACGGTCACGGTCGTCGCACCGCGGATGCACGGGTCTCGCGCTTCGGCGCCGAACACCGGCGACGTCGACCTGCCGTCGATTCCGATCACGATGGACCGCGAGTATTCGATGAGCTGGCCCGGCCGCGCGACCGACCGGTTCCTCGACCGGGCGATGGTGCACCGTCCGCGAGTCGACCTCGTGCACGTGCAGGCCGATTTCTGGGGCGCCCTCATCGGCCACAGGTTCGCCGCTCGGCATGGCCTCCCGGTGGTCCACACGATGCACAACCGGGTGGATGTCGGCATCGCCGCGGTCACGCCGCTGCACCGACCGGCGCTGTCGGTGCTCAACGCGTGGCGTCGGTCGGCGCTGCGGTCGCTCGGAGAGCCCGTGCCGGGGAGCGACGGATGGGCGTATCTGCGCGGCATCGCGGTCGGCGCCTCTGCGGTGACCGCCCCGTCGACGCACTTCGCTCGTCGGCTCGAAGAGAACGGGGTGTTCTCGCCGGTCGACGTCGTGTGGAACGGCATCGACGACGGCATCCGCGAGCAGACCATCGCCGCAGCTCCCGCGCATCGCGAGCCGGGACGCCCACGGTTCGTGTGGTTGGGACGCATGAGCCCCGAGAAACGACTGCTGCCCTTCCTCGAGGCGTTCGTCGAGTCAGGCGTCGACGCCGAGCTCGAGATCATCGGCGGCGGGGCGCAACGCGCGGCTGCCGAGAAGATCGTCGCCGGCACGCCGCATGTGCGCTTCGCGGGCAAGCTCACATACGCGCAGACCCTGGCGCGCATCGCGGCGGCCGATGCGCTCGTGCAGACCTCGATCGGCTTCGAGACCCAGGGGATGACACCCTTCGAGGCGGCGACCCTGGGCACGCCGTCGGTGATCAGCGATCCCGACATCGCGGCCGAACTGGGCGGCGGGCTCTGGGCCGTTCCCGGAGCCGCGGGCACCGAGGCCCAGCGTCGCGCCGGTCTTGTCGAGACGCTGCGCCGCGCGGCATCCGACATCGCGGCGGGCGATGCTCCGGTGCCGGTGCGTACGGTGTCCGAGGCGTTCCGCCAGTCGTCGCGCACGGCCGCGATGATCGAGGTCTACGAGCGGGTGCTCGCGAACTGAGACGCCGGGTGCCGCGGTGCGGTGTGGTGTGTGTGGTGTGGTGTGGGCGGTGTGTGTGCGGGTGCGTCTACGTCTGGCTCGGTTGGCGCCTCGTGTCGGAATCCAGGTGGGTTGGCGACGACGGGTGCCAGCTGAGCGTCGGGGTGTGGCGCGGGGTTGGCGCCTCGTGTCGCAATCTGGGTGGGATGGCGACGACGGGTGCCAGCTGAGTTTGCGGGCGTGGCGGCGTCTGGCTCGGGTGGCGCCTCGTGTCGGAATCCAGGTGGGTTGGCGACGACGGGTGCCAGCTGAGCGTCGGGGTGTGGCGCGGGGTTGGCGCCTCGTGTCGCAATCTGGGTGGGAT
>NZ_CAUQVQ010000024.1:0-36448 GCF_963521645.1 uncultured Microbacterium sp. | reverse complement strand
TCGAGTTCGAGCTGTACTACGGCGTCTGACCTCCCGCGAGAAGAGCCCGTCTCGGCCCCGGCCGAGACGGGCTCTTTCGTGCGCCCGGAACGCCCTGCCCGATCCGTCGAGGCTCCCCGACTGCTTACCGCAGCGGCCGTCGCTGTCGGTCCACTCCTGGTGCGGACATCCACTGCACCTTCGTGAATTCCGACGACCACTCGGCGCCGGCGCGTTCCTCGCACTGCGACGTCGCGGAAGGTCCTGACCGTCGGGCGACACGACGCATAGCATCCGCTGCCCGGCCCGCGCCACCCGGCGCGCCCCGCTTGACCGGCATCGATCTCGATGGTCAACTGAGGGGTCACAACGGAAGAGGGATGATCATGCGCCGCACCACGATGAGGGCGAAGTCCGCAGCCGCCGAGCGGCTGCCCGCGCAGCCCCGGACGGCCGCCGCAGCGCTGGCCCGCATAAACCCCTTCACGTACGGTTTCCTGGGCGCGCTGGGCGTGCTCGTCGCTCTCCTCATCGGCGGCATCGTCGATCAGCTCGCGACCGTGCTCGTCTACATCGGAGTCGCGGTCTTCCTGGCCCTCGGCCTCGACCCGATCGTCTCGTTCATCGAGCGCAGACTCCCCCGCCCCGCGGCGGTGGCCATCGTGGTCTCCGTCGTGCTCCTGGCGTTCGCGGGCATCATCCTCGCGATCGTGCCGCTCCTGGTCGAGCAGGTCACGAACCTCATCGAGGACGGCCCGAAGATGATCGAGGACTTCATGGCCAGCGCCTGGTTCAAGGACGTCAGCGAGCAATTCGGCACGACCTTCGATGACGCGGCCCAGGGGGTGCTGAGCTTCGTCCAGGACCCCGGGAACATCCTCAACATCAGCGGAGGAGTGTTCGCGGTCGGCGCGGGAATCGCCGGAGGCTTCACGGGTGTGACCATCGTGCTCATCCTCACGCTGTACTTCATGGCCTCGCTGCGCAGCATGAAGCGCGTCGCCGTGCGCTTCGTCCCCTCCTACCAGCGTGAGACCTTCGGAGAGCTCCTCGAAGACGTCTCGGGTGCGGTCGGACGCTACGTGATGGGCCAGGCCAGTCTCGCGCTGATCAACGGCATCCTGAGCCTCATCGTGCTGACCATCATCGGTGCACCCGTGCCGGCCCTGCTCGCCCTGATCGCCTTCATCGGGTCGATGATCCCGCTCGTCGGCACCCTGAGCGCGTCGATCATCAACGCGTTGATCTGCCTGATCGTGAGTCCTGTGACCGCGTTGATCGCCTTCGGTTACTACCTCGTCTACATGCAGATCGAGGCGTACGTGCTCTCTCCTCGCATCATGAACAAGGCGGTCGCCGTGCCGGGCGCCCTCGTCGTCATCGCCGCGGTCGCCGGTGGTGCTCTGGGAGGGATCCTCGGCGCGCTCGTCGCGATCCCCGTCGCGGCGAGCATCATCATCGTCGTGCAGAAGGTCGTCTTCCCGCTGCAGGACAGCAAGCTCGTGCCCCCCGGGACGCTCAGCGAACCGTGAGTGCGCCCGCCTGAACTCGCACGGCGAACTCCGAGACCTCGCCGACTTCCTCGCCGTCGATCTCGAACGTCTGCGGTGAAGCGAGTGTCACCGTGATGCGTTCGGCGGCGACGTGCGTGGTCGACTCCGTGCTCACGGCCTGATCGACCGCACCGAATGCTCGGCGGATCCCGTTCTCCCAGATGAACGAGCGGACGGTGTCGAGCCACTGCAGAGGACCGTCCGCGCTGACGAGCAGCATGTCGAGCTGCCCGTCATCGATCAGAGCGTCGGGCAGCAGACGGATCCCGCCCTGCAGCATGCCGCAATTGCCGATGAGCATCGTATGACCGCGCAGGCCCTGGGGCTCCCCGTCGTCGAGCGTGAGGGTGATGTCCGTCATCTCGGTGCCCGCGAGCGCCCGACCCATCGCCTCGACATAGGCGATCCAGCCGGCCCGGTTCTTGAGGTCCTCGTCGGTCTCGACGAGCATCTGCGCATCGATCCCGAACCCGACCATGACCACGAACGCGTGCTCTTCTCCCTCGAGCTCGACCCAGCCCATGTCGATGGCCCGAGGTTCGCCGTCGCGGACCCGCTGAAGTGCGGCAGCGATGTCGCCGAGGGGGACGTCGAGGTTGCGAGCGAGAAGGTTCCCCGTTCCCTGCGGCACGATGCCGAGTGCGACCCCGCTGCCGGCCAGGCCTTCCGCCACGGCGCGCACGGTGCCGTCGCCACCCGCGGCGATGACGATGTCACAGCCCGCCGCGACCGCTTCCGCGGCCATGCCCCTCCCCGGATCCTCGACGGACGTCTCCCACCACTGCACCGGCGATTCGACGTCGCCGAAGACATCGTCGACGGCGTCCTTCAACTTGTCGCCTCCGGGCTTGGAGGGGTTCCAGATCACAGCGATCTTCGCGTTCGTCATGGTTCAGCTGCTTCCTTTTCAGGGCGGTCGGGGATCGCAAGGGCGATCACCCGTAGAACAGGTCCTCGAATGCTCTGCGGGCGCGCCGTGTCACACCCAGGTAGTCATCCTCCAACACACTCGCGGAACGATCGGGGTAGCCGAGCAGCCTCCCCACCGCGTCGAGATCACGCGGCTCGGTCGGCAGGACGTCACTGGTCTTGTTCGTGTACAGGGTGATCGCCGATCGCAGGCGACTCGACAGCAGCCACGCCTCCCGCAGCAGCTCGGCCGCGTCCGACGGGACGAACCCTGCGTCGACAGCGGCATCGAGGGCACCGAGCGTCGAGGTGGTCCGCAGCGCGGGGACCTCGTTCGCATGCTGCAGCTGCAGCAGCTGCACGAGCCACTCCACATCGCTCAGGGTGCCGGGGCCGAGCTTCAGATGCCGCCGGGGGTCGACTCCCTGCGGCAGCCGCTCACCCTCGACGCGCGCTTTGATCCGTTTGATCTCCCTCGTGCCCTGCAGATCGATCGTCGCCGGATACCGGATGCTGTCGGCGAGCTGCGTGAAGCGAGCGACGAGCTTCGCGCTGCCCGCGATGCCTCGTGCACGCAGGAGCGCCTGGGCCTCCCACGACAGCGACCAGCGACGGTAGTACTCGGCGTACGCGTCGAGCGTGCGCACAAGCGGTCCGTTGCGCCCCTCGGGACGCAGGTCGGCGTCGAGGTCGAGCGGGACACGATGATCTGTGAGGTGCTCACGCAGGCCCGCGACGATGCGGGTGGCGAGCGACTGCGCGCGCTGAGGGTCGACTCCGTTCGCGTCGTAGACGTACAGGATGTCGGCATCGGATCCGAAGCCCAGTTCCGCGCCCCCGAAGCGCCCCATCGCGATGACGGCGAAGTCCATCGCGTCGTCCTCCTCGGGGACGATCTCGCGCCGGACCGCGCGCAGAGCAGCCTGAATCGTCGCCTCGGTGATCTCGGTGAGCGAGCGCGCGATCTCCTCGATCGTCAGCACATCGAGCACCCCGCCCATCGCGGTGCGCAGCAGTTCGCGCCGCCGCAGGGCTCGCACGGCCTGCAGCGCGCCGCCGATCGACTCGTGGCGGGTCTGGATCGCCCTCGCCTCCTCGTCGATGGCAGCGCCGCTGCGGGGCCGCAGCAGATCGCTGCTGTCGAGCCAGGCGACGGACTCGGGGATCCACTCCATGAGCTCGCCGACGTAGCGCGACGACGACAGCAGTCGGGTCAGGCTCTCGGCGGCGCCTGAGGAGTCGCGCAGCATGCGCAGGAACCAGGGCGTGTCGCCGAGCCGCTCGCTGATCCGCCGGAAGGCGAGCAGGGCGTAATCCGGGTCGCTGCCGTCCGCGAACCACCGCACCATGACGGGCATCAGATGACGCTGGATCGTGGCCTTGCGGCTGAGCCCGGTGGTGAGCGCGCCGATGTGCCGCAGCGCGCCTGCGGGATCGCGAAAGCCGATCGCCATCAGGCGGTCATGCGCCTGCGCGGTCGAGAGGGTGCGCTCCTCCTCCGGGAGCGCGGCGACGGCGCTGAGAAGGGGCCGGTAGAAGAGCTTGGTGTGGATGTCGCGCACTTCGCGGCGCACGCTCTCCCATCGCGCCCAGATGGCCTCACCGGAATCCGCGAGTCCCGAGCTGCGTGCGAGCACGCGGAGCCCGGCAGGAGTCCGCGGCATCAGATGCGTCCGGCTCAGCTCACGCAGCTGCAGCCGGTGCTCCATGACGCGCAGGATGCAGTAGTCGTCCGCGAACGTGCCCGCCTCCGCGCGGCCGATGTATCCCCCGTCCACGAGCGCGTCGAGCGTCTCCAGCGTCCCGCGCGTGCGCAGACGCGAGTCGGTCAGGCCGTGCACGAGCTGGAGCAGCTGCACGGTGAACTCGATGTCGCGGAGTCCTCCGGAGCCGAGCTTCAGCTGGTACGGGGCGTCGGCCGGATCGATGTACTCCATGACGCGCTCACGCATCCGCTGAACGCTGTCGACGAAGTTCTCGCGGGCCGCGCTCGAGAACACCTTCGGCTGCACCGCCGCGATGTACTCGGCGCCGAGCACCTCATCGCCGGCGAGCGGTCGAGCCTTCAGCAGAGCCTGGAACTCCCAGCTCTTGGCCCAGCGGTCGTAGTAGGCGAGATGCGACGACAGCGACCGCACGAGCGCTCCCTGCTTGCCCTCGGGACGCAGGGCCGCATCCACCTCCCAGAGCGGAGGCTCCACCTCGATGCCGCTCAGGCCGCGCATGGTCTCGCGCGCGAGCCGAGTCGCGATGTCGATCGCACGCGCTTCGTCGACGATCTCCTCGTCGCTGGTTCCGCCGACGAAGATGACGTCGACGTCGCTGACGTAGTTGAGTTCGCGCGCACCCGCCTTGCCCATGCCGATCACCGCGAGCCGCGTCGCCGCCACCTGGTCGCGGCGCAGGGTATCGGCGAGCCGCGTCCGCGCGATGGCGAGCGACGCCTCGAGCGCGGCGCCGGCGATGTCGGCCAGGGCCGCGGCGATCGCAGGCAGCACCATGACCGGATTGTGCGCGGCGAGGTCGAACGCGGCGATGGCAGCGAGATTGCGCCGGTACGCGACCCGCAACGCGATCACCGCAGCATCATCGCCCGAGGCGGCGAAACCTTCGTGAGCGCTCACGGAGTCGAGCAGTCGACGTCGCAGCTCATCGGCCGTGGGAAGGGCCCCGAGCGGCTCTCCGAGCACGGAGATCTCGCCCGGGTGCCGCAGGAAGAAGTCCGCGAATCCGCTCGAGGCGCCGAACACGCGCCAGGCGCTACGGCGCGCGTCCGCATCCGCGAAGACGGCCGCGACGGGCTGCGCGTCGCGACGAGCGACACGCAGCAGTCCGTCGACGGCGGCGTCGGGATCGGCAGCCACGGCTCCGTCGAGAAGAGTCGCGCGGTCGAAACCGAGGAGCTCGCCCAGCTCAGCCAGGTTCGCCGCCGCTTCGCTCAGCTCGGCGAACCCGAGCCTGGCGAGTGCCGAGAGGGAGACCGATCCGTCTGAGCGAGCCATGCCGGCACGTCAGAGGAGCTCGAGGTTGTTCTTCAACTCGAGCGGCGTGACCTGGCCGCGGTAGGCCTCCCACTCCTTGCGCTTGTTGAGGAGCACGTAGTTGAAGACCGACTCGCCCAGCGTCTCGGCGACGAGCTCGGACGTCTCCATGTACTCCAGCGCGTGATCGAGGCTGGCCGGGAGCGATGCATAACCGAGCGCGCGTCGTTCCGCGTCGCTCAGCGACCACACGTTGTCCTCCGCCTCGGGCGGGAGCTCGTACCCCTCCTCGATGCCCTTCAGGCCTGCGGCCAGCATGAGCGCGTACGCGAGATAGGGGTTGGCTGCGGAGTCGAGAGCGCGGTACTCGACCCGCGACGAACCGCCCTTGTTCGGCTTGTACATCGGTACCCGCACGAGCGCGGAGCGGTTGTTGTGCCCCCACGTCACGAAGCTCGGGGCCTCGTCGCCGCCCCAGAGTCGCTTGTAGGAGTTCACGAACTGGTTCGTGACGGCGGAGATCTCGTTCGCGTGGCGCAGGAGGCCGGCGATGAAGTGGCGACCGGTCTTCGACAGCTGGTACTTCGCGCCCTCCTCGTAGAACGCGTTGCGCTCCCCCTCGAACAGCGACATGTGCGTGTGCATGCCGCTTCCCGGGTGCCCGCTGAGGGGCTTCGGCATGAACGTCGCGTAGACGCCCTGCTCGATCGCGACCTCCTTGATCACCGTGCGGAACGTCATGACGTTGTCGGCCATGGTGAGAGCGTCGGCGTACCGGAGGTCGATCTCGTTCTGACCGGGCCCGCCCTCGTGGTGGCTGAACTCGACCGAGATGCCGAGGTCTTCGAGCATCCGCACCGAGCGACGACGGAAGTCGTGAGCCGTGCCTCCAGGGACGTTGTCGAAGTACCCGGCCGAGTCCACCGGCACCGGTCCTTCCGGACCGAACGACGACGACTTGAGCAGGTAGAACTCGATCTCGGGGTGCGTGTAGAACGTGAATCCCGCGTCCGCCGCCTTCGCCAGCGTGCGCTTGAGCACATGGCGGGGGTCGGACACCGCGGGTCGTCCGTCGGGCGTCGTGATGTCGCAGAACATCCGCGCGGTCGGGTCGATCTCACCGCGCCAGGGCAGGGTCTGGAAAGTCGTCGGGTCGGGCTGCGCGAGCAGGTCGGACTCGTAGCTCCGAGTCAGTCCCTCGATGGCCGATCCGTCGAATCCGATCCCCTCGGCGAACGCGCCCTCGACCTCGGCCGGCGCGATGGCGACGGACTTGAGCGTGCCGATGACGTCGGTGAACCACAGGCGCACGAACTTGACGCCGCGCTCTTCGATCGTCCGGAGGACGAAATCCCTCTGCTTGTCCACGGTCACTCAGCGCCCTTGCCGGTGCCGGCGTCCCAGCCGCTCTCGGCGGCTTCCTCCTCGGCCCAGGCACGCGAGCGCTCCTTGAGCTTCTCCGGCGCACGAGCGGCCTCGGCCTCTGTATCGAAGGGTCCGACACGGTCGGCGGACGCGGAGATCATGCCGAACTCCACCTGGCCGGTCTCCAGGTTGTACCAGTACTTCTCATCGCCGTTCGACATGGCCGATCCCCTTCTTCACGTGGTGTCATCGATCCTATCTGCGCTGACGTCGGTCGCTAAGCTATCGAGCATGGCAAAAGCGATCGGCGTCGACATCGGCGGCACGGGTATCAAGGCAGGCATCGTCGACCTCGAGCACGGCATCATGGCCTCGGACAGGGTACGCGTGCCCACCCCCGAGGGCGCCTCTCCCCAGGACGTGCTGCAGGCGGTGCAGACGGTTCTGAAGACTCTCGACGTGCACGACTCCACGCTCCCCCTCGGAGTGGCGTTCCCCGCCATCGTCAAGCGCGGCAAGACGCTCTCGGCCGCCAACGTCTCGAAGGAATGGATCGACTTCGACGCGGAGAAGTTCTTCCGCGACGGTCTCGGTCGCAACATCGTCTTCGTGAACGATGCGGACGCGGCCGGCGTGGCCGAAGCACGCCACGGGGCCGCCCGCGACGTGCGCGGCTTCACCCTGCTCACCACCCTCGGGACAGGCATCGGCTCCGCCTTCCTGTACGACGGCGTGCTGCTGCCGAACACCGAGCTCGGACACCTCAACTTCGGCGAGTACGAGTCCGTCGAGACCTACGCCGCCACCTCCGCACGCGAGCGCGAGGGCCTGACCTGGGCGGAATGGGCCGAGCGTCTGCAGAAGTTCTACTCCCACATCGAGTTCCTCTTCAGCCCCGACCTCTTCGTGGTCGGCGGCGGCGTGTCGAAGAACGCGGGAGACTTCCTCCCGCTTCTCGACCTCAAGACCCCGATCGTCCCCGCGATCCACCGGAACAACTCGGGCATCATCGGCGCCGCATCCCTCGCCGGCGACTGATCCGCGACCACAGACATGAAGAGGGCCCTGCCGAGCCGGCAGGGCCCTCTTCGCGTCTGGGCCCTCTTCGCGTCTGGGCCCGACGAGAATACTGCGCGCTGTCCCGACACGTGCCACCATGGCATCCCCGCGCGTCCCTTCCGATCGACGCAGCGCTTCCGCACCACGGCGCCGAGGCTCAGGCGGGCGCACACGAAAGGCAGCGTCGAGATGAACCGACCATCCGAGTCGTCCTGGGACCGACCGGTGTCGCCCGACACCACTGCCGGCCTCGTCCCCGCGGACGGGCCGCGCGCGAAGAAACTGCGATCCCGCCACGTCACGATGATCACCCTCGGCGGGATCATCGGCGCGAGCCTCTTCGTCGGGTCCGGGAACGTGATCCGTGCAGTGGGCCCCGCTGCCGTGCTGTCGTACCTGATCGGCGGACTGCTCGTGTTCCTCGCGATGCGCATGCTCGGGGAGATGGCCGCATCGCGACCTGCCATCGGCTCGTTCATGGAGTACGCACGGGTGGGGCTCGGCAACTGGGCCGCGTACCTCGTCGGATGGCTCTACTGGTACTTCTGGGTGGGCGTGCTCGCCTATGAGGCGGTGCTGGGCGGCGAGACCATGGCGAGCTGGTTCCCCGCGCTTCCGTCGTGGGCCTGGTCGCTGATCCTGATCGGCATCTTCGTCGGCACCAACGTCATCTCGGTCCGCGCCTTCGGCGAGGTCGAGTTCTGGCTCGCCAGTGTCAAGGTGCTGGCGATCATCGTCTTCCTCGGTGCGGGTCTGCTGTTCGCCTTCGGCCTGTGGCCCGACGCCGACGTCTCGATCTCCAACCTGTGGGATCACGGCGGCTTCGCTCCGAACGGTTTCGGCGTCGCGTTCACGGGCGTGGCGCTCGTGATCTTCTCGTACTTCGGTACGGAGATCGCCGTGATGGCCTCGGCTGAATCGGAGGACCCCGCCAAGGGCATCCGGCAGGCCACCAGCACGATCATCTGGCGGATCCTGCTGTTCTTCGTCGGTTCGGTGCTGATCATCGTCACCGTGGTGCCGTGGAACGAACTGCCGGCTCCGACCGACGTCGCCACCGCGCCATTCACCTATGCGCTCGAGCAGTTCGGCATCCCTGGCGCGAGCATCATCATGCAGCTGGTGATCTTCACCGCGGTCATCTCTGTTCTGAACTCGGGACTCTATTCCGCGTCACGCATGTTCGCGGCGCTCGCCGGGCAGGGGTTCGCGCCGAAGATCGTCGCGAAGCGGTCGAAGACCGGCGTGCCGGTGATGGCGCTGCTCGCGTCGACCAGCGGCGGGCTCATCGCCACCCTGGTGAACTTCCTGACTCCGGGATCGGGGATCTTCGACTTCATCATGAACTCGGCCGGACTCGTCGCCCTGTTCGTCTACGTCTTCATCGCCCTCACGCAGTGGCGGCTCCGGCAGAAGATGACGCCCGAGGAGGTCGCGAACCTCCGGCTCAAGATGTGGCTGCACCCGTGGCTCAACATCCTTCTGATCGCCTGCATCGCGGCGGTGATCGTGGTGATGATGTTCAGCGAGGGAGGTCGCACACAGGTCTGGACGAGCCTGATCGCCACCGGCGTGCTCGTGCTGTGCTGGCCGCTCGTGCGACGCACCGGGCGGCGATGATGCGAATGGGCCGACCTGTACGCCGGGTTCTGTTCCGGGGTTCTTCGCCCCTTCGACGGCCATCTCTCTCGGCGACACGTTGCCGTGGCACTCTAGCGATCTACCCGAGGACTCGGCGAGCCGCGTCAACATCCTCTGTCTGATCTTGCTCCGGACGAGGTTTACCTGGCGGGCCATGTCACCATGGCCCCCGGTGGTCTCTTACACCACCCTTTCACCCTTACCCCTTGCGGGGCGGTCTGCTCTCTGTGGCACTTTCTCGCGGATTGCTCCGGGTGGGCGTTACCCACCGTCCTGCCCTGAGGAGCCCGGACGTTCCTCGGTGCGGTTGCCCGCCACGCGACCGTCCAGTCGACCCATTCGCAGATCCAGTCTACGACCGGCGCTCGCTATTTCTCTGCCGACTCCGCGATCCGCAGGTCCAGGGGGACGTCGATCGGGAAGTCGCCGAAGAGCCGGCGCGTGGCCACCGCGGCCGCTTCACGCACCGCCGCGGCCGCAGCGTCGGCCTGCTCCGCGGGAACATGCAGGATCACCTCGTCGTGGAGGAAGAACGCGAGATGCGGGCGGGAGCGGAACACTCCGGATGCGGTCGCCGGCCGTTCCGCGTCGGGTAGTGCCTGCAGACGGTGTCTGATCTCGGCGAGCCAGATCAACGACCATTCGGCCGCAGTCCCCTGCACCACGAAGTTGCGGGTGAACCGACCCCAGTCCCGCGCGCGGCGCCGTGCGAGCGCGACCGCCGCGGGGTCGGCGTCCGCGTCTGTGGCCGCCGCCTGCAGCGCCTGCCATTCGGTCGACGGACGAGGCGAAGACCGTCCGAGCCAGGTGGAGACGACGCCGCCGTCCTCCCCGAATCTCGCGGCCTTGTCGACGAGCGCCATCGCCCGAGGGTAGACCTTGCGCAGCCGGGGCACGAGGCGACCGCTGTCACCGGTCGTCGCTCCGTACATGGCGCCCAGCACGGCATACTTCGCCTCTTCGCGCGTGGCGACCGCACCGGACTCGACCACGCCCGCATACAGGTCCCTCCCCTGCGCTGCGCGTGCCATCGCCCGGTCACCGGCCATGCCGGCCAGCATGCGGGGCTCGAGCTGCGCGACGTCGGCGACGACCAGCGTCCACCCCTCGTCGGCTCGCACCGCCGCGCGCAGATTCCGGGGCAGCTGCAGTGCACCCCCGCCCGCGGAGGCCCAGCGGCCCGTGACGACGCCTCCGGTGATGTAGATCGGGCGGAACCGGCCGTCGTGCACCCATTCCGACAGCCACGCCCACCCGTTGGCGCTGAGGAGCCGAGAGAGCTTCTTGTACGCCAACAGCGGCTCGACGACCGCGTGACTGTGCTGTGCGAGCTCCCACCGGCTCGTCGACTCGACCTGCACCCCGACGCGGTGGAGTGCCCGGAGGAGCTTCGGCTGGCTCTCGAGGTTGAGGTGCGGGTCGCTGAGGATCGATCTGATGCGGTCTGCCTGTGAGACCATCCGACTCGGCAGACCGCCGGCGATCGGACGAGCGCCGAGCATCTCTGTGAGGATCTCGTCGTGCACCGCCTCGTTCCAGGGCAGGCCCGCCACGCGCATCTCTTCGGCGATCAATCCTCCGGCGGACTCCGCCGCGGTGAGGAGCGTGAGTCGTCCGTCCTTGCCGTCTCTCAGCACCCGGCGCTGCTCGCGGTACTGGTCCAGAGCTTCGTCGACGGGGTCCCCGGCGTCGTCGTGGTCGGCCACGTCGAACAGCGCGGGCGCCTCGTCGACTGCGACGTCGCGCCGCACCCACGACGCCGACGGAGCAAGGGGGCGGGCCACCTTGTCGGTGTCCCTCAGGATCGCGTGGCACAGCACCAGATCATGCGAGCGCCCGATGATGACCCCGGCGTCGAGAAGCGCGGGATAGATGTCGCGCGCGCTCCGGATCACCCAGCGCGGTGCGTTCCGGCGCTCCTGGTCCGCGACCCAGCCGGGCATCTCGACGGCCGAGAGTCCGACTCGGCTCAGCTCGGAGCCGTCTGCGTCGAGCTCTATCGCCGCGTAGCCGTCTCGCCCGACGGCCAGGAGCGCGACACGGCGCTCCGTCGACGGTTTCCGCGTCACCGCCCGGACACGCAGGGCATGAGGATCACAAGCCGGACTCCTCGGTGCGCACCAGGATGCACCCGCACTCGGGGCACGAGACCACGGCGTCGTCGGCAGCACGCCGGATGTCGTTGAGATCCGTGCCCGGCAGCAGCATCCGGCAGCCCTCACACGTGCCACGGGTCAGCAACGCGGCCCCCGCGCTGTTGGCCGCACGCCGCGTGTACTCGGCGAGGAGCTGTTCCGGCAGCGTCTCCGTCACGGCTCTGCGATCGCGCTGGAGCTGTTCGCCGAGCTCGCCAGCGGCCGCGACGTCGGCTTTCGCCTGCGCAGTGAGAGCGCTGCCCTCTGCGGTTGTGATGTCGAGCAGGGCCTGTTGCGCGGCGACCGCGGCATCCGCGTCCTCCGCCCGCGCCATCACGGCGAGCTCGATGTCCTCGAGGTCGCTCTGGCGCCTGGCGAGACTCTCGAGCTCGTGCTCGAGCGCCTGCGCCTCCTTGGCATTGGTCGCGGCGGCGAGGCGAGCCGCGTCGCGGGCGCGGCGCTGCTCGACGAGGTGCACGTCGGATTCGAGTCTCGTGAGCTCGGTGCGTGCGTCGTCACGCGCGCCGGTCAGAGCGGTCAGCTCGCGCAGCTGCTCCTGACGGATCGCGACGAGCTCGGTGATGCGCGCCGCCTGACTGGGCGCGGTCCGCGCTCGCTCGGCCTGCGCGATGCGCCGGTCCAGGTCGGCGACGTCGAGCAGGATGCGCTGGTGTTCGGGGCTGGCGTTCACGCTCTCAAATCTACCCGTTGCGCGGTGGGCGCCATCACCCGATCTCGCCGTCGACGTAGAACCACCGGCGGTCCTCCCGCACGAAGCGGCTGCGCTCACGGAGAGAACCGCGCTCGCCGCCCTGCGACCAGAAGGCCTCGAACTCGACCACGCCCTCTCGATCGAAAGGTCCGCCGCCGGTTCGGTCGACGATCACCAGGCGACGCCAGCGCAGGTCGTCGTCGAGGTCGATCCCGGTCGGGCGCGTCGAGACATGCCAGGTCGCCAGGAGATGGTCGGCGTCGCCCAGGGCGAACGCGGTGTATCTGGACCGCATGAGACGCTCGGCCGTGGAGGCCGGCGTCCCCTCGAGCAGCGGTCCGCAGCACGAGGCGAGGACATCGCCCGAACCGCACGGACAGCGGGACGAATCTTCGCGCATCCCGCCATCGAACGCCATGGTCTCTGTGCCTTCCATCCCGTCAGCGTACGCTGACGCCATGACGGACCTTCCTCTCTTCACCGCGCACAACGGCTTCTCGCTCCCCGCTCTCGGGCTCGGCACGTACGCCCTGAACGGCGACGAGGGAGCGGATGCGGTCGCCGCAGCCATCGACGCGGGCTACCGCCTCATCGACTCCGCATTCAACTACGAGAACGAGGGCTCGGTCGGCCGCGGCGTGCGCGCATCGGGCGTCGACCGTGCAGAGCTCATCGTGACGACGAAGCTGCCGGGTCGCCACCACTCGCGTGACAAGGCCGCAGCGAGCATCGAGGAGAGTCGATCACGCCTCGGCCTCGATGCGACCGATCTGCACCTCATCCACTGGCCCAACCCCTCGCAGGACGAGTACGTGCACGCCTGGGAGTCCTTGGTCGAGGCTCAGCGACGTGGCGTCGTGCGCCAGATCGGGGTGTCGAACTTCCTGCCCGAGCACCTGGAGCGCATCGAGCGAGCCACCGGGGTGCGCCCCGTCGTCAACCAGATCGAAGTGCACCCGTACTTCCCCCAGGAGGAGCAGCTCGCGTACCACCGTGAACACGGCATCCTCACCGAGGCGTGGAGCCCGCTGGGACGGGCCAAGGAGCTCCTGCAGGAACCTGTGATCACCGAGATCGCCGCCGCCCACGGCATCTCGCCCGCGCAGACCGTGCTCGCCTGGCACATCGCTCGCGAGACCGTCGCCATCCCCAAGGCGTCGTCCCGCGCGCACCAGGAATCGAACCTCGCCGCAGCAGCCGTGGTGCTCGACGACACGGAGGTCGCCGCGATCTCGGAGCTCGGGCGACCTGACGGGCGGCTCTTCGACGCCGATCCCGCCACGCACGAAGAGTCCTGAGCGCTCGCCGCGACCGGGGAGCGCCGACGCGCTCCTAGACTGACGGCATGCTCGTCACCGCCGGCCTCAGAGTCGCTCCCACGGCGGCGCGCGTGCACTTCGCGGTGCAGGCGCTGGCGGGTGCCGTGTGGTGGGTCGGCGTCTTCACGTCCGACGCGGTGCGCATCGCCACGCTCGGCGGACTTACGGTCCTGCAGATCGCCGCGCTCGACATCCCGCTCTTCGTCGTCGGCTCCGGACTCGTCGCCGGCGGTGTCCGGTGGGCGCTGTGGATCACGGTTCCCTGGACGGCACTCGTGGCAGCGGGAATGGCTCTGTACGCGACGTTCACGACGCTCGCCGGCTGGGGCGCCCTGCTCATGGTGCTCGCCGCAGGGATGAGCCTGGCGTGCGCAGTGGTGATCGTGTGCGGGCGTGCCCCCGTCGAATGGCTCGTGACGGGTCCGTTGGCGTTCAGGACGGCTGCTCAGGTCGGTACTCCCCTCCTGCTCGCGCGCACAGGACTGCAGACCCTCTTCTTCTGGGGAACATTCCTGGGGGTCATCCCGCTTCTCGTGGCAGTGCTCGAAGCACGCTGGCAGCTGCGACTCGACCTTCCCCCGGGCGTGCCGGCGGTGGGCATCGTGCTGCTGATCGCCGCGACCGCCCTCGGGGTGTGGTCGGCCGTGTCCATGACGGTCGCCGGCGAAGGGACGCCGCTGCCGTCGCAGATGGCACGACGCCTGGTCGTCACCGGGCCGTACCGCTTCGTGCGCAATCCCATGGCCGTCGCCGGCATCGCACAGGGCGTCGCCGTCGGTCTGCTGTTCGGCTCGTGGATGGTCGTCGTGTACTCGCTGTGCGGCTCAGTGCTCTGGAACACGGTCGTGCGACCCCTCGAGGAACGGGACCTGGAGGAGCGCTTCGGCACCGACTTCGCCGACTACCGCTCTCGCGTCTCGTGCTGGATCCCGACGATCGGGCGCGCGGCGCACCCCGTGCACTGAGCGAGGCCGTCGTGGTGCTCTCGGTGCGACTCAGAGCGCGCCGTCGACGTGCGGCTCAGAGCGCGGCGTCTACCGCGGCTTCGGGAGTGCGGTGCGCGAACGCGAATCCCGTCTTCTCGAGCACGGCAGGTCTGACGTCGGCGTCCGAGAGGAGGAGAGAGTCGGCCGCGGCCGCGCTCAGTGCCAGACGCAGCGCGAAGCCCGGGACAGGGAGCCAGAACGGGCGGCGCATGCGGTGGGCGACGGCTCGTCCGATGCGGTTCGCCGAGGCGGGGGTCGGACCCGTCAGATTGACGGGCCCGTCGATCCGACGATCGATGACATGTCGGATCGCGCTCACCTCGTCGTCGAGCGATATCCATGGCCACTTCTGCGTGCCGCGGCCGAGGGGTCCGGCGACACCGAATCGCGTGAGCTGGATCAGCGGCTTGAGGACGCCCCTCCGGTGGATGATCGGCGCCGTGCGCAGCAGGGCGACGGGCGCGCGATCGCTGGCACGGCGCGCCTCGTCCTCCCATCGGACGCAGAGTGCGGCGAGGAACGTGTCCCCCGGTCCCGACTCCTCGGTGAGCGTCTCACCGGGGGCCGACCCGTAGTAGCCCACGGCGGATGCCGACACCAGGGCTGGTGCGTCGGATCCCAGAGCCCGCACCGCCGAAGCGATCGTGCGGGTCGTGATGAGGCGCGAATCGACGAGTTCCCGCCGGTACCGCGGCGTCCAGGGCAGTCGTCCCACGCTCGCGCCGCCGAGGGCGACGACGGCCTGCGCCCCCGCGAGCACGTCAGGATCGAGCTCTCGTTCCCCCGGCCACCACTGCACCTCGTCGCGCGTGCGCGGCGGACGGCGGACCAGCGGCGTCACCGCGATGCCGTCTTCGCGCAGCGACGACACGAGACTCGATCCGATGAGACCGGAGGCCCCGCTGATGACGATGCGCTGTGCCATGACCGCTCCTGTCCGTCCGTGCGTGGATTCCGCGTGCTCCGAGTCTTGCACGCTCCGGAGGGGGCGGCGATGTCGGTGCGTGCGGGTAGCGTGCTCCGCGTGACCGACACTGTGCAGATCTGGTGGGCGCGGCGGCAGTTCTCGAAGGGGCTCCCCGTCCCCTACGAGCGCGGCACGTATCGTTCCGAGTGGGCCGCCTACCCGGAGCTCATCCGGCAGTATCACCCTGAACTGAATCACGGGATCGCTCTGTCTCAGGTGCCGCTCGCTGCCGACGTGCTGCTGTGCTGGGAGTGCAGAGTCGGCCACCGCTTCGCGGCGACGCCCACCGAACAGCGCGAGCGTCCCGGACGCGTGCGGCGCATGTCGGCCTGGTGTCCCGAGTGCTCGTCGCTCGCACGCCCGCAGCCTGTGGTCCTCGGCGAGGCGAGGGCCGTCCCCCGGCGCGTGCGACCGCCCGCGCCCGCGCTGTGCGGTAAGACGCCCGCGCTGCGACCGGGCGAGGCGTTCCGCAGCGTCTGCGCACCCGCTCCCGCGTCCGCCGCCGAAGGTCGGCTGCGTCAGCTGCTGAGCGCGCGGCTGACCGTCGGCGGCGACGCGAACGCGGTCAAGATCGCGCGTCCCTTCTTCCGACACACCGAGGTGTGGCCCGACATCGTCCTGCCCGAGCTCCGCATCGCGATCGAGTACGACACCGTCGGCCGGCACGGTCTCGAGCACGTGGGAAAACGGCAGGACGCCGACCTGCGCAAGGATCGCCATCTACGGGCCGCCGGATGGGAGGTCGTGCGCGTACGCACGGGGCGCCTGGAACCGCTCGGGCCGCACGACCTGCAGATGCCCTCGGTGACGCGGCGCGGAGTCGAACGCATCATCGACGCCCTTCGCGACATACGCGGTGCGCTGCTGGTCGATGCGTATCTCGCACCGTCGTGAGGCCGGTCCAGGGCCCTGCGTGGCTGTTCACCCCCGCGACGCACGTCCGCGGACCGACTCCCATTCAGAGGGCTTGAACGAGGCAGAACCCGCCGCGACGATCTGCGCGTTCCGGTGCGGTCCGAGTTCGGGTCGCATCGTGAGCCCCCCGACGGTGAGGCTCGGGATATCACGTGCGATGCACGCGATGCTGCCTCGAACCAGCAGGTCCGCGACCTGCTCCGGCGAGGTCACCGATCCGATGACCGTGTCGTCGTGGGCGAGCAGCGATTCGCTCCACACCCGATCCGGCCCTTCGGGATCGAGCGTGTACCGCAGAATGCCCTGCGGCGCCGCTTCGACGACCACTTCGATGGCTCCCTCGAGGGGCTCCTCCGCAGGCGTGCGTGCTCTCATGACAGTCCCCCGACCGAGCGGTACCGGGCCGCTGTCGGCTCAGGATACTGCCACCGCCGGAGTGAGGGAATGCGCGGGGATTTGTTCATGATCCTCCTTACCGATCCCGGGATCCCGCCGATAGTCAATGTGGGGAGATGAAAGGACGGTCGGAGGACCTGTGGCAAGCACCTATATCGAGACCGGCGGACACGTGCGCGTCTACGACGACGCCGTCCGGACGCATCAGATGTTCCCGCTCGGGACCTACCGCGTGCACTTCTCCTCGAAAGAGGGGTTCAGTCTCATCAAGATCGACGACCTCACCGTGGGTGACGAGCGCGTCTACGGCGGCCGAGATCGCAAGGTCGCGAAGATCTTCCGGTCGTACGCTCTCGCAGAGCGCAGCCTCGGCGTCATGCTCTCGGGCGACAAGGGCATCGGCAAGTCCCTCTTCCTGCGGATGGTCGCCGAGGCGGCTCGCGAGCAGGGGCTTCCCGTCGTCGTCGTGACGGAGGATCACGAGGGGATCGTCGAGTTCCTCGACAGCCTCGACGAGTGCCTCATCGTCTTCGACGAGTTCGAGAAGATCTTCCCCGCCGGTCGCCGAGGGAGCATGGACGGCGCGAGTCGCCAGAACCAGTTCCTCTCCCTGTTCGACGGCCTCTCGGCGGTCAAGCGCATCTACTGCCTGACCGTGAACGACGTGGCCGACGTCAGCACCTATCTGGTGAATCGTCCCGGCCGATTCCACTACCACATGCGCTTCGAATACCCGGGGCCCGATGAAGTGCGCCAGTACCTCATCGATCAGGCCCCCAACGCCGACCCGGACGAGATCGAGAACGTCGCACTGTTCTCGCGGCGGGCCCGCCTGAACTACGACCACCTGCGCGCGATCGCCTTCGAGCTCCAGCAGCCGGACTCGCTGTTCTCGGAGATCGTCGAGGACCTGAACATCAAGTCGATCGAGCCGAGCACGTACCGCATCGAGGCGCGCTTCCCCGACGGCAAGGTCTGGTCGGACGAGGTCGAGATGAACCTGTTCGAGCGCGGCGACGTCGGCCGCACCTTCGAGCTGCGCAATGCGACGAGATCGCTGTTCGTGTCGTTCACTCCCAAGGACCTCATCTTCGAGCCGGACGGCGGCATCTTCGTGCCGATCACTCGGCTCGACATCCTCGACGATGAAGACGAGGAGCCGGAGATCTACCCGTCGTCGGTGAGCCTGACGCTCCTGGGCCAGTCGACCTACGGCTTCGGTCTGTGATGCGAGCGCGTCATACGGCCAGAGACAGCGGCGCCAGCGCGCGAGTGAGGGTGCGACCGCCTGCCGCGACGCGCGCGAAATAGGCCTCCAGGATGGGCGTCGACGAGCGCGACACAGGGGCGGAGCGGCTCTGACGTTCGTCGGCATAGTGGCGTTCGAGTGCGTCGCGCAGCATCCGCACGCCCTCTGCGCGCTGTTGCGACACTGCGGCGTGCGACACACCGAGTTCGGCCGCGAGCTGTCCGACCGTGCGATCCTCGAAGTAGATCGCCCGGACGATCTGCCGTCGACGCTCCGGCAGCGCCTCGACCGCGCGGTGCAGCAGTGCGTCGCGCTCGGTGGAGATGACGAGGTCTTCGGGGAGGAAGCCCGGCCATGCGACCTCGCTCGCATCGGCTGCGTCGAGGCTCGCGACGGTCAGCAGCTCGGCATCAGCCAGACTCTCGCGCACTTCGCTCGGGTCGACGCCCATGACCGCTGCGATCTCGGACGCGCGGGGCGTGCGTCCGAGTGATGCGCCGAGGGTCTCGCGAATCCTGGTGGTGCGCCTGGCGCGGTTGCGGACATCCCTGGGCGCCCAGTCCATCGAGCGCAGCTCGTCTCTCAATGCCCACTTCACCCTGCTCGTGGCATAGGCCGCGAACGGGACTCCGAGAGCGGGGTCGAAGTCGTCGGCGGCGCGGATCAAGGCGAGAGAACCGGCCGAGGCCAGGTCGTCGCGCGACACGTGGGTCAGCCGCGACACGAGTTGGGCTGTCGCCATCCCCACGATGTGGAGGTGATCGACGACGAGTTGGTTGCGTGCGCGCTCAGGCATTGCACACCGCCCTTTCCACTGTCAGCGCAAGCCCTCCCCAGCGGCTCACAGTGCGGCCGTACCCCCACGGCCAGACGTCCATTCGTCTCCATGCTAGAGCCGTCCCGGGCATGAAGGATCCCCGATGGCCGAAACCACCGGGGATTCTCGTTTACGTTCAGATAACGATATTCAGTCGTTCACCTTGACCCGACGGTTCACCTCACGGGTCGCCGAGAACTTGAGCACCGTGTAATCCGTGACCTCGGCGACGTCGTCGTCCTTGGCGAACTGCACCCGGTGCCCCTTGTGGGTCTGCGGATAGAACTTGCCGAAATTCGTGAGCGTCACCGTGTTCCCCTGGCTGACCAGGTCGAGCAGCTCGTCGATCATGGCGTTGTACGCCGCCTGTGCGGCATGGACGGAGATCCCACCCCGTCGTGCGAACCGCTGTACGAATTCCCGCTTGCTCACGCGGTTGGCCTCGAGCGTCCTTGATGTGCTCATCTGCTTACCGTCCCAATGGTTTCGCTCGTCACCGAGCGTCTTGCGCTGTACCCCTACCAGCGGCGCCCGCGGCGCGACGACGTCGGATTCTCCGTCGACGGCGCCGGGATGTGCCAGTACCCCAGCCTGTGCTCTCCGAGGGTAACCCCTCTTCCTTGATATATGCAGTGAACTCGAGGATCCCCTGATCTTCGAGTCCTTAAATGCCGCGCTACTGCACCAGCACGGGTTCGTCGAGACCGGCGGCCTTCACCGTGTCACGCGTCCGTCTGGCCAGCCGCATCGAATCCTCGATCTGTTCGCGGATGTCCCGGCCGTGGGCGTCGGGACGGACCGAGAGCTCTGTCGCACTGAGCGTCTTGGTGTTGACGACCACGGCGCCGTCGTCGATCAGCAGATCGGCCCGCACGCCGTACACGCGTCCCACGACCTCCCCGCTCGAATCGACGAGGTCGCTCGCGTTGTCGCCCGCAGCCACGACGATGGACTCCCGCTGTTCCGCCGTGTAGGGCGCGGAATGCTCCCACCGACCGCCGGCCGAGGCGGGAACCAGCGCGAGATCGGTCTCGCCCGGTGCGCGCCTGTCTCCCGGGTGCACTCGGGCGTCGAGGTGGTGCACGGCGACTCCGCCTGCTTCCACCACGCGCTCGTCCCACGCCATCACCACGACGTTCACTCCGCGTGTCGCTCCTGTGCCGTGGATCCTGGATCGAAGATCTACCACTTGGTGCTCTCCTGCCTAGAGGCGGCCGCGCACGAGCGTGGCCACCGGGTGTCGGGCTGTTCTGTGATCAGCCGCCGATGAGTGCGCGGATCGGGTAGTCCTGATCGTCGAGGATGACCTGCGCCGCTCGACCGCTCTGCGCGTGGATGATGACCGGTGCGCGGAGGTTCAGGTACACGCCGTCCTCAGCCGGGTTGGCCACCACGAGGACACGGACGGCGTCCTCGTCGGCGGCGCCGATCTCGGCCCGATGGCCGGCGGAGAGCACCGGGGCGTAGTCGACGCCCGCACGACGCGGATCGAGGACGAACAGGCGCAGCTCGGCGTCGACTGCCCGCAGTGCGTAGAGACCGTCGAACCCGTCCAGATGCTCGAGTCGAAACGCCGTGTACGGGCTGAGGCCGGGCATCGGGACGACGAACTCGATCTCGACCGCGGAGCCATCGGCAGGGGTCTCGTGCCGAGTCCCGGAGATCGGGGCATCCGTGGCGGTCATCGCAGGAACTCCATGAGGTTCGTCTGCAGAGACCGTGCCGTCACCTGCAGGGCGGACTGGAAGACGAGCTCGGCGGACTCCAGGTTCACGAGCACCTCGAGCGTGTCGACGTTCTCGACCTCTGTCCGTCGAGCCTCGAGGTCGATCGACGTCGACAGGTTCTGTGCCGTCGCGCGCTCGATCTGCACCTGACGCGCACCGGTGGCGCCGCGCGCCGAGACCACATCCTTCAGGCGCGCGTCGATGTCGTTGAGCCGTCCCCCGATCTCGGCTCCCCCGCGCAGTTCGGCGGCTATGTCGTTGAGCAGGGCGAAGGCGCTGGTGGCGCCCTGACCGAAGACCTGGCCACCGTCGTAGTCGACGCGCACCGTCTCGTTCGCGCTGATGCGCCGCTGCACACCGTCGCCCGGAGCTCCGTTGAACGTGAAGGTCGTGCGATCGAATGCAGCGTCCGCATCGCTCGTGCCCGCGAAGACGCTGCGACCGAGCAGAGTCGTGTTCGCCTGGGAGAGCAGCTCCGTGCTGATCGTCTCGAGCTCCTGAGCGATGGCGTCGCGGGCCGTCGGGCTCAGCGCGCCCGAGTTGGCACCCTGGGCGACCAGATCCCGCGCCCGATTGAGCAGGTCGGTGCTCGCGTCCAGCGCAGCGTCGACCGTGGTGACCCACGCCATCCCGTCGCTGAGATTGCGCGCGTACTGCGCGACGCGCGACTGCTCGCCGTGCACGCCGATCGTCGTCGCGGCTGCCGCCGGATCCTCGCTGGGCGAGCGGAAGGCTCGCTGTGAGGCCGCCTGGTTCTGCAGCCGCTCGCGCTCCGCGAGATTGGTCTGCAGCGTCCGCAGCGACTGCTGGGTCATGGTGCTGCTCGTGATGCGCCCGATCATGGTGACTCCCGGGGTCAGCGGCCGACGAGGCCGGTGCGATTGATCAACAGGTCGAGTGCCTCGTCCATCGCGGTGAGCACGCGCGCCGCCGCCTGGTACGCGGTCTGATACGTCAGCAGATTGACCGTCTCCTCGTCACCGTCGACCGAGGCGTTCGACTGCTGGGCCGTGACCGCCGCGACCGCTCCCATGTCGGCGATGTCGGCGCGCTGCATGTCGCCTGCGACTGTGACGGCGAATCCGGTCACGAAGCTCGTCCAGGTCTTGCTCGGTCCGGTGGCGGAGGCGCCGAGCGCACTGATGCGATCGGCGATCGTCGTGTCCTTCGCGCCCGCACCAGGCGCCGCGAGGGCGAGATCCTCGAGTCCGGTGGGGACGACCGAGAGACCGAGTGCGGCGGGCCCCGTGGTGTCGAGCGAGAAGAAATCGCCGCCCGCCGCGCCGGAGGCGGTGACGCCGCTGCGATGAAGATCGTTCACGGCTGTGGCGAGATCCGTGGCGGTGCGGTTGTACGCCGCGGCCACGGCCGCCAGCGAGCCACCGTCGGACTCCGGCGCGAGGGCGCTGATGGTGCCCCCGATCACCCCTCCGGTGACGGCGATCGCGGTTCCGGGGCGATCCGCCCACGCGACGATGGTCCGACCGCCATCCGATATCTCCCGCGGGCCGTCGGTGACGAGCGCACGGCTGGAATCGCCCGACACGAGAGCGTTGCCGTCGAGGCGCAGCGTGAGAGTGCCGTCTGCTTCCACGACGCCCGTGGCGCCGACCGAGGTCGAGATCTGCTGCGCGAGGACGTTGCGCTGATCTATGAGCTCATTGGCATTGCGCCCGGAGTTCAGTGCGTCGCGGATCTTGCCGTTGAGGGCGGCGACCTGGGTCGCCGCGGAGTTCACGTCGGCGATGTCACGGTCGACCTGGCCGCGCAGATCCGTCCATTGGCCGGCGACCGTCTGGTATCCCGCAGCGATCTGTCCGATCAGCACCTCGGCATCCGTGAGCACGACCTGGGCCGCGGCCGCGTCAGGGGTGTTGGCGAGGTCGGACCATCCTGCCCAGAACCGGTTGAGGTTCGCCGCCAGGCCGTCTTTCGTGGGCTCCGCCATCATCGTCTCGGCCTGTCCGGCGGCACTGGCCCTGGCCGACCAGAAGCCCGCCGTCGAGAGCGCATCGCGCACGCGGGCGTCGAGCACGTTGTCGCCGAGCCGGGCGATGCCCGTGACGCTCACCCCTGCGCCGGCTCCGAAGCCCGTCTTCCACAGTCCCGAGAGCCCCGGTGCGGACACCGGCTCCTGGTCGACGCGTTGGCGCGTGTAGCCGGAGGTCGTCTGATTGGCGATGTTCTGGCCCGTGACCGTCATGCCCGCGCGAGCGGCCGAGAGCGCGGATTCAGCCATGCGGAGTCCTGAGAACGATGACATGGTCAGCTCACATCCGTGTGTCGAGAAGGCGTGCATCCGCGTCGCGGACCACGCCCCCCGCGGGGTCGTACTCGCCGGTCGCGGTGCCGAGCCCGGCGATGGTCTCCTGAGTGACGCGGATCGCCGTGCGCAGCCGCTGCTCGTTGATCTGCTTCATCTGCTGGATCTCATCCGCGAGAGCCAGCATGGTGGTCAGGTGCCCGGTGAGCACCTCGCGCCACGCGTCGGTGGGCGCGGCGGCGATGAGCTCGCGCAGCGAGCTGGCCTCGGGCACTCCCCATTCGTCGGCGACGGCCACCACGAGCGCGTCCCGCGAGAGCGCGACGGTCGGCATCGCGGCGAGCACGCGTTCGATCTCGTTGGCGGCGTGCCTGATCCAGCGGTTGCGTCCGGTCGCGATCAGCATCTGCTGCGCGTCGAGCTTGAAGAGCAGCAGTTCGAGCATCTCTCGCTCGCGCATCAGCTGCATGCTCAGGTCATGAGCGGCCACGGTTCGTCACCTCGTCAGTCGTCTGTCCGACGGGTCAGCCCGTCATGTCGACGACTATCGCGACATACACGCCCGGCAGTAACTCGACGACGTCACGTGCCGTGCGATGGCCCGGTCAGCGCGGAGAACCGATCTGGCCGAGGGCTCCGAGCAGTGCGGCCTCCGCAGCATCGTCGGACGACGCCTGCACGGCATCCTGGTTCGCGTCGCTGACGGCGATCACGATCTCGGAGCGATGGATCCGCGTCTCGCGCGGAGCGTCTATGCCGATGCGAACTCCCCCGGGGGTGACCGCCAGGATCGTGACCGTGATGTCCTCCCCGATCACGATGCTCTCGTTCGCGCGCCTCGTCAATACCAGCATGCTCGTCCGCCCTCCGTGGCTCGAGCGGAGTCGCGCCGCCCACAAGACAACATACTTTATTCAGCTCGTAAATGAGCGGAACCGACCTCAGGCCGATGCGGTGGGCAGCGCCGAGCGAGTCATGCGCACCACTCCGACGACGTCGGTCGCCACACCTCCGGCGGCTGCCTCGTCGTAGGACAGGACGGGCAGTCCGCTCACCTGGGCGGCCACGAGCCGACGCACGGCCTGCCGCAGCGAGGGCGCGCACACGAGCACCGGCTCGGGACCGAGCTGGTCGAGCTCGGCCACCGTGCGGCGCACGTTGTCGATCACCTGCATCGTGGCCTCGGGAGTGAGCACGATCTGAGAGTGCCCGTCGATCACCCGCATGCCCTCGAGCATCTGCTGCTCGAGCATCGGGTCGAACATGATCACACGGATGCGGCCGTCCTCGGCGAAACGCGCGGCGATCGCGGGGCCGAGGGCGGCTCTGGCCGCGTCGATGAGAGCCGGCGTCTCCGTCGACGTCTTGCCCCGCAGCGCCAGCGCCTCATAGATCCGGGCGAGATCGTTGATGGGCACGCGCTCGGCCAGGAGCCCCGCGAGGACACGCTGGATCGCGGCGAGCGAGAGCACGGCGGGAGTGAGCTCCTCGACAGTGGTCGGGCTGGTCTGCTTCAGATGCTCGGTGAGCTGACGCACGTCTTCGAGGGACAGCAGCCGATCAGCCTGTCCCTGCACGACGTCCGAGAGATGCGTGATGATCACGCTCACCCGGTCGATCACGGTCGCTCCCGCCATGTCCGCCGCGTGCGACATCTCGGTCGGCACCCATTTCCCCTCGAGTCCGAACACCGGGTCGACGACCGCGGTTCCGGGCAGCTGCTCGAGTCCGGTGCCGAGTGCGAGCACGTGACCCCGCGGAACAGATCCACGCCCCACTTCGACGCCCGCGATGAGGATGGCATAGGTCTGCGCCGGCAGATCGATGTTGTCGCGCGTGCGCACGGGGGGCATCAGGATGCCGATGTCGAGTGCGAGCTTGCGACGCAGCGACTTCACGCGCGTCAGCAGATCGCCCGCTCCCCCGGATGCGAGCTCGACGATGTCGGGCGACAGCGAGATCTCGAGCGCGTGCACGCGCATGCGGTCCATGAGCTCTTCCGGGCCTTCGACGGCCGAATCGCTCGCCTCCTTCTGCAGCGCCTCGACCTCGAGCTCGGCCTCCCGCGTCTCGTTCGCCTTCACCCGCGACGCGGCGAAGAGGAGGAGCGCGCCGATCGCCAGGAACACGATCAGGGGCATGCCCGGGATGAATCCCATCGCGATCGCCGCGAGCCCCGTGATGATCAGGGCGTTGCGCGACTGCATGAGCTGGCGTCCGGCCGCTTGCCCCATCTCGGACTCCGCGTTCTCGCGGGTCACGATCATTCCGGTGGAGACCGCCATGAGCAGCGCCGGGATCTGCGTGACGAGTCCGTCGCCGATGGTCAGGATGCTGTACGTCTCGAAGGCCTCACCGACCTCCATGCCGTGCTGCAGCATGCCGATGACGATGCCGCCCACGAAGTTGATCACGACGATCACGATCCCGGCGATCGCGTCTCCCTTGACGAACTTGGAGGCACCGTCCATGGCTCCGTAGAAGTCGGCTTCGGCGGCGACCTCGGCGCGGCGCTGTCGCGCTTCCGTGTCGGTGATGAGTCCCGCATTCAGATCGGCGTCGATGGCCATCTGCTTGCCCGGCATCGCGTCGAGAGTGAACCGGGCGCCCACCTCGGCGACTCGCTCGGCTCCCTTCGTCACGACGACGAACTGGATCACGGTGAGGATCAGGAAGATCACGGCGCCGATCACCAGCGACCCGCTGATGGTGATCTGGCCGAAGGCCTGGATGACCTGGCCGGCGTGCGCTTCGCTCAGCACGAGCCTCGTGGAGGCGACGTTCAGCCCGAGTCGGAACAGCGTCGCGACCAGCAGCAGGCTCGGGAACACCGAGAAGTCGAGGGGCTTCTTCACGAACATCGCGGTGAGGAGGATCAGGAGCGCGAAAGCGATGTTCAGCACGATGAGCACGTCGAGCAGACCCGTCGGTATCGGCACGATGAGCAGCAGGATGATCCCCACGACGCCCACCGGCACCGCGGCCTTCGACAGCAGCTGACCGATCATGCGGTCCTCACCTTCCCGTTCCCGTGGTCATCCATCCGTATCCGTACTCGCTCGGCGCGCGCCGTGCACCGGGTCACAGCCCGCGCTCCCGCGAACTGGCGAACGGCATCGTGTGGGTCCCGCGTGCCGACCCCCTCCGCTTCAGGTGCTCGATGAAGGCGAGCACCTGAGCGACGGCGGTGAAGAGCTCTTCCGGGATCTCCCTGCCGATGTCGCACGCGGCGTGCAGAGCACGGGCGAGCGGTATGTCGCGCACCATGGGCACACCCGCCTCCTCCGCCTTCTCCCTGATCTTCAGCGCCACGATGCCCGCGCCCTTCGCCACCACGCGCGGTGCTGACTTGCCGGGCTCGTACCGCAGCGCGACGGCGACGTGCGTCGGATTCACGAGCACGACGTCGCTGTCGCCCACGGCCGCGATCATGCGGTTGCGGCTCATGGCCATCTGTCGCGAGCGTCGCTGAGAGCGCACGAGGGGATCCCCCTCGGTCTTCTTGTGCTCGTCCTTCGCCTCGTTCTTGGTCATGTGGGTGTGCTTGCGATTGCGGCGCATGACCACCGCGACGTCGAGAGCCGCGAGGATGATGCCGACGACGACCGCGACCTGGAGCAGAGCCGCCGCTCCCCCGGCTGCCTGCTCGAGCAGCCAGGTGATGTTGTGACTGCCGCTGGCCATCAGCACGGGGACGAGCCCCGAGACCACGACCCACAGCGCCATCCCGATCGCCAGCGTCTTCAGCAGCGCCTTCGCCCCCTCCCACAGAGCCTGCTTGCCGAAGACCCTCATGAGGCCTGCCGCGAGGTTGAACTGCTCCACGCGCGTCGTGACACCGCGAAGGTGGATGCCGCCCTGCGCCACGGCCGTGGCGGTCGTCGCGAGGAGCACGACCGCGAGCATCGGCAGGAGGATGCCGCCGAGCGACCCGAACGCGGCACCCAGGGCATCGAGCGCGACGGCGTCGGTGGGATCGTTCGCCACCTGAGGCACCCGGAGGAACAGCTCGGTGAGCACCTGGGTGCTCGAGGCGACCGTGGGGACGATCATCACGGCGGCCGCGCCGATGCACACCCACGCCGTGAAGTCCTGGCTCCGCCCGATCTGCCCTTTTCGGCGCGCTTCCTTCAGGCGCCGCTCCGTGGTCTTCTCGGTGCGCTCTCCGCTGCCTCCGTCGCTCATCGCGTCACCTGCACGATCAGCGTCGCCGCGGTGTCGGCGATCACGGCGACGACCGCGGGCAGTGCGGCGTAGACGAAGCCGACGAGAAGCAGGGTGAGGCCGATCTTGATCGGGAAGCCCATCGCGAACGCGTTGAGAGCCGGGGCGACCCGAGAGACCAGGCCCAGACCGACGTCGGCGAGGAACAGCACGATCAGCAGCGGCCCGGCGATCTGCACGGCGCTCAGCATCATCTGACCCGCCGCGCCGACGAGCGCGTGTGCGGGTTCGGCGAGGTCGATCATCGCGGTCACCGGAATCGCGTCGAACGAGCGGAAGAGGCCGGCGAGCACGAGCTGGTAGCCGTCGGACGCGAACAGCAGCATGATCGCCGTCATCTGGAACAGCCTCGTGAACTGCGCGCCGTTGATCGCCATCGCCGGATCGAACGCCTGCGCGAGCTGGAAGCCTCCGAAGGTGTCGACCAGGTGACCGGCTCCCTGGATCGCGCTGAACAGCACCATGACGAGGAACCCCAGCAGGGCTCCCGTGATCGCCTGTCCGACGAGGGCGAACATGAATGCTCCCGTGTCGAGGCGCTCGTATCCCTGCGCGATGACGGGCGACACCGCGAGCGCGAGTCCGACGCCGAGCATCGCCCGGATGCGCATGGGGATCGTGCCGTGGCTGAAGGGCGGAGCGATCACGAGGAAGGCCGTGATCCGCACGCACGCGAGTGCGGTCGCCTCGAGCCAGGTGAAGTCGATGGGGATGTTCATCAGCCGCCGTTCAGCAGCGACGGGATGCGGGCGAACATCTCGTTCGTGAAGGCGATGAGCTCGGCGATCATCCACTGACCGCTCACGAGCAGCGCGATGCCGACGGCGATGAGCTTCGGCACGAACGAGATCGTCATCTCCTGCACCTGCGTGATCGACTGCAGGAGCGAGATCGCGAAGCCGACGACGAGTGCCGTGATCAGCATGGGCGCGCACAGCTTCGCCCCGACGATCAGCGCCGCCGTCCCGATGTCGATCACGGCCTCGGGGGTCATGCGCCACCTCCGTTGTACGACTGCACGAGAGCCGTGATCACCATGCCCCAGCCGTCGACGAGGAGGAACAGCAGGATCTTGAACGGGAGCGAGATCATGACAGGCGGGAGCATCATCATGCCCATCGACATCAGCGCGCTGGCCACGACGAGGTCGATCACCAGGAAGGGCACGAAGATGATGAAGCCGATGAGGAAGGCGGCCCGCAGCTCGCTGATCATGAACGCGGGGACGAGCGTCTGCAGCGGGATGGTCGAGGCATCGGTCGGGTTGTCCATCTGCGCGGCCCGATACATGAGCGCGATGTCCTCTTCGCGCGTGTACGACAGCATCCACTGGCGCAGCGGCTCCTGCGCGAGCTCGAACGCCCGACCGAAGTCGACCTGCCCCGCGGTGAAGGGACTCACGGCGACCGTGTTGATGTCGGTCAGCACGGGCCACATGATGAACAGCGTCAGGAACAGGCTGAGACCCGCGAGCACCTGATTGGGCGGTATCGACGGCAGCGACAGGGCGTTCCGGGTCAGGGCCAGCACCACGAAGATCTTGGTGAAGCTCGACATCATGAGAAGCAGCGCGGGCGCGACGCTGAGCACGGTGATCCCGAGCAGCGTCATGATGCTGTCGGAGGGGGTGCCGTTGATGCCGTTGATCGTCACCCCGCTGCCGCCTCCGCCGCCGTCATCGACGATCTCGCTCGGGAGGACCGCCCCTGCGGCATGCGCTCCGGATGCGCTCAGCGCCACGAGAGCCATCGCGATCGCGCAACCGCTCAGGACGAGCAGCGCCGTGCGTCGCGGCGACCCTGACCGCGCGCGCACAGGAGGCGCTGTGGTCGACGCGGATGGGGGCACGGCGGCACTCCGAAGATGGGTGTCGTGGCCGATCCGTAGCCGGGGGGTCGAGCGATCCGTGCTCGCAGGCGACTATCGCGACAGAACGCTCATGCGTAACCGCCGCCCGCGGATGGCGGGCTCAGGCCACCGAGCGCAGTGCGCGATCGACGATGTCGTTCGGCGGCTCCTCGGCGGCGCCGTTCGCATCATCGTCGATCTCCTCGCGATCGACGGCGTCCTCGTCGCTCAGCGGCGCCTCCTGCGTATCGACGACGCTGATCCCCTGCTCCGTGACGCCCAGCACATACCGGATGCCTCCGAACTCCGCCACGACGAGCTGCGCCTTGCCGCCGATCCCCGACCGGGCCACGACCGTGATCTTCTCCGGACGCGGACGACTGCCGGCCGCAGCGGGGCTTCTCTTCACGGGCCGGAGGTCGGCGAGGCGCGCGAGCTTCTTCGGCATCAGCCCCGCGAGGGGGCTCGTTCCCGCGCTCTGGCTCTTCTGCAGCCGGCGGCTGAGGAAGAGGAGCAGACCGAGCACCGCCGCGAGGGCGACGACCGCGCGAACCGCGACGAGCAGGTCGTCCACTGTCAGACCGCCTCAGCGCCGTCGAGGATGCGCTCGACGCGGATCGCGAAGTCGCCCTCGGCGACGACGACCGTGCCGTGCCCGATCAGACGTCCGTTGAGCTTGATGTCGGCCGGTGATCCCGCGGCACGGTCCAGCTCGACGACACGGCCCGGCTCGAGCGCGAGCACGTCGCGCACCGGCATCCGCGTGCGCCCGATCTCGACCACCAGCTCCATCTCCACTCCGGCGATCCTGCTGAGGCGCTGGGGTCCCTGCGACCGCGCCGCGGCTCCGCCCTCCACTCGCACAGACGCACGCGCGACCACCGCGCCGTCGGCATCCACCAGGTCGAACACCTGCGTGCCGGGCTGAGCGAACGTCTCCGCCGCGTCGACCGTCTCGCCGGCGCTCAGGGCCCCTGCACCGAACACCGCGGCCGCCGACTCGAGGATCGGATGCAGTCGATCGGCGAGTCGCGCGGTGGGTGAGCCGTCGTCGAGCTGGGACGGGTCGGCGACCTGGATCGCGATCCGCGCACCCGGCGTGCCCGTCACGGTGACGGCGATGGCCTCGCCGGTGGCACCGGGGTCGGTCGACGGCGTGGGGATCACGGGGTAGCCGAACGGCAGCCTGCCGGCAATCGCCGCGGCGACGGCGGTCTCGTGGAAGGTGCTCATCAGTGGGTCTCCTCGGTGATGTTCGTTATCTTGCAGGTCAGGCGCGAGCCGCGGCTGCCCGGTGTCGCTCGCGCGATCGGCACGTCTCCCGACACGAGTTCGAATGGCGCGGTCTCGGCGTGGGGCAGCCGGAGCAGATCGCCGGGGGCGAGGTCGAGCACTTCGCCCGCGCCGATCGTGAGCGGCGCGAGCCGGAGTGTGAGCTCGAGGGGGGTGCTGCGCACCTGGTCGATCGTCTGCTGGGGCGTGTGCTCGGCGGACGGGTCTGTGCCCGTGGCGGCCAGGCGGTCCACCACCGTCGACGCGGGCAGCATCACGGTGGCGGTGCTCTCGACATCGCCGAGGCGCATCGTGTAGCGAGCGACGATCACGGCCGCCCCCGCGGAGATCACCTGCATGTACTGCGGGTTGTACTGCACAGCCGTGTACTTCGGCTCGCTCGGCAGCAGCGATCCCAAGCTCGCGTGCAGGTGCTCGAAGGTGCCCTCCATGATGTTGCGCACGAGAGCGAGCTCGATCGGGGTGAAGGTGCGCGACTCCGGGGGCGATGTCGTGCGCCCTCCCATCATCTGCACGACCCAGAGCAGAGCGCTCTCGAGACTGAACTGCACCACGCACGACTCGTCGCGGCCCTCGAAGACTCCGGTGACCATGGCGGTCGTGCCGGGCAGCGACTGCGCGTACTCCTCGTAGGCGATCAGGTCGACGCTCTCGAGGGCCAGATGGGCACGCACGCGGATCTTCGCCGTCAACTGCGACGACCACAGACGCGCGAACGACTCGAACGCGGCTTCGAGGTGACGTGTGCTCTCGCGCCCGAGCTGCGCGGGGCGGCCGAAGTCGTACTCGGCGAATCGTGCGGCAGCCTCGTCCAGCCGGACGGATGCGATCATCGGTGTCTCCTCGACTGTGCTGGTCATGTGTGTCAGCTCCCCCCGGCCGCGGCGGCGATCGCAGGGATCAGCGCGCGCACCTGCTCTTCCTCGTTCGACTCGACGACGATGTCGACACGTCTGTTGCCGGCCAGAGCCTCGGGGCTGTCTCCCGGAACGAGGGGACGCGTGTCGGAGAACGCGGTCGCCTTCATGCGGGGCCCTCCGACCCCTTCGTGCTCGACCAGGAAGCGCGCGACCTGTGTCGCTCGTCCTCCCGACAGCTCCCAGTTCGTGGGATACGGGTCGGCCGAGACGCGATGATCGGCGTGTCCCTCCACGCTCACCTGATTGCCGACGGTGACCAGCACGTCTCCGATCGCATCGAGCACGGCATCCGCCTTGCCGGAGAGCGAGGTGCTGTTGTCGGCGAAGAAGGTCTCGGCGCCGATCAGACCGACGTTGAGCCCGCGGTCGTCGATGACGAAGTCGACGGCATCCTGGAGGCCCTGCCCCTGCAATGCCGCATGCATCCGCTCCTTGATGTCCTCGAGCGATTCGTACTCGGCCTCGGCCCGCGCGGTGAGATCGACGACACCGTCGTCGTCCTGCAGCTCCGGCGGGATGACCATGCCTTCCGCGGTGTCGGCTCCGCCCTCCGTGCTCTCCTGACCGAATCCGGTCGCCAGGCTGTTCGCGAGCAGTTCGAACTTGGTCTTGTCCACGTTCGAGACCGCGAACAGCACGATGAACAGACACATCAGCACCGTCACCATGTCGGCGTACGACACCGCCCACCGCTCATCGGGCTCGTCGTGGCCCTCCTCGTCGTGACCGCGCGACCGCGAACGGCGACCGCTGCTCACGAAGACACCTCCGCGGGCTGCCCCTTCTTCCTCGCGGCCTTGGGCTTGACGGTCGAGAGCGCTTCGAGGCGCTCCTGCAGCAGGTGAGGTGCGCTGCCCGCCTGGATCGCGAGCATGCCCTCCGCCACGAGCGTCATGCGCTCGAGTTCGACGGCGCCGATCCTGTTCAGCCGCCCCGCGATCGGGTTCCAGATGAAGTTCGCAGACAGCAGACCCCACAGCGTGGCGACGAAGGCGGCGGCGATCATGGGACCGAGGTGGTCGGGTTCGTCGAGCTTCTCGAGGACGTGCGTGAGCGAGACCACCGTTCCGACGATGCCGATCGTCGGGGCGTATCCGCCCAGTGACGCGAAGAACTTGGCAGCCACGCGGTTGCGCGATGACGTCGCGGCGATCTCATCGTCCATCGTCAGGCGCAGATCCTCGGCGTCCGTGCCGTCGGCGAGTGCCTGCAGCGCCTGGCGAGTGAACGCATCCGGTGCCGAGTCGACCTCCTGCTCGAGCGACAGCAGCCCTTCGCCGCGGGCCTTGTCGGCGTATCCGACGAGGAAGGGGATCACGGCCTCCGGGGTCGTCCGGGGACCCCGCACCATGCGTCCGAGGCTCTTGACCGCGATGATCGTGTCGCGCATCGTGTGGCTCGCGATGCCGACGCCGATGGTCGAACCGAGCACCAGGATCATCGGGGCGGGGATGAGCAGCGCCTGGAAGCTCGCGCCCTCCATCGTGATCATCGCGACCAGCGCGCCGAACGCGAGGATGACTCCGATGATGAATGCGGGATCCACTGTCACTCCCCCGTCTCGGTGGTCGCGGCCTGCGCGGTGCGGAGGACCCGTGCCCGGTACGACACGATCAGGTCGACGACCGCCTCCAGGGTCTCGACGACGACGTAGACATGGCCGTCGATCATGTGCAGGGTCGTGTCGGGCGATTCCTGGATGCGTTCTATCAGGTCGGGGTTGACCGCGAACCGCGTGTGGTCGAGGCGGGTGACGGTGATCATCGGATCGTCTCCGAGCGTGGGAGGAGGGGCAAGTCCGCCCGACTATCGCGACGGGGGACGCTGTCGGTAACCGGCAGACGGAAGGGCTCCCCGCGACGGCGCATGCGTCGCGGGGAGCCCTCGTCGTCAGTCGGACGGCTGCGTGGATCAGCGCTTGAGCTGCGTGAGCTCCTGAAGCACCTCGTCGCTCGTCGTGATGATGCGCGCGTTGGCCTGGAAACCGCGCTGAGCGACGATCAGGTTCGTGAACTCCTGCGAGAGGTCGACGTTGCTCATCTCCAGAGCGCCCGACACGAGGTCGCCGAAGCCGGCCTGACCGGGCTCGCCCATGCGCACGGCGCCCGAGTTGACCGAGGCGCGGTAGGCGCTGCCGCCGGCCTTCTCGAGTCCCTCGGGATTGGCGAAGGTCGCCATCGCGATCTTGCCGAGCGTCTGCGTGGCGCCGTTGCTGAACGTGCCGACGATCGATCCGTCTCCGGTGATGCTGTAGGACTTGAGCGTCCCGGCCGCAGCGCCGTCCTGGTCGGTGATCGCCACGGTCGACAGGGTCGCGTAGCCGGTGACGGCGCTGAGGTCGACGTCCACGCCGCCGACGGCGAGGGTGAGGCCGGGAGCGGCCTGCTCGCCGTTCGTGAAGGTCAGTGCGCCGGTGGCGCCGCTGTCGGGCTCTTCGACGTCCCACCCGGTGGCGGTCTTGGTGAACGTCAGGCTCAGTGTCGACGGCGTCCCCTGCGCGTCGAAGATCGTCACGTCGCGCACCAGCTCGTCACCGACAGCCGCCGTCGAGGGCAGGTTGCCCGTGACGGTCGCGGCGTTCGTGGCACGCGCCGGCGACACGGCGTCGAGGGGAAGGACGATGTTGCCGACGGCCTGCCCCGTGTTGACGACGCCGTTCTGAGCCGCCCACCCCTGCACGATCGCACCGTCGGCGGTGACCATCTTGCCGGTCGGGTCGAAGGAGAATCCTCCGGCGCGGGTGTAGAGGGTCTCTCCCCCCGAGCTCACGGCGAAGAAGCCGTCGCCCGAGATCATCAGGTCGCCGCCGCGACCGGTGGCCTGAGCGGAGCCCTGAGCGAAGTTCGTGCGCACTCCGGCGACCTGGACGCCGAGACCGACCTGGGCGGGGTTGCGTCCGCCCACCTCGTCATCGGGGATGCCCGGGTTGCCGATGAGCTGCGACAGCGAGTCCTGGAACAGCACAGACGACCCCTTGAAGCCGGCGGTGTTGACGTTGGCGATGTTGTTGCCCGTGACGTCGAGCATGGTCTGGTGCGACCGGAGGCCGGAGATTCCGGAGTAGAGCGAGCGGAGCATGTGTGTCTCTCTTCCTGCGTGGTGTACGAGGTCAGGCCGCGGCGGGGGATTCCGGCGCGGAGGGGGTCTGGGGTGCTGCGGGGGTCTGGCTGGCCGAGGGCTGCGTGGCGACTCCGGTGATGGCGTCGAGCGAGACGGCCTTGTCGCCGATGGTCACCTGCGGAACGGGACCGTCGAAGGAGACCTTGGTGACGATGCCGGTGACGGTCTTGCCGTCGGCGTCCTTGTAGCTGGCCTCCTGACCGATCAACGCGGTCGCCGCCTGGCGCATGTTCAGGGCGAACGCCTCGCTGCCGTTCTCGGTGAGTGTCGTCAGCTGCTCCATCATCGCCAGCTGCGTGGTCTGCGAGATCATCTCGTTCGTGTCCATCGGGTTCGAGGGATCCTGATGCGTGAGCTGCGTCACGAGGAGCTTGAGGAACACCTCGCCGTCCAGCGTCTGCTTGCGCGCGGCGGGATCGGTCGTGCCGCTGGTGTGGATGGAGGTCGGTGCGCTGACAGCGTCGACGGTCATGGGGTGTCCTCTCAGGCGAACGTGTCGAGGCCCTCGCCGGCGGCGCGGGTGCTGGTGGTGATCCGGATGATGTGCGCGAGCTCGTCGCCACGGTCGGCGCCCGGCCGGTGACCGCGCTGCTCGGGCGCGGCGTCGCCGCGGCCACCCTGCTCGCCCGCCGCGGCCTCTGATCCGGGGTGTCCTCCGCGGCCGGGGCCGGGATCGGCGGAGACCCCGGTGCTTACCGAGAGGGTGGCATGCGGCGAGACGGCGGCGAGGTCGCGGCGCAGATCGGCGACGATCGAGCGCAGCGCGTCGCGCCCGGCATCCGTGCCTCCGATCAGCTCGACCTGCACCTCGCCGGCCTGACCGATCTGGGCGCGCACGGTGACGGGTCCCAAGGATTCGGGATTCACGGTCATGACGAGCTGATGGGTTCCCGCGGGCCGCTGCGCGATGCTGAGCACGGCCGGGGTCATCTGCGCGGCGACGGCACGTGCGCCCTCGGGCGCCGCATCGCTCGCGGCGACCGCGGGCGAGGCTGAAACGGCGCCCTTCTGCGCGACCGCGGACAGGCCGGCTGCGATGGTTGCGGCTCCGGAGCCGGCGCCGGAACCGGATGCAGAGGTGGCGGCAGGCAGCGATACTGCGCGGTCGCCTGCGGTCAGCAGGGGCTCCCCCGCGCCCTCGCCGTCGGACGCCTCGGACGCCGCCATGATGTCTGCGTACGACCCCATGGGAGCGGGCAGCGAAGACAGAGTGCGCACGGGGGGCGGTGCGGCGGATTCCCCCGTGCGCGGCACGCCTGCGGCACCGGCGGCGGACTGCTCGGGGCCCGCCGCGCGGAGCGGGTGCGCGGGGTCGGCCTCGGCGGGCTGCGCCTCGGACAATTCCGCGGCCCCGCGTCGGACGGTCTGCAGAGCACCCTGCTGGTCGGCGGGAGCGCCGGCAGCGCCAGGAGCAGCCAGAGGTCCGGACCCGCCGACACCCGTGGGTGCGCCGGAGGTCGGGGTCGCGAAAGACGGAGCTGCGGGCACGGACGCGGAGGAACCCGACGGCGCGTCGTGAGATCCGACGCCCCCGTCGAGCACCGTGGACACGGTCGCGGCGTCTGTGGGCGGCGGGACCGCCACGAGGGCGGCTGCGACCGTGCCGGACGTCTCGGCGTCAACCGAGCCCGAGTTCTGCGCACCACGGGGATCCGCGCTCGCCTCGGGCGCTGCCGGTGTCTCCTCGACGACGCCGAGCAGTGCGGCGGCGGCGGCGAGGTCTCGGGCATCGGCCTGCGCCGGCGCGAGATCGCCCTCCCCCGCTGCCGACGAGCCTTCCCGGCTCATGCCGTCCGCCTGGGTGGCGAGCTCGCGCACCTGCACGATGATCTCGTCGAAGGGTGTGCCGGACTCACCCGTCTCGCGCCCCGATGCCGTGCCTGCCGCAGACGGATCCGCCGCGACCGCCCCCAGGAGACTCACCGCGGTCATCCGATCAATCCCGCGTACTGCTGCAGCGATGACGCGCTGCCTGTCGTGCTGCTGCTCGCCGCGAACAGCGTCTGCAGAGCGCGCACGAGCTCGGCAGCGTCGGCGCTCGCCGGAGCAGTCGTGGCCGCAGCCGCCGAC
>NZ_CAUQVQ010000023.1:0-37376 GCF_963521645.1 uncultured Microbacterium sp. | reverse complement strand
ACACGGCCGTCCTCGACGCCGCGCCGCACGACGCCTCGCCGACACCGAGCGTCGACACGTCGGTGGAGCGCCCCCGGTCGACGCCTCCGGTGCGTGCATACGCGAAGCGCCTCGGCATCGACCTGGTTCTCGTCGCCGCCGCGGTCGGCGACAGGCTCATCACACGGTCCGACGTCGACGCGTACGCGGAACGGCTCGGTGGCCGGGCAGAGGAGAAGTCTCGCAGCGCGGATGACGAGCGCACCTGGTCCGCGCCCGCCGCGACTCCGCCGAGCGGCGAGGAACGTGAGGTGCGCATACCCATCAGAGGAGTGCGCAAGCACACCGCTGCCGCGATGGTGGAGAGCGCATTCAGCGCTCCTCACGTGACGGTGTTCCACACCGTCGACGTCACGGGCACCATGGACCTGCTGTCGTCTCTCCGGGTCGATCGTTCGCTCGCCGAGCATCGCCTCGGTCCGCTGGCCGTCGTCGCCAAGGCGGTGTGCCTCGCGCTCGGCCGGAACCCTGAACTCAATTCGCGATGGGACGACCACGCGGGTGAGATCGTGCGTCATACGTACGTGGACCTCGGGATCGCTGCGGCGACCGACCGGGGACTCCTGGTTCCCCACATCCGAGATGCGGACCGCATGACGCTCATCGAGCTCGCTGATGCGCTGACCACTCTCGCGGAGACCGCTCGTGCAGGACGCACGTCACCTGCGGAACTCGCGGGAGGCACGTTCTCGATCTCCAACATCGGCGTCTTCGGCATCGACGCGGGCACCCCGATCCTCCCGCCCGGTCAGTCGGGGATCCTCGCCATCGGGGCGATCCGTCGCCGGCCGTGGGAGTTCGAGGGAGAGCTCGCGCTGCGTCACACGATGACACTGAGCCTGTCGTTCGACCACCGCATGGTCGATGGTGCCGAGGGTGCGAGGTTCCTCAAGGACGTCGCGGACATTCTGGAGACGCCGGGGCGCGCCCTGCTGCTGAGATAGCGCTCAGCGGATCAGACGGGCGCCCGGAGTGCGCACTCCGCCATCGCGGCCAGCACGGTCGCGGTGGCGGAGTGACGTCGGGCAGCCGCGCTCGTGCTGTGCGGCGTCGAGTTGATGAGGCCGAAACACGCCTGCACGCGCAGCCGCAGTTCATCGGCCCCTGCGTCGATCAGTGCGGCGAGCGCGTCCATCCAGAGCTCGATGTACGCGCGCTGCAGCCGCCGCACCTCGCTGTGATCCCGCGGGGCGAGGTGGGGGACGTCGCTGTCGTGGACTCGGATGACGTCGGCGTGGCGCAGCGCGAAGTCCACATGGAAATCGATCAGCTGGCGGATCCGCTCGTCGGGCGTCGTCGCAGCGGCGGCCACGCGGGAGCCGCCCTCCACGAGATCCTTGCTCACCTCGATCAGAACGGCTCCGAGGAGCGCCTGTTTGCCTGCGAAGTGGCGATAGACGGCGGGGCCCGACACGCCCACTGCGGCACCGATGTCCTCCAGGCTGACCCCGTTGTACCCGCGCTCGGCGAACAGATGTGCCGTGGCGCGGAGGATCGCGTCCGAGCGCTCGGCCTTGGCGCGATCTCGTGCGGTGATCGGGGTTGTCATCTCAGTTAATCCTCGCTAACCTGATGTCACTGGTTAGTGCACACTAACCGAAGAAGCACGAGTCGCACCAGAGTGTGACAGATGCGCACGTGTGTCGAGGAGGACATCACGATGCCTGCGACCCAGCAGACTCTCGCCGCGGCGCTCCGCGAGCGGCTCGCGGAGGTGGCCCGCGGGGGCCCGGAGTCTTCCCGGCAGCGACATCTCGCTCGCGGCAAGCTCCTCCCGCGCGATCGGGTGACCCGGCTCCTGGACGAGGGGAGCCCCTTCCTCGAGATCGCTCCGCTGGCGGCCGACGGACTGTATGGAGGCGATGCTCCGGCGGCCGGCGTGATCGCGGGCATCGGTCTGGTTCACGGGCGCCACGTCATGGTCGTGTGCAACGACGCCACGGTGAAGGGCGGCACGTACTATCCCCTCACGGTGAAGAAGCATCTGCGCGCGCAGGAGATCGCGCTCGAGAATCGCCTTCCCTGCGTGTATCTCGTCGACTCGGGGGGTGCGTTCCTGCCGAGGCAGGATGAGGTCTTCCCCGACCGTGATCACTTCGGACGCATCTTCTTCAATCAGGCGCGCATGTCCGCCCAGGGCATCCCGCAGCTCGCCGCGGTGCTCGGTTCGTGCACCGCGGGCGGCGCATATGTGCCGGCGATGAGCGACGAGACCGTGATCGTGCGCGGCCAGGGCACGATCTTCCTCGGCGGACCGCCCCTCGTGAAGGCGGCGATCGGCGAGATCGTCTCCGCGGAGGAGCTCGGGGGCGGTGAGCTGCATGCCCGCCGGAGCGGTGTCGTCGATCACCTCGCAGAAGACGACGAGCACGCGCTGGAGATACTGCGCGACATCGTCGCCACTCTTCCGGCACCCCTCGATCCGGCATGGGAGGTCGCCGAGTCCCGCCCGCCCTCGGCAGACGGCTCCCTCTACGACTCGGTCCCCGTCGACGTGAACGCCCCGTACGACGTTCGCCTCGTCATCTCTTATCTGCTCGACGGCGACACGTTCCGCGAGTTCAAGTCCGAGTACGGCACGACGCTCGTCACGGGTTTCGGGCGCCTGCACGGGCACCCGGTCGGGGTCGTCGCCAACAACGGTGTGCTCTTCGGCGAGTCGGCCCTCAAGGGGGCGCACTTCATCGAGCTGTGCGATCAACGCGGAATCCCCCTCGTCTTCCTGCAGAACATCAGCGGGTTCATGGTGGGCACCGAGGCAGAAGCCGGCGGGATCGCGAAGGACGGCGCGAAGATGGTGACGGCCGTCGCCAGCACTCGTGTCCCGAAGCTCACCGTGATCATCGGAGGCTCGTTCGGCGCCGGCAACTATTCGATGTGCGGGCGGGCGTACTCGCCCCGGTTCCTGTGGACCTGGCCGGCGAGTCGGATCTCGGTCATGGGCGGTGCGCAGGCCGCATCCGTCCTCGGCACGGTGAAAGAGGATCAGCTGGCCGCTCGGGGCGAGGGCTGGGACGCTCAGCAGAGAGCCGAGTTCGAGGAGCCGATCCGCAGACAGTACGAGGCCCAGGGGGAGCCGTACTACGCGACCGCGCGGCTCTGGGACGACGGGATCATCGACCCTGTCGACACTCGTGATCTTCTGGGCCTCGCCCTCGACGTGATCGCCAGGACCCCGCTGCCCGAGCCCCGCTTCGGCCTGTTCAGGATGTGAGCACGACATGACCAGCACCCAGACGAGCGCCACCCCGACAGCGACGCCCTCGAAGGGATTCGACACGATTCTCGTCGCGAACCGTGGCGAGATCGCGCGACGCATCATCCGCACGCTCAGGGACAGGGGCATTCGCAGTGTCGCGGTGCACAGCGACGCCGACGTCGCCGCGCCGCACGTGCGTGAGGCCGATGAATCGGTGCGCATCGGCCCGGCACCCGCTGCCGATTCCTACCTCGACATCGACGCGGTGATCGCCGCTGCCCGGGCCAGCGGCGCCCAGGCGATCCATCCGGGTTACGGTTTCCTGTCCGAGAGCGTGGGTCTCGCAGAGGCCTGTGCCGAGGGAGGCATCGTCTTCGTCGGTCCCTCGATCGAGGCTCTCCAGATCATGGGCGACAAGGCCCGAGCGAGGGAGCATGTGGCGCGATTCGGGGTTCCCATCGTTCCCGGCTTCGACGCCCGCGGGCTCTCCGAGGGCGAGATCCACGACGAGGCCGAGCGCGTCGGATTCCCGCTGCTGGTGAAGCCGAGCGCGGGCGGTGGAGGCAAGGGCATGGAGGTGGTCGAAGACGCGTCCGGCCTCACTTCCGCGCTCGCCTCCGCGCGGCGCATCGCTGCCGCAGCGTTCGGAGACGATGCGCTGATCCTCGAACGATTGATCCGTCGTCCTCGCCACATCGAGGTGCAGGTGTTCGGGGACCGACACGGTCAGGTGATCGTCGTCGGCGAGCGCGAATGCACGTTGCAGCGGCGTCACCAGAAGGTCGTCGAGGAGGCACCGTCCGCCGGGATTCCGGAATCGACGAGACGACGTCTGTTCGAGGCCGCTGTTCAGGCTGCCCGCAGCGTGGCATACGTCGGGGCCGGAACCGTGGAGTTCCTCGTCGATGCCGAAAGGCCGGACGAGGTGTTCTTCATCGAGATGAACACGAGGCTCCAGGTGGAGCACCCCGTCACCGAGCAGGTCACCGGCCTCGACCTGGTCGGTCTCCAGATCGACGTCGCCGCAGGCGGCTCGCTGCAGCCGGCTCCGCCGACGCGCGGACACGCCGTCGAGGCACGCGTCTACGCCGAGTCTCCACAGCGCGGATTCGTCCCCTCGACAGGTCGTGTGCTGCTCTTCGACCCGCCGAAAGGCGTGCGCGTGGATGCTGCGGTCGAGACCGGCTCGGAGGTCTCCGGCTACTACGACCCGCTGATCGCGAAAGTGGTCGCCCACGCGGACGATCGAATCGCCGCACTCCGGGCGCTGGACTCGGCACTGAGCCGGATGACGGTGCTGGGCGTCGACACGAACATCGCTTTCCTCAGGCAGCTCTGCAGTGATGCGCGGGTCGTCGCCGGAGACCTGGACACCGGCCTCATCGAGACGCTTCTTCCGCTGAGCATGGAATCTCCGTCCGAAGCCATGCTGTCGGCTGCACGCGAACATCTGCTCGCCGCACGCCCGGCCGTGTCTGCGAGGCGAGCAGGTGGGGTGTGGCTACGACTGACCGACCACTCGCGCGACGAGGTCGTGTTCATGACGGATGTCGACGAGGTGCACGTCGCTCCGAAGGGAGCAGCGTCGCACATCATGGCTGTCGCGTCGGACGACGACGGCGCGGTGTGGGTCGCCGAGCGCGGGCGTTCGATGCGCCTGCAGCCGCTCGACCGGCGCGAGAGGATGCGTCGTCGACTGGCAGGGCTCGAGGCACGCCCCGCGGATGCGGACCCCGAGGCGCGCGCTCCGATGCCCGGTGGCGTCGTCGCTGTTCACGTGACGGACGGCGAGCGCGTCACAGTCGGAACCCCGCTCGTCTCGATCGAGGCGATGAAGATGGAGCACCCGGTCGTGGCGACCCACGACGGAACGGTGACAGTGCTGGTCTCCGCCGGAGATCAGGTGCGGCGGGACCAGGTGGTCGCCCGCGTCACGATGGAGGATGGACGATGACGTTCGAACTGACGGATGAGGAGCGCGAGCTCGCGGCGATGGTGCGCGAGTTCGCGGATACGGTCGTCGCACCTCAGGCCTATGAGGCCGACAGGACGCATACGCTCTCGATGGACGTCGTGCGGCAGATGGGCGACCTCGGGCTGTTCGGTCTGCCGTTCCCCGAGGAGTACGGAGGTCAAGGCGGCGACTACATGGCGCTGGGACTCGCGATCGAGGCGCTCGGACGTGTCGACCAGTCGATCGCGATCACGCTCGAGGCAGGGGTCAGCCTCGGTGCCATGCCGGTGTTCCGTTTCGGCACGGAGGAGCAGCGACGAGCGCTGCTGCCCGATCTGCTCGCGGGACGCGCCCTCGCCGGATTCGGATTGACCGAGCCGGAAGCGGGGAGCGATGCGGGTGCGACGCGCACGACCGCTCGACTCGATGACGATGAGTGGGTGATCGATGGATCGAAGCAGTTCATCACCAACTCCGGAACGCCCATCACTCGATTCGTCACGGTGACCGCCGTCACCGGTTCGGTCGATGGACGCAAGGAGATCTCCACGATCATCGTGCCGAACGGCACGCCCGGGTTCACCGTCGACCCGCCGTACGACAAGGTCGGATGGAACGCCTCCGACACGCATCCGCTCAGCTTCGACAGTGCTCGAGTGCCGGCGGGCAACCTCCTCGGCGAGAGGGGGAGCGGCTTCCGGAACTTCCTCAGCATTCTCGACGAGGGGCGGATCGCGATCGCCGCCCTCGCCACCGGCGCGGCTGAAGGGTGTCTGGAGGCGGCGATCGACTACGCGAAGTCGCGCACCATCTTCGGCAGCGCTCTCAGCACCCGACAGAACGCGCAGTTCACACTGGCTCGCATGCGCGCTCGAGTGCACACGGCTCGTCTCGCCTGGCACCATGCGGCGCGGTTGCGCGACGCCGGGTCGGCGTTCGCGGAGCAGGCGGCCATCGCCAAGCTGGTGGCGGGGGAGGCCGCAATGGACAATGCCCGCGACGCGACGCAGATCTTCGGAGGGAACGGCTTCATGAACGAGTTCTCGGTCGGTCGCCACTACCGCGATTCGAAGATCCTGGAGATCGGCGAGGGCACGACAGAAGTGCAGCTGCTCGTGATCGCGCGGTCGCTCGGAGTCACCGGGTAGCGTGACATCATGACCGTGACAGAGATCGTGCAGCGGGGGCTCTACTTCGAGGAGTTCGACGCCGACGCCCGGTATCTCCACCGGCCGGGGCGCACCGCGACCGAAGCCGACAACGTCCTCTTCACCACGCTCACCATGAACACGCAGGCGCTGCATCTCGACGAGGCCTTCGCCACCTCGCAGGATCCGTTCCACGCGAGACTCATGAATTCGATGTGGACCCTGTCGACGATGGTGGGTGCGTCTGTCGCGCAGCTGACCCAGGGCACCCTCGTCGCCCAGCTGGGCCTCACGGACATCGCGTTCCCTCACCCGCTCTTCGCGGGCGACACGCTCTACACCGAGAGCGCGATCGTCGAGAAGCGGCTGTCGGCATCGCGTGACGGCCAGGGGATCGTCCAGATCGCGCATACCGGGCGCAACCAGGACGGAACCGTGGTGGCGACCGCCACACGGACCGTGCTCGTGCACTGCCGACCGGGAGGCGCCGCATGACCTTCGACCTGGGCCCTGCGCTGCTGTTCTGCCCGGCGGATCGACCGGAGCGCTTCGGCAAGGCGCTCGAGAAGGCCGATGCCGTGATCCTCGATCTCGAAGATGCGGTCCTGCCGTCGGCCAAGGCGAGCGCTCGCGGCAACATCATCGACGCGGACCTCGATCCCGATCGTGTGATCGTCCGCGTGAATCCGCCGGGCTCCGATGAGTTCGCGTCGGATCTGACCATGCTCTCGCAGACCGACTTCCGAACGGTCATGGTCGCGAAGACGGAGAGTGCGTCGAGTCTGGATGTCTTCGATGAGCGGTTCTCCGTGATCGCGCTCTGCGAGACGGCCAAGGGTGTCCATGCCGCCGACCGGATCGCGGCGCACGCGCGCGTCGTCGCGATGATGTGGGGCGCGGAAGACCTCGTCGCCTCCCTCGGAGGCACCTCGAGCCGCCGCGAGGACGGCACCTATCGTGACATCGCGCGATACGCGAGATCGCGGGTGCTCCTCGAGTCGGGTGCTCAGGGGAAAGGGGCGATCGACGCCGTGCACATCGCGCTCGGCGATCTCCCGGGACTCGCCGCCGAGGCGGCGGACGCCGCAGCGTCGGGTTTCGCGGCGACCGCCTGCATCCATCCCGATCAGGTCCAGGCCATCCGCGCCGCCTATGCGCCCGACATCTCCGAGGTCGGCTGGGCGCGTTCCGTCCTCGCGGCTGCCGAGGACGAGCGCGGTGTCTTCCGCTTCGAGGGACGTATGATCGACGAGCCCGTGCTCAGGCACGCGCGTTCGGTGCTCGCCCGCGCCGGTCTGTGAGTCAGATCAGGACGGACTGGTCGAGGAGTCTGAGCACGCCCGGAGACGCTTCGAAGCGGTGCGCCGAACCGTTCAGGATCTGATCGCCCGGCCGGGGGAGCGTGCCTCCCGAGACGTGGTCGATGAGCGATCTGATCACTCCACCGTGAGCGACGACGACCACGGACTCGGCGACCGGTGTCGACCGGCGGCGGGAATCCCGAGCGATCGTGTCGAGGGCCTGCAGAGATCGCGCGGCGACATCGTCGAGGCTCTCCGCGCCGGGAACCTCGGAGTGCCAGCCGCCGTAGGCTTCCATGTACTCGGAGACGCTCATGCCCTCACCGTCGCCGAACTCGCGCTCGCGGATGCCGGGCACCAGTATCGGCGTGCCCAGACCGAGTTCGGCCGAGATGATCTCCGCGGTCTCTCGCGCACGGAGCAGCGGACTGGTGTAGATCGCATGGTGCGTGGTGCCGGCGAGCGCCGCCGCCGCCGTCCGGGCATCGGCCCGGCCCGTCTCGTTCAGGGGGATGTCGGTCGATCCCTGGATCCTCCGATCCAGGTTCCAGTCGGTCTGGCCGTGACGGATGAGTGTGAGCAGAGTCATACGAGAAGCTCCTGGATCGCGGGGAGCACGTCGCCCGTGCCTGCGGCGATGGTGACATCCGCCCAGACATCCGCTCGGGTCGGCTCGCGGTTGATGATGATGAGGGGGATGCTGCGACGTCGGGCACGCTCGACCAGGCGCACCCCCGAGTTCACCACCAGCGACGTGCCCGCGACGATGAGTGCGTCGCTGGAGCGCAGCAGTGATTCGGCAGCGCGGAAGCGGTCCTGCGGGACATACTCCCCGAAGAAGACGACGTCGGGCTTCAGCATGCCGCCGCACACCGTGCAGGTCGGCACGATGAAGCCGTCCGTGCTCTCGGGCAGCACATCGCCGTCGGGATTCAGGGCCACGTTCTCCGGCACGCTGATCCACGGATTGGTCTCTTCGATCTGCGCGGCGATGTCGCGCCGGTCGAACACCTGACCGCAGCGCAGGCACAGCACGCGCCTCATCGTGCCGTGGACCTCTATGACGTGCGAGCTCCCCGCCCGCAGATGCAGGCCGTCGACGTTCTGGGTGATGACGCCGCTCACGTGACCGGACGATTCCATCTCGGCGAGGGCGATGTGGCCGGGGTTCGGGCGCGCCTGTGCGAAGGCACGCCAACCGAGGTGGCCGCCGACCCAGTACCGTCGTCTGGCGGATTCGTCGCCCAGGTATTTCTGGATCGTCATGGGGTCGGCCCGCGTCCGCGCGCCCTCGCCGCGATAGGCCGGGATGCCGGAGTCGGTGGAGATGCCGGCTCCCGTGAGCAGCGCGATGCGACGGCCTCGCAGGAGTTCGGCAGCGCGAGCGACGGCGGCCGACGGCTCGACCGGACTCGTAGCGCTCACAGGACCTCCTGCTCCGAGTCTACGGCGTGCGGCGCAGACCGCGCGTCGAGCGGACCCGGTAGGCGCGGACGCGACGGATGGCAGACTGGGGTCCGTGGAACTGGTGCGCGTGACGAATCCCGACGATCGACGACTCGACGACTACCGCGCGCTCACCGACACCGCGCTCCGAACGGTGAGCGATCCTGCGGGAGGCCTCTATATCGCGGAGTCCACGAAGGTGATCGCGCGCGCTGTCGCGGCCGGTCACCGTCCGCGCTCCGTCCTCGTGCAGGAGAAGCGCGTGGACGACATCAGGGCGATCGTCGGCGAGTTCGACGTGCCGGTGTACGTGGTGCCGGACGAGGTGGCCGAGGCGGTCACGGGTTTCGCCGTGCACAGGGGGACCATCGCGTCGATGCACCGGCCCGCACTGCGCACGGTGCCCGAGGTGCTGGAGAAGGCGCGGCTCGTGCTGATCCTCGAGAACGTCGGCGATCACACCAACGTCGGCGCAGCGTTCCGCGCGGCCGCCGGCCTCGGCGCGGATGCCGTGCTGGTGTCCCCCGGGGGAGCGGACCCGTTGTACCGGCGCAGTGTGCGCGTGAGCATGGGCACCGTCTTCCAGGTGCCGTGGACCCGCATCGCCGACTGGGAGTCGGCGGTCGAGGATCTTCACGCCGCGCAGTTCGACATCGCGGCTCTCGCGCTGCGCGATGACGCCGTCACCCTCGACTCGTACGCGGCCGACCGGCCCGACCGGGTCGCGATCGTGATGGGCACGGAGGGCGACGGCCTGTCGCGGACCGCGCTCGAGAAGGCCGACACGGTCGTGACGATCCCCATGTTCGGAGGCGTCGATTCGCTGAATGTCGCCTCCGCCGCAGCTGTGGCGCTCTGGGCGCTCGGTCCGCGCTGACGCGAAGACGCTCGTCAGTCGACGTCAGGGAGCATGACCGGCCCGGGCTCCGGTCGCTTGGCCACGATGTGATCGCCCGAGGACTGGTGTCGCAGCCGACGCAGGACCCACGGGACGAGGTGCTCCCGCGCCCACCCGAGGTCACCGGAGCGGGCCTCTCTCCACGTGCGCACCGGCAGCGGCTCCGGCTGCATGGATTCGAGCTCGTTCGGGACGTTGAGGGCGCGGAGAGCCATGCGTGCGACCTCGTGGTGACCGAGCGCGTTGTAGTGCAGCCTGTCGTCGTCGAAGAAGCGCATGTCCTGCACCACCTTGAGCGCCCACTGGTCGGCGACGATGCAGTCGTGGCGGTCCGCGATGGCGCGGATGTTCTCGTTGTAGATCGCCACCTTGCCCCGGAAGGGGCGGAAGACGGGCGTGAACGCCGTGTCCACACCGGTGAACAGGAGGATCGCGGCGCCCGTGGACGAGAGTCGTGAGACGGCATCCTCGAGCTGGACCGCGATGGCGTCGGGATCGGTCCCCGGCCGGATCACATCGTTGCCACCGGCGCAGATCGATATCAGGTCGGGGTGCAGAGCGACGGCCGGCTCCACCTGGTCCTGCACGATCTGGGCGATGAGCTTGCCGCGCACGGCGAGATTCGCGTAGGCGAAGTCGTCGACCTGCTGTGACAGGACCTCGGCGACGCGATCGGCCCAGCCGCGGTGACTCCCGGGGTGCGAGAGGTCGGGGTCCCCGATGCCCTCCGTGAACGAATCGCCGATCGCGACGAAGCGTCGCCACGGGTGCGGACTGTCGTTGTCGAGGTCAGGGGTCCGAGTCGAATCCTGGTCTGTCATCCAGCTCTCCTTCGCGAACGTGCGCGGCGTATGGATGTCGCGGCGCACCGATCGAGCCTACTCGTGCGCCACGCCAGGGCGCGAGGCCGCTCCGGCTGAGAGGCGATCGTGCTCGGTGTCGGTGAGTGCGATTATCGTGGAGTCGATGCTTTCTCCTTCCTTTCCTCAGCGCGCCCCGTGGGGAACCGCGAACAAGCTGCGCGCATGGCAGCAAGAGGCTCTGGAACAGTACTTCGAGGCCGACCAGCGCGACTTCCTCGTGGCTGCGACGCCGGGCGCCGGCAAGACCACTTTCGCGCTGACCCTCGCCGTCGAACTGATGCGAATGGGCGAAGTCAATCGCATCATCGTGGTCGCGCCGACCGAGCACCTGAAGACTCAGTGGGCCGATGCGGCGGCGCGCGTGCACATCCGCCTCGACCCGCGTTTCCGGAACAGCGATTGGGGGCCCGCGCGGCACTATCACGGTGCCGTCGTCACGTATGCGCAGGTGGCTGCGAAGTCGTCGGTGCACCGTCACCTCACTGAGGACGCTCGCACGCTGGTCATCCTCGACGAGGTACACCACGGCGGCGACGCACTCAGCTGGGGCGACGCGATCCGCGACGCGTTCGGGCCCGCGAAGCGACGACTGCTGCTGTCGGGAACGCCGTTCCGCAGCGACACCGCGCCGATCCCCTTCGTCGAGTACCACCCCGACGAGTCGGGTGCGCGCATCTCGAGGACCGACTACAACTACGGCTATGGTCGGGCCCTGGCCGACGGCGTGGTGCGTCCGGTGCTCTTCCACATGTACGCGGGCAAGATGCGCTGGCGCACGAGCACGGGCGATGAGCTGGAGACGCACCTCGGGCAGGACAACACCAAGGATGTGACCTCGCAGGCCTGGCGCACCGCGCTCGACCCCGAGGGGGAGTGGATGCCTGCGGTGCTCTCCGCGGCTGATCGCCGCCTCACCGAGATCCGCCATCACGTGCCCGACGCCGGCGGCCTCGTTCTCGCGACGGATCAGACGGTGGCGCGGGCGTACGCCAAGATCCTGCACAGCATCACCGGTCAGCAGCCGGCCATCGTGCTGTCGGACGACGCGACGGCGTCTGAGCGCATCGAGAAGTTCAGCGCCGGCGACGCCCGCTGGATGGTGGCGGTCAGGATGGTGTCCGAAGGCGTCGACGTGCCGCGGCTCGCGGTCGGCGTGTACGCGACCTCGTCGTCGACGCCGCTCTTCTTCGCGCAGGCGATCGGACGATTCGTGCGAGCACGTCGACGCGGAGAAGCAGCGAGCGTGTTCCTCCCGCAGGTTCCGGTGCTCATGGGGCTCGCGAACGAGATGGACAAGCAGCGCGATCACGCCCTCGATCGGCAGTCGAAGGACGAGGACGGGCTGGAAGACTCGCTGCTGGAGAGCGCGAACCGGGAAGAGGAGACGTCCGACGCCCTGACCCAGGAGTTCAGCTACCAGGCGCTGTCGTCGGTCGCTCACTTCGATCGCGTCGTGTTCGAGGGGCAGGAGTTCGGTCAGCTCGCCGAGCCGGGTACGCCCGAAGAGGAGGAGTTCATCGGATTCCCCGGGCTTCTCGAGCCGGAGCACGTGCATGAACTGCTCATGCAGCGTCAGTCTCGTCAGTCCCGGCTTCGTGAGGCTCGGGAGGCCAAGGCGTCCCCGACCGAGACGACGACGCTTCCGGCCCCGCTGCACCGGACGCTCAAAGAACAGCGCCAGCTGCTCAACAGTCTGGTCGGCCTCTACGCGCGACAGAAGGGCGAACCGCACGGCGCCGTCCATGCCGAGCTCCGTCGCATCTGCGGTGGCCCCGCCGTCGCACAGGCGACCGTCACCCAGTTGCAGGCCCGCATCGAGGTGCTGCGCAAGCGCGTCAGGTCGTGACCCGAGCCGCACGTGCGGCATCCCGTCATTCGGATTCCCGAAAACCTGGCAATACCGCCCCCGGCGGGATCGCGGCCGGGTGTCGCAGCTAGCGTGGAGGGGCGTCCCACACGGGACCCCTCACACAGGAGATCGAATGACAGCCCCCGCTGCCACCACAGAGCCGACCGCCGCAGACCGCCGCCGCTGGGCGCGCTACCTCGTCGAGGAGCGTGCCGAGGGGACGGTGTACCAACGGCTTGCACAGCGCCGCACCGGCGAGGAGCAGCAGATCCTGCTGAGTCTCGCCGACGCTGAGCGCCGTCACGAGCAGCACTGGCTGGATCTGCTGGGCGCCGAGCCTGCGCGCCTGCCACGCGCGGGGCTCCGATCGCGTCTGCTCGGATGGATGGCCGGACGGTTCGGGTCGATCTTCGTGCTCGCGCTCGCCCAGAGCGCCGAGGCCCGGTCGCCCTACGACTCCGAGCAGTACGCCACCCCCGCCATGAGGGCCGACGAGAAGGTTCATTACGAGGTCGTGCGCGGTCTCGCCGCACGGGGGCGCCGTCGGCTCTCCGGCTCGTTCCGCGCGGCGGTCTTCGGTGCCAACGACGGTCTGGTCAGCAACCTCGCCCTCGTGCTCGGCATCGGTGCCACGGGGGTCGGTTCGAGCTTCGTGCTCTTCAGCGGCATCGCGGGCCTCCTCGCCGGCGCGCTCTCGATGGGGGCGGGCGAGTTCGTGTCCGTGCGGTCTCAGCGAGAACTTCTCGCTGCGACGGAGGCGAACGAGGACGCGGCCGCGTCCGCCGCCGACCTCGACATCGACGAGAACGAGCTCGCCCTCGTCTATCGTGCGCGCGGAGTCGGAGAGGCCGAGGCCCTCGAGCGGGCGGGCCGCATCGTCGCCGCTGCACGCGCCGGGGTCGAGCGCACGGTCACAGGTCCGGTGCGGGTGCATCCTGCCATGGACCACGAGATCGTGGGAAGTGACTGGACTGCCGCCCTGTCGAGCTTCCTTCTCTTCGCCTCCGGCGCGATCATTCCGGTGCTCCCGTGGATCTTCGGTCTCGAGGGTGCGACAGCCATCGTCGTGGCGCTCGTGCTCGTGGGGGTCGCGCTGCTCACGACCGGCGCCATGGTGGGTGTCCTGTCAGGCGGTCCGCCCCTGCGGAGGGCGCTGCGTCAGCTGGCGATCGGCTTCGGCGCCGCTGCGATCACGTATGGCCTCGGCCTGTTGTTCGGCGTCGGGGCGGTCTGAACGGACCGCCCCGCCGCGGCGGCACGGCATACACGAAAGAGGCTCCGGAACGATATGTTCCGGAGCCTCTGGCCTGTGCGCGGAGGGGGACTTGAACCCCCACGCCCTTACGGGCACTACGACCTCAACGTAGCGCGTCTACCATTCCGCCACCCGCGCAGGTGTTGGATGTTCGTTGCCGAACGAAGATTTACATTAGCACGGGCTTCACCGCACCCCGAAACCGAGCGCGATTCCCGGGCGCGCCTCCGCGCTTCGATAGCCTTGTGCGCATGACAGAACCGTCGCTGCCCGAGGTGGTGCGCATCGCGCAGGACCTGATCCGCTTCGACACCTCGAATTACGGGGGAGGCAACGCCAAGGGCGAGCGGGAGGCCGCAGAGTACGTCGGCGCATACCTGCAGGAGCTCGGGCTCGAGGTCGAGTACTACGAGCCGATCGACCGTCGCACCAGCGTGATGGCGCGCGTGCGGGGGCGCCATCCGGAGCGGTCGGCGCTGGTCGTGCACGGACACCTGGATGTCGTGCCGGCCGTCGCCGACGACTGGACGGTCGACCCCTTCGCCGGTGTGGTGAAGGACGGGATGCTCTGGGGCCGTGGCGCGGTCGACATGAAGAACATGAACGCGATGATCCTCACCGCCGTCGCAGACATCCTGCGAGCCGGGGAGCAGCCCGCACGCGATCTCGTGCTGGTCTTCTTCGCCGACGAGGAGAACGGGGGAGTGGAAGGGTCCGCTCTGGCCGTGCGACACCGTCCGCACTGGTTCGCGGGTGCAGCGGAGGCGATCAGCGAGGTCGGCGGCTATTCGATCGACGTCGACGGTCGCCGTGCGTACCTGCTGCAGGTCGGTGAGAAGGCTCTCATCTGGATCCGCCTCGTCGCCACGGGACGCGCCGGCCACGGGAGTCGCCTGCACGACGACAACGCGGTGACCGCGCTCGCTGAGGCTGTGGCGGCGATCGGACGCACCCGGTGGCCCGTCCGGCTCACGCCGACCACCGAAGCGCTCCTTCGTGGACTCAGCGATCTGTCGGGACGGTCCGACGACGACCCCGACGCGCTGGCAGCTGCGGCCGGCCCGGCAGAGGCTTTCCTGCGCTCGTCGTTGCGGACCACGACCAACCCGACTGCGCTCAGCGCGGGATACAAGCACAACGTCATCCCCGAGCGGGCCGAGGCGCTCATCGACGTGCGGGTGATCCCGGGGACCGAGGACGAGGTGCTGGCGGAACTGCAGGCCATCGTGGGTGACGACATCGAGATCGAGACCGTGGTGCGTGACATCGGGATGGAGACGCCGTTCGAGGGCGACCTTGTCGACGCGATGGTCGCGAGCCTGAACCACCACGACCCCGGCGTTCCGGTGATCCCGTATCTGCTCGGCGCGGGCACCGACAACAAGGCGCTGGCCGCTCTCGGCATCACCGGGTACGGTTTCGCGCCCCTGCGGCTCCCCGCTGATCTCGACTTCACGGGCATGTTCCACGGCGTGGACGAGCGCGTACCCGTAGAATCGCTTGTCTTCGGTCAGCGGGTGCTGGCCGATCTGCTGCGCACGTATTGAGCGCTCGGCTCCACGTCTGCGCCGCCACCCGACCGAGAAGGCCTATCCATGCATCTGTTCGAAGCGCTCATCCTCGGGATCGTCCAGGGGCTCACCGAGTTCCTGCCGATCTCCTCCAGCGCCCATCTGCGCATCCTCGGAACCTTCCTGCCCTCGGGCGAGGATCCCGGTGCAGCCTTCACCGCCATCACCCAGATCGGCACGGAGGCGGCGGTGGTGGTCTTCTTCTGGCGGGACATCGTCCGGATCATCGCGCAGTGGTTCCGGTCGCTCGCAGGCAAGGTCCCGCGCAGCGATCCCGATGCGCGCATGGGGTGGATGATCATCATCGGCAGCATCCCCATCGTCATCCTCGGGCTGCTCTTCCAGGACCAGATCGAGACGGTCTTCCGGTCACTGTGGATCGTGGCGATCATGCTCATCGTGTTCGGTGTCCTGCTCGGAGTCGCAGACCACGTCGGCGCGAAGCGTCGCAAGCTCGATCAACTCACCTACCCGCACGGCGTCGCGTACGGGTTCGCCCAGGCGCTGTCGCTGATCCCCGGTGTCTCCCGCTCCGGCGGGACCATCACCATGGGGCTCTTCCTGGGATACGAGCGCGCTGCGGCAGCACGTTACGCGTTCCTCCTCGCGATCCCTGCCGTCTTCGGCAGCGGTTTCTACCAGTTGTTCAAGAGCTGGAACGAGCCCGCGTTCTTCTCCTTCGGCGACACTCTCGCCGCGACGGGAGTCGCATTCGTCGTCGCGCTCGCTGTCATCGCCTTCTTCATGAACTACATCTCGAAGCGCAGCTTCCTGCCGTTCGTGATCTACCGCATCCTGCTCGGCACGGTGCTGCTGGTCCTGCTCGGCACGGGAGTCATCGCGGCCTGACGTGCAGCGACCACAGGCCTGAGGCCGGCCTCCCGCTCGCCGGGCGCGCGCGGCTCAGCGCTTGTGGTCGTTCGGCCCGTCACCGCGCCGACGCAGATAGCGCTCGAACGCCTGCGCGATCGCGTCGCCGGACGCATCGGGGGAGTCCCAGGTGTCGCGGGTCTGCTCGAGCTGGCGGATGTACTCGGCCATGTCCTCGTCGTCGGCCGCTGCGGCGTCGATCGACGCCTCCCATGCCGCGGCGTCGGTGCGCAGACTGCTGTGCGCGAACTCCACGCCCGTGAGCTCTTCCAGGCGGTCGAGCAGCGCCAGAGTCACCTTCGGGGAGGGTGTGGCGGACGCGACATAGTGGGGGACGCTCGCCCACAGGCTCGCTGTGGGGATGCCCGCGCTCTCGGCGAAGTGCTCGAAGACGCTGAGTATGCCCACAGGTCCCTCGTACAGGGACCGCTCGAGACCGTGTGCTTCGCGAACCTGTTCGTTCTGGCTCGACGCGAAGATCGAGATCGGCCGGGTGTGCGGGACATCCGACAGCATCGCCCCCAACGTCACGAGCCCCGTCACGTCGTCGCGGAGCGCGACGTCGATGAACTCGGCCGCGAAGGACTGCCACGTCCGAGCGGGCTCCACGCCGGTCAGGACCCAGAACTCAGGACCCGGTCCCGGATTGCGCGGACGCCACAGGCCCGCCTCGGGCCACGTCAGCTGGCGCCGGCCCTCGGCATCCATCTTGGTGGCGGGGCGGGTGTACTGGTAGTCGAAGTACAGCTCCGGATCGATCGAGTGCACGAGGTCGTACTCCGACTGCGCGCGCAGCGCGGCGATCGCCCCGCTGGCGGCCTCGCCGGCGTCGTTCCAGCCATCGAAGGCGGCGATGATGATTCGTGAACCGAGGACATCCATCGTGGTCTCCCTTCGTGGTCGCCGGTACCTATCCCTCCAGGCTAGCCCGCTCGGACGGAGACCGGGCGCAGCCACGGGTAACATGATCCGGTGAGCAGACAGCCCCGCGCGATCCTCTGGGACATGGACGGAACACTCGTCGACACCGAGCCGTATTGGATGGCGGCGGAGACGTCGCTCGTCGAATCCTTCGGAGGCACGTGGACTCACGCCGACGCACTGCAGCTCGTCGGCAACGGTCTGATCGACAGCGCGGTGATCCTCCAGCGCGCCGGTGTCGACATGGAGGCCGACGCGATCATCTCTCTCCTGACCGATGGCGTGCAGCACGCTCTCCGCACCCAGGGCGTTCCGTTCCGACCCGGGGCCCGAGAGCTGTTGCAGGATCTGCGCACCGCGGGGATCCCGACGGGTCTGGTGACCATGTCGCTGCGGCGCATGGCGCTCGGCGTGGTCGATCTCATCGAGTTCGACGCCTTCGACATCGTGGTCGCGGGCGACGATGTCTCGAATCCGAAGCCGCATCCCGAGCCCTACCTCCACGCGGCGACGCTTCTGGACATCGACATCGCGGATGCGGTGGTCATCGAGGACTCCCCGACGGGTTTGCGTGCCGGGATCGCAGCCGGCGCCGTGGCACTCGGCGTCCCTCACATCGTCGCTCTCGACCACGTCGGTGCCCACGAACTGTGGCCGACGCTCGAGGGCCGCACCGCCGCAGATCTCGTCGATCTCTTCGACCGCCAGACCTCCATGACGGGAGCCACCCGATGACCGACACGACAGAGCCGACCGGCACGGCAGGCACCGCCCTCAGCGGTGCCCCGCGCCCGAGCGGCCCCTTCCGCGCCGGAGACCGGGTACAGCTGACCGGTCCGAAGGGCCGCCTGCACACGGTCACCTTGCGCGAGGACGGCGAGCTCCACACTCATCAGGGCGTGCTCCGGCACCGTGACCTCATCGGGCTGCCCGACGGCTCGGTCGTGCCGAACAGCTCCGGTCATGAGTACCTGGCGCTGCGACCGTTGCTGCGCGACTTCGCGATGTCGATGCCGCGGGGAGCGGCCATCGTGTACCCGAAGGATGCCGCCCAGATCGTCATGCAGGCGGACATCTTCCCCGGATCCGTCGTCGTCGAGGCCGGTGTCGGCTCGGGAGCGCTGTCCCTCTCGCTGCTGAGGGCGATCGGGCCCGCCGGACGACTCGTGTCGTTCGAGCGCAGGGACGACTTCGCGCAGGTCGCTCGGGGAAACGTCGAGACTTTCTTCGGTGAGACTCCCGGGACATGGGACGTGGTCGTGGGCGATCTCGTCGAGGAACTGCCTTCCGCATTCGCGCCGGGAACCGTCGACCGTGTGGTTCTCGACATGCTCGCTCCCTGGGAGTGCATCGACGTGGTCGCCGAGGCCCTCACCCCGGGAGGAGTCGTGCTCTGCTACATCGCGACTGCGACGCAGCTCTCCCGTGTGGCCGAGTACATCCGCGGAACGGGTCTCTTCACCGATCCCGACGCGTCGGAGACCATGGTCCGCGGCTGGCACGTCGAGGGCCTGGCAGTCCGGCCGGACCACCGTATGGTGGCGCACACGGGCTTCCTCCTGACCGCGCGTCGCCTTGCACCGGGAGCTGTCGCGCCGTCGGTCAAGCGCCGGGCGTCGAAGAGCAGCTACGGAGACGACGACGTCGAGCTCTGGACACCGGGAGCCGTCGGTGATCGGGTGATCAACGACAAGAACCTCCGAAAGCGCGCGCGGGAGGCGACGAAAGCGGCCGAGGGGGCGCGCATCGCTGCCGCATCGCGCGAATCCGACGCCTCGACGGAATAGACTGGAGCGCGTGCGTAAAACGTCCGCCGTTCTGGCCACTCTCAGTCTCGCCGCCCTCGCTCTGACGGGCTGTTCTGCTGCCCCGTCGTTCGCCGGTGCGGTGTGCGATCGCACGGCTTCTCCGGCGGTCGCCGACTCGGTCACGGTGGAAGGCGACCTCGGCGAGAAGCCGGATGTGACGGTGTTCACTCCCGTCAAGTCGGACTCCACGGAGTTCTCGGACGTGACGACCGGAGACGGAGAGACCCTCACCTCCGACGTTCAGCCCCTCGTGCTCGACATCACCTTCTACGGCGGTGACAGCGGAGAGAAGCTCTACGAGTCGGAATACAACGGCGACCGCAGTCGCGTGCACAGCATCGCGTACTGGGCGCAGCGTTCGCCCGGACTCGAGTCGGTGCTCGAATGCGCAACCGGTGGGACGAGGACGGTCGCGGTGCTCACGCAGGAGGACTTCGGCGAGAGCAACGCGCAGGCCTTCGGGCTCGCGGACGGTGAGAGCGTCGTGGCCGTCATCGACGTGCTCGATGTGCTCCTGCCGAAGGCGGAGGGCGCGTCGCAGTTCAACGACGCACGTGGTCTGCCCACGGTCGTGCGCGCACCGGACGGAACACCCGGGATCATCATCCCCGACAGCGCGGCACCCGAAGACACCGTGACGCAGACGCTCATCAGAGGCGACGGCGCCGAGGTCACGAAGGAGTCCGTCGTGGTCACGAACATCATGGCGGTCGGCTGGGACGACAAGACCGTCGCGACGAGCACGTGGGGGGCGGAGCCGAACATCGGGCTCGCAGCCGAGGAGCTCGTGGGCTCGACGGTCGGCTCGCAGCTTCTCGTCATCGCTCCGGGAGCCGAGGGCGCATCCGCGACTGCCATCGTCGTCGACATCCTGGGGATCGTTCCCGTTCCGGAGCAATGATGGCCGCCCGCATTCCCGCGGAGGAGCGCCTGACGAATCTCGTCGTGGCGCTGATGGCCACGGAGATCGGGCTGACCAAGCAGCAGATCCTCGACAACGTCTCGGGGTATCGTCAGCGAGCGGATGCCGGTTCACGCTCCGACGCGCTGGAGAAGATGTTCGAGCGCGACAAGGACGAGCTCCGCACTCTCGGGGTCCCGGTGGAGACCATCGGCGATCCGGCCGATCCGAACGACCTGCGCGAAGCGCGCTATCGCATTCCGCAGGCGGAATACGATCTTCCCGACGACATAGAGTTCACCGCTGCCGAGCTCGCTGTGCTGCAGCTGGCCGGCAGTGTGTGGAGCACGGAATCGGCATCCGTCGACGCCAAAGCGGGCGTGCGCAAGATCCGTGCCCTCGGGATCGACGGCGATGAGCCCATCATCGGGTTCGCACCGCGGATCACCGTTCGCGACGCCGCCTTCCCGTTCCTGCAGGAGGCGATCGAGAAGTCCCGCGTCGTCGGGTTCGACTACCTCAAGCCCGGCGAGGAGTCGCCGCGACGGCGCAGCATCCGTCCGCTGGCGCTGGTGGACTACGAAGCCCGCTGGCATGTCTACGGAATCGATGTCGACATCGAGGCGGACAGGATGTTCCTGCTCAGCCGCATCGTCGGCGACGTGCGCATCTCCGCGAAGACGTTCGACCCGCGTCTGCGTGACGGAGCGGGGGAGCGGGCGCTGGCGGGGCTCCAGCGTGTCGCGGCGCAGAACGCAGCATTGCTCGAGGTCACTCCGGGCACCGAGGCGGCGCTGAGACTCGGTCGGCGAGCCACGCCTGCCGTGCAGGGCATCCACGTGCCGTTCGTCGATCTGCACATCTTCGCGGATGAACTGGCGTCGTACGGACCCGAGGTCCGTGTGGTGGAGCCCGATGCTCTCCGCGATGCGGTGATCTCTCGGCTCACCGCGGTGGTCGCGGCGAATTCCGAACCGGAGGAGGGGCGATGACCGCGAAGTCGAAGCCGCTGCTGGCATCGGATCGCGTGCGGGTGTATCTGACCCTCGTGCCGTATCTGCTCGAGCTGGGGCAGGTGTCGCTCGCCGAGGCGGCCGACGAGTTCGGGGTCACCCCGAATGAGATGCGCCAGATGGTCGAGAAGCTGACGGTGATCGGCCTGCCCGGCGATGCGGGATTCTGGCAGCAGCCGCAGGAGCTCTTCGACATCAACTGGGATCTGCTCGATCAGCAGGACATCATCGAGATCACCAACGATGTCGCACTGCGCAGAGTCCCTCGCTTCACCGCCCGCGAGGCGGCCGCTCTGCTCGCGGGACTCCAGATGGTCGCGGCGGTTCCCGCCGTCTCCGACTCCGGTCTCGTCAGCGGTCTGATCTCCAAGCTCTCCCGCGGTGCCGCCGACGCGCCGGCTGAGGTCGTCGTCGCGCCGAGCGCGGTCGACGAGGTCAGGCAGGTCGTGTCGCGCGCCGTGCAGGAGGGCGTGGCCGTCTCGTTCACCTATCAGGCGCCGGATGCCGCGCCGATGACGCGCACGGTCGATCCGGTGCAGATCCTGATCACGAATGCGCAGTGGTATCTGCAGGGCTGGTGCCACATGCGTGAGGCCATGCGCACCTTCCACCTCGACCGCGTCAGCGAGGCCCGGCTCACCGAGATCCCGATCACGCACGCGGGGGATCAGGTGCCCGAGGCCTTCTCCGCCGTCGAGGACGAGGGCGAGGTCGTCGTGCGGCTTCCTGAGAGATTCGCACCGCTCCTGGGTGATTTCCTCACCGCCGACAATGTGGAGGTCGACGACGGTGTCGTCACGGCGAGGCTGCGACTCGCCGACCCGCGAAGCATCAAGCGTCTCGCGGGTCGCTTCGGCTGCGCTCTCGAGGTCGTCGAGCCGAGCGTCGCCCGTACTGCCGCCCGTGACTGGGCCGCGGCGGGACTCGCCCTGTATCGTGACCCGGATCGCGGCGTCGCCGGTTAGACTCTATAAAACGACGAAGGAGAATCATGGGCGCTTTCGGTTGGCCACATCTGCTGATCATCCTCGCCGTCATCCTGCTGCTTTTCGGTGCGGCGAAGCTGCCGGCGCTGGCGAAGAGCCTCGGTCAGTCCGCCCGGGTCTTCAAGGGCGAGATGAAGGCCATGAAGAACGACGACGCGTCGGACGAGACCACCGACAACGCTGCCACCCCGCAGCAGTCGGTGGCTTCTGACACGACAGTGACCGCTCGCGACTCCGATCCGGGTCTGCCTCCTCGATCCGCATAGCCCGTGTCGGCTCTGGAATCCGCCGAACCACAGGCGCCGGGCCGCGACAAGCGGATGTCGCTCGGCTCGCATCTGATCGAACTCCGCAAGCGGCTCGTGATCGCAGCGGCAGCCCTGGTCGTGGGGATGATCGTCGCGTTCATCGTGACCGACCCGATCATCGACCTGCTGTCCATCCCCATCCGCACGATCGCCGAGCAGCAGGGCAAAGAGTACGTCGGCCTCAACTTCACCACCGTGACCAGCGGGTTCGACCTTCGCATGCGGATCGCGTTCGCGATCGGCCTGCTCATCTCGGCGCCCGTATGGCTGTGGCAGGTGTGGGCGTTCGTCATGCCCGGGCTCACCAAGAAGGAGACCCAGTACACGTGGGGCTTTCTGGGAGCGGCCATCCCCCTGTTCTTCGGAGGATGCACCGTCGCGTTCTTCGTCCTGCCGCACGTGATCGAGATCATGGCCGGCTTCGTCCCGCAGGGTATGGCGCAGTTCTTCGACTACTCGGCCTACTACGACTTCGTCTTCAAGTTCCTTCTCGTCGTAGGGATCGCCTTCGTTCTTCCCGTGTTCCTCGTGGCTCTCAACCTCGCCGGCGTCGTGTCGGGCAAAGAGATCCTGAAAGGTTGGCGCGTTGCGATCCTGGTGTGCACTCTCTTCGCCGCCATCACCACGCCGCCCGCAGACGTCTTCTCGATGCTGCTGCTGATGGGAGCGATGATCGTGCTGTACTTCGCGGCCACGCTCGTGTCGATGCTGTTCGATCGTCGTAAACGGAAGATCGATGCCGCAGCGGGCGTCGTGCCGGGCGGCGTATGACCTCCCCGTCGGAGAGGTACGCGGCCGCGCGTCAGGCGGCCGAGAATCCCGAGACCGCCGCGTTCGCCGCGAGACAACGATTCGACCTCGATCCGTTCCAGGTCGAAGGGTGCCATGCACTCGAGAGCGGAGGCAGCGTGCTGGTGGCGGCGCCGACCGGCGCAGGCAAGACCATCGTGGGCGAGTTCGCGATTCACCTGGCGATGCAGACTCCCCGCGACAAGGCGTTCTACACCACGCCGATGAAGGCGCTCTCCAACCAGAAGTTCCGCGAACTGGTCGACGTCTATGGTGCCGACCAGGTCGGCCTGCTCACGGGTGACACCAACATCAACGGCAACGCCCGGATCGTGGTGATGACGACCGAGGTGCTGCGCAACATGATCTACGCGGACTCGGCCGCGCTGAGGGATCTCCGCTTCGTGGTGATGGACGAGGTCCACTACCTCGCCGACCGGTTCCGGGGCGCGGTGTGGGAAGAGGTCATCATCCACCTGCCGCAGCACGTGCGGCTGGTGTCGTTGAGCGCCACGGTCTCGAATGCCGAGGAGTTCGGCGATTGGCTCGACACGGTGCGCGGCGATACCGAGGTCATCGTCTCGGAGATCCGTCCGGTCCCACTCGAGCAGCACGTGCTCGTTCGGGATGACCTGCTTCCGTTGTTCGACGACCGCGCGGGCCTGGCGACGGCGAAGGTGAACCAGGAGCTCATGCGCATCCGGTCGTTCACCGGTTCCAGCTACGACAGCAATCGCGAGGCGCAGGCATATCGCAGCAACCGGCACGCGGGCAGACAGGCCCAGCGACCCCCGCGCGGGGGACGGCGTCCGGTGCGCTCATCGAACATGCGTCGCATCGAACGACTCGATCGTCCCGAAGTGATCCAGCTGCTGGAACGCGCGAACCTCCTGCCGGCGATCTTCTTCATCTTCAGCCGCGTCGGGTGCGATGCGGCCGTCCAGCAGGTTCGTCGCTCCGGCCTCCGCCTCACCTCGAATGAGGAGCGGGCGGAGATCCGCGCCTTCGTCGAGGAGCACACCCGTACGCTGCAGGACGAGGACCTGGGTGTTCTCGGATACTGGGAGTGGCTCGACAATCTCGAACGAGGCGTGGCGGCACACCACGCAGGCCTGCTGCCCGCCTTCAAGGAGGTCGTGGAGGAGCTCTACAGGCGAAAGCTGGTGAAGGTCGTGTTCGCGACCGAGACGCTGGCTCTCGGGATCAACATGCCGGCGCGCACGGTGGTTCTCGAGAAGATGGAGAAGTTCAACGGCGAGGCCAGAGTCGCGATCACATCCGGTGAGTACACCCAGCTGACCGGACGCGCCGGCCGCCGCGGCATCGATGTCGAAGGTCACGCCGTCGTCCAGTGGACGGAAGGGATGGACCCGCAGGCGGTCGCAGCCCTCGCATCGCGGCGAACATATCCGCTCAACTCCAGTTTCCGCCCCACCTACAACATGGCGGTGAACCTGATCGATCTGTTCGGCAAGCCCCGGGCGAGAGAGGTCCTCGAATCGTCGTTCGCGCAGTTCCAGGCCGACCGTTCCGTGGTGGGCCTGGCACGTCAGGTCCGTGAAGCAGAGGCTTCACTCGCGGGCTACCAGGCGTCGATGGTCTGCGATCACGGAGACTTCATGGATTATGCGACCATCCGTCGCGAGCTCAGCGATCTCGAGAAGAAGAACCGGCAGGACTCGAACGCTCCTCGAGCGGCGCGGGACAAGCGGATGAAGCAGGTGCAGAACCTGCGCACGCGGATGCAGCGCCACGGATGTCATCGGTGTCCCGACCGCGAGGCGCACGCGCGGTGGGCGGAGCGGTACTGGAAGCTCAAGCGCCAGACGGATCGGATCCGTCGACAGATCGAGAACCGGACCGGCACGGTCGCTCGCGTGTTCGATCGGGTCGTCGAGGTGCTCGAGACGCTCGACTACCTCCGACGCGACGGCACCGAGATGTCTCTCACCTCGGCAGGGCGGACGATGCGCAGAATCTACGGCGAGCGGGATCTGCTGGTCGCGGAGTCGCTTCGTCAGGGGATCTGGAAGGGGCTGGATGCGCCGTCGCTGGCGGCGATGGCATGCTGCCTCGTCTACGAACCGAGACGCGACGAAGCCAATGCGGGGGAGCGGGGTCTTCCTCGCGGCGCATTCCGCACGGCGTACGACCAGACCACCACGCTGTGGGCAGAGCTCGACGACCTCGAGAAGGATCACCACCTTCCCGGGTCCGAACCGCTCGCAGCGGGCCTCGCCGGAGCGATGCACTCCTGGGCCCGAGGGGCGTCGCTGGACAGAGTGCTGATCGACGCCGACATGGCGGCCGGAGACTTCGTGCGGTGGACCAAGCAGACGATCGATCTCCTGGATCAGCTCTCGATCGTCGCTGAGGACGCCGCACTCGCACGGAACGCCCGGGCAGCTCTCGACGGCGTACGTCGTGGCATCGTGGCCTACTCGTCGATGTGAGAGACGGGACCGATGTCTGAATCCCGAGCGCGCCAGCGCCCGCTCCTGCCGCTGTGGGCGGCGGTGCTCACGGCAGCCCTCTCCGCGATCCTGATGGACGTCGCGTATCCGGACGTCGCGATCTGGGTCCTCGCCTTCCCCGCCACCGCGGCGCTGCTCGTGAGCCTCATCGGGCGCCGCGCAGGAGGGGCGCTGCTGGTGGGGGCCGTGTACGGCGTGGTGTTCTTCGGCCTGCTCGTGTCGTGGACGTCGAGGTATCTCGGTCCGGTGCCGTGGGCGGCGCTGAGCGTCGTGGAAGGGGCTCTGACCGCCGTGGCGCTCATCCCGATCGCGCTCGCGTACCGCTGGATACCTGCTGCCGTTCCGGGGCGATGGGCGCGTCTCGTGCTGCTTCCCACCGTCGTCGCCGCCCTCTGGGTCGGGCGCGAGACCTTCGTGGGCTCCTGGCCGTACGGGGGGTTCCCGTGGGCGCGTCTGGGCATGAGCCAGGCACAGAGTCCGCTCGCGCACGTGACGTCGTGGATCGGCGTCGCCGGACTCAGCTTTCTGATGGTGTTCCTCGTCGCTGCGCTCATCGAAGTCCTCCGGACGGACTCCTGGAGGCGACCCCTCGCTTACGCGGCACCGGCGCTGGTGTCCGCGGTGCTTCTTCTCACGCCGCTGTTCCCGACGACTCCCAGCGGGACGATGCGCATCGCCGCCGTGCAGGGGAACGGACCCACGGGGTACTTCGACGAACGAGAGCCGTATTCGGTCGTTCAGGCCCAGACCGAGGCGACAGCGCCGCTGGTCGGCGAGGACATCGATCTGCTGGTCTGGCCCGAGGGCTCGCTCGACTACGACCCCTTCCAGTCCGAGGAGCTCGCGCGACGCATGTCTCTCGTGTCCGCGCGGATCGGCGCACCGTTGCTGGCCAACGCCGCGACGGAACGCGATGGCCGGTTCTTCAACACCTCCATGCTGTGGACCGAGGCGGGGCCGGACGGTCAGATCCATGACAAGCGGCATCCTGTGCCGTTCGGGGAGTATGTCCCCGACAGGGACTTCTTCAATGCGCTGGCGCCGGATCTCATCGGCCTGTTGCAGCGCGACTACACGCCCGGCACGAATGCGCCCGTCATGGACGTCGGCGGCGCGCGGGTGGCACTCGCGATCTGCTTCGACGTGATCTACGACGACGTCATCAGGGCGGGGATCGAAGACGGGGCCGAAGTGCTCGTCTTCCAGACGAACAACGCCGACTTCCGCGGCACGGACGAGAACGTTCAGCAGCTGGCGTTCGCGCGCATGCGCGCGATCGAGACCGGGCGCAGCGTCGTCAACGTCTCGACGGTCGGCACGAGCCAGATCATCCGATCGGATGGGTCGACCGTATCGAGCCTGGATGCGGGAGAGGCCGGCGCGCTGCTCGAGGATGTCGAGCTGCGCACCGGCCTCACTGCGGGGGTCGTGCTGGGGGCGTGGGTTCAGAACGTGCTGCTCTGGGGCGGACTCGGCGCGCTCGTGTTCGGGTGGTGGCGCGCCCGCCGCCGTTAGTCAGGCGCCGATCTTCTCGCGGGTCGGGTCTTCGCCGGCACCCCGACGGGCACGGATGAAAGCGAGTCGCTCTTCGAGGAGCTCCTCGAGTTCGGCCCGGGTACGGCGTTCCATCAGCATGTCCCAGTGCGTGCGTGCTGCCTTCTCGTCGCTCGCGTCGAGCGTGACGGCCTGACCGTCGACGTTCAAGCGTGCGTCCGCACCGCAGGCGCGACACTCCCAGGTCTGCGGCGGCTCTGCGTCAGCCGCGAACATGAGGTTCGTGACGTGGCCGCAGGTGTCACAGGTGTAGGTGGTTTCACGGCGCTCCATGAAAACGACGCCCTCTTCGCTCTGTAGGCTCTGGGCGCCGAGTCGGATGCCGCGCAGGCTGCGATCTGCCATTGTGTGGTCCTCTCGTCGCTGTCAGGTATAACGCTCCAGCCTGTGCGCTTCATCCACGCGCCGGACTTCTGAGCGCTATTCACAGCTGAATCCCAGCGCGGGAGCGTATGCACGGCGCGTCGAGGGTCAGTCGCGGAGGGCGTCGAGCGCGGCGTCCGCGCGGTCCGTGACGATCCCGTCCACTCCCGATGCGACGAGCCTGCGCATCTCATCGACATCGTTGACGGTCCAGACGTGGACCTCGGTCCCGTGTCGGTGTGCCGCGCGGACGAGTGCAGGGGTCAGCACGCGCACGCGGCCGTGTCGCGCGGGCACCTGCAGCGCATCGATCCCGCGGAGTGCACGTCCGGCGGGGAGGCGCGCCGAGGAGAGCGCGCGGACAGCGGCGATCGTGCGGCTGCCGCCTGAGGTCGCCGGCGGGATCCCCGCGCCGGCTCGGAGCGTCGCTGCGACCGTCGCTCGTCGATGCGCATCGGTGAAGCTGGTCACGAGGACCCGGTGCGTGTGATCGGCCAGGATCGGGCCCAGAGGGGCAGCCGCATCCGCTGACTTCACGTCGATGTTGAAGCGCGTCCGCGGAAACGCGTCGATCGCGTCAGCCACGCTCAGAAGTCCGCCGTGGTCCGCGAAGATCGCGGCGAGCTCGCGCGTGGACACCTGCTCGATGCGTCTGTCGTCACCGTTGAGACGGCTCAGGGTGGCATCGTGGAACAGCACGACATCGCCGTCTCGCGTCGTACGACAGTCGGTCTCGATGTAGTCGACTCCGGCGGCGTGGGCAGCAGCGAAGGCCGCTGCCGAGTTCTCCCACACTCCCGAATCCGCTCCCGCGGCAGTGATCAGCCCGCGGTGGGCGAAGACTCGTGGGTGGGCTGCCTTCTCGAAGTACGGGTGCGTCACGCGCCCGGAGTGCCGGTCGGCGGCTGTCCCGGCTTGGGCGTGAACGCCGATCCGATCCCCTTCAGGGCTTCGGTGAGCTCGCTGGGGATGATCCAGAGTTTGCTCGACGAGCTCTCGCTGATCTTCGGGAGCATCTGCAGATACTGGTAGGCGAGGAGCTTGTCGTCGGGCTGTCCCTGATGGATCGCGGTGAAGACGTTCTGGATCGCTTCCGCCTCACCCTGTGCACGGAGCACCGCGGCCTGCTTGTCACCCTCCGCGCGCAGGATCTCCGCCTGTCGGCGTCCTTCCGCCTCGAGGATCTGAGACTGCTTCGATCCCTCGGCGGTGAGGATCGCCGCACGACGGTCCCGCTCGGCTCGCATCTGCTTCTCCATCGAATCCTGGATCGAGACGGGCGGGTCGATGGCCTTGAGCTCGACCCTGCCCACGCGGATGCCCCACTTGCCGGTCGCTTCATCGAGGACGACGCGCAGCTGTCCGTTGATGTTGTCGCGGCTGGTGAGAGCCTCCTCGAGATTGAGGCCACCGACGACGTTGCGCAGGGTCGTCGTGGTGAGCTGTTCGACCGCGCCGAGGTAGTTCGCGATCTCGTACGTCGCGGCGCGCGCATCCGTCACCTGGAAGTAGACGACGGTATCGATGGAGACGACCAGGTTGTCCTCGGTGATGACCGGCTGCGGCGGGAAGGAGACGACCTGCTCGCGCATGTCGATCAGAGGACGCAGCCTGTCGATGAAGGGCACGAGGATGTTGAGACCCGGCATGAGCGTCTTGTGGTACCGGCCGAGGCGCTCCACCACGCCCGCGGTCGCCTGGGGAATGATGCGGATCGAGCGCGCCAGCGTGACCACCACGAAGATGATGATCGCGATGACGAGGATCCAGCCGATGGCTGCGGGGATGAACGAGGAGTCGTCCACGGGGTTCTCCTAGTCGTTGATGGGTCGGACGGTGGCGGTGGCTCCGTTGATCGCGACGACGGCGATCGGCGAACCCTGGGGGATGGGCATGGAGCCGACTGTGCGGGCAGTCCAGGTGTCGCCGTTGCTCAGCTTCACCTGGCCCGAGATCTGAGTGATGTCCTGCAATGCCGTGCCACGCAGCCCGACGAGGGCCTCGACGTTGGACTTCGTGGGATCTTCCCCGCGATGAAGGCGCCTGATGAGAGGTGGTCGGAGGAAGAGGATGAAGAGAGCGGCGGCTGCGGCGGCGATGAGCACCTGGACCCAGACGGGGATTCCGACGAAATCCGTCACGAGGCCGACCGCGCTGCCGAAGCTGAGCATGAGGAAAGTGAAGTCGAGGGTCAACATCTCTATCACCAGGAAGAGCGCGATCAGGATGAGCCACCCGACCCATGCCCACTGATCGATGAACTCGATGAACGTCGAGAAAGTGTCCATGCGGCCTCCTTGCGGTCAACCTATCACGCAGCCGAAGGCTCATCCGGGTGGCGCAGCGGCCGCTTGCTAGTCTGGGGGAGCCGTGCGATCGCGGCATTTCACGCACTTGAGGAGTCACCGTGACCGACGTTCTTCCCGCAGGTTCTCTCGACGGCAAGGTCGCTCTTGTCACCGGATCATCACGGGGGATCGGCGCCGACACCGTGCGGTACCTCGCAGAGGCGGGTGCCGACGTCGTGATCAACTACCGCAACAAGGCGCCCCGCGCCGAGAAGCTCGCGACTCAGCTGCGTGAGCTCGGTCGTCGGGTTCTCGTCGTGGCGGCAGACCTCACGGATCCTGCGTCGGTCGCCGAGATGTTCGCCGCCGTGAAGGCCGAGTTCGGCCGACTCGACGTGCTCGTGCTGAACGCCTCCGGCGGAATGGAGTCGGGCATGGCCGAGGACTACGCGCTCACTCTCAACCGCGATGCGCAGGTGAACGTGCTCGAGGCAGCGACGCCGCTGCTGTCCGACGATGCGCGTGTGGTCTTCGTCACGAGTCACCAGGCGCACTTCATCCGCACCACCCCGACGATGCCGGAGTACGAGCCGGTGGCACTCTCGAAGCGCGCCGGCGAAGACGCACTGCGTGAGCGCATCCCCGCTCTCGCCGAGAACGGGATCGGCTTCACGGTGGTCTCCGGTGACATGATCGAGGGCACCATCACTGCGACGTTGCTCGAGCGGGCGAATCCCGGAGCGATCGCAGAGCGACGCGAGTCGGCCGGCAAGCTCTACAACGTCTCGGAGTTCGCGGCGGAGGTCGCGCGCGCGGCGGTGGACCCGGTTCCCGCCGACAACACCCGTCTGGTGGGCGACGTCAGCGGTTTCCTACCGGAATGAGCCCGCTGCACAGACGGCGCCCCATCCGGATGGATGGGGCGCCTTCTCGTGTATCGAGCCTCAGGCGGCAGGTCCGGGCTGCACTCCCGACACGAACTCCTTCGAGTCCTTGCCGAGCGTGATCGCGCGCACGATCTGCACGATGCCCAGCGCGACGAGCGAGATGCCGAAGACGAGCCACAGCACCGCTGCGGCGTACAGCGGCGAGAACAGGACGACGACACCCGCGATGATGCTGAGGAGCGCATACAGCAACGTCCACACTCGCGAGCCGTCCTGCCCGAGCAGCGTGAGCGAGACGACGCCGTCGACGATCCAGCTGATGCCGATGAAGATCACGACGACGAGCGCGAGCGTGGCGGCCGCGGCGCCGAGATTCGCGAAGGCGATGACGCCCGCGACGATGTACAGGAGTCCGAGCGCGATGTGGCCGACTCGCGCCCAGCCGCCCTTCTTCTGCGAGAAGATGCCGAGTCCGATGTACACGAGACCGGCGATGACGAGATAGGTCGCGAAGATCCCGGTCACGATGACGGCGGACTTCCCCGGCCAGACGAGCAGGACGATGCCGGCGATGAGCGCGATGATGCCCGAGACGGCAAGCGTGATGCGGATGGACGTGAACAGTGATTTGGCCTCTGCGGCGATCGAATCAGACATGGGTGGGGAACCTTTCTGAGATATCCCTGTGAGGGATGCTCACAGAGTAGCGCCATGTGCGGGGGAGCGGGAGAGGACTGTCTGCGATGGACTCTCGGGTTCATTTCGCGTCATGCGCGGACATGCGACGATCTATTCGTGACTTCCGACGCCGACGCTCGCATCCGTGAGCTCATTGTCATGCGCACAGTCAGGGATCGCATCGACCGGGAGTATGCGCGACCTCTCGACGTCGAGGCGTTGGCTCGGGGCGTCCATATGTCGGCAGGACACCTGAGCCGCAGGTTCCGGGAGGCCTACGGCGAATCGCCCTACTCGTACCTGATGACGCGGCGGATCGAGCGTGCCATGGCGCTGCTCCGCCGCGGCGACCTGACGGTGACGGAGGTCTGCATCGAAGTGGGATGCTCGTCGCTCGGGACCTTCAGCACGCGATTCACCGAGCTCGTCGGTGTCCCCCCTCGGGTGTACCGTGAACGCGCCGCGAACCTCGACGGCATCCCGACCTTCCACGCGAAGCAGGTCGTGAGACCGATCAGGAATCAAGAAGCACCACGTACCGACGCCCACCTAACCTGAACCCATGAACATCAGCATCCACTACGCATTCCTCCCGCACACCGATGCCGACGCCGCCCTCGGCTTCTACCGCGACGCCCTCGGCTTCGAGGTGCGCAACGATGTCGGCTACGACGGCCTCCGATGGCTCACGGTCGGGCCCGTGGGGCAGCCGAACACCTCGATCGTCCTGCACCCGCCCGCCACCGACCCCGGCATCACCGATGCCGAGAGGCAGACGATCCTCGAGCTCATCGCGAAGGGGAGCTACGGAGCCCTGACGCTCGCGAGCGATGATCTCGACGGGCTCTTCGAACGTCTGGCCGCGCATGGCGCCGACGTCGTGCAGGAGCCGATGGACCAGCCGTACGGAGTGCGCGACTGTGCGTTCCGCGACCCTGCAGGCAATCTTCTCCGTATCAATCAGGCTGCCTGAGCAGCCCCGAGTCCCGAGGACACCATGACCCACGTCGCCGACAGCCACGACCTGATCCGGGTTCAGGGCGCCCGCGAGAACAATCTCAAGGACATCAGCGTCGACATCCCGAAACGTCGACTGACGGTGTTCACGGGAGTGTCCGGCTCGGGCAAGAGCTCCCTGGTCTTCGACACGATCGCGGCGGAGTCGCGACGGATGATCGATGAGACGTACAGCGCCTTCGTGCAGGGCTTCATGCCCTCGGTGCCGCGGCCCGACGTCGACGTGCTCGAGGGCCTCACGACGTCGATCATCGTGGATCAAGAGCGTCTGGGTGCGAATCCCCGCTCGACGGTGGGGACCGTCACCGATGCGAATGCGATGCTGCGCATCCTGTTCAGCAAGCTCGGACAGCCGTACATCGGCGGACCCACCGCGTTCTCGTTCAACATCCCCACGCAGCGAGCCAGCGGCGTCATGACAGGGCCCGGCGGCGAGAAGAAGATCGTCAAGGACGCCATCTACCTCGGAGGCATGTGTCCCCGCTGCGAAGGCAGGGGAGCGGTCTCCGATCTCGACCTCAGCCAGATCGTCGACGAGTCGAAATCCCTCGACGAGGGCGCGATCATGGTGCCCGGCTATACGGCTGACGGCTGGATGGTGAAGGGCTTCTCGGCCTCAGGCTTCTACCCGGCAGACAAACCCGTCTCATCTTTCACCGAGAAGCAGCGTCATCTCTTCCTCTACGGAGAGGTGACCAAGGTCAAGATCTCCGGCATCAACATGACGTATGAGGGGCTGATCCCCAAGATCACCAAGTCCATGCTGTCGAAGGATCTGGACGCGCTGCAGCCGCACGTGCGAGCGTTCGTCGAACGGGTCGCGACGTTCGCGACCTGCCCTGAGTGCGACGGCACGCGCCTCACGGAGGGCGCCCGGTCGTCGAAGATCGACGGGATCAGCATCGCTGACGCGTGTCGCATGCAGGTGACCGACCTCGCGGGCTGGGTGCGGGGGCTCGACCTGCCCGGCGCCGGTCCGCTGCTGGACGCGCTGAAGGCGAACCTCGATGCGTTCGTGACGCTCGGACTCGGTTACCTGAGCCTGGAGCGGCCTTCCGGGACGCTGTCCGGCGGGGAGGCGCAACGCATCAAGATGCTGCGCCACCTCGGATCGTCGCTGACGGATGTCACCTACGTCTTCGACGAGCCGACGATCGGACTGCATCCGCACGACATCCAGCGGATGAACACGCTGCTGCTGAGGCTGCGGGACAAGGGCAACACGGTGCTCGTCGTCGAGCACAAGCCCGAGACCATCGCGATCGGAGATCATGTCGTCGACCTCGGCCCTGGGGCCGGGAGCGCGGGCGGTGAGATCTGCTTCGAAGGCACGGTCGAGGGGCTGAAGGTGAGCGGGACGCGCACCGGCACGCATCTCGACGATCGAGCGGCCCTGAAGTCATCAGTCCGTGAGAGTACGGGCGCCATCGAGGTACGAGGAGCGTCGGCCAACAACCTCCGACACGTCGACGTCGACATCCCCACCGGGGTGCTCACCGTGGTGACCGGTGTGGCGGGGTCTGGAAAGAGCTCGCTCATCCACGGGTCGGTGTCGACGCGCGAGGGAGTCGTCTCGATCGATCAGGGAGCGATCAAGGGGTCTCGACGCAGCAATCCCGCCACATACACCGGACTGCTCGAGCCGATCCGCAAGGCGTTCGCAAAGGCGAACGGCGTCAAGCCCGCGCTGTTCAGCGCGAACTCCGAAGGCGCATGCCCGACCTGCAAGGGTGCAGGTGTCATCATCACCGAGCTCGGCTTCATGGACACGATCGAGACTCCCTGTGAGGACTGCGGCGGCAAACGCTTCCAGGCGGGGGTGCTCGTGTACAAGCTCGCAGGCAAGGACATCACGGAGGTGCTGGACCTCCCCGTGTCCGAGGCGCGGACGTTCTTCTCAGAGGGCGAGGCGAAGCTCCCCGCAGCGGCAGCGATCCTCGGTCGCCTCGAAGACGTGGGATTGGGCTATCTGTCGCTCGGTCAGCCCTTGTCGACGCTCTCGGGAGGTGAGCGGCAGCGCATCAAGCTCGCCATCCAGATGGGGGAGAAGGGCGACACCTACGTTCTCGACGAGCCCACGACCGGGCTGCACCTGGCAGACGTCCAGAACATCCTCGGGCTCCTCGACCGCCTTGTGGAATCCGGGAAGACGGTCATCGTGATCGAGCATCACCAGGCCGTGATGGCTCACGCCGACTGGATCATCGACATCGGGCCGGGCGCCGGCCACGACGGGGGGAGAGTGGTGTTCGAGGGGAGCCCCGCGGACCTCGTCGCCGCGAAGTCGACGGTGACGGGGGAGCACCTCGCGGCCTACGTGGGGGCGTAGATCGAGGTCCGGTCAAGCGACGTCAGGTCGCGTCATCAGTGGCGACGTCAGGTGCAGCAACAGATCATCGCTCGTGAGGGGCACGGTGACCCAGGTCAGTTCGGCCGTTCCACCGTGCATCGTCAGTCGAACACGGTGTGGCGTGCTCACGAGGTGAAGCTCCGCCACGAAGATGTCTCCCTGCCATGCGCCGTTCGCAATGACCGGGCGTCCGAGCGGCGAACTCGCGGCCCAGCCCTCGTAACCGATGGACGCGACGAACAACTGCCCGACGTGGACCAGCCAGCCGTCGGGCCGGGTGTCGACGACGATCTGCGTTCCGCTGGGCAGCGCAGAATCCGCCACCGTCCCGTCGATCGTGGCGGCGAACGTGGGATTCTCCGGACGTGCCGCGCCCTCGACCATCGGAAGCGCCAGGTGACGGAGTCGCCGTTCGAGAGCGACGTCGCCTTCGCCGTCTCCCGAGGAGTCGACGCCCGGAAGCAGACAGTCCCAGATCGCGTCCAGCGCGGCCTGGGCGTGACCGATCTCGTTGTGCGCCGCAGTGAGCACGACGACGAGGTCAAGGTCTGGAACGACGACGCACTGTTGACCGAATGCACCGTTGCCGTGGAATCCGTGTGCGGACATCCAGAACTGATAGCCGTACCCGGCGTGGAAATCGCGCCCGGGGCTGCCGGGGGAGTAATGGCGACTGTCGACATGCCTTCGGGTGGATCGTGCGATCCAGTCGCGCGAGATCAGCTGTCGCCCCCGCCATTCTCCGCTCCGTCGCAACAGCTCGCCGAAGGCCGTGAGGGCTTCGGTCGTCAGATGCAGACCGTGAAAGCCGAACACGGATCCACTGCCGACCCGGTCCCACTCGACATCCGTGATGCCCATCGGGGTGAACAGGCGTTCGTCCAGTAGTCGGTCCAGCGGGGTGCCGGTGACTCTCTCCACGATCCTCGCCAGCACGAAGGTGGTCGCGTTGTCATAGGTGTGACTGGTGCCGGGAGCAGTCACGATGGGCATCCGCAGAAAGCCGCGCACGAGATCCTTCGGCTCGAGCGCCCACGCGCGTTCAAGTGTGTCCTCGGCGTGACCGGCGGTCATAGTCAACAGGTGATGGACGGTGAGAGCATCCGCACCGTCAGACATGTCTCCCGGGACATGCTCGGGAAGAACGTCGACCACGCGATCGTCCAGGCCTAGGAGCCCATCGTCGACCGCGAAACCTACAGCGATCGATGTGAACGATTTCGTCAGCGAGTACAGCAGATGCGGGTGCTCAGCGGCGAACGGCGTCCACCAGCCCTCTGCGACGATGTGACCGCGGCGCGCGATCATGATCGAGTGGCACTCGATGCCCGCCTGCTCCAGCCGGTCGAGAAACGCGGCTATCGCAGCGGAGGAGACATCGAGGGAGGCGGGAGTCGCACGCGGCAGGAGCACCCGGCGATCCTACGGGGATCACACTGATATGGCAGACCGCTTCAGTCCTTCCGGGCGATGATCGTGAACGTGCAGGGGATGAGGTCCCGCTCGGACTCGGGCCACGCATATCCACGCGGAACCTCGACCATTCGCGGGCTGAATGGCCACGGAAGGGTTCGCCCTTCCTCGATGTGCACGAGGCGCAGACCTGCGCGAAGCAGTGCGCCGAGGATCTCGGACAGCGGATGCGGCCACTCGTATGTCCGCGGATGCGCGACGGTGCCGTCTCCCGCATAGGTGGACGCGTCATCCCACTGCTGCGCGAGACCGTTTCCGAAATAGAGGTAGCGGGTCGTCAGGCCGTCCGCCTCCTCGTCGAGAGCGAGCAGCGCGGGATGGCCGTCGCGGATGAAGAACGTGCCGCCGGGACGAAGCAGTGCGGCGATCTGCTGGGCCCAGCGTTCGAGATCCTTCAGCCAGCAGATCGTACCTATGCTCGTGTATACGACATCGAAGTCGCCGGACACTGCGGTGCGCGCGTCGAGAACGTCCGTTTCCGCCCAGGTCGCCGCAACGTGGGCGCGATCTGCGAGCGCGGCAGCGACACGCAGCGCAGGTGCGGAAACCGACTGAGCACCGGCAGGTCGTCGCGCACGACGTCGCTGAGGTGATTCGGGTCGTCGAACGCGTCCAGACCATACGCAGCCTCGTGCAGCGGTACTCGGTCGTCCCAGTTCTGCAGATTGGCTCGGCGTGCGTCTTCCCAGTCGATCTCGACGTTGTTCCCGTTCACAGCCTGAGCCTATCTTCCGCTCCGATTACGCCGAGCGTGTGAACGCTGATAATGCACATTATGTCAGGTTGGAGTTGAACGTCCTCCTCCACTGGTCGTGCGAACTCGTCAGTCACAATCGGTGGATGCGTCCGCCCCCGCGATCTGTCTCCGTAGCCGCGGCACTCGTGGCGATGGGCGCGATGTTCACGGCCTGCACCACGATGCCCGGAAGCTCGTTCGACGCCCTGTGTGATGGTGCGTTGGTGATCTCATGCGACCGTCACGCAGACGCCGCCCTGGTGGTGATAGACGCCGATGCCCGCTCCGAGGACATGAGCGCGTTCGCGCATGCGCTGGCTGAGGCCACCGCCGGTTTCCACGGCCCGGTCCGACTCGAGGCGCGCTCATCCGACATGGTCGTCCTCGATCCCGAGGTCACTCCCCCTTTCGCGTGGCAGATCGACGTCAGTGCCGTG
>NZ_CAUQVQ010000022.1:0-39575 GCF_963521645.1 uncultured Microbacterium sp. | reverse complement strand
CAGAGGACTCGTCAACCTCGACTTCTCGATCGAGGACGTGCACGCGATGAGCTTCGCCTCCGACAGCTTCGACGTCGTGCACGCCCACCAGGTGCTGCAGCACGTCGAGGATCCCGTGCAGGCGCTCCGAGAGATGCGACGCGTCGCGGTGCCGGGAGGCGTGGTCGCGGCGCGCGACGCCGACTACGCCGGATTCCTCTGGTTCCCGATGCTGCCGGAGCTCGACAGGTGGCTGGATCTCTACCGGACGGCGGCGCGCGCGAACGGAGGCGAGCCGGATGCCGGGCGGCGCCTGCTGTCGTGGGCGAGGGCCGCGGGATTCGTCGAGGTCACGGCGACGACCTCCACCTGGACCTATGCCACGCCCGAGGATCGCTCGTGGTGGGGCGGCATGTGGGCCGACCGCATCCTGGAGTCCGCGCTCGCGCGTCAGCTGGTCGACAGTGCGATGGCCACGCCGGAAGATCTGCGGCAGATCAGCGACGCCTGGAAGCGCTGGGCCGACGACGGCGACGGCTGGTACCTCGTGCCGCACGGCGAGATCATCGCGCGCGCCTGACGGGCAGCCCGGATACATCTCCCGGCGGATGCGCGGTGCACCGCGCGCCGCGTAGCGTGGGAGAGTGATCCGCCCGCTCTCCCGCACGGCGCTCGTGCTCGACATCGTCGGTGCGGCGCTGCTGTTCGTCATCCTCACCTCGTTCTCGGTCGCCTTCTACGGCCCGGGAGCGAGCAGCGTCGATGTGCCCACCACGAGCACCGTGGCGATCGTCGTGGCGGGTCTGCTGATGTTCGGCGGCGTGGCGGTCGGCAGGCTCGCGCCCGGGCTGGCCCTGGGGGCCGCCTGGGTCGGCGCCTTCGTGCAGATGCTCGCGGGGCAGGGGCCGCTCCCCATCGACGTCGCCATTCTCCTGGTCCTGTACGCGACCGCCGCGTGGGGATCGCGCGTGGTCCTGTGGTGGGGTTTCGGCTCGGCGCTCTTCGGCGCCTTCGTCGCCGCCGCGTATATGGTCGTCGTCACGGGCGTGGCATCCGGTGCGAGCGGCTGGGATCAGCTGACCACGGGGACGCTGCTCCTCGTGGTCTCGGTTCTCGCCCTCGGATTCGCATGGGTGTGCGGTCTGCTGTGGCGGGTCGTACTGCGCGCGCGGCGCACGCGGTCTGCCCAGCTTCAGGCCGAGTCGCTGGCCGCGGAGGAGCAGGAGCGCGTGCGGATCGCGCGCGACATGCACGACATCGTCGCGCACTCGCTCGCCGTGGTCATCGCCCAGGCCGACGGCGCGCGCTACGCGGCGGCGTCGCAGCCCGAGATGGCGGGCGATGCGCTCGCGACCATCGCGCAGACCGCGCGCGGGGCGCTGAGCGATGTGCGCCTGCTGCTCACCCAGCTGCGGCATCGTCAGGGAGACGGTCCGCAACCCACGCTCGCCGACCTCGAGACGCTGTTCGCCCAGGTGCGCCAGGCGGGGATCGAACCCCGCATCACCGTCGATCCGACGCCTCCCGGTGAACCGCCCGGGGCGATCCAGCTCGCGGTGTACCGGATCCTGCAGGAGGCGCTGACGAACGCGATCCGGCACGGCGACGGTGCGGTCGACGTGCACCTCGCCTGGCTGCCCGATCGGGTCGACCTGCAGGTGCGCAACACCGTGCGAGCGGGAGGAACGCAGGTCGGCGGGGGACACGGGGTCATCGGCATGCGCGAACGCGCTCAGCTCGTGGGCGGTAGCCTTCTGGCAGAGCGTGACGGCGTGCAGTTCGTCGTCGCGGCGTCGCTGCCGATCGGAGAGACAGCATGATCAGGGTCGTACTCGTCGACGACCAGGCGCTCTTCCGCGCCGGAATCCGGATGCTCGTCGCATCGCAGCCCGACCTCGACGTCGTGGGCGAAGCGGGCGACGGTCGAGAGGCGGTGTCGCTCGTGCGTTCGGTGCGGCCCGACGTGGTGCTGATGGACATCCGCATGCCGGTGATGGACGGGCTGGCAGCGACCGCAGAGATCCTCGCGCAGCCGGATCCGCCGCGCATCGTGATGCTCACGACCTTCGATCTCGACGAGGCCGCGGCCCGGGCCATCCGCCAGGGGGCGAGTGGCTTCCTGCTCAAGGACGCGGACCCGGAGTTCCTGCTGGCGGCGATCCGCACGGTGCACTCCGGATCGAGCGTGATCGCCGCATCTGCGACGCGCGAGCTCTTCCAGCACTTCGCCGAGGCGCCCAAGCCCGCCCCCGTGCAGTTCACCACGCTCACCGAACGCGAGCGCGAGATCTTCGCCCTCGCCGCACGAGGCCTGTCGAACAGCGAGATCGCGGCGCGCGAATACCTCAGCGAGGCGACCGTCAAGACGCACATCAGCCGCATCCTCACCAAGCTCTCGCTCCGCGACCGGGTGCAGCTCGTCGTGTTCGCGTTCGAGCACGGGCTCACCTGAGTCACGAGGGCCGGGCAGATCATCCTTGCGATGTAGACGCATGAGCCGCACGGGCGACGCGGAGAGGCATCCGCGAGAAATAGCGTCGTCGACATGGAGATCACGACCAGCGACCTCGGGCTCGCAGCCCGCGTGCAGCACCTCAGCAAGACCTACGGCGCCGGAGAAGGCGCGGTGCACGCGCTCGACGACGTCAGCGTGGGCATCAGACGCGGGCAGTTCACCGCCATCATGGGGCCCTCGGGCTCGGGCAAGTCCACCCTCATGCACATCATGGCGGGACTGGACACTCCGTCGGGCGGGCGGGCCTGGATCGGCGACACCGAGATCACCGGCCTCGGCGACCTCGACCTGACGATCCTGCGCCGACGCCGCGTGGGGTTCATCTTCCAGGCATTCAACCTGGTGCCCACCCTCACGGCGATCGGCAACATCATGCTGCCATTCGAGCTCGACGGGAGACGCCCCAGTGCGATCGAGAAGGCGCGCATCGACGGCCTCGTCGAGACTCTGGGGCTCGGGGCACGGCTGCAGCACCGCCCGCACCAGCTGTCGGGCGGACAACAGCAGCGGGTCGCGATCGCTCGCGCGCTGGCCACGGCACCCGACCTGGTGTTCGCCGACGAGCCGACCGGGAACCTCGATTCGACATCGGGGCGCGAGGTGCTCCAGCTGCTGGCGACCGCGAGCCGGGAGCACGGGCAGTCGATCGCCATGGTCACGCATGACGCGATCGCCGCGAGTCACGCCGATCGGGTGCTCTTCCTCGGCGACGGCCGCCTCGTGGCCGACCACCCGCGTCAGAGCGCCGAGGAGATCTCGGCGTACATGCTCGCGGCGGAGGTGGCGGCATGAGCGCGGTCGCCGCACCCGCGGTTCGCACCGTGGTGCCGCAGACCGCGACGACCGGCCCGCGTCTGGCCTGGCTGCGCGAACGCGGGATGGGAGCGAGCGTCCTCGTCGCCGCGCTGTCGGCAGCGTTCGGCGTGATCCTCGTCGAGGTCACCGCGTACCTCGGCGCGGTGCTGCAGGCCGACCCGTTCATCGGGGACAGCGAGACCCTCGCGTTCATCGTCGGTCTCCTGTCGGTGCTGCTCACCGCGGTCGCGATGTACGTCGCGGCGATCGTCACGGCGAACACGTTCTCGACGATCGTCGCGGGCCGCACCCGGAGGATCGCGCTGATGCGGCTGATCGGCGCGACGGCTCGGTCTCAGCGCGCCGAGGTGGGAAGGCAGGGGCTGATCGTCGGCCTTCTCGGCGCGGCGATCGGAGTGCTCGCAGGAGTCCTGCTCTCCGCGGTCGGAGTGCAGCTCGGGTCGACGTGGATCGAGCACCAGCCGTCCGGGTTCTCCCTCGCGCAGCCGGCACTCGCGCTTCCGGCGGTCGGCGTCGCACTCACGACCTGGGCTGCCGCATGGGTGGGCTCGAAGCGCGTGCTCGCGGTCACTCCGCTGCAGGCGATCGGTGGTTCGGTCGAGCGCACGCACGACGAGGTCTCCCGTCCCGGACGTCATGTCGGAGCCTGGGTGCTCCTCGTCGCGGGATCGCTGCTCCTCGCCGGCGGCGTCGTGCTCGGGCTGGTGCACCCGTTGGGCGTCGTCGTGGCGTTCTTCGGAGGACTCCTGTCGTTCACGGGCCTCGCGCTCGGTGCCGTGCTCTTCATGCCGCCCGTCCTGCGCCTGGTCGGGCGCCTGTTCGGCTCCAGCGCGACGGCTCGGCTGGCTGCCGAGAACGCGCTGCGGTATCCCGAACGCTCATCGCGCATGGCGATCGGGGTCGTCATGGGGGTCACGCTCGTGACGATGTTCGCCGTGGCACTCGAGTCGGTGAAGCAGATGCTCATCATGCAGTCCGAGGGGTCGATCCCCGAGGCGTTCTTCGCACCGTTCGACGCCTTCGCATCGATCATGATGCTGCTCGTGGCCGTCTCCGCCGTGATCGCCGCCGTGGGGCTGGTGAACCTCCTCACGATCGGTGTCGTGCAGCGTCGTCGAGAGCTCGGGCTGCTGCGCTCGATCGGCCTCTCCAACACGCAGGTGCGCCGCATGGTGTTGCTGGAGGCGACGCACATCACCGTCACCGCCACCGTGACGGGGCTCGTCCTCGGGGTCGTCTACGGATGGGTCGCCGCCCAGTCGCTGCTCGGGTCCACGCCGACCCTGCCCGACTTCGAGCCCGCGGGTCTCGTGGCGCCGCACGTGCCGTGGCTGCCCGTCGTGATCATCGTCGTCGCGACAGCCGTGCTCACGCTGGTCGCTGCCGCCGCACCGACCCGTCTCGCCACTCGCGTCGCGCCGGTCGAGGCGCTCGCCGCCGACTGACGACGATCGTGGTCCTGTCGGCGTCATGCGTCGACAGGACCACGATCGCGCAGAATAAGCTGAACGGATGCCGTCTGCGTTCGACCAGTCCACGTATCAGGTGCGCCTCGAGTGGGGCGCCGGGGGGCTCGCCCGCCTCGCTCCCGCTGACATCCTCGTGATCGTCGACGTCCTGCGGTTCTCGTCGACAGTGGCGGATGCCGTGGCGGCCGGCGCCGAGGTGGAGCTCGACGGCGCAGCGAGGTGGTCGCGCAACGGCGCTGCCGTGGCGGCGGCCGCCGAGCACGAGACGGTGCTGCTGGGCGGTCTTCGCAATGCCGGCGCTGTCGCTCGCGCGATCGTGACGCTGCAGAACCGGCGTCAGGCCCGCACCTCTGTGGCGATCATCGCGGCCGGCGAGGTCGACGCCGCGGGCGCTCTGCGCTTCGCAGTCGAAGACCATCTCGGCGCCGGCGCCGTCATCGCTGCTCTGACCGACCTCGGCATCGACCACACGTCTCCGGACGCCGCGGTCGCGGCGGAGGGGTTCCGCGCACTCCGCAGAGCGTTGCGCCACATGGTCAGTGCGAGTGGCTCGGCGCGTGAGATCGCCGAGGGCGTGGACGCCACCGCGAGGATGACCGCAGCCGGCATCGTGCCGACGTCGCCGGCCTCGGCAGCCGAGGTCGACGCCGTCGATGCGGTGCCGATCCTGCGCGACGGACGGTTCGTCGCTTTCGACTAGGCGGCTGTCTTCCGCGCAGCCGGAGACAGGCCGCGGCCTCTCCCGGTGTTGGCGCTGCCGGGTCGTAGGGTCGGGGCATGCGGTACGTCCCTGCTCTGCTCCTCGATGCGCTCCTGGTCCTCGTGTTCGCGGTGATCGGCCGCGCATCGCACGATGAGGACCCGGGCGGATTCGTCCTCACCGCGTGGCCCTTCCTCGTCGCTCTCGTGGTCGGTCACGGCGTCGCGGCGCTGCTGCCGGCCCGACCGCGTCGCCCGTGGGCGCTCGCGTGGGGTGCCGTGGTCTGGGTCGTGACCGTCGCAGGCGGCATGCTGCTCCGCCTCGCCACCGGAGACACCGCGCAGACCGCCTTCATCATCGTCGCGGCCGTGACACTCGGGATCCTGCTGATCGGCTGGCGCGCCGCGGCTGCGCTGCTGCGACGGCGTCGCCGCGGCGGCGAGCCCGAGCCCGAGCCCGAGCATCAGGGGAGCGATGGGCCTTTCTCCACCGAGTCGACGGAGTCGGGGGACCCGGGCCTTCACCCGGAGGCCGGACACGGTGATGAGGGAGTTCCGGGGACCGACACCGATCGCCCTCGGTGAAGTGTTTAGCGCGACATCTGGGCGGCTGAGCGGGCGTCGGCCGTGATCTCACGTCGGGTCCACGCGAACTGGTAGCGGGCGTCGAACGCGCGCGAGCAGCGCGCGCACGACGTCTGCCGCACGGGGCGCCGGTGGCGGTACGTGACATGACCTGCCGGACATGTGCCGACCCATGGCGCGAGCTCGACGGCCGTCTCGCCGTGATGAGTCGTTCCGCCCACGTACCCGATGTCGCGCGCGACTCTCTTCCAGACCGCACCGTGAGCGGCGGCGTGTCCGGCGAGTGCGTGCGCCACCTCGTGCAGCAGCACCTGGTGGATCTCGTCGTCGTCGAAGCGCGCGGCGAGGTACCGCGACACCGTGATGCGCTTCCTCGTGTAGTCGCACTGACCGGCGCGCCGCTTCGCGTGATCGAAGCCGAAGGACCAGCTGTCGTCGAGGTGCAGTGCGATCAGCGCTTCGCCCCAGACCCGCACCCGGTCAAGTTCCGCCATGCGTTCAGGCTAAGCCATGCCGCCGACATCGCACGGCATCGAGGTGTCAGCCGACGGGGAGCGGAGCGGGGCGACGCCGCTCGGCCGCCTCGATCGCGAGAAGCACCGTCTCCAGCTCGCTGTCGGCGGCGCCCGCTTCGCGGCGCAGGAAGAGCGACTGCTTGAAGCTCTCGCGCGCGGTCTCGTAGTCGCCCGCCTCGTAGGAGTTCTTGCCGTGGTGCTGATACGCGAAGGCCGCGATCGACAGCCACCGCTGTCCTTCGGCCTCCGACGCACAGGTCGCGAGCTCCTGCTCGGCCGCGGCATGGGCGCCGCGGTACTGCAGGACGGTGGCGTGCAGCACGCGTGCACGCAGCACATCCCGCCGTGTGCCCGCCATGCGAGCCTGGCGCACGGTCGTGTCGGCCAGGGCGAGGGCCTCATCGAGGCGCCCGAGCACCTTCAGCAGCCATACCCGCTCGAGCAAGGCCGGGAGGCTGCGCTGTTCCTCGATCTCCGCGAGCCTGGTCGCGCATTCATCGAGATCGACCAGTTCGCGAAGACTCTCCCGGTCGTATCCTCGGATGAAACTCATTGCTCTCCTTCCGCAGCGTCCCCTTGAACAGTCTGCCCCGGGAGCGGCCGGTTCCGGGGTCGGCACGCCCCGGCGACATGCATCCGGGGAGCGCTCGATCGCATCAGCGCAGGAAGAGCGAGGCGTCGGGGCGCGGAGACGCCACGGCGTCCTGATCGGTGACGACCCGCGCGCCCTGCACGAACGCCGCGACCTCGGCGCCCTGGGCGATCTTGGCCGGGTGGGGGCCCGCGGCGAGCATCCGCGGAAGCCATTCGGAGGGGAGCGGTGCGACTGACGCCGCGATCACGAGATTGCCGAAGCGCCTGCCCTTCAGCACCTGGGCGTCGGCGAGGACCCCGATCTCGGGCAGCACCTCGGCGACTGTCGCGACCTGGCGCCGCGCGAATGCGAGCCCCGGCCCGTCGGCGACGTTCACGAGCATCACTCCCGCGGGTCCGAGCAGCTCGGCCACTTCGCGGTAGAACTCGACGCTGGTCAGGTGCGCGGGGGTCTGCGCCCCCGAGAAGACGTCGGACACGACCAGGTCGCACGCACCCACGACACCGGGCGGCAGCCGCCGCACGCCCTCGCGGGCATCGCCGATGCGCAGGCGGATCGCGGCGCCGCGGGGGAGCGGCAGATGCTCGCGGACCAGCGCCACGAGCGGGGATTCGAGCTCGATCACCTGCTGACGGGAGCCGGGTCGCGATGCCTCTATATACCGGGGGATCGTCAGCGCGCCCGCACCCAGGTGCACGGCCGTGAGCGGACCCGCGGGCAGCTGATCGATCACCGCGCCCATACGCGCGATGTATTCGAAGTGGAGGTGGGTAGGATCGTCGAGGTCGACGTGCGACTGAGGCGTCCCGTCGACGACCAGCTCATAGCCGCTCGTGAACTCGGACGGGATGACGCGCGCCTCTCCGCCATGGTCGAGCCGGATGTGTGGATGCTCCGCGTCGCGAGCTCTGGTCCGTCCCATCCCTCGAGAATACGCGGCTTCCCGCGCGTCCGGAGCGGCCGGGAAGAGCGTCGGATCGCCGATGTTACGGGCAAGTGACGTTTCCGAGAATAACTTGCAGGTAATTAGTTAGTGATGAATACTTTTTCCTAACCGGGTGGGTTCCCGAAGCCACCAGGACGTTCAAAGAGGAGATCCCTGATGCATAAGCGCATTCTTCCGGTCGTGGCGCTCGGCGCCGTGGCAACCCTGGGCCTGGCGGCCTGCGCCGGTGGCGCGACCGACGGTGGCGGGTCCGCAGACGGAGAGGGCCAGGAGCTCACCGTCTGGATCATGAAGGGCACCAACCCCGACGCGACCGCGTTCTACGACGAGGTGTCCGCGGCGTTCGAGGAGGAGACCGGGGCGACGGTCACGATCGAGGAGATCCAGTGGGCCGACGCCCACGATCGCTTCGTGACGTCCATCGCCGGCGGCACCACGCCCGACATCGCCGAGACCGGCACCACCTGGACCGCCGAGTTCGCCGACGCCGGCGCGCTCGAGCCGCTCGACGAGTACGTCGACGCCGAGAAGGGCCTCCGCGACGACCTCGTCGAGGGCCTCGCGGTCGCCGGCACGTACGACGAAGAGCTCTACGGCATGCCGTGGTACGCGGGTGTCCGCTCGATCGTCTACCGCACCGACGTGTTCGACGAGCTCGGCCTCGAGGCTCCGAAGACGTGGGACGACATCGTCGCCGCCGGCGAGGCCATCAAGGCGGCCAAGCCCGACATGCTGCCCTTCCCCGTCGCGGGCGACGCCGAGTTCCAGGTCTACCCCTGGGTGTGGGGCGCCGGCGGCGAGGTCGCGACCCTCGACGGCGACACCTGGACGAGCGAGCTCGACAGCGCGGAGTCGCAGGCGGGCATCGAGTTCTACACCGGGCTCGCGACCGAGCACGGCTTCTCCTCCGCGGGTGCGACCACCTGGAAGGAGACCGACCTGCGCGACTCGTTCACGCAGGGCAACGTCGCGATGATGCTCTCCGGCTCGTGGACCCCGAAGGCTCTGATCGAGGCGAACCCCGACCTCGAGGGCAAGATCGGCGCGGCCGTGATCCCCGGTGAGGACGGCGGGATCGCTCCGTCCGTGCTCGGCGGCTCGCACCTCTCGGTCTTCAACACCACCGAGAACGCCGAGCTCGCATGGCAGTTCGTCAAGCTCATGACCACGGGCGAGTTCGCCGAGAAGTGGGCTGACGAGACCGGCTACTTCCCGGGAGTCCAGTCGGCGATGGAAGAGGCTCTCGCCTCGACCGACCCCCTGGTCGCTCCGTTCGCGGAGCAGATGGTCGAGGGCGGCGCATCCGTGCCGGTCACGCCGAACTTCGGTGCCGTGCAGGCGAAGAAGACGACCAACTCGATGATTCAGGCGATCCTCAGCGGACAGAAGGACGTCGCCACGGCGACGAAGGATGCCGCTGCTGAGATGACCGACCTGCTCAACCAGTAAGGCTGTATCACTCCATGTCGATGGTGCAAGCGCCACTGCCGGCCACGAAGGCGGAGCCCTCCTCCGCCTCCGTGGCCGGCGGCCGGCCGGAGAAGAAGCGAGGCCTCTCGCTGATCACGGCCCGCCCCTGGCTCCTCCTCGCCCCGGGCCTGGTCATCCTCGCGGTGCTCATGCTCTGGCCGCTCATCCAGGTCGTCATCTACTCGCTGCAGGACTACGGCCTGCGCGAGATCAACACCGGTGAGAGCAACTGGATCGGCGTCGACAACTATGTCGAGGCGCTCACCAATCCGACGCTGTGGACGATCGTGCTCCCGAACACGGTGGGCTTCGCGGCCGTCGCCGTGTTCGTCACGGTCGCCGTGGGCACTCTCGTGGCCCTGCTGCTCGCGAAGCTCGGCACGGTCTGGCGCACCATCGTCTCCAGCTGCATCATGGTGGCCTGGGCCATGCCCGCCGTCACCGGCACGTATGTCTGGACCTTCATCTTCGATGCCGACCGCGGCATCTTCAACACCGTCCTGCAGGACCTCGGTCTGATGGACGACCCGGTGAACTGGTTCACGAATCAGTGGTCGTTCTACGCGATCGTGCTGCTGAACGTCGTGCACCACGGCTTCCCGTTCGTCGCGATCACGGTGCTCGCGGGCCTGCTCGGCGTCTCGAAGGAGATGCTCGAAGCCGCCGCGCTCGACGGGGCGAACGCCTGGATGCGCTTCTGGAAGATCATCTTCCCCACGCTGAAGCCCGTGTTCTCGGTCGTGATCATCCTGTCGACGATCTGGGACTTCAAGGTCTTCGCGCAGGTCTACCTGATGCCCGGCGGCGGCGGAGGCAACAGATCGGTGCTGAACCTCGGCGTCTGGTCGTACGTCGAGTCCTTCGGACAGAACCGCTACGGGTTCGGCGCGGCGCTCGCCGTGCTGCTCACCCTCGTGCTGATCGGCATCACGATCGTGTACATCCGCTCCCTCATGAAGGAGGACGAGCTGTGAACCCCCGCCCGTCTGTCATGTCGCGCGTCGGCACCGGCGTCGCGATCGCCGCCGTCCTGATCTTCACCCTGTTCCCCGTGTACTGGATGGTCTCCAGCGCGCTCGACGCCAAGGCGTCGAGCGGAGGTCAATCGCTGCTCCCGCAGGAGTTCACGTTCGACAACTTCGCGTATGTGCTCACCGACGGCGGCTTCGGCACCTACCTGCGCAACTCGGCCATCGTCGCTCTCGTCACCGTTCTGGTGAGCGCCCTGGTCTGCCTGCTGGCGGCGGTCGCCGTCGCCCGCTTCAAGTTCAAGTTCCGCACCACCATCCTCATGATGATCCTCATCGTGCAGATGGTTCCGCTCGAGGCGCTCGTGATCCCGCTCTTCCTGCAGGTCAAGAGCCTCGGGCTGCTCAACAGCATCCTCGGCCTGATGGTGGTCTACGTCGCGCTCTCCCTGGCCTTCGGGATCTGGATGCTGCGCGGATTCGTGGCGGCCGTTCCCGTCGAGCTCGAGGAGGCCGCCTACATCGACGGTGCGAGCTGGTGGCGCATGTTCCGGTCGATCCTGCTCCCGCTCGTGATGCCGGGACTCGTCGCCACCAGCATCTTCAGCTTCATCACGGCCTGGAACGAGTTCATCTTCGCGATGACGATCCTCGGCAGCGCGACCGACCAGTACACGGTGTCGATCGGCCTGAAGTCCTTCTTCGGTCTGCACTCCAACGACTGGGGCAGCATCATGGCGGCGTCGACCATCATCACGATCCCCGTCATGATCTTCTTCGTGATCGTGCAGCGCCGCCTCTCCGCCGGGATGGTCGCAGGGGCGGTGAAGGGATGACCGATGATCTCGAACGGCTCGCGAACGGCGTGCTCTGGCCGGGGTTCTTCGGCACCGAGGCACCGTCGTGGCTTCTCGACGCGCTGCGCGACGGGCTCGCGGGGGTCGTGTACTTCGGCCAGAACGTCGGCGAGGGTCTTCCTGCGCTGAGCGCGCAGATCGTGGCCGCGAACCCCGCAGCCCTCATCGGCATCGATGAGGAGGGCGGCAGTGTCACGCGTCTCGAGGCGAGCACGGGGTCGACCCTCCCGGGCGCCGCGCAGCTCGGCCTGGTCGACGACCCGTCGGCCACCGAGGCCGTCGGCGTCGAGCTCGCGCGCCGCGTGCGCGCCGCGGGCGGCAACGTGGTGCTCGGTCCGGTCGCCGACGTCAACACCGATCCCCGTAACCCGGTCATCGGTGTGCGCTCCTTCGGCAGTGACGAGCATCTGGTGTCACGGCACGCGGTCGCAGAGATCACGGGCATGCAGCGCTCGGGCGTCGCCGCCTGCGTGAAGCACTTCCCCGGGCACGGCGACACCCACCTCGATTCGCATCACTCCCTGCCCGAGATCACGATCGACGTCGAGCAGTTCGAGCGCGTTCATCTCGAGCCCTTCCGCGCGGCCGTCGCGGCGGGAGTCCGCATGATCATGACCGCGCACATCGTGGTGCCGGCGTGGGGCCCGGAGCCCGCCACACTGAATCCACGGATCCTCGGCGTGCCGAGGGAATGGGGCTTCGAGGGCGTCATCGTCACCGACGCGCTCGACATGGCGGCGATCCGCGAGACCGTGGGCATCGGCGCGGGGGCTGCGCGTGCGCTCGCAGCCGGCGCGGATCTGCTGTGCATCGGGAACCCGTCGAATCCCGGGAGGGAGACGCACCCGGATCAGGACCGGCGGGACTTCCTCGCCGCCCGTGACGGGATCGTCGCGGCCCTGCGTGACGGCTCGCTCTCGCGAGCGCGGGTCGAGGAGGCCGCTCGTCGCGTCGCAGACCTGTCGCAGGCGCTTCGCGCCGGTTCGCCGGAGGCAGGCGTCGACGAGTCGTCGGAGCCTGCGTACTCCGCACACGAGGTCGTTCGTCGCGCTGTCCGGGGAGTACAGGCTGACGCGTCGGCCCTCGCCGTGCTCGATGCCCGCCGACGCGCATCGCTCGCCGTCGACAACGCGGCCGCGTACGTCGCCAGGACGCTCGCGGGGGAGGGCCACATCTCACGACTGGACGTCTCGCGCGTGCCGGCGGCGGAACGGGATGCCGTGCTCGATCAGGTGATCGCGGCGGACGGCCTGACCGTCGTGCTCGTCGATCGCCCCGGAGTCGACGACGACCAGCGTGCCGTGATCGAGCGAGCGGCGGATCGTGATCCCGATGCGGTGGTCGTCAACGTCGGACTGGCGTCGCACCGCCCTCTCGCGCTCCCGGTGGTCGAGGTCGGCGCGGCGAGCCGGATCGGTGCTCAGGTCGCCCGCGAAAGCCTCAGCGGAGCATACGCCCACCGTGTCGGTTCGTCACGGGGTGATGCCGCACCGGGCGTCTGAGGCAGGATGGCACAGTGGACGCTGATGTTCTTGCACTGGTACGCCGAGCCGTACCGCGCCTGAGCGCGGCGGAGGCGAAGGTGGCGGAGACGATTCTCGGCGACCCCACCCTGGTCGTGGATCTCGCGATCAACGACCTGGCGCGGGTCTGCAGCACCTCGCTGTCGACCGTCGCCCGTTTCGCGCAGTCGTTGGGCTTCAGCGGATACCGCGAACTCCGGGTCGCCGTCGCTCGCACGGTCACGCTCGCCCAGGCGCAGCAGGCGCGCTTCGGGCTCGACACCACCGCGATCAACCCGGATGACGAACCGCCCGCGATCGCCGCGAAGCTCGCCGCACAGGAGATCGACGCGATCGAGAAGACCGCTCGCGGCCTCGATGCGTCTGCGCTCGATCGCGTGGCGCTCGCCCTGGTCGCCGCGCGCCACATCGATCTCTTCGGGCAGGCCGCGTCGTCGCTCACCGCGCAGGACCTGCAGCAGAAGCTCGCGCGCATCGGATGCTCGGTCGCGCACTCCGCCGATCCGCATCTCGCGGTGACCACCGCCTCACTGCGCTCGTCGCAGGACGTCGCCATCGGCTTCTCGCACGGCGGAGAGACGGCCGAGGTGATCCGAGCGATCGAGGTCGCTCGCGACGCGGGGGCGCTCTCCGTCGCGATCACGAGCGTCGCTGACTCGACGCTGGCGCTCGCGGCCGATATCGTCCTCCTCACGCATGCGCACGAGTCGCCGTTCCGCATGGCGGCGATGTCGAGTCGCATCGCCCAGCTCGCTCTCGTCGACATCCTGTTCGTCCGCGTCGTGCAGCATCGCGGCGAGCCCGTCGCCGTGCCGCTGCAGCTCACGCACGACGCTGCCGCTCCTCGCCGCCGCGCTCCGCACTGAACGACCGCCCCGCGTCGTCCGAGCCGGTGCGTGCGATTCAGTCGACGTGGTCGCGAGTGCTGGTGAGGGCGCGCGTCGCGATCCGATGTGCGCGGGCGAGGCTCCCCGTGAGCGAGAGCCCGCTCAGGATTCCCGCAAGGAACCCGGCCGCGAATGCGTCGCCCGCCCCGATCGTCTCGACCACGGGCACGTCCAGCGCAGAGCTCTCCGTCCGGTCCGGGCCGTCGAACGCGATCGCGCCCCGCGCGCTGGTGACGACGAGATACCGCGGTTCGGGGAGGAAGGCGCGCACGTCGTCGGGATCCGAGACGCCGAAGACGGCATCCGCATCGGCAATGGTGCAGAACACCACGTCCGCGCGGCGTGCGTATCCCGTGAGCACGTCGCCGCCCTCGTCTTCGCGTCGTCGCCAGAGCGCCGGACGCCAGTTGACGTCGAAGCTCAGGAGGCGCTCACCGCGGGGAAGGGCGAAGACCGCATCCTGCGCGGCATGCGCCGTCGACGAGAGCGCGGGCGTGATGCCCGACGTGTGCACGAGGGCGGCGGCCTCGATGAGCCGGCCCACGGTGGCGTCGGCGATCGTGGCGGGGGAGATAGCGGACGCCGCCGAGCCGGTGCGGTAGTAGTGCATCCGCGCCTCGACAGCGCCGTCGGCGAGCGGCACCAGCTCCTTCACGTAGATGCCGGTCGGTGCGTCGGGATCCGTCTGCACCGCCGAGTCGTCCACGCCGTGTCGGCGCAGCTCCGCGCGGAGGAAGCGTCCGAATCCGTCGTCACCCACTCTCGACACGACGGCCGCGTCGATCCCCGCGGACGCCAGCGCGACGGCCGTGTTCCATTCGGCGCCCGCGAGAGAGCGACGGAAGGTCCGGCTGTCCTCGAGCGGACCGGCGACCGTGGGCACGAGGGAGACCAGGCCCTCTCCGACGCACACGGCGAGAGGGGAGGTGTCGGGCACGATCTGGACATTACCGGATCATGTTCGGTGAAGCATCCGATACCGGAATGCAACTTTGAGATGTTTCGTATACGGCCGTGCACTCGGTAGTTTCGAGGAATCACCGTCCGGAGCCGAAGGCGTCCCCGGATCGCGCACACAGCAGCGCTCGACAGGAAGGTCACACAATGCACCACACAGTCATGCGTCGGCGAGGTCTCCTCGCCGTATCCGGAGCGGCACTCGCCGCGCTGGTCCTCTCCGGCTGCGTCGCCAGCGAGCGCGGCGACGACGGCGCCGAGGGGTCAGGAGATGTCGACGGCACGTTCGTGTTCGCCGCGTCGTCCGACCCGGCCAGCCTCGATCCGGCATTCGCGCAGGACGGCGAGAGCTTCCGCGTCTCGCGGCAGATCTTCGAGGGACTCGTGGGCACCGAGCCCGGCACGGCCGACCCGGCACCGCTGCTGGCCGAGTCGTGGGAATCGTCGGAAGACGGCATGAGCCACACCTTCACGCTGAAGGAGGACGTCACGTTCCACGACGGCACGCCGTTCAACGCCGAGGCAGTGTGTGCGAACTTCGACCGCTGGTACAACTGGACCGGCCTGGCGGCCTCCGAGGCCTTCGGCTACTACTACAACAAGCTCTTCAAGGGGTACGCCTCGAACCCGGAGGACGCGGTCTACAAGTCCTGCACGCCGGACGGGGACTACTCCGTCACGATCGACCTGAACAAGCCGTTCGCCGGCTTCGTCGCGTCGCTCTCGCTGCCGTCGTTCGGAATGCAGAGCCCGTCGGCGCTGTCGGAGTTCGGTGCAGACGACGTCAGCGGCTCCGCCGAGGCGCCCGTGCTCTCGGAGTACGCGATGGGTCACCCGGTCGGCACCGGCCCGTACCAGTTCGACGAGTGGGCACCGGGCGAGCAGGTCTCGCTCAAGGCCTACGGCGACTACTGGGGCGAAGCGGGGCAGATCGACGAGATCATCTTCCGCACGATCGACGACCCCACCGCACGTCGTCAGGCGCTCGAGTCGGGATCGATCGACGGCTACGACCTCGTCGGACCCGCCGACACCAAGGCTCTCGAGGATGACGGCTTCACGATGGTGTCGCGTCCTCCGTTCACGATCCTCTACCTCGCCTTCAACCAGGCGCTGCCCGAGCTGCAGGACCCCAAGGTCCGCGAGGCGCTCTCCTACGCCGTCGACAAGGACGCGCTCATCAGCCAGGTCCTTCCCGAGGGCACCGAGAAGGCGATCGAGTTCGTGCCCGACACGGTCAACGGCTACAACCCCGACGTCACCACGTACGACTACGACCCCGAGAAGGCCAAGTCGCTCCTCGCCGAGGCCGGGTACACCGAGGCCAACCCGCTGAAGCTCGACTTCAACTACCCGGTCAACGTGTCGCGTCCGTACATGCCGGACCCCGAGCAGATCTTCACGGTCCTCTCGTCGCAGCTCGCCGAGGTCGGCGTCGAGACGACTCCGGTGTCGGAGGAGTGGGTCGAGTACCTCGACCGCACCACGGGCACGCCCGATCACGGAATCCACCTGCTCGGCTGGACCGGCGACTACAACGACACCGACAACTTCGTCGGAGTGTTCTTCGGCCAGCAGAGCTCTGAGTGGGGCTTCGACAACCCTGAGCTGTTCCAGAAGCTCGACGAGGCACGTGGCGTCTCCAACCTCGAGGACCAGACGGCCCTGTACGAGGAGATCAACGAGATGGTCGCGCAGTTCATCCCGGGCGTGCCGCTCGCGCACCCGGCGCCGACCCTGGCGTTCGACCCCCGCGTCGAGAGCTACCCCGCCAGCCCGGTGAACGACGAGGTCTTCACGGACATCGTCCTGACCGAGTAGGTCCGACCGCCTGAGATGCCTTCCCGGGCCCTCGCACTGCGCGAGGGCCCGGGAATGCGTCGCCTCTGATCAACGGAGACCTCTTGCTGCGCACCATCGGCAGACGACTGCTTTTCCTCATTCCCACTCTCATCGGCCTGAGCATCCTGCTGTTCGCCTGGGTCCGGGCCCTTCCCGGTGGCCCTGCCGTCGCTCTCCTCGGCGAGAAGGCGACGCCCGAGGCGATCGCCAGGGTCAACGAGCTCTACGGCTTCAACAAGCCCCTCATCGAGCAGTACTTCATCTGGGTCGGACGCCTCCTGCAGGGCGACTTCGGCACATCGATCCAGACGAACCGCCCGGTCATCGAAGAGTTCTTCCGCCGTTTCCCCGCCACGATCGAGCTGAGCGTCCTCGCGCTCATCTTCGCGGTGGGTGTCGGCATCCCGCTCGGATACTGGGCCGCTCGCCGCCACGGCAAGTTCACCGACCACGCGTCGGTCGTGCTCAGCCTGATCGGCATCACGATCCCGGTGTTCTTCCTCGCCTTCATCCTGAAGTACGTCTTCGCGGTGCAGCTCGGATGGCTGCCTTCCGACGGACGGCAGAACCCGCGAATCGACGCCACCCATCCGACCGGCTTCTACGTGTGGGACGGCATCATCACGGGCGAGTTCGACGCCTCGTGGGATGCGCTCCTGCACCTCGTGCTCCCGGCGCTCGCGCTCGGCACCATCCCGCTAGCGATCATCGTCCGCATCACCCGCGCGAGCGTCCTGGAGGTCCAGAACGCGGACTACGTGCGCACGGGGCGGGCGAAGGGCGTCGGGGCGTCGACGCTGCGCAGCCGCTTCATCCTGCGCAATGCGATGCTGCCCGTGATCACGACGATCGGTCTGCAGACCGGGCTCCTGATCTCGGGGGCTGTGCTCACCGAGACGGTCTTCGCGTTCCCCGGCATCGGATCGTTCCTGGCGAGGGCGATCTTCACCAGGGACTTCCCGGTGCTGCAGGGTTTCATCATCTTCATCGCGATCGCCTACGCGCTGATCAACCTGGCGGTCGACGTGTCGTACAGCTTCATCGACCCGAGAGTGCGGGTGCAGTGATGCCCGCGCTCGTTCTCCGAAAGGGGGTGGCGTCATGACCATCTCGCTCCCACCCGCACAGGGCCCGTCGGCAGCGAGCGGCGAAGTCGTCGACACCGTCGCCGTCGGCCAGGCCGGCCTCAAGGAAGGACCCGGCGGGTTCTGGCACGACGTCTTCCGGCGTCTGCGCCGCAACCCCACCGCGTGGATCGGCGCCGGCATCGTTCTCGTGTTCGTCCTGGTGGCGGTGCTCGCGCCGCTGATCGCGCCGTATCCCGAGACCGCGCTCCCCGGTGCGAAGTTCATCACTCCGACGAACATCCCGGGGCCCGGCGAGATGCCGGAGTTCCCCCTCGGCCTCGATCGCTTCGGCGGCGATGTGCTCTCCAAGCTCATCTGGGGAGCGCAGGCATCACTGCTGATCGGCGTGATCTCGACCGCCCTCGGTCTGGTCGGCGGAATGATCCTCGGGCTCCTCGCCGGCACGTTCGGCGGATGGGTCGACACGCTCATCATGCGCATCGTCGACATCATCCTGTCGGTGCCGAACCTGCTGCTGGCGGTCTCGATCGCCGCGATCCTGGGGCAGACGCCGTTCGCGGTGATGATCGCCATCGGTGCGTCGCAGGTGCCGATCTTCGCCCGTCTGCTGCGGGCGTCGATGCTGCAGCAGCGGTCGAGCGACTACGTGCTCTCGGCTCAGACACTGGGACTCGGCCGCGGGCAGATCACCATGTCGCACGTGCTGCCCAACGCGATCGGGCCGGTCATCGTACAGGGCACGCTCACGCTCGCGACGGCCGTCATCGACGCCGCTGCGCTGTCGTTCCTCGGCCTCGGCGGCGGACGCCCGGAGACGGCCGAGTGGGGGCGCATGCTCACCTACGCGCAGGCGGAGCTCGCCATCGCGCCGTGGCTGGCATTCCTGCCCGGCATCTGCATCGCGGTCACCGCGCTCGGCTTCACCCTGTTCGGTGAGGCTCTGCGCGAGGCCATGGACCCGAGGACGAGAGCACGATGAACGCTGCGACACAGACACAGACGACCGACGCTCCGCTGCTGTCGGTCGAAGGGCTGGCGGTCGACTTCGCCACCATGGACGGCGTCGTGCACGCGGTCGAAGGCGTCGATCTCGAGATCGCGCCCGGGCAGACCGTCGCGATCGTGGGGGAGTCGGGGTCGGGGAAGTCGACGACGGCCATGGCCATCATCGGCCTGCTCGCGGGCGGCGGACGAGTGGCCGCCGGCAGCATCCGGCTCGACGGCCGCGAGATCGCGCACGCCCCGGAGAACGAACTGCGGATGATCCGCGGACGCGACATCGGGCTCGTGCCGCAGGATCCGATGTCGAACCTGAACCCGGTCGCCAAGATCGGCACGCAGGTGGCAGAGACTCTGCTTGCGCACGGACTCGCGAACAGGCAGAACGTGCAGGAGAAGGTCGTCGAGGCTCTCACGGCCGCAGGCCTCCCCGATCCCGAGCGGCGGGCGAAGCAGTACCCGCACGAGTTCTCGGGAGGCATGCGTCAGCGTGCTTTGATCGCGATCGGCCTGGCGTGCAAGCCGCGGCTGCTGATCGCGGACGAGCCGACCAGCGCGCTCGACGTGACCGTGCAGCAGACGATCCTCGATCAGATCGGTGCGATGACGCGGGAGCTCGGCACGGCGGTGCTGCTCATCACGCACGACCTCGGTCTCGCGGCCGAGCGGGCCGAGCGGGTCATCGTGATGCACCGGGGCAAGGTGGTCGAGCAGGGACCCGCGAAGCAGATCCTCGAGAACCCTCAGCACCCGTACACGAAGTCCCTCGTGCAGGCGGCGCCCTCGGTCGCGGCGGCGCGACTGCGTCCGGAGGCCTTCCATGCGGAGGATCGACCGGCTGGGTCGACCGACACCGGGAGCACCTCGGAGCGCGGAGCCGCGGACACCACCGCGGCACCCGTCGACAACATCGTCGAGATCGAGAACCTCACCAAGGTGTATCCGGTGCGCGGGCAGAAGGACGACTTCATCGCGGTGAACGACGTGTCGCTCGCGATCCCGCGCGGCGAGACCGTGGCGATCGTGGGGGAGTCCGGTTCGGGCAAGACCACCACGGCACGGATGCTGCTCAAGATCATCGAGCCGACGAGCGGACTGATCCGCTACGAGGGCAAGGACGTGGCATCGCTCGACCGGGCCGAGACGCGCAACTTCCGTCAGAAGGTGCAGCCGATCTTCCAGGACCCGTACTCGAGTCTGAACCCGATGTTCACGATCGAGCGTCTCATCTCCGAACCGCTCGACTTCTACAAGCGCGGAAGCGGGGCCGACAGGCGCAAGCGCGTGCGTCAGCTCCTCGACGATGTGGCGCTGCCGCAGTCGATGCTGCGCCGCTATCCGTCCGAGCTGTCCGGAGGTCAGCGGCAGCGTGTCGCCATCGCCAGGGCGCTGGCTCTCTCGCCGGAGCTGATCGTGTGCGATGAGCCGGTCTCGGCCCTGGACGTGCTCGTGCAGGACCAGATCCTGAAACTGCTCGGCGACCTGCAGCGCGAGTACGGCCTCAGCTACCTGTTCATCTCGCACGACCTGGCGGTGGTGCGACTCATCAGCGACTACGTGTGCGTGATGAAGGACGGGTCCCTGGTCGAGGCCGCATCGTCGGAGGAGATCTTCACGAATCCGCGGGATCCGTACACGAGACGCCTGCTCGCGTCGATCCCCGGCAACGAGCTCAACATCGCGTCCTGAGCGCTCCTCCTCGACCTTCTTCGGGCGCCAATACCGCAGCGTCCGAAGAAGGTCAAGGATTGAACTTGCCATGTCGCAATATCGCGTCTATAGTTGGTAGTTGCGCTCGCTTCTCCGTGCCCTCATATGGTGGTCGGCATTTCGTTGAGCATGTGAGCGCACACTCCACCTGACGACAAAGGAATCGAGAAGCCCTGCGGGGCTCACGGAGGTTATTCCCTTGGCTGCTGCTCCCAACGCATCCACATCCACCACCACCAAGAACGGACGCGGAGCATCCCGCCTCTCGTTCGCGAAGATCTCCGACACGCTGACGGTCCCTGACCTTCTCGCTCTGCAGACCGAATCCTTCGGTTGGCTCGTCGGAAACGACGACTGGAAGGCTCGTGTCGCCGAGGCGAACGCCGCCGGCCGGACCGACGTGAACCAGGTCTCCGGACTCGGCGAGATCTTCGAGGAGATCTCTCCGATCGAGGACCTCGGCGAGACCATGCAGCTCTCGTTCACGAACCCGTACCTCGAGCCGGAGAAGTACTCGATCGAGGAGTGCAAGGAGCGTGGCAAGACCTACGCCGCTCCGCTGTACGTCGAGGCCGAGTTCATGAACCACCTCACGGGTGAGATCAAGACCCAGACGGTCTTCATGGGCGACTTCCCGCTGCAGACCGACAAGGGAACGTTCATCATCAACGGCTCCGAGCGCGTCGTCGTCTCGCAGCTGGTTCGTTCGCCCGGTGTCTACTTCGACAAGACCCCTGACAAGACGTCCGACAAGGACATCGTCTCGGCGCGCGTCATCCCGAGCCGTGGTGCATGGCTCGAGTTCGAGATCGACAAGCGCGACCAGGTCGGCGTCCGCATCGACCGCAAGCGCAAGCAGTCCGTCACCGTCTTCCTCAAGGCGCTCGGTCTGACCAGCGAAGAGATCCTCGCCGAGTTCGCAGGTTTCCCCTCGATCGAGGAGACGCTCGCGAAGGACACCATCGTCACGAAGGAAGATGCGCTCCGCGACATCTACCGCAAGCTGCGTCCGGGCGAGCAGGTGGCTGCCGAGGCCGCCCGTGCGCTCCTCGACAACTTCTACTTCAACCCGAAGCGCTATGACCTCGCCAAGGTCGGTCGGTACAAGATCAACCACAAGCTGGGTCTCGACGCGGCGCTGACCGACTCGGTCCTGACCGTCGACGACATCGTCGCCACGATCAAGTACCTCGTCCGTCTGCACGCCGGCGTCGACACGTTCGAGGGCATCCGCTCGGGCAAGCAGGCCGAGATCCGCATCGCGACCGACGACATCGACAACTTCGGCAACCGTCGTATCCGCGCGGTCGGCGAGCTGATCCAGAACCAGGTCCGCACCGGTCTGTCCCGCATGGAGCGCGTCGTCCGCGAGCGCATGACCACGCAGGACATCGAGGCGATCACGCCGCAGACCCTGATCAACGTGCGCCCCGTCGTCGCCGCGATCAAGGAGTTCTTCGGAACGTCGCAGCTGTCGCAGTTCATGGACCAGAACAACCCGCTCGCGGGTCTGACCAACAAGCGCCGCCTCTCGGCCCTCGGCCCCGGTGGTCTGAGCCGCGACCGCGCAGGCGTCGAGGTCCGTGACGTCCACCCGTCGCACTACGGCCGCATGTGCCCGATCGAGACCCCTGAAGGCCCGAACATCGGTCTGATCGGTGCTCTCGCAACGTTCGCGCGCATCAACTCGTTCGGTTTCATCGAGACCCCGTACCGCAAGGTCGAGGGTGGCGTCGTCACCGAGCACATCGACTACCTGACGGCTTCCGAGGAGGTCGACTTCAACATCGCGCAGGCCAACGCCCCGCTCGATGCCAAGGGTCGCTTCCGTGAGAGCCACGTCCTCGCCCGTCCGAAGGGCGGAAGCGGTGAGGTGGACCTGTTCCTCCCCGAGGAGATCGGCTACATCGATGTCTCGCCGCGCCAGATGGTGTCGGTCGCGACCTCGCTCGTGCCGTTCCTCGAGCACGACGACGCGCAGCGCGCGCTCATGGGCGCCAACATGCAGCGTCAGGCTGTGCCGCTGCTCCGCAGCGACTCGCCGCTCGTCGGAACCGGTATGGAGGGCTACACGGCCATCGACGCCGGTGACGTGCTCACCGCCGAGAAGGCCGGTGTCGTCACCGAGGTCTCCGCAGACCGCGTCACCGTCATGCTCGACGAGGGTGGGACGCAGGACTACCACCTGCGCAAGTTCGACCGCTCCAACCAGGGCACGTCGTACAACCAGAAGGTCGTCGTCAACGAGGGCGACCGCGTCGAGGTCGGAGAGGTCATCGCCGATGGCCCCGCGACCGAGAACGGCGAGCTCGCACTCGGGAAGAACCTCCTCGTCGCGTTCATGACGTGGGAGGGCTACAACTTCGAGGACGCGATCATCCTCAGCCAGGACCTGGTGAAGGACGACACCCTCTCCTCGATCCACATCGAGGAGTACGAAGTCGACGCGCGCGACACGAAGCTCGGCAAGGAGGAGATCACCCGTGACCTCCCCAACGTCAGCCCCGAGCTGCTGAAGGACCTCGACGAGCGCGGCATCATCCGCATCGGCGCCGAGGTCCGCCCCGGCGACATCCTCGTCGGCAAGGTCACGCCGAAGGGCGAGACCGAGCTGTCGGCCGAGGAGCGTCTGCTCCGCGCGATCTTCAACGAGAAGAGTCGCGAGGTCCGTGACACCTCTCTCAAGGTGCCTCACGGTGAGCAGGGCACGATCATCGCCGTCAAGGAGTTCAACGCCGAGGACGGCGACGACGAGCTCGGCTCGGGCGTCAACCGCCGCGTCGTGGTCTACATCGCCCAGAAGCGCAAGATCACCGAGGGTGACAAGCTCGCCGGCCGTCACGGCAACAAGGGTGTCATCGCGAAGATCCTCCCGATCGAGGACATGCCGTTCCTCGCGGACGGAACCCCGGTCGACATCGTGCTCAACCCGCTGGGCATCCCCGGTCGAATGAACTTCGGCCAGGTGCTCGAGACCCACCTCGGGTGGATCGCGAAGCAGGGCTGGAAGGTCGAAGGCACCCCCGAGTGGGCTGCGAAGCTCCCGAAGCAGGCTTTCGAGGCAGCTCCCGGCACCAAGGTCGCCACCCCGGTGTTCGACGGTGCGAGCGAGGAGGAGATCTCCGGTCTCCTCGACGCGACCACCCCGACCCGCGACGGTGTGCGCCTGATCGACTCGACCGGAAAGACGCAGCTGTTCGACGGCCGCTCCGGCGAGCCGTTCCCGGCGCCGATCTCGGTGGGCTACATGTACATCCTGAAGCTCCACCACCTGGTCGACGACAAGATCCACGCGCGTTCGACGGGTCCGTACTCGATGATCACGCAGCAGCCGCTCGGTGGTAAGGCGCAGTTCGGTGGCCAGCGATTCGGTGAGATGGAGGTGTGGGCCCTCGAGGCCTACGGCGCGGCATACGCCCTGCAGGAGCTCCTCACGATCAAGTCCGACGACATCCTCGGCCGCGTCAAGGTGTACGAGGCGATCGTCAAGGGCGAGAACATCCAGGAGCCCGGCATCCCCGAGTCCTTCAAGGTGCTCATGAAGGAGATGCAGTCGCTCTGCCTGAACGTCGAGGTCCTCTCGGCCGACGGCACGCTCGTCAACCTGCGTGACACCGACGACGAGGCCTTCCGCGCTGCGGAGGAGCTCGGCATCAACATCTCCAGCCGCTTCGAGGCCGCCTCGATCGACGAGATCTAAGGCTCAGGTCGCCGACTGGGCATCCTGCTCGGTCGGCGGCCCGCCTCCCCGATTTCTTCAGAAGAATTCCTACACAGGAGAATTTGTGCTCGAGTCAAACACTTTCGATGAGCTTCGCATCGGCCTGGCCACCGCGGACCACATCCGCGCCTGGTCCTACGGCGAGGTCAAGAAGCCTGAAACCATCAACTACCGCACCCTGAAGCCGGAGAAGGACGGTCTCTTCGGAGAGCAGATCTTCGGCCCGTCCCGCGACTGGGAGTGCGCCTGCGGCAAGTACAAGCGTGTCCGCTTCAAGGGCATCGTCTGCGAGCGCTGCGGCGTCGAGGTCACCAAGTCCTCGGTGCGCCGTGAGCGCATGGGTCACATCGAGCTCGCCGCTCCCGTCACCCACATCTGGTACTTCAAGGGTGTTCCCTCGCGTCTGGGCTACCTGCTCGACATGGCGCCGAAGGACCTCGAGAAGGTCATCTACTTCGCCGCGTACATGGTCATCTCGGTCGACGAGGAAGCTCGTCACCGCGACCTCGGCACGCAGGAGAACAACATCCGTCTCGAGCTGAAGACGCTCGGAGACCGTCGTGACGCGAAGATCGCCGAGCGCCTCGCCCGCCTGGAGGAGGAGCTCGCTTCCCTCGAGGCGGAGGGTGCCAAGGCCGACGCGAAGAAGAAGGTCAAGGACGCCGCCGAGAAGGAGATGTCGCTCATCCGCAAGGGTGCCGACGAGGCGATCGCCAAGCTCGAGCGCGTGTGGGAGGACTTCCGCACGCTCGAGGTCGGCGCACTGCGCCCGGAGGACGACGTCTTCCACGAGCTGCAGGACCGCTTCGGTCAGTACTTCGAGGCCTACATGGGTGCCGAGTCGATCCAGCGCCGGCTCGCGGCGTTCGACCTGGCCGCCGAGGCCGAGAGCCTGCACCTGCAGATCTCCGAGGGCAAGGGCCAGCGCAAGATCCGTGCGATCAAGCGTCTGAAGGTCGTCAACTCGTTCCTCGAGACCGGCATGAGCCCGGCTGCGATGGTCCTCGACGTCGTTCCGGTGATCCCGCCGGAGCTGCGCCCGATGGTCCAGCTCGACGGTGGCCGCTTCGCGACCTCCGACCTCAACGACCTCTACCGTCGTGTGATCAACCGCAACAACCGTCTTCGTCGTCTGATCGACCTCGGTGCCCCCGAGATCATCGTCAACAACGAGAAGCGGATGCTGCAGGAGGCCGTCGACGCACTGTTCGACAACGGTCGTCGTGGTCGTCCCGTCACCGGTACCGGCAACCGTGCCCTGAAGTCCCTCAGCGACATGCTGAAGGGTAAGCAGGGTCGTTTCCGCCAGAACCTGCTCGGCAAGCGCGTCGACTACTCGGGCCGTTCGGTCATCATCGTCGGCCCGCAGCTGAAGCTGCACCAGTGCGGTCTGCCCAAGCAGATGGCTCTGGAGCTCTTCAAGCCGTTCGTGATCAAGCGTCTGATCGACCTCGGTCACTCGCAGAACATCAAGGCGGCCAAGCGCGCCGTCGAGCGCACCCGTCCCGAGGTCTGGGACGTGCTCGAGGAGATCATCCGCGAGCGCCCGGTGCTGCTCAACCGTGCACCCACGCTGCACCGTCTGGGCATCCAGGCCTTCGAGCCTCAGCTCGTCGAGGGCAAGGCCATCCAGCTGCACCCGCTCGTCTGCGCGGCGTTCAACGCCGACTTCGACGGTGACCAGATGGCCGTGCACCTGCCGCTGTCGGTCGAGGCTCAGGCCGAGGCCCGCGTGCTGATGCTCGCGTCGAACAACATCCTGAAGCCGTCCGACGGACGCCCGGTCACCCTTCCTTCGCAGGACATGATCATCGGTCTGCACCACCTGACCACGGTCAAGGCGGGCGCTGCCGGTGAGGGTCGCGCATTCGGTTCGGTGGGCGAGGCGATCCTGGCCAAGGACGAGGGAACCCTCGACCTGCAGGCCAAGGTCCGCATCCGCATCCCGGGTCTGACGTTCCTCGAGGGAGAAGCTCCCGAGGGCTACGAGCGTCACGGTCTCGTCGATGCATCGCTCGGACAGGCGATCTTCAACGACACGCTTCCCAAGGGATACCCGTTCGTCCGCGAGCAGGCCGACAAGAACAAGCTGTCGCAGATCGTCAACAAGCTGGCCGAGGAGTACCCCAAGGTCGAGACGGCTGCGTCGCTGGACCGCATCAAGGACGCCGGTTTCTACTGGGCCACGCGCTCGGGTGTGACCGTCGCTCTGAGCGACATCCTCACGCCGCCGAACAAGGCCGAGATCGTCGCGGGCTACGAGAAGCAGGCCGCGAAGGTCCAGTCCCAGTACGAGAAGGGCCTCACGACCGACGTCGAGCGTCGTCAGGAGCTCATCAAGATCTGGACCGAGGCGACCGACGAGGTTCAGGCCGCGATGCGCGCCAACTTCCCGGAGGACAACACCATCAACCGCATGGTGTCGTCGGGTGCTCGTGGTAACTGGCTGCAGATCCGGAACATCGCCGGTATGCGTGGTCTGGTGAACAACCCCAAGGGTGAGATCATCCCGCGTCCGATCATCTCCTCGTACCGCGAGGGTCTGTCGGTCGCCGAGTACTTCATCGCGACGCACGGTACCCGTAAGGGTCTTGCCGACACCGCTCTGCGTACCGCCGACTCGGGTTACCTGACCCGTCGTCTGGTGGACGTCTCGCAGGACGTCATCATCCGCGAAGAGGACTGCGGCACGTCGAAGGGCCTCGAGCTCCCGATCGCCGCACCGAACTCGCAGGGTGAGCTCGTGCGCGACGCGAACGTCGAGAACTCGGTGTTCGCTCGTACGCTGGCCTCCGACGTGGTCGACAGCAAGGGTGAGATCCTCGCCTCTGCCGGCGACGACGTGGGCGACGTGCTGATCGACAAGCTCGTCGGTCTGGGTGTCGAGAGCATCAAGGTGCGCTCGGTCCTGACCTGCGACTCCGCCGTCGGTGTCTGCGCGCAGTGCTACGGTCGTTCGCTGGCGACGGGTAAGACCGTCGACATCGGAGAGGCCGTCGGCATCATCGCGGCACAGTCGATCGGTGAGCCCGGTACCCAGCTGACGATGCGTACGTTCCACACCGGTGGTTCGGCGTCGGCAGATGACATCACGCAGGGTCTGCCCCGTGTGCAGGAGCTCTTCGAGGCTCGTACCCCGAAGGCTGCGTCGCCGATCGCCGAGGCCGATGGCCGCATCACGATCGACGAGACCGACAAGGCCAAGAAGGTCATCCTGACGCCCGACAACGGTGACGAGGAAGTGATCTACCCGGTCCTGAAGCGTGCGACGCTTCTGGTCGAGGACGGTCAGCACGTCACGGTCGGTCAGCCTCTCCTGGTCGGCACGCTCGACCCCAAGGAGGTCATGCGCGTCATGGGTGCCCGCGAGGTGCAGCGTTACCTCGTCGGCGGCGTCCAGGGTGTCTACCGCTCGCAGGGTGTGCCGATCCACGACAAGCACATCGAGGTCATCGTCCGTCAGATGCTCCGCAAGGTCACCGTCGTCGATCACGCCGACACGACCCTGCTCCCGGGTGAGATGGTCGACCTCAAGCGCTACCAGGCGATCAACCGTGAGGCCGTGGCAGAGGGCAAGCGCCCCGCGTCGGGCCGTCCGGAGCTGATGGGTATCACGAAGGCGTCGCTCGCGACGGAGTCGTGGCTGTCGGCAGCGTCGTTCCAGGAGACGACCCGCGTGCTCACGCAGGCCGCCATGGAGGGCAAGCGCGACCCGCTGGTCGGTCTCAAGGAGAACGTCATCATCGGAAAGCTCATCCCCGCCGGAACCGGTCTCTCGAAGTACCGCGACGTCACGGTCGAGGCGACGGAAGAAGCCAAGAGCGAGCGCTACCCGAACCGGATCTTCGCATCCGACGGTGCGTACGCCGACGGCGACTTCGGTTACGTCGACTTCGACGCGTTCTCGACGGACGACATCACGCCGGGTACGTACAACTGATCGAGTCAGCTCTGACGTACTGAGTGAGTGAGAAGGCCCCGGGCGATTCGCCCGGGGCCTTCTTCGTGCCCGCGTGAGTCGGCCGCGACGGCGGATCAGTCCCAGAGGTGCGCGATGATGCTGGAGGTGTAGCCGGTCGGCGCGAGGTTCGAGTACCGGGTGTCGATGAGGACGTCGTCGCGCCAGAACAGCGTGCGCCCGTCGGTCACGGGGTACTGCTCGTTGGGCCAGGTCTTCTCGCAGCGGGTGCCGTCATCGGGCGTGAAGCACGTGAAGCCCTCGTCCGTCACGAGGGCGTTCAGCATGTCGAGCGCGGGGCCGCGGTTCATGAGCGAGATCGTGGTGACGAGGTTCGTCGTGTCGGCGCGCGGATCGCGCCAGATGCAGGTCAGAGTGCCGTCGTCGCCGACACCGGAGGGGCCGACGGCCGGGTCGTTCAACGGCGTCTCTCCCAGTTGTGACAGCACGTCCTCCGACAGGATCGCGCGACAGTCGGTCGGCAGAGCCACCGGCGTCGATGTCGGTGTGGGGGACGGAGATGGCGACGCCGTCTCGTCGGGAGTCGTGCTCGAAGAGGGCTCCGGGCTGGTGTCTGCATTCCCGCCGTCTGCAGCGCCTCCACAGCCTGCGAGCAGGGCGATCAGGGTGAGAGATGCAACTGCCGAGGCCAGTCGGGGGTTCATGCGCTCACCGTAGCGCTGCCACCGCGGTGCACGACGCAGGCGAGCCGGATGCCGCGCGTCCCCGTCACGAGTAGTGTCGGCGGGGTGAGCGATCAAATCATGTCCGACTCAGATTCCGTCGTCGTCATCGGAGACGCCCTGATCGACGAGATCCGAGACAGTGCCGGGGTACGCGAACTGGTCGGGGGAGCGGCGCTCAACGTCGCCGTGGGCCTGCGGCGGCTCGGAGTGACCACGACCCTGATCGCGATGGTCGGCGACGACGAGGCCGGCGACCACATCAGGGAGTATCTCGACGACCACGGCGTCGCGCTCGTCGGCTCGCCGGCGCCGCACGGGTCATCACGAGCGATCGTTCAGAGGGGGCCCGACGGCGAGCCGACCTACGTCTTCAACCAGGCGGCGCGGCAGCGCAGCATCCGCTTCTCCGAGGCCGCGATGCAGGCGATCCACGAAGCCGGACTCGTGGTGATCAGCTGCTTCCCGTTCGATGTGCCGAGCGAGGTCGAGGCGCTCGCCCAGGCGATCAGGGGAACGCGGGTGGCGATCGATCCGAACCCGAGATCGGGGATGCTCAGCGACCGCCTCGAGTTCACTCGCGGTTTCGAGCGACTCGCCGCCGGGGCGGCGATCGTCAAGGTCGGGGCCGACGACGCATCGCTGCTGTACGACGGGGATCTCGATGCGCTGCGCGCTCGCCTGCGGCACGCCGGAGCAGAAGCGGTGCTCGCCACGGCCGGAGCAGCCGGAGCAGTTCTCGAGACGGATGACGGCATCGTCTCGGCACCGATCTCGCGTCTGCCCGGGCCCATCGTCGACACGGTGGGAGCGGGAGACGCGACGCTCGCGGCGGTCGCTGCCGGGGTCGCTCTCGACGCCCCGCACGATCTCGAGGCGTGGAGATCGGTGCTCGACCGCGCGATGGATGTCGCCGCCGCCACGTGCCGCGCCGAGGGCGGGCTGCTGCGCACGCCGGAGTCGCTGGCGGACGCGGATCGCGGCGTACGTGGCAGCTGACGTCTCGATTTCTCGTGCCCGCATCGGGCAGGTATGATTGTTACTCGTGCCCCCGGTTGGCTGTCGAAGTCGGACGGGTGCGCTCTGGCGAGTTACCCAAGCGGCCAAAGGGATCTGACTGTAAATCAGACTGCACTGCATTCGGGGGTTCGAATCCCTCACTCGCCACCACCAGCAGTAGACAGAAGAAGCCCGGAATCTCGCAGCAAGACGAGAACCGGGCTTCTGTCGTTGTGAGGAACGCAGTCGCACCGACCTGTTGAGATCATCCACGCGGATGTCATCCTCTCGTGCTCGGGTTGATCGCCTGCTCTGCCTCCCTGCAAGAGGGCGCTCCGACAGAATGCGCCGCACCGGCGTCCCGTAGGTTGACGCGTGCATACGGGGTACATAAGAGGGGGCGCTCGTTGTGTCCGGTGCGCGGACCCCGTTTCTTGGATCGAGTTCAGAAACCCGTGGACACCGGGTCCATTCGGGCGCATACTCATTTCACAGGACATGGTTTCAGCAAAGGAGCACACCATGAGCGACTCGAACGAACCCGTCGAGCTCTTCTCGTCACCTTCCGGTCCGGAGGGCGCGTCCATCACCGACTGGACCGATCTCGGACGCGAGATGTGGGCGTACCTCACCGGCCGGGGCGCCGCCGTGAACTATACGTTCGACGACATGACGGTCGAGGTGCCGAGGGACATCGGACCGGATGCGCCGCGTGCGACGTGGAAGTTCAACGGCACGCTGCGGGTCACGACCAGCGACAGCGCGTCGGGTGGCGCGGACTCGGTCTAGGCGAAGCCGACTCCGATGATCCGCCTCGACCTTGATCTGCGCGTCGAGCAGATCGACAGCGATGGCCGCGCGGGCGCGCGTTTCGACGTCAGAGCTGCGGGCAGTGAGATCGTCGTCACTCTCGACGACACCTCCGGGCTCGGAGGGATGAGCCGTCACGACCTCGCGGAGTTCGCCCCGGTCGCCGACGGCCTCGCGCGCCGAGGAATCCGGGTTCGCGTCGAGGGCCCCAAGGGCACCCTGGTGCAGTTCGGCGATGTGAAGTCGGGTCCGATCGGGCGCGTGATCGCGGGCTCTCCGCACATCAGGCTCGGGCATCTCAACACTCTCCTCTCCGAGTTGCAGCATGCCGACCGGGGGAGAGGTATCCGCCTCCCCGCGCCTCCGCCGACGCCTTTGCCGCTGATTCCGGTGCTGGCCAGGAGAGTGCGTCGGCGCGTGACCACCACCCACTACATCCCGGGTTCGGGTCGACCGCGGTTGATCTTCGCGGTGGGCAGCGGCGACTGGAATCGGAGCAGGCCGCTCGAGTTCGACCTTCTGCCCGAACGCACCGTGATCGGATCCGGCCCCGACGCGGACCTGAGGCTGGAGGGGCTGGAAGCGCGGCATGCGGAGATCCGCCACAACGAGGACGACGAGTACGTGCTCTACTCCTTCGCCCCCACAGGGGGCGGGCGACCCAACCTGCCGCACAGCTCCGAGAACGCCAGGATCCTGCGGACAGGTTCCCGCATCGAGATCGGCAACTGGCGACTCGCGTACTACCGGGAGGAGTTCGCCGACCACGGCCGCCCGTTCGGAGGGCGTCAGGGCGGCGAGTACGAGTTCCAGAAGCAGCAGCCGGTCCGACCGTACGGGTCCGGGGAGCTCGGTTGATTCCGACTCGCGCAGATGAGTGTGTCCGGTGAGGCGACTCACCGGACACACTCATGCGGAAGGAGGCGAGGCGACTAGCCGACCATCTCGGGCGCCTTCGCAGGCACGGGGTCCTGCGCGGGGACGAGCGCATCGGCGCCTGCACGCGCTGCCTCGGCGTCGGTCAGCGCGGGCCGGCGGGGCCACCAGAAGCCGTCGCGCGTGATGAACGCGAGGGCGGGGACGATCACCGTGCGCACCAGGAGGGTATCGATCAGCACGCCGATGCACACGATGATGCCGATCTGGGTGAGCGTGATCAGCGGGAGGACTCCGAGCACCGCGAACACGGCTGCGAGCAGGATGCCCGCGCTCGTGATCACCGCTCCCGTGGCGGCGAGAGCGCGGATCATGCCCTGTGTGGTTCCGAGGCGCGCTGCCTCCTCCTTGGCCCGGGTGACGAGGAAGATGCTGTAGTCGACGCCCAGCGCGACCAGGAACAGGAAGCTGAAGAGCAGCACGTTCGTGTCGATGGCAGGGAAGTCGAAGAGCGGCGTCTGGAAGAGCCACCAGCTGAGGCCGACGGCGGAGAAGAAGCTCGCCACGACGGCGATCAACAGCAGCAGCGGAGCCACGAACGCCCGCAGCAGCACGACCAGCACGAAGAACACCAGGACCAGGATCAGCGGGATCAGCAGCGCCTGGTCCCGCGCCTGAGCGTCGGAGACATCGAGGGCCTGGGAGTCGAGTCCGCCGACGAGTCCCTCGCCGGTTCCCACATCGTCGAGTGCGGTGCGCATGCGCTCGATGGTCGCGAACGCCTCTTCGGTCTCGGCGCTCGCGCTGAGGGTGACGTCGATGCGAGCGAACTCGTCGGTGGCCTCGCCGGGGACCGCAGCATCCACGCCCTTCAGGTCCTGCAGGGCGTCGGCTGCTTCATCGACGTCATCGAGGGGAACGACGACGATGGCGGGAGAGGTCGTGCCTGCCGAGAAGGCCTCGGCCAGCACCTCCTGACCCTGCACGGCTTCCGGCTTCTGCAGGAAGCGATCGTTCTGGGAGAGGCCGGTCTGCACGAAGAACAGTCCGCTCGCCATCGCTCCCAGCACGATGAATCCCGTCGATGCCACGAGCACCGGGCGCTTCGACACCGCACGCCCCAGCTTTCCCCAGATGCTGCGAGAGATCGCATCGCGCGACCCGAATCGCGGGATGTACGGCCAGAAGAGACCGCGGCCGAAGAGCAGGAGAGCCGCGGGCAGCACGAGCAGCGCGAAGAACATCGCCACGACGATGCCGACGGCGCACGCGAGTCCGAGTGCACGGTTGCCGGCGATCTCGGCGAGGAGGAGGGTGAGCAGTGCGAGTGCGACGGTCGAGCCGCTCGCGATGATCGCGGGGCCGGCACCGCGGAGGGCCCGCTGCATGGCGTCCCTGCGGTTCTCGTGCAGACGGAGCTCATCGCGGTAGCGGGCGATCAGCAGCAGCGCATAGTTGGTGCCCGCGCCGAACACGAGGACCGACAGGATGCCGGTGATCGACGCATCGAGCTGGATGCCGACCGCGCTGGCGACCTCTCGCGCGACGATGCCCGCGAGGGCGTCGGCCAGCCCGATGACGACGAGGGGGACGATCCACAGCCAGGGGCTCCGGTACGTGATGAGCAGGAGGACGGCGACGACGATCACGGTCGTGAGCAGCAAGGTGAAGTCGGCGCCCTCGAACACGGCGGCGATGTCGACCTCGAACCCCTCAGCTCCCGTGAGGTACACACGGACGCCGTCGAGGTCGTCGGCGGCGATGTCGCGGATCTCCTGTGCACGCTCGGACTGGGCGGCGACGTCGGGCTCCGGCTCGAGGGGCACGATCACGAGCGCGACGGTGCCGTCGTCCGACACCTGCGCGGGGGGTACGGCGCCATCCCGGGAGAGATCCGCCAGCTCGCCGAACGCCTTGGCGTCGATCCGGTCGAGCGTCTCCTGATCGAGCTCGCCGTCGTCGGCGGCGAACACGAGCAGCGCGGAGGTCGTGTCGGCGCTCGGGAACTCGGCGAGCAGCTCATCGACCTTGACCGACTCGGCCGAGGAGGGGAGCCCGACCGAGGGGGCGGTCTCGGACTCCTCCGCGCCCGCGAGGGTGAACAGGGCGGCGGATGCGAGCGCCGCGACGATCAGCATGATCCACGACGTCTTGGCCGACGTCAGAAACCGTGTGAGTGCGCTCATGTCGGTGTCTCCAGCTTTACTAGTAATTCGATGCTCAAACTATATGACTATCGAATGAGAGTAGCGGTATCGTGGAGTGCATGCAACCGAGCGCGGAGACACAGCCTGAGATGGTCATGGCGGCGTTCTCCCCCGTGCGTCCCGCGACGACGCTGCTGCGCGAACTCATCGAGCTCAGCGACCTCTTCGAGAAGTCGCTCGCCGACGAACTGGGCGTCAACGCCACCGACATGGAAGTCATGGAGCATCTGCTCATGAGCGGTCCGCTCGGGCCGACCGACCTCGCTCGCAGAGTCGGCCTCTCGGCCGGTGCGATCACGACGGCCATCGACCGCCTCGTCACGCTCGGCCATGTGAGCCGCGAGCCTCACCCGACTGACCGTCGGGGAGTGCTCGTCGCGCCGAATCCTCGGTCGCGCGAGCGCGCGATGGGTCGTCTTCTCCCGATGATCATGGGCATCGACGCCGAACTCGACGCCTTCACCGCGGCGGAGCAGGACGTGATCACGAGCTACCTGCGTCGTGCGACCGACTCGCTGCGTACCGCCGCCGGGGGTGCAGAGGTGCCGGAATCACTGCCCCCGGAATCGGCGGTCTGAGCGCGCGTCCTCATCGCGGTCTAGGCCGCGAGGGGCAGGGCCTTCTCAGAAGGCGGGGTGCAGCCGCAGTCGGGTCGCGATCTCCGCGGCCTGCTCCTGCGGGGTGCGCGCGATGTCGATCGTGATGCTCTTCTCATCGTCGCCGAGCGGTTCGAGCGTCGCGAACTGGGAGTCGAGCAGCGTCGCCGGCATGAAATGCCCCTGTCGGCGCAGCATCCGATCGAGGATCAGCTCGCGCTCGCCGCTGAAGTGCACGAAAGTGACGGCATCGCGCCGAAGCACGTCACGATAGCTGCGCTTCAGGGCGGAGCAGGTGACGATTCCGGGTTCGCCGGCGGCGATCCGCTCGTCTATCCACTCCGCGATGCGGTCGAGCCAGGGCCAGCGGTCGTCGTCGTTCAGCGCGTGTCCGGCCGCCATCTTGGCGACGTTCGCTTCGGGATGCAGGTCGTCGCCCTCTTCGAAGCTCCATCCGAGACGACCGGCGAGCATCGCGGCGATCGTGGACTTGCCCGTGCTGGCGACGCCCATGAAGACGAGGACGGGTGCAGTGGTGGTCATCATGACAGCCTCACACGAAGACGCTCAGGACGAGCACCCCGGCCAGTCCGGTGACGGAGATGAGGCATTCGAGCACGGTCCACGACTTCAGCGTCTGCGGGATGCTCAGGCCGAAGTACTCCTTGATGAGCCAGAATCCCGCATCGTTGACGTGCGAGAGGAACACCGAGCCCGAGCCGATCGCGAGCACCAGCAGCGCGATCATGGGCGAGTCCAGGGTCTCCGTGAGGGGCTGGAGGATGCCGGCCGCGGTGATGGTGGCGACGGTGGCCGATCCGGTCGCGATGCGGATCACGACGGCGACGAGCCAGGCGAGCACGAGCACCGACACCGACGAGCCCGAGACGAACCCGGCGATGACTCCGCCGATGCCGGTGTCGACGAGCACCTGCTTGAACCCGCCGCCGGCGCCGACGATCAGGAGGATCCCCGCGATCGGACCGAGCGACGATCCCACGATGTCGTTGATCTTGGTGCGGTCGAAACCGGCGCCGCGACCGAGGATGAAGAATCCGGCGAGCACGGCGATCAGGAGGGCGATGACGGGAGTGCCGAGGAAGTCGAGAGCGAGCTTCCAGGGAGCATCCGACCCCGCAGCGACGATGTCGGCGATGGCTTTGGCGAGCATCAGGAGGACCGGGAGCAGGATGCTGATGAGCGTCGCGATGAACGACGGGCGACGCTTCTGCACCTCGCCTTCGTCCTCCTCGGTCACGAAGAGCTCGGGCACCGGTACATCGACCCAGCGGGCGGCGAAGCGGGCGAACAGCGGTCCCGAGATGATGACCGCGGGGATCGCGACGATGACACCGAAGGCGAGAGTCAGACCGAGGTTGGCGCCGAGAGCGTCGATCGCGGCGAGCGGGCCGGGATGCGGCGGCACGAGTCCGTGCATCGCGGAGAGCCCGGCGAGGGTGGGGATCGCGATTCGCATGAGCGGCTGACCCGAGCGTCGCGCGACGAGGATGATGACGGGGACGAGCAGCACGAGACCGACCTCGAAGAACATCGGCAGTCCGATGACGGCTCCGATGAGGCCCATGACCCAGGGCAGCGAGCGGGCGCTCGCGCGACTGACGAGCGTGTCGACGATGCGGTCGGCGCCGCCGGAGTCCGCGAGCAGTTTGCCGTAGATCGCGCCGAGCGCGATGAGGATGCCGACGCCTCCCATGGTGGATCCGAACCCGGTGGAGAAGCTCGTGACGGAGGCGGAGATGTCCATTCCCGCGATCGCGCCCGTCGCCAGCGCACCGATCGTGAGCGAGAGGAACGGGTGCAGTTTGACCCAGGTGATGAGGACGATGATCACCGCGATGCCGATGATCGCGGCCGCGATCAGCTGACCGGCGGGACGGTCGACGGTCACGGTGTCGCCGACGGCGGTCACGAGAGCGGGCGCGGCGGGGGAGAAGAGTGCCATGAGCTTCCTTGATCCAGGCGGGGTGTCTGCCTTATGCCGTACATAATAACCACGTCACGTACCACATGTGCAACATAACTGCGACGATGACGCGTGACATGCCATCACACGCGTCCGATGCGGGCATACTCGACATATGAAAGCACCCACGGTCGCGGGCAGCGTGCACGGGTCGCTCGTCGACGAACTCGGGCGCGCGATCGTCGACGGTCGTCATCTCCCCGGCTCGCGGATGTTGACGGTCGAACTGGCTCAGGAGCGCGGCGTCTCCCGATCCGCCGCCCGCGAGGCGGTGCGTGTGTTGGAGTCCCTGGGGCTCGTGTGGGTCAGGCGCAAGTCAGGCGTCGAGGTGCGTCCGCGCGCGGATTGGAACGTGTACGCGGCCGAGGTGATCGCCTGGCGCCTGGCCGGTCCGGGCCGCGATGAGCAGCTGCGCGAGCTCAGCCAGCTGCGTTCTGTGATCGAACCTCTCGCCGCGCAGCTCGCTGCCACGAAGGCGTCGTCGCAGCAGAAGGTCGACCTCGTCTCCCTCGTCGTGGAGATGGGCCAGGAAGACCATGACGCCGACAGCGAGCGTTACTTGACGGCCGACATCCGGTTCCACCGTCTCCTGCTCGAGGCATCGGGCAACGGGATGCTCGCCGCTCTGGGCGGCACGGTGGAGGCGGTGCTGCGCGGCCGCACCGCGCACGACCTCATGCCCCATGTCGCGAATCAGAGCGCCGTCCAGTGGCATCGTGACGTCGCATTCGCCGTCGCGAGCGGCGACGGGGCGGCTGCGGCGGCCGCGATGCGCAACATCGTGTCGGAAGCGGATGAAGCCATGCAGCGGGCTGCTTCATAGACTGGAGCGATGCGAGCTCTCACCGAAGCGGAGGTCCGTGCGTCCTTCGTGAACGCGGATGCCGACGAACTGCGGGTCATGGAGATGCCGCACGACTTCGTACTGACCGACTGGGACTATCTGGACTTCTTCGCCTGGCGCGACCCCGGCGCGGGGCGCCGCGGCTATGTGCTCGTGCAGCACGAAGGGCGGATCGCGGGGGTCGTGCTTCGCGCATCCGACCCCGGCCGCGGCCGCTCGGGGATGTGCAACATCTGCCACACCATGCAGCCGGGCAACCAGGTGGCGCTCTTCGGCGCCCGCAGAGTCGGCGAGGCGGGAGAGCGGGGCGACTCGGTGGGAACGTACATGTGCGCTGATCTGTCGTGTCACGAGAACGTGCGTCTCGCGCATCCGCTCGCCCCCAATGAGATCCGCACACCGGGACAGGTCGACTTCCGCCTCGACGGAACCCGCAGGCGCATGGAGGCGTTCGTGGCGCGGGTGTGGGCGACCGCTGACGCCGACTAGCCTGGGACACTACGCCCTGCGCTCGAAGGAGAAGCCATGAGTGACGTCATCCTGTTCCGTGTCGACGAGGGGATGGCGCGGCTCACGCTCAATCGCCCCGCACGTCTCAATGCCTTCAACTCCGACCTCGCGTATGCGTGGCGCGACGCCACTCGCGAGGCGACCACCCGCCCCGACGTCAAGGCCATCCTGATCGACGCGGCCGGCCCCGCCTTCTGCGCGGGCGGCGACGTGATCGACATGTCGACCACCATGGGCTCCGGTGCAGAGATCACGGCGCTCGCCGAAGTCATCAACGCCGGGATCCGTGCGCTCACCGAGTCGTCGGTGCCCGTGGTCGCAGCGGCTCACGGCACGACCGCCGGCGGCGGGCTCGGCATCCTGCTCAGCAGCGACTATGCCGTCGTCGGAGCGCGTTCGCGCCTGGGCAGCCTCTACGCGAACATCGGCCTGACCCCCGATCTGTCTGTCTCTGCACAGCTTTCACGCGCGGTGGGACAACGTCGCGCCCTGCAGCTGGTGCTGCAGGATCGCCTGCTCTCTGCGGAAGAGGCTGTCGACTGGGGGCTCGTGGCTGAGGCCGTCGCCGGATCGGATGCCGCGGATGAGGCGGATTCCGTGCGTGCACGCGCGGAAGAGGTCGCCCGATTCTGGCTGGCCGGCGCCGCTGACGCCTACGGCCAGGCGAAGCGCCTGGTGCGTTCGCAGCCGGAGCGGACCTTCGCGGAGCAGCTCAGCGAAGAGGCCCGATCCATCGGTGCATCGCTGGAGACCGCCGATGCACAGGCGCGCATCGCCGCGTTCGCGACGTCTGCGAACCGCGCCGCACGCTGACGCCCGCAGGGGACCTGGGCCGTTTCTTCCTCGTGAGGTGCGGCGAGGCGCATGCACAGTGGACACGAACATCTCCGCCGCGAAGCGCTCGCATGCAAGGATGATTCGCAACGCCGCTTCACGAGAGGAACGCGATGTCCCAGCCGGAGATCGCCCAGCAGCCCACCGCGCTGGTCGAGAAGAAGAACCTGTCCTTGCTCATCCGCGGAGCGATCTGGATCGCCATCGGAGCCCTCATCGCCGCCGCACTGGTCTGTGTGGTCTGGGTGCTCGTCGGTGACCAGGACGGGCTGATCGGCAGGGCGTTCCTGACGATCCTGCTGCTCGCCGCGTTCGCCGGCATCGCGATCCTCGAAGCCGGCCTCGCGCCGAATCGGCCGGACTGGCTCTCCCTCGCGAGCATGGTGAGCTGGATCGTGGCTCTTCTGGTCGGAGCCGTCAAGATCTGGCTTCCCGAGGACTCGTTCTCCTTCACCGCCGGCGAGCGGTTCTTCCAGCTGCTGCTGGTCGTGGGCATCCTGCAGCTCGCGCTCCTTCACGTGCGTCTGTTCACCCCGGCGGCTCAGCGGCACGTCACCACGTTCACGCGCATCATCTACATCGCGACGATCGTGTTCCTCGGTGCTCTCGTCGCCATGCTCGTGTTCTTCCTCACCTTCCCGCACACCTTCGAGTACGGGGAGCTCTACTGGCGCATCGTCGTCGCTCTCACGATCCTCGCGGCTGTCGGGACGACCCTCATCCCGCTGCTCAACGCGCTGTTCGCGCCCAAGAAGCAGGCTCGGGCACCGCAGCTCGCGCAGGCGGCGCCCGTGCTCCAGGCCTGGCCGACGTACGCGGATGCGGTCACGCCGCTTCCGGTGCTGCCGGACGGATCGCCTGACTGGAACGCCTACTACACGGGTCGGCCGTCGACGCCGCAGCCGCAGAGTCCCTCCTCATTCCCGGCCCCCGCCGCGGCGATTCCCTTCCCGGTCGCGCCTGACCCCACCGCGCGCGTGGGCGACACGTCGGGTGGGCACTCCGTGCCGCAGGCTCCTCCCATCCCTCCCGCGCCCTCCGCGCCTCCCGCGTCGCAGCCGGCGCCTCCCGCGCCGCAGCCGGCTCCTCCGGCTCCTCCGGCGCCTCCCGCGTCGCAGCCGTACACCGAGCAC
>NZ_CAUQVQ010000021.1:0-39885 GCF_963521645.1 uncultured Microbacterium sp. | reverse complement strand
CGCGCGATACGCTGATCCGACCATGGATGTCAAGAAGCTCACGCGGAACCCGCTGATCTACGTCGCCCTCATCGGTCTGCTGCTGTTCGGCGGATTCCTGCTGATCTCCAACCTCGGCGCGCCGAAGCAGATCACCACGCAGCAGGGCCTCGAGCTGCTCTCCGGCGACACGGTCACCGAGGTCGTCACGACCGACGGCGACCAGCGTGTCGACATGACGCTGTCGAAGGCGTTCGAGGGCTCCGAGAACGTGCAGTTCTACTACGTCGAGGCTCGCGCAGACGAGGTCGTCACGGCGATCAACGCAGCCGAGCCCAAGGACGGCTTCAACGACGCCGTGCCCCGTGCGACCTGGTTCGACGGCATCCTCTCCCTCCTTCTCCCGCTCGTGCTCCTCGGCCTGCTCTTCTGGTGGCTGCTGTCGTCGATGCAGGGCGGAGGCGGCAAGGTCATGCAGTTCGGCAAGTCCAAGGCCAAACTCGTCAACAAAGAGACGCCGACCGTCACCTTCGCCGACGTCGCCGGCGCCGACGAGGCGATCGAGGAGCTCCACGAGATCAAGGAGTTCCTGCAGGACCCCGCCAAGTTCCAGGCCATCGGCGCCCGCATCCCGAAGGGTGTGCTGCTGTACGGCCCTCCGGGAACCGGAAAGACGCTGCTGGCCCGTGCCGTCGCCGGCGAGGCAGGAGCCCCGTTCTACTCGATCTCGGGTTCGGACTTCGTCGAGATGTTCGTCGGTGTCGGAGCATCCCGCGTGCGCGACCTGTTCAACCAGGCCAAGGAGAACTCTCCCGCCATCATCTTCATCGACGAGATCGATGCCGTCGGCCGCCACCGCGGTGCGGGCATGGGCGGCGGCAACGACGAGCGTGAGCAGACGCTGAACCAGATGCTCGTCGAGATGGACGGCTTCGACCCGAACGCCAACGTCATCGTGATCGCGGCGACGAACCGTCCCGACATCCTCGACCCGGCGCTGCTGCGTCCCGGACGTTTCGACCGTCAGATCGGTGTGGACGCGCCCGACCTCAAGGGTCGTCAGAAGATCCTCGAAGTGCACAGCAAGGGCAAGCCGCTGGCCAAGAGCGTCGACCTCGAGGTCGTCGCGCGCAAGACTCCCGGCTTCACGGGAGCCGATCTCGCGAACGTGCTCAACGAGGCCGCGCTGCTGACCGCCCGTTCGAACGCTCAGCTGGTCGACAACCGTGCGCTCGACGAGGCCATCGACCGCGTGATCGCCGGTCCGCAGCGCCGGACGCGCGTCATGAAGGATCGCGAGAAGCTCATCACCGCCTATCACGAGGGCGGTCACGCGCTCGCGGCCGCGGCGATGAACTACACCGACCCGGTGACCAAGATCACGATCCTGCCGCGAGGCAAGGCGCTCGGCTACACCATGGTGCTGCCGCTCGACGACAAGTACTCCGTGACGCGCAACGAGCTGCAGGATCAGCTCACCTACGCGATGGGTGGCCGCGTGGCCGAGGAGATCATCTTCCACGACCCGACCACGGGTGCGTCGAACGACATCGAGAAGGCGACCTCGATCGCCCGCAAGATGGTCATCGAGTACGGAATGACGACCGAGGTCGGACCCGTCAAGCTCGGCAGCGAAGGCGGCGACGTGTTCGTCGCGCGCGACATGGGTCGCGGACGCGAGTACTCGGAGAAGGTCGCCGAGCGGGTCGACGCCGAGGTGCGCGCACTCATCGAGCAGGCCCACAACGAGGCGTACGAGGTCATCAGCGCGAACCGCGACATCCTCGACAGGCTCGCGCTCGCGCTGCTCGAGGAGGAGACGCTCGACCACAACCAGATCGCCGAGATCTTCACCGAGATCAAGAAGCTCCCGGAGCGTCCGCTCTGGCTCTCGAGCGAGAGCCGCCCGGTCTCCGAGCAGCCGCCGATCGAGGTGCCGAAGAAGGTGGTGCCCGTCGCCGCTTCCGTCGAGGCGCCCGCCACCGCTCCGCGCACGCAGCCGGGATCGGCCGGTGCCGGTCAGGCGCGACCCGCGACGGCCTGACCCGTGTCCGTCGACCGCGCACGCGTCGAGCGGATCACACGAGAGCTGCTCGAGGCGATCGGTGAGGATCCGGATCGCCCGGGGCTGAGGCAGACGCCGTCACGCATGGCCGAGCTCTACTCCGAGTTCTTCGCCGGCGTGGGGCACGACCCCGCAGCACCGCTCGCGCACACGATCAGCGTGACGCGGGGGCCCGCCCCCGACACATTGCCCTCGGGTGCCGTGCTGCTGAGGGACATCCGCTTCCGGTCGGTGTGCGAGCATCACCTCCTGCCGTTCGCGGGTCGCGCGCACATCGCGTACCTGCCGGGGGAGCAGGTCGTCGGACTCGGCGCGCTCGTGCGCGTGGTCGAGACCCTCGCCGCCCGGCCCCAGGTGCAGGAGCGGCTGGGTGAGCAGATCGCCGACACGATCGCCGAGAACCTCGACACCCGCGGCGTGCTGGTCGTGCTCGACGCGAGCCACGGATGCGTGACCATGCGGGGTGCGCGTCAGCCGGAGGCCTCGACGCTGACGATCGCCGCACGGGGTGAGTACACCGACCCGGTGTCACGCGCCGAGCTCATCGCGTTGATCGGCGCGGGGGCATCGCACGGATGACCGGCATCTGGGGCATCGTCAACGTCACGCCCGACTCCTTCAGCGACGGAGGGCTCTACCTCGATGTCGATCGGGCGGTGGCCCACGGCCTGAGTCTGCGCGCTGACGGCGCCACGGTTCTCGACATCGGGGGAGAGTCGACACGTCCGGGAGCCGACCGCGTCGGTCCCGCGATCGAGCAGGAGCGCGTGCTGCCCGTGATCGAGCGACTCGTCGCCGCGGGCGCTCCGGTCAGCATCGACACCCTCAACGCCTCGACCGCCGCAGCCGCCGTGCGGGCCGGCGCGCGCATCGTCAACGACGTCTCGGGCGGGCTGGCGGATCCCGAGATGCTGGCGGCGGTCGCGCAGACCGGCGCCGACTACGCGATCGGGCATTGGCGCGGTTTCTCCGACGACATGTATGCGAAGGCGGACTATCAGCGGGTCGCCCGCGAGGTCGCGGCAGAGCTGAAGGAGCGCATGGGGGATGCGGCCGCGGCGGGCATCGCGCCGTCTCGCCTGATCGTCGATCCCGGAGTCGGATTCGCGAAGGCGGGATCCCAGAACTGGGAGCTGCTGCGCGGGCTCGACGAGATCGTCGCTCTGGGACCGCGCGTGCTGATCGGCACGTCTCGCAAGCGCTTCCTCGCCGAGGCCCTGCGGCATGCGGCGCCCGAGCAGGAGGCATCCGAGATCCGCCGCGACCTCGCCACGGCCGTGACCAGCGCGTTGGCGGCGCGGGCGGGTGTCTGGGCGGTGCGGGTGCATGACGTGGCCGCGACGCGGGATGCTCTCGCGATCACCCACGCGTGGGATGGTTGACGCATGGATTTCCTCGACGAGATCGCTCTGACCGGACTCACGGTGTTCGGCCGACACGGCGTCTACGACCACGAGCGCGAAGACGGCCAGGACTTCACGATCGATCTGACGCTGCGGATGCCCCTTCGCGAGGCTGCGGCGTCCGACGATGTGGCCGACACCGTGCACTACGGCGAGCTGGCCGAGAAGGTGGCTGCGGTGGTCGCCGGTGAACCGGTGAACCTCATCGAGACGCTGGCCGAGCGCATCGCCGATGTCGCGCTCTCGGACACCCGCGTGCACGCGGTCACGGTCACGGTCCACAAGCCGCATGCTCCGATCGCCCTGACCTTCGCGGACGTCGCCGTCACGGTGCACCGCACGCAGCCGAATGCCGCCGCGGGGTTCTCGCGATGAGTCGCAACCTGACGAACCCGCTGGCGGGACCGGCGCCCCGAGAAGGCCGACCCGAGTCGGTCGCGGTCGTCGCGTTCGGCGCCAACCTCGGCGATCGTGAGCAGACGATCCGTGCGGCGGCTGAGCGCATCGCTCGCCTGCCCCTCGTGAGCGATGTGCGGCTGTCGCCCCTGATCGAGACGGTCGCCGTGCGCCTCGACGGCCCCGACCCCGATGCCCCCGGCTATGTGAACGCCGCAGCTCTCGTGCGCACGCGCCTCGCGCCGTCGATCCTCCTGGGGATGCTGCACGCGATCGAAGACGAGTACGGGCGTGAGCGGCACGTGCGCTGGGGCGACCGCACGCTCGATCTCGACCTGATCGCGTACGGCGACGAGACCTCGGATGACGAACGGCTGCTGCTGCCGCATCCGCGCGCGGCGGAGCGCCTGTTCGTGCTCGAGCCGTGGCTCGCGCTCGACCCCGACGCCGTGCTGCCCGGTCGCGGTCGTGTCGACGCGCTCGTCGCCGCGCTGCGGGCCGCGCAGACCGATGGCGAGGGGTGACGGGATGAGGCGCACCTCCGTCGCTGTGCTCGCCGTGCTCGCCCTGCTCGCTGCCGGAGCGGGCTTCCTGCTCGACCATCTCCTCACGGTGATGGGGCGCACCACGTTCACACCTTCGTTGCTGCTCCCGGTGCTGCTCCTGCTCATCGCGGCCGCCTCGCTCGGGGTCGCGTGGCCGGTGCGCACCAGCGTGCGCAGCGGACGACGCATCGATCCCTTCCGCGCCACGCGCGCGGTGACCCTCGCGCGCGCATCGAGTCTGCTCGGCGCGATCATGGCGGGTTTCGGCGCGGGGCTCCTGGTGTTCCTCCTGTCACGCCCGATCAATCCCCCGGTAGGGTCGACTGTGGCGATGCTGGCGCTGATCGCGAGCGCGATCGTGCTGGCAGCCGCCGCGCTCGTCGCCGAACAGTTCTGCACCCTGCCGAAGGATCCTGATGACTCAGAACCCACAGATCGAGCCGGAGACCCCGGCCCCGCTGAATTCGGCGGAGGTCACTGATCCCGGAGCCCTCGACCGGGGCACCTACCCGCAGCTGCGTACGACCCGCAGCGCTGCCAGGCTCGAGCTCGACGGCGTCTGGCACCAGATCTCGCCGCGCTACGTGGCGTCTCAGATCCTGCAGAACGTGATCTTCATCGTCATCGTCGCCGCGATCGCCGCCGTGCTCGCCCTCGCTCTGGAACAGACCTGGGCCTGGATACCGGCCGGGGTGATCGTGCTGATCACGCTGATCACGCTGATCATCCTGCCCCGTCAGGCGAAGGCGATCGGCTACATGCTCCGCTCCGACGACATCGTCTTCCGCAAGGGGATCCTCTGGCAGCGCATGATCGCCGTCCCGTACGGACGCATGCAGCTCGTCGACATCACTCAGGGGCCGCTCGACCGCGCCTTCGGCGTCAGCCAGCTGAAGATGGTCACCGCCGCGGCGACCACCGGCGTGCAGATCCCAGGCCTGACGCAGGCGGCGTCCGAGGCGCTGCGAGACACGCTCATCGAGGTCGCCGAGACCCGTCGGACCGGGCTGTGAGCGAGCCGCAGCTGCCGCCGCCCCCGACTGCCCGCACGGCGGCCGACACGGAGGGTCCGACTACGCTCGCCGACGGCGAGTGGCACCGGATGCACCCGCTGACGCCGCTCTTCAAGGGTGGGCTGGCGCTGATCATCATCGCGGGAATCGTGGTGGCCAACATGCGCGATCGCCTCATCGCGTGGGCGGTCGACCTGTTCTCGCCCGAGGCGCATTACGGCGACTACTCCGGGGGAGACCCCGTCGAATGGGTGCTCGAGAACAACCTGATCCTGATCGCCCTGGTCAGCGTGCTCGCGCTCGTGCTGGTGCTGATCGGGGTCTTCTGGTTCCTGTGGCGCTTCCACCAGTTCCGCATCACCGGCGATCACGTCGAGGTGCGCAAGGGCATGGTGTTCCGGTCGCACCGACGCGCCCCGCTCGACCGCGTGCAGGGCGTGAACCTCACTCGGCCGTTCCCCGCCCGCATCATCGGTCTCGCGAAGCTCGAGGTCGTGGGCGCCGGCACCGACTCCAACGTCGATCTCGAGTACCTCGCCACGGGCCGTGCCGAGTCGGTGCGCTCCGACATCCTGCGCCTCGCATCCGGTGCGCGCGCTGCGCGCTCGGGCGCGGCCACGGCGCCGACAGCCGGAGCGGCGGGTGCATCGGGTTCGCAGGCGTCAGCGCGCGAGCAGCTCGTCGGATCGATGAACGAGGGCGTCAACGGCCTCATCGGCGGGGTCGACCTGGCCGACGTCGAGCCCGAGAGCGTCGTCAAGATCCCGACCGGCCGCCTGGTGGGGTCGCAGCTGATCTCCAGCGTGCTGTGGTTCGTGTTCTTCGCCGCGATCTTCGCCGTCGCCATCGGCGGCATCGTGATCGGGTCTCTGGTCGACGGCGAGCCGATCGACGGGTTCCTCGGCCTCGGCATCACGCTCGGCATCGGGATACCCATGATCATCGCGGTCGTGGGTATCACGTGGGCGCAGATCTCGAAGTCGCTGAGGTACTCGATCGCCCCGACGCCCGACGGGGTGCGCATCACCTACGGCCTGCTGACCACCGTGACCGAGACTCTGCCGCCGGGGCGCATTTTCGCCGTCGAAGTCACGCAGTCGCTGCTGTGGCGTCCGTTCGGCTGGTGGACGATCAGGATCAACCGCATGAGCGGCAAGAGCGTCGCGCAGCAGTCGTCGGGCTCGGCGCAGCAGTTCAACGTCGTGCTCCCGGTCGGCAAGCGCGCCGACGTCGAACGGGTGCTGTCGCTGATCCTGCCCGACGCGCAGTCGGCAGAGATGCCCCTCGTCTGGGAGCACGGCATCCTGGGTCCCGTCGAGGGCGACCCCTATCGCGTGATGGCGCCGCGCGCCTGGTGGCGTCGGCCGCTCTCGTGGAAGCGCCACGGATACGTCCTCACTGACATGGGTCTTCTGTTGCGCCGGGGCGTGATGTGGCGCAAGCTGGCGATCTTCCCGCTCGCCCGGCTGCAGGGCGTGTCGCTGTCGCAGGGACCGATCGATCGCGCGCAGCGCGTGTCGGGCGCGCAAGTGCACTCCGTGCAGGGGCTCATCACAGGAAACCTCTCGGGCCTCGAACGCGACGACGCGCTCTTCCTGATCAACGGGGTCACCGAAGCCGCGGCAGCCGCCGCGGAACGAGACCACAGCCACCGATGGGGCGAGCACGCCGACGGGGGTGTGCTGGCCTCGCCGACCTCGGCCGAGCCCTTGCCGCCTGTACCCTCGGGACCCGCATACGCGTACCCGGAGCCGACCACGCCGGCGGCGGAGCCTGCTGGCTCGGACCCCTCCGGATCGCCGGCTCCGCAGACTCCACCGGCGGCTCCGCAGGGGCCGCCGCCCGTTCCTCCCGCACCGCCCGCGGCTCCTCCCGTCGTTCCGCCGCCGCCGCGCGATGAGTGAGCCGATGCGCCGGGACGGACGTCTCGGGGTCGGGATCATCGGTGCCGGCCGCGTCGGCCCTGTAATCGGCGCGGCGCTGGCCGGCGCAGGCCATGCGGTCACCGGGATCACCGGAGGCTCGGACGACGATCGTGCATCGGCCGTGCTCCCCGATGTACCCGTGCTGGACGCGCTCGAGGTCGTGCGCCGCAGCGAACTCGTCGTGTTGGCGGTGCCTCATGACGAGCTGCCGTCGCTGGTGGCCGGCATCGCCGAGGTCGGCGGCTGGCAGATCGGGCAGCTTGTGCTGCACACCGACCCCGGTCATGGCATCGAGGTGCTCCGGCCTGCTGCCGAGCGCGGGGCGATTCCCCTCGCCGTGCATCCGGCGATCACGTTCACCGGGACCTCGATCGATCTTCGTCAGCTGCGGGCCGGCTATGCGGCTGTCACGGCGCCCGCCGCTGTGCTGCCGATTGCGCAGGCGCTCGCGGTCGAGATGGGATGCGAGCCGGTCGTGATCGCGGAGGGCGACCGCGCGGACTACGCGGATGCGATACACACGGTCACCGAGTTCTCTCGCTCGATCATCGCGCAGTCCACGGCGCGGCTGAGTGAGATCGGCGTGGAGAACCCGGGCGGTTACCTCTCGGCGCTCGTGCAGTCGGCCGTCGAGAGTGCTCTCCGCGACGCGTCGCCCCAGGAGCCGCTGCTCTGATCCCCGGGCGTCGGCCGATGTCAGCGCCCGCCGGAGAAGCCGCCCCCGCCGCCTCCGCCCGAGAAGCCGCCACCGAAGGATCCGCCCGCGCTCGATGAGCTGCTCGCGCTCGGAGCCGAGTACGTCGCCGCCGCGTGCGACGACACGGCGAACGCGGCCAGCTGCGCGCGCAGGAACGGCGTCGAAGGGTCGCCGATCCACGAGGCGCCGTGCTGCTCGTGGGCGTAGGCGCGTTCGAGAACCGTGCCCCACTCGTCTTCCATGCCGAAGAGCATGGCGTAGGGCAGCAGTCGTTCGTAGACGACGATCACGTTCGCGCTGCCGTCCTGCCGACGCTCGGCACCCGAGTACGACTGCAGCATCTGCAGTCGATCGGCCTCCGCGACACGGATGAACTCCTTCACGCCCATCAGGTACTCGTGCTGACGCGCGCCCTCGGGCGTGAGCACCGTGTGCCGTGCGAACGAGTAGAGCGACGAGAGAAGCACGAGGAACGCGCCGAAGCAGATCGCGATGAACCCCGGCAGCGCGGTCACCCGACCGCTGATGATGCCCCACAGGCCCAGCCCGAATCCGATCAGCGCCACGGCGATGGCGAACCATTGCAGCAGCATCGCCGTGCGGCTGCGGGCCGTGGTGGTCAGGCCTCGGGATGCCGCGGCATCCGTGCCGCTCTGAGCGAGGGCCTTCATGCGTGCGGCGAAGGACTCGCTCGTCGCGGGCAGCTCGGCGACGCCCTCGGAGTCCGCATCGGCGAAGAGCGCGTCGAGGGCCTCGGCGTCGAGCGAGTCGGCGCCTCGCGTGCCGTGGATGCGTCGGAGTCGCGGCTGCATGCCCTCCGAGCCCTCTTCGATGCGCAGAGCGCCGCGCACGGCGAGGTGGACGATCTCTGCGGGGACGGCGTCGTCCGCCTTCGGCACGAGGGTGCCGCGAGCAGCGGAGGCAGGTCGTCGGACACGTCGTACTGCGCGACGATGACTCCGGTCGACCGTCGGCGCGACCGCGTGAACGCCGAGACGGCGAACCATCCCGCGACCGAGATGCCGAGCGCTCCGACTGCGGCGACGGCGGGCACCGTGTCGGTGACGGGGTTCGGCAGCCGGGCCGACGGCTGCGTCGCCGTGCCCTGATCGAGACCGATGGCGACCGTCACGCCCTCGCCCGCCGAGAGGTCGCTCGCCTCGACCGAGAACGTCGACCCGTCGTTCGAGAGCGCGCATTCGTCGGTCGACCCGGAGACGCCGATGTAGCAGCGCGCGTCACCGGTGAGGTGGTCGGCGAGCGTCTCATCGAGAGCGATGTCGGCGCGGAAGCTCTCGATCGGCTGCGTGCTGTCGAGGGGGAGGAGGTCCCAGTAGAACTCGTCGACGCCCGTGTCGGCCGGGAGGATCACGTCGCGCATCTCGTACTCGATCACATATGTCTCAAGGCCCTGCACGTAGTCGTCATCGCCGGTCAGAACGTAGAGGAGACCGTCGTCCTCATCGGTCTCGAACGGCACGGTGCCGCCGTTCTCGTCTGTCACCGAGAGCACGCGGGTCTCGAGCCAGGCGTCCTCATACGTGGTCGGGAGCCCCCGGACGATGCCCTTGTTCTGATCGACGTCCGGGAACCGAGCGGTCACGGACTCGGTGACGTGCAGGCGCGCCCGCCCGTCGGCATCGAGGCCCACCTCGTAGCGGGCGTCCCATGCGGCGTACGAGAAGTCATCCACGTCGGCGCGGAGGGCCGTGTCGGTGCTGGTCGCGATCGTGCTCTTCACGCCGACGAGGGGGGCCGCGACGTCGGCGCTCGCCGCGGACGCGGGGACGAGCAGCGTCGCGGTGGACAGGACGACGGCTGCGAGGCCAGGGGCGAGTCGGAAGGCTGCCATGGTTCGAGGCTACCCAGACCTCGTCGCAGGGCGAGTGAGCAGACCTCGGTAAACTGGACGCGACTTTCAAGGAGCCCCGAATGACTGACGCGTCTGTCGCGCCCGAGCCGGCCACCGCCGCCATCGAAGAAGACGTCCACGAGCAGAAGGCCGTGCGTCTCGCCAAGCGTGAGCGGCTGATCGCGAAGCGCGCGGACGCGGGCGGAGGAGCGTTCCCCGTCGGAGTGCCCGTGACGCACTCGATCCCAGATCTGCGCGCGGAGTACGGCGATCTCGAAGCCGGCGCCGAGACCGGCGTGGTCGTGGGTGTCGCGGGACGCGTGGTGTTCAGCCGCAACACCGGCAAGCTCTGCTTCGCCACGCTGCAGGCGGGAGACGGGTCCCGGATCCAGGCGATGGTCTCGCTCGCGAACGTCGGCGAGGAGTCGCTCGCCGGCTGGAAGGAGTACGTCGATCTGGGTGATCACGTCTTCGTGCACGGAGAGGTGATCTCGAGCCGCCGGGGCGAGCTGTCGATCATGGCCGACGGGTGGGCGATCGCCTCGAAGGCGATCCTGCCGCTTCCCAACGCCTACTCCGAGCTGAGTGAGGAGGGCCGGGTCCGCAGCCGCTACCTCGATCTGATCGTGCGCGAGCAGGCGCGCACCACGGTCCGCGCGAGGGCCGCCGTGAACGCCAGTCTGCGCGCGACCTTCGGCAGCCACGGCTACCTCGAGGTCGAGACTCCCATGCTGCAGGTGCAGCACGGCGGCGCATCGGCTCGACCTTTCGTCACGCACTCGAACGCGTTCGACACCGAGCTCTACCTGCGCATCGCGCCGGAGCTGTACCTGAAGCGCGCCGTCGTCGGCGGTATCGAGCGGGTCTACGAGATCAACCGCAACTTCCGCAACGAGGGCGCCGATTCGACGCACAGCCCCGAGTTCGCGATGCTCGAGGCCTATCAGGCGTACGGCGACTACGACCAGATGGCCGCACTCACGCAGGAGCTGGTGCAGCAGGCCGCCATCGCGGTCGCCGGCTCGACGACGGTGACCTGGGCCGACGGCACCGAGTACGACCTCGGCGGCGAGTGGGACCGCATCTCGATGTACGAGTCGCTCTCGGCCGCGTCGGGCCGCACGATCACGCCGCAGGACTCGGTGGAGGACCTCATCGCCTTCGCCGAGGCGAGCGGCGTCGATCTGCCGCCGCAGGCCACGCACGGCAAGCTCGTCGAGGAGCTGTGGGAGCACTTCGTCAAGGGCGACCTCGTGCGTCCGACGTTCGTCATGGACTTCCCCGTCGACACCTCGCCCCTCGTGCGCGAGCACCGCTCGATCGCGGGCGTCGTCGAGAAGTGGGATCTCTACATCCGCGGATTCGAGCTGGCGACGGGCTACTCCGAACTCGTCGATCCCGTGATCCAGCGCGAGCGCTTCGTCGAGCAGGCGAAGCTCGCGGCTCGCGGCGACGTCGAGGCGATGCCCGTCGACGAGGAGTTCCTGCGGGCTCTCGAGCACGGCATGCCGCCGTCCGGAGGCATGGGCATGGGGATCGACCGCCTGCTCATGGCGATCACCGGTCTCGGCATCCGCGAGACCATCCTGTTCCCCCTCGTCAAGTAGGGCCGAGGCCGCGCCGGGCGCGAGCCGCGCGCCGGTCACACGGTCGGCCCCGCACCCCGTCGGAACACCCACTCCGGCAGCACGGCGGCGCCGATCATCGTGTCGAGCAGCGAGGCGAGACCGTACTCCGGTTCGATCGCGCGGGCGAGGTCGAGATAGTGCCCGGCGTGACTCGCCCGCCCCAGCGCCCAAGAGATCCACGCGGCGACCGTGAGAGGGGCCGGGCGAGAGGGGCGCGGCGCGCGAGCGGCGGCCAGGCGCACGGCGTCGAGCGCTCGTCTGAGTCGCGCCGTGTCGGGAGCCGGGCCTCTGCCGAGGAACACCTCCCCCAGATCATCGGGCACCGCGGTGCGCCCGCTCGAGAACGCGAGCTGCGCCTCGAGTGTACGCACCCCGCCGAGGTGGTCGGTCGCCCACTGTGTGAGCGCGACATCGCGGAAGATCGGGCGATCCAGACACCAGAGCAGCGCCGCGTGAGCGAAGGGGGGCAGCCCGGCCGGGTCGGTGAGGACCGACTCGAAGAAGGCGGGGAGGTCGTCGAGCAGAGCGAGGGCCGCGATCGCCTGCGGGTTCTCCCGCCCCGTGATGCCTCCGTCGCGCTCGTGGGCGAGCAGCTCGTCGAGGTCGCGCAGGGCACGGCCGACGCGCTCCTTCTCGGCGAGGTCGGCCGACGGCAGATCCGTGCCCGCGAGCTGATCGCCCGAGACGTCGCCGACGTCGATGACGCTCGGTGCCTCCTGCTCGAGGGGCCGCAGCACGGGCTCGTCATCGAGATAGCTCGACCAGCCCGAGGGCGTCACGCAGAGCGCGTCGACGATGCGCAGCCCGCTGTCGGCGGCGCAGCCGAGCACCTCGTCGACCTCGACCGTGTAGGGCAGCACCAGGCCGTCGCGCGTGGAGTACGCCTCGACGTCGGTGTAGACGACGACGGCGACGGCATCCGTGTGCGGCACGCGCGCGACCAGGCCGACGGCCGAGTCGGCGTAGTGCTCGAGCGAGACGTCGTCGGTCGGCAGATCGAGACGCATCGCCCCATGGCTCCTGCTGCCACGGAAGGGGAGGAGCACGAGGCTCCGCCGCGGGGTGAAGCCGGCCAGCGAGGGGACGAGGCGGAGGAATTCGGAGGAGCCGGAGGCTCGGAGCACTGTGGTCATCCGGAGAGTGTGGCCGGAGAGGCCCGCCCGTCGGTGGGCCTCACAGGCTCGCACGGAGCAGCGGGGGAGTCCGGGGGATGTGCAGGAGCAGTGGGTCGCGTCCACTCGGCGTCGCGTACCATGGGACCATGGAGAACTTCTGGGTCGCGGCAGCATGGTCGATCCTTCCGACCATCGGCGTGAGCGTCGTGTTCTTCTTCGTGATCCGGGGCATCCTTCGGTTCGATCGCACGGAGCGCAAGGTGCACGCGCGGATCGAAGCCGAAGAGCGGGCAGCCCGCGGCCTGCCGCCTCGCGCCTGAGCGGCGTCCGTGCCATCCGCTACTGTGTAGCCAATGCACCGGTACCGGTGCCCACTGAGGCGCGTCCCGTCGAAGTGCCGATCCGTCGGGAGGACGAGGGATGACACCCGAGAGCTGGGCACCCTGGATCGCCGGGTTCATCCTCCTGCTCGACCTGGCGATCCGCATCACCGCGATCATCGTGATCCCTCGCAATCGGCGCCCGACTGCCGCGATGGCGTGGCTGCTGGCCGTCTTCTTCATCCCGTTCGTGGGTGTCTTCCTCTTCCTGCTGATCGGAAATCCGCGCCTGCCGCGGGCGCGGCGACGCAAGCAGGATCAGATCAACGAGTACATCGCCGAGACGAGCGAGCATCTGCACTTCGGCACGCTGCGCCCCGACGCGCCGAGCTGGTTTCCGCCGCTGGTCGAGATGAACCACCGCCTCGGCGCCCTCCCGATCTCAGGAGACAACGGCGCCCATCTGATCGCCGAGTACCAGGAGTCGCTCGACGCGATGGCCGAGGAGATCCGCAAGGCGCAGGACTACGTCCACATCGAGTTCTACATCCTGCAGTCCGACGCCTCGACCGACAACTTCTTCCGTGCGATGGAGGAGGTCGCGGCGCGCGGCGTGCACGTGCGCGTGCTGCTCGATCACTGGGCGAACCGCTGGAAACCGCGTTATCGCGCGACCATCGAGCGGCTGAACGCGATGGGCGCCCGCTGGCACCTGATGCTGCCGGTGCAGCCGCTCAAGGGGCGGATGCAGCGACCGGATCTGCGCAACCACCGCAAGCTCCTCGTGGTCGACGGCAAGGTCGCGTTCCTCGGGTCGCAGAACGTCACCGACTCCACCTACAACCTGAAGAAGAACATCAAGCGGGGCCTGCACTGGGTCGACCTCATGGTGCGCATCGATGGCCCCGTGGTGCTGAGCGTGAACGCGATCTTCCTCAGCGACTGGTACAGCGAGACCGACGAGGTCCTCCAGGAGATCGACATCTCGCACGCAGAGACCGGCTCGGGCGACCTCGACTGCCAGGTGGTCCCTTCGGGTCCCGGCTTCGAGGTCGAGAACAACCTGCGTCTCTTCTTGGGGCTGCTGTACGCGGCCAAGGAGCGGATCATGATCGTGAGCCCGTACTTCGTTCCCGACGAGGCGCTGCTGCTGGCGGTGACCGCCGCCGTCGACCGCGGAGTCGAGGTCGAGCTCTTCGTCTCGGAAGAGGGCGATCAGGCGATGGTCTATCACGCCCAACGCAGCTACTACGAGGTGCTGCTCAAGGCGGGCGTGCGCATCTGGATGTACCGGAAGCCCTACATCCTGCACACGAAGAGCCTGACGATCGACGACCAGGTCGCGGTGATCGGCTCGAGCAACATGGACATGAGGTCGTTCGGTCTCAATCTCGAGGTGTCGATGCTCGTGCGCGGCGAGGAGTTCGTCGCCGAGATGCGCGAGGTCGAAGACCGCTACCGCTCGCTGAGTCGCGAACTCACGCTCGAAGAGTGGACGCAGCAGCCGCTGCGGTCGACCGTTCTCGACAATCTCGCCCGTCTCACCTCGGCGCTGCAGTAGCGGGCACCTGGCACTGACGGGCTGTGAGCGGCGCGGCCGGAGCGATAATCTGTGGGCATGGCCATCCCCACGCGTGCCGCCGCTGCCGTGTCAGCCGCCGCACTGTCCGTCGTCGCCGTGCTGTTCCTCGCCGGGTGCACAGCGGGGCCCGGATCCTCGGCTCCGAGCTCCACGCCCGTACCGTCGGACTCGGCCGGCACAGGGGCGGATGACCGTGACGACATGGAGGCGGCGATCCTCGACGACGGCCGTATGTTCGCGGTCGTGACGTGGGGATCGTCGACCTGTGTTCCTCAGGTCGACACGGTGTTGGCGAACGGCCAGACCGTGTCGGTCGAGCTGGTCGACACCGACGCCGACGCGGCGTGCACCGCCGACATGGCTCCGCGTGCGAGCGTGGGCGCCCTGCCTGAGGGAGTGGATCCGACGCAGGAGGTGACGCTGCAGGTCACGTACGCGGACGCCTCGGACGAGATCGACGTCGACGGCGACCCCGCGTTCACGGGAACGCCCGGATCGACCACCGAGTACATGCCGTCTGCGGCCTGGTTCGACGACGGCTCTCTCGTGCTGCTCACCTGGGGCTCGTCGGGATGCCCGCCCGTCGTGGAGGAGCTCACCGCCGAGGGGGCGACGGGAACCGCGACCTTCGTCACGGACGACGACAAGGCGTGCACGATGGACATGGCGCCGCGCGCGACGATCATCGCGTTCGGCGACGATCAGGTCGAGGACGACGACTTCACGTTGACCCTCGTGGGCGGCGGCCTCGACGGAACGGTGCAGGTGCGCGGCTGAGCGCTGTGATGTCCCGCCGCTCAGAGCGCGGACACCGGGTGTCCGGCGGGTAGGGCGAGCAGCAGCGCACCGGGGTCCACCCGGCACGTGACGCGCACGGCGAGACCGAACTCGTCGCCGTCGAGCTCGATCGGGATCGCCCGCTGTGCCGCAGCCTCGGCCACCAATCCGCGGAAGTAGTGCACCGAGGCGTCCCTCCCTCGTCGCTCGAGGACCCGGCGTCCGGCGCGAGAGCGACGCAGCACGGAGTTGTCCCACCAGATCTTGCGCCACACGCCCAGCCAGCCGAGAACCCCGGCCGGCTGGATGACCGCCACATCGAGGGTCCCGTCGGCGATCGATGCATCCGGGATGAGCGCGATCCCGGCGGGCAGCGTGCCGCAGTTCGCGAACAGGATGCTGTGCACTTTGGTGGTGTGCAGCCGGCCGTCGTCGACCTGGAAGACCGCGCGGAAGGGCTCGGCGGTGACGAGCGACCGCGCCGCGCCGTCGACGTAGGCGATCCAGCCCATCGACTTCTTGAGGTCGGGCCGGGTGTTGGCGATCATGTCGGCGTCGAGGCCCATCCCGGCCAGCACCACGTATGCGTGCTCCTGGCTCTCCCCGTTCTCGCGGGTGAGACGCGCCCAGCCGATGTCGATCGGATGTCGGAAATCTCCCAGCGCCGCGCGGATCATCTCGTCGGGATCGCCGAGAGGGAGCCCGACGTTGCGTGCCAGCAGGTTGCCCGTTCCGCTCGGCAGGATCGCGAGCGGCACGCCGCTGCCGGCGATGGCCTCGGACACGGCCCGCACGGTGCCGTCACCGCCCGCGACGAGCACCACGGACACGCCTCGCGCGAGTGCCAGAGCGGTGAGGCCCTGGCCGGCGTCGTCGATCGTGGTCGGGTAGAACGCGGGGCGCTCCCACCCCGCGTCGTCCGACAGCGACCGGACGCGTGCGCGCAGGTGCTTCTCGTCGACCTTGATCGGGTTGTAGATGAGGGCCGCCTGCCGTCGGACGGGGGCGCTCGGGATCATGGCGCTACTCTAGCCCCGAGCCTGACGCGCCCGACGCGCACCATAGACTTAATGGATGATCGACCTCGCACTCCTCCGCGACAATCCGGAGATCGTCCGCCGCTCTCAGGCCGCCCGTGGCAACGACCAGGGCACCGTCGACATCGCACTCGAGGCCGACCGATCGCGCCGGTCCGCGCTCGCCGCGTTCGAGGAGCTCAGGGCTGAGCAGAACGCGTTCGGCAAGCAGGTCGCGAAGGCTCCCAAGGAGGAGAAGGCCGCTCTCGTCGCCCAGGTGAAGGACCTCGCCGAGCGCGTGAAGCAGGCGCAGCAGGCGGCCAATGACGCAGCGGAGAACCTGGCGGCCGCTCTCGCTCGCATCGAGAACGTCGTCGTCGACGGTGTTCCCGCCGGCGGGGAGGCCGACTTCGTCGAGCTGCGCCGCGTGGGGGAGGTGCCTGCGTTCGATTTCGAACCCCGCGATCACCTCGAGCTCGGCGAGATCCTCGGCGCGATCGACATGGAGCGCGGCGCCAAGGTGTCGGGAGCGCGCTTCTACTTCCTGCGCGGCGTCGGAGCGCGCCTCGAGATCGCGCTCATGAACCTCGCACTCGACAAGGCGCTGCAGAACGGATTCGTCCCGCTCATCACGCCGACCCTGGTGCGGCCGGAGATCATGCAGGGGACCGGCTTCCTCGGCGAGCACGCGGACGAGGTCTACCATCTCGACAAGGGCGACGACCTGTACCTCGTGGGCACCAGCGAGGTCGCGCTCGCCGGGTACCACAAGGACGAGATCCTCGACCTCGGCTCCGGCGCCCTGCGCTACGCCGGCTGGTCGACCTGCTACCGCCGCGAGGCCGGGTCCCACGGCAAGGACACCCGGGGCATCATCCGGGTGCATCAGTTCAACAAGCTCGAGATGTTCGTCTACACCGACCCCCAGGATGCCGAGGCGGAGCACCTGCGCCTCGTCGCGCTGCAGGAGGAGATGCTGACCTCGCTCGGTCTCGCGTATCGAGTGATCGACGTCGCCGCGGGCGACCTCGGATCGAGCGCTGCGCGCAAGTACGACATCGAGGCCTGGGTGCCCACGCAGGGCGCGTTCCGCGAACTGACGTCGACGTCGAACTGCACGACCTACCAGGCGCGTCGACTCGACATCCGTCACCGTCCCGAGACGCAGGACGGTCAGGCGGCGAAGACGCAGCCCGTGGCGACCCTGAACGGCACGCTCGCCACCACCCGCTGGATCGTCGCCCTGCTCGAGACGCATCAGCAGGCCGACGGATCGGTGCGCGTGCCCGAGGTGCTGCGCCCGTATCTCGGCGGCCTCGAGGTGCTGGAGCCTGCGGCATGACGGATGCCTGGCTCGTCGGCCTCGATGTCGACGGCACGATCCTTCTGCAGGACGAGACCATGAGCCCCGGCGTGCCCGAGGCCGTCGCGAGACTGCGCGATGCGGGACACGAGGTGACGATCGCGACGGGTCGCAGCTGGATGGCGACGCGACGGTACGTCGAGCAGCTCGAACTGACTGCCGAGTTCGTGGTGTGCTCGAACGGCGCCGTCACCATGCGGCGCGTCGGCGACGAGTGGGAGCGGTGGCACATCGAGACGTTCGATCCCGCACCCGTGCTCGCGCTGCTGCGCGATCGGCTGCCGGACGCCAGGTACATGGTCGAACTCGGTGACGGCAAGCGCCTGTACACCCAGCACCTGGACGACTGGACCCTCGACGGCGGCCGTCAGGTCGACTTCGACGAGCTCTCCGCCGAGCCGGTGTCGCGCATCGTGGTCGTGTCGCCCGGGCACGACGAGGACGACTTCCACCGCCTCGTCGCGGATGCGGGTCTCAACGAGGTCTCCTACGCGATCGGCTGGACCGCCTGGCTCGACATCGCCCCGCAGGGAGTCGACAAGGGGACGGCGCTCGAGCGCGTGCGCACCGAACTCGGCTTCGAGCACGGCCGCGTGCTCGTGGCCGGCGACGGACGCAACGACATCGGGATGTTCGGGTGGGCGCTCGGACTCGACGGACGCGCCGTGGCGATGGGGCAGGCCCCTGACGAGGTCAAGGCCGCGGCGGGCGAGGTGACCGCCGATGTGGATGCGGGCGGCCTGGCGATCGCGCTCGACACGCTTCCAGCAGCCGCCCAGGTCAGCGCGGGAGAATAGAACTCGGCTAGACTCACGGCTTGTCGGCAGATCCGTCTGTCGGGAGGGTTGTCCGAGCGGCCGATGGAGCTGGTCTTGAAAACCAGTGGGCAGAGATGTCTCGTGGGTTCGAATCCCACACCCTCCGCTTCTTGAGCACGGTGTCGCCACACCGCAACGCCGAACCGAAAGGCCCCGCGTGAGTCAGACCACCCGCCGCCGCACCGTCGCCCGCCACGGGCAGCAGAAGACCCCCGGTGCCGTCAGCCAGCTTCTGAAGTTCATCGCGATCGGCCTCGCGGTCGTGCTCGTGAGTGGGTTCGGCGTCGCCGCGTACATCGTGTACGACCTGTCGAGCACCGTGTCGGCCAACGCCGTGGACCTCGACGGACAGGAGGACGTGCCGCCGGACATCAGCGCGTACGAGGGCGGATTCAACCTGCTGCTCACCGGTGTGGACGCCTGCGAAGAGGCCTATGCGCAGTACTTCGGCGACCGGTGCAGCGACGGGGAGTCCGAGGCCACGCTGAACGACGTGAACCTGCTCATGCACGTCTCCGAGGAGCCGCGCCGCATCACGGTCGTGAGCTTTCCTCGCGACATGATGATCCCCATCCCCGAATGCGAGGACGCCGAGGGCAACGTGCACTCGGCCATGAGCAAGCAGCAGCTCAACGTCGCCTACACCGACGGCGGCCTCAACTGCGTCGCGAAGACCATCTCCGATCTCACGGATCAGGACGTGCAGTTCGCGGCATCCGTGACCTTCGGCGGAGTGATCGAGATCACCAACGCCATCGGCGGCGTCGAGGTGTGCCTCGCCTCGCCGATCAAGGACCGCCACACCAGTCTCGACCTGCCCGCGGGCAACCACGTGATCGAGGGCCTCACGGCTCTGCAGTTCCTGCGCACCCGCCACGGTGTCGGCGACGGCAGCGACCTCGGCCGCATCGGCAACCAGCAGCAGTACATGTCGAGCCTGGCGCGCAAGCTCATCAGCGGCGAGACCCTCGGCAACGTGCCGATGATGCTGCGGCTCGCCACGACCGGTCTCGACAACGTCGAGGCCAGCACCTCACTCGCGGATCCGATGAAGATCGTGCAGATCGCCCTCGCGGTGAAGTCGGTTCCCTTCGAGGACATCGTGTTCCTGCAGTACCCGACCTTCACGGACCCGGACAACCCCAACCGAGTGGTGCCCGACAAGGAGTCCGCCGAGGCCATGTGGGACGCGATCAATGCGAACGCGCAGCTGCAGGTCACGCACCAGAACACCGCGAACGACGGCGTGATCCTGCAGGACCCCGAGACGGGTGCTCCCGCCGAGACTCCGACCGAGGGGACTCCCACGGAAGGGGTGCCGGACCCTGCCGCGACCACTCCGGGCGTCGTCGCTCTGCCGGACTCGATCAAGGGCAACTCGGCCGCGCAGCAGACCTGCTCGAACGGTCAGGTCGACGGCTGACCCGGAGTCAGGCGCTCTGCGGAGGGTAGAGCACGTCGAGTACCGCCTCGACGATCGTCGGCATGTCGACGGTGCGGTCGATCATCCATTGCAGGTCGAGATCGAGCGATGGTCGTTCGGGTCAGGTCACGGGCGCGAACGCGCCGTCGCGCCGGTGAGCACGGGGGAGAAGCGGAGGCCGAGACCGAGATGGTCGTTCTCGGTCAGGCTGCCGTCGCGGATCGATACGGGAGACGGGTCCGCGAGAGCGCCGAGTGCGCCGAACCCGGCATCCTCGACGTCCTCGACCAGCACCTCATGCGCCGAGTCGGGCAGTGCGAGTGCGAGCTGCCCCGACAGCTCGGGCAGCAGGTGCGGATGCAGCGCGGCACCGTGCGAGGCGGCGAGCTCGGCGATGCGCAGGAACGGGGTGATGCCGCCGACGCGCACGATGTTGGGCTGCACGATGTGCGCGGCGCCGGCCCGCAGGAAGTCGGCGAATCGATGCACGGTGTGCAGGTTCTCCCCGAGCGCGATCGGCACGTCGATCCGCCGGGCGAGTTCGGCGTGACCGAGGAGATCGTCGGCGCGCAGCGGCTCCTCGATCCAGGCGAGACCGTGGTGCGAGAGGGCGTCGACCGACGTCGTCGCGCGGTCGAGGTCCCAGCGCTGGTTCGCGTCGATCATCAGTTTTCTGTCGGGTCCGAGCAGTTCCCGCACGGCGCCGACGCGGTCGATGTCCTCTGCGAGATCGGGCTTGCCGACCTTGATCTTGACGGCGTCGTAGCCCGCGTCGATCCAGCGCTGCACCTGCGCGAGCAGCTCGTCGAGCGGGTAGTGCAGGTTGACGCCCGAGCCGTACGCGCGCACGCGCTCGCGTTGCCGCCCCACCATCTGCGAGACCGAGACTCCGGCCGAGCGCGCTTCGGCATCCCACAGTGCGAGGTCGAGTCCCGCCAGCGCGATCGTCGTGATCCCGCCGCCGCCCGCTTCGTGCAGGTGCTCCCAGAGGCCCTGCCAGGCCTCGCCGGGTGCTGCGGAGCGGCCGATGCAGGCCGGCCCGATGTCGTGTGCGAGGAGGGCCTGCACGGCGGGCGCGCCGATCTGCGGGCTCCAGGAGAAACCCCATCCTTCCGCGCCGTCGGAACGCACGACGTGAGTGGAGACGATGCCCACCGAGGCCACATCTGCCGCCCACGGGCGCGTCAGCGGCACGCGCTGCAGACGCGTCGTCAGGCTCCGGATGGTCGTCACAGCAGTGCGCGGCCCGCCGCGAGGATCTCGGCCAGACGCGCCTCCTGCTCGGGCGTCGGATCGACGAGAGGTGCGCGCACCGATCCGACCGCGAGTCCCGAGAGACGGAGCCCCGTCTTGATCAGCGAGACGCCGAAACCGGGCGTCTCATCGCGCAGCTCGACGAGAGGTCGATAGAAGCCGTCGAGCAGGGAGAGACGTCGTTCCTCATCGCCGTCGGCGTAGGCGCGGTAGTAGGCGTTGGCGATGTCGGGCGCCATCGCGAACGCCGCCGACGAGTAGAGCGGCACGCCGATGCCGCGGTACGCGGCCTGCGTGAGCTCGGCCGTGAGCAGGCCGTTGAAGAACGCGACGTCGGAGCGTCCCTCCGCGGCGACGGCGCGGACGATCAGCTGCGTCGTGCCGATGTCGCCCGTGCCGTCCTTGACACCGACGACGCGGGGGTTCGCGACGAGTCGACGCACGGTGTCGACCGAGTACTGGGCGCTGCCCCGGTGATAGATGATCACCGGAAGATCGGCCGCCTCGGCGATCTGTTCGACGTAGGCAGCGAGACCCTGCTGCGGACCGCCGACGAGGTAGGGCGGCAGCACGAGCAGACCGTCGGCGCCGGCATCCGCCGCTGCCCGTGCGACCTCGATCGCGTGTCCGAGCGGCCCGCCGGCACCGGCGATCACGGGTACCCGACCTGCCACCGCGGTCACGGCGGTGCGGACGACCGCCGCCGCCTCGCTCGCGGAGAGCGCGTGGAACTCGCCCGTGCCGCACGCGGGGAACACGCCGCCCGCACCGGCCTCGACGCCCGTGGCGACGTGGGCGGCGAGCATGTCGTGATCGATCGTGCCGTCGGAGGTGAACGGGGTCACCGGGAAGAAGAGGATTCCATCGAAGTCCATGTCGAGCCTTTCAGGAGGCGGATGCCGGGGCCTGCGCGGTCACGAGTTCCTCGCGCCAGGTGCGAGTGGGACGCCATCCGAGCAGTCGAGCGGCCTTGGCGGAGGAGAACGCCGGCGCGCGACCGATCAGCGCCGCGGCGGCGTGCACGGTGCCGGGATGGAACTGCGGGAGCAGCTCGCTCAACGGGCGACGGGCGAGCGCGTCGTCGGCGCCGACGAAGAAGACCTCGCCGTTGGGGATGTCGTCGAGTGCGGCCAGCAGAGTGCCGACGAAGCTCGCCACGTCGCGGGCGTCGACGTAGTTGAAGAGCGCCGGGGCCGACAGCGCCGGATCGTCGAGGCGCTCCCGCACGGTGTGGCCCTGCTGAGTGGGAGCACCCGCCCATTCTTCGGGAGCGATGACGTAGCAGGGGCGGAACGAGGCGAAGCGCACATCATCGCCGGTCTGGCGCCGCAGCATCGCGACGGTCTGCTCGATCAGGAGCTTCGACAGGGCATAGGCGTTCCACGGCTGCGTGGGCGAGTCCTCATCGAGCGGGAGCCGATCCGGGATCCAGCCGCGAGGAGCGCCATAGCCGATCACGGTCGGGCTCGACGCCGCGACGATCCGAGGGATGCCGGCGTGCACCGCGCCGCCGAGCACCGACTGCGCGAGCGCCGCATTCGTGCGCAGGATGACGTCTTCCGGAGCGGAGAACGGCACGGCGATCGCGGCGAGGTGGATGAGCGCATCCGCGTGCGTGCCCCCGAGCGCCGAGGCCGTGGCATCCGCATCCGTGAGGTCGAGCGAGAGCTGCGTGATCGCAGGGTGCGCGAGATGCTCATCGGGCGCGCGGTCGATCGAGACGAGCTCGTGGCCCGCCTCGGCCAGACCCGTCACCAAGGACCGGCCGAGGCGACCGGACCCGCCGGTGACGGCGATCCTCATCGGCTCGATTCCAGGAGCGCGATGCCGAGGTCCTCGACCTTCACCGGCATCCCCGACTCGAGTGAGCGGTTGCCGGCGATGCCCACCGCGATCGAGCGGATGCCGTCGGTCCAGTCCGCAGGGCGTGCGAGCGGATCGTCGCCCGGTCCCTCGAAGACGTCGGACAGGAGCAGGGCGTCGCCGCCGCCGTGGCCTCCGTCGCCGCTGGTGATCGGCACCTCGTAGGCCTCCTCCCAGTGGCGCTGCACGAGGATGCGCTCGCCTTCGGGGCGCAGCGTGGTGATGCCGTCGCCCCCCGACAGGCTCGGGTCGATGTGCGGGTGCAGTCCTTCGCCGGCCAGCACGGCACCGCGCTCGACGACCTCGAGTTCGACGCGGCCGAGTGTGCCGTTGATCGCGACGCGGTATCCCTCCCAGGGGGAGTGCGCATTCAGCGAGTACGACAGCGTGGCGCCCGAGGCGTAGTCGACCACGAGCGCGAGGTTGTCCTCGATCGTGATGCCCTCGCTGAACACGTCGAGATCGCGCAGATAGCCGTCGTGCTGCTCGGCCTCGAGGTACAGCGCGGTCAGGCGCTCATCGGTGCGCAGGTCCAGTTCGAACAGATCGCCCCCGTCGTGGGTGCCGCGCGCGGGCCTCTCGCCCAGGCCACGGCTCGCCGCGTTCTCGGCGCCGTAGAAGCGCAGTCCCCCCGAGGCGAAGACGCGCGTGGGCTGCGAGCGGATCCACCAGTTGACGAGATCGAAGTGATGGCTCGACTTGTGCACCAGCAGGCCGCCCGAGTTCTTCTTGTCGCGGTGCCAGCGGCGGAAATAGTCGGCGCCGTGATTCGTGTCGAGCATCCACTGGAAGTCGACCGAGGTGACCTGCCCGATCGTGCCGTCCTGGACGATTCGGCGCAGCGCGCTGTTGCGCGGGGAGTAGCGGTAGTTGAATGTCAGCACGACCTGGCGGCCGGTGCGCTCGACCGCCTCTTCGATGCGCGCGGCGCTCGCCGCATCGATCGTCAGGGGCTTCTCGACGACGACATCGGCGCCCGCCTCGAGAGAACGCACGATGAGCTCGGCGTGCAGGTCGTCCCGGGAGCAGATGATCACCCGGTCGACCCGCTCATCGCGGATGACCTGCTCGAGCTCGTCGGGGGCGGCGAGTCGGAGTGCGGGTGCGCCCGCGTCGGCCACGCGTGCGGCGTGAAATGCCGCGCGCACCGGATTGGGCTCGACGATCGCGACCAGTTCGGCACGATCCCGATGTGCGCCGGTGATCGCATCGACATACATCTGGGCGCGGACTCCGGCACCGGCGAGGGCATAACGCAGACGGGACATCGAACTCTCCGACTCTCAGGAAACGTTTTCTCACCGTAGCATCACACGGGGCCGACCGGAAGCCGTGTCCGCGACGTGTGCTCGGGCCGCGCGTACGACGCTCAGCTCGCGACGGGGCCCGTGCTCGCCCGGACGACGAGGGCGGGCGTCACCGTCGCAGCCATCACGGGTTCACCGCCGGTGAGAAGAGCGTGCATCGCGTCCCAGGCGCGTCGACCGAGGTCGGCGGCCGGCACCGCCGCTGTCGTGAGAGGGGGTGTGGTGTAGGCGGCGAAAGGGATGTCGTCGAAGCCGGCGATGGAGAGATCCTCGGGAACGCGCACGCCCCGGGTGGTCACCGCCGACAGGAGGCCCATGGCGACGAGGTCGTTGAACGCCAGCACGGCGGTCGCACCGCTCGCGATGACCGCCTCTGCCGCGGCCGCGCCGCTGTCGAAGCGGACGCCCGCAGCGATCTCGATGAACTCGATGTCGCCCTCCGCCGCGGCGTCCGCGATCGCGCGCGCGCGAGCCTCGCCGGACGCGCTGCCGACGACTCCGGAGAGGAACACGATCCGACGGTGGCCGAGGTCACGCAGATGTGCGATCAGCTCGCGCATCGCGGCGCCGTAGTCGGCGGCGACCGTGGGGACGTCGACCTGGGGGAGACGGTTGATCACGACGGCGGGAGCGACCGAGGGCAGAAGCGCCGACAGCTCGCTCTGCGGCAGGCGCGGGGCGCACAGGATCACTCCGTCGGTGCGGCGTCGGGTCGTGGTAGCGAGCGCGACCTCGTCGGCGACCTGTTCGGCGGTGTCGGAGATGAGCACATGGAACCCGTCGGTCGCGGCGGCGCGGCTCAGGCCGTGGAGGATCGCCTGGAACGTGGGGTTGGCGAGGTCGGGGATCATGACCGAGACGGTCTGCGTCCGACCGAGCACGAGGCTGCGGGCGAGGGGGTTCGCCGAATAGCCGAGCTCGGCAGCAGCGGCACGGACGCGTTCGACCAGGGCGGGGTCCACCGTCGGGTTGCCGTTCATGGCGCGCGAGACGGTCGAGAGAGAGACCCCGGCGAGCCTCGCGACGTCGGTGATGCCTGCTCGGCTGGAGCGTGCCATCCGGGTCCCCTCTACCGCGATCCGCGGCGGATGTGATCATAGGTGAGAAAACGTTTGCTAGGAGTTCTCATGGTCGGGTCGTCTAAGGATCGTATCGAGAAGCGCGAGAGAGTCGACCGAGTGCGTCGCGCCGCGGGGGCGCCGATCCTGATGACATCTCACGAATCCGTGTCGTGGTACCTCGACGGAGTGCGCACGCACGTGTCACTGGCGGGTCCACCGGTTCTCGCAGTGCGGGCCGACGCCGTCGGGGACACGCTGTTCATCGCGGACAACGAGGCGGACCGACTGATCGCGGAGGAGCTCCTCTCGGAGGACGCAGATCGCATCGTGCGCGTTCCCTGGTGGATCCCGCCTGCCGTCGCGGCCGCGGAGGATCCGGGTTCGGCATCCGCCGTCGCCGAGGCGGCTGTGGCCGGGGAGCTCCGCGCGGCACGAGCGCGGATGCTGCCCGCCGAGATCTCGCGCTATCGCTCGCTCGGACGCGATCTCGCGCGTTCGCTGACGGATTCGCTGGCCGTCGGCATGGGGCCGGAGCGGAGCGAGTGGGAGGCGGCATCGTCGACCGCCGCGGGACTCGTCTCACGGGGCATCGACCCGCTCGTCGTCCTGGTGACAGGTCAGGGGAGGGTCTCGTATCGGCATCCTCTGCCCACGGCCGCTCTGCTCGGCGAGCGGGCCATGATCGTGGTGTGCGGACGCAGAGACGGGCTCATCGCCAACGCCACGCGATGGATCGGCGCCGGCATCGACGAGGAACCGATCCTCGCCGTGGAGCACGCCTTCCTGAGCGCGTCGGTGCCCGGTGCGCGACTCGACGAGGCCTTCGCGGCCGGATGCTCCGCCTACGGACGGTTCGGATTCGCGGGCGACGAATGGCGGCGGCACCACCAGGGCGGCCCGACCGGATACGCCGGGCGGGACCCGCGGGCCACCGCCTCGACGGGCGATCTGCTCGTCGAGAACCAGGTGTTCGCCTGGAACCCGTCTGCTCCCGGAGCCAAGGTGGAGGACACGATGCTTCGCACCTCGGAGGGCTGGGAGGTCCTCACGGTCGACGATCGCTGGCCGTCGGTCGAGTACGGACGGCTGCGGCGGCCGATCACGCGCGGATATTGAGCCGTCGCCCAGGCCCCGGTGCCGCCTGCGCCGATCTCACGTGCATGCTCATCTGGATGCCCGCGTGCGTACTCACCTGCATGCCCACGTGCGTACTCATCTGCATGCCCACGTGCGTACTCACCTGCATGCTCAGATCACGGATGCATGCCGAGAAAAGGTGTTCTGGGCCTGCAGCTGTGATTCGGGCATGCGGATGTCGGGGCTTCGACTCCGACGCCCCCTTCCTGAGCGCTTCCGTGTTCGGGTGTGGCCGGGGTTCGCCGCATCCGCGTCCGCGTCCGCGTCCGCGTCCGCAGCCGCGTCCGCATCCGCATCCGTCCCCGTCCGCGCCCCCGTCCTCCGGCCCGGATGCATGCTCAGGCCACGGATGCATGCTCAGAAAGGGTGTTCTCGGCATGCATCCGTGATCTGAGCAGTCAGGTGTGCGGACGGGGGCGCAGGGCGAACCGGACGGAGGGTCAGCGCGGGTCGAACCGCTCGGGTTCGTGGGTCGCGGCGACGAGGGCTCGCAACCCCTCGAGCGTCTCGGGCGCCGCGCCGAGGGCTCGAGCCTGAACCAGAACGTTGCCGAGAGCGGTCGCCTCGACGGGACCTGCCAGCACGGGAAGACCGGTGCGATCGGCGGTCGCCTGGCAGAGCAGACGATTCAGCGAGCCGCCACCCACGAGATGGATGCGGTCGAGCTCGCGGCCTGACAGCTCGGACGCCGTCTGCACCGCATCCGCGAACGCCTTCGCGATCGACTCCACGATCGAGCGGGTGAACGCGGGGCGTGTCGAAGGGGCCTCGGGGCCGAGCAGCTCCGCAATGCGTGCAGGCATGTTCCCGGGGGCGCTGAGCGAGGGATCATTCGCGTCGAAGAGCGGCACGTCTCCAGTCACCGCGGAGTCCGCCGCGAGAAGATCCGGCAGATCGATCGTCGATCCGTCTTCGACCTCCCACGCCCGCACGGTCTCGCTCAGCAGCCAGAGCCCCGTGACGTTGTGCAGGAAGCGATACCGCCCGTCGACGCCCCGCTCGTGGGTGAAGTTCGCCGCGCGTGCGGCATCGGTCAGAACCGGCTCCGTCAGCTCGATGCCGACCAGACCCCACGTGCCGCACGAGATGTAGGCCGAGTGCGGGGTCGACAGAGGTGCCGCGACCACCGCGGATGCCGTGTCGTGCGAGCCGACGGCGATCACGGGCAGCTCCTTGCCGATTCGTTCGGCCAGCTCGGGGCGCACCATGCCGATCATCGCGCCGGGGTCGACGAGCGCCGGCAGGACGCTCGACGGGATGCCGAGGCGGTCGGCGAGCTCGACATCCCACCTACCGGACTCGACGCCGAGCAGGCCCGTCGTCGAGGCGTTCGTGCGCTCGGCCACCGCCTGACCGGTGAGCAGGAACGCGATGAGGTCGGGGATCAGCAGCGCGGTGTCGGCATCGGCGATGCGGGTATCGACGCGGTACTGGTAGAGCGTGTTGAACGGCAGGAACTGCAGGCCGTTGCGGCCGTACAGCTCGGCGAAGGGCGCGACCGCGTGCACCTCGTCGACCCCGCGCGTCGTGCGACCGTCACGATAGTGGAACGGCTCGGCGAGCAGCACCCCGTCTTTCACCAGGCCGTAGTCGACGGCCCACGAGTCGATGCCGATGCTCTCGATGCGCGGCTCCCGACGCACGGCTTCGGCGAGCCCGGAGACGACGTGCTCGTACAGCGCGTCGAAGTCCCAGTGCAGACCGTCTTCGCGCTCGACGGGCCCGTTCGGAAACCGCGAGACGAGCTCCAGGCCGAGCCGGCCGTCACCGATGCGTCCGATCATGACGCGACCGCTGGTCGCTCCGAGGTCGACGGCGGCGACCGCCCGGACGGTCATGAGGCGCTCCGGGTGGTGTGGTCCGTCGTGGGGAGGTCAGCGCGTTTCGTCTCGCTGCGCTCGCTCAACGACCGGTGGGGGAGGCCAGTGCGTTTCGTGTCGCTGCGCTCGCTCAACGACCGGGGGGGGCGGGCGCGGCGTGTCGTCTCGCTGCGCTTGCTCGACGACCGGTGGGCCCCGGTCGTTGAGCGAGCCCGGCGCAGCCGAGCGAGACGAAACGCGGTGAGGGCCCTGACGCTCATCGCAGGAAGGCCGCGGCGACGCCGGAGTCCACCGGGATGTGCAGGCCCGTGGTGCGACTGAGCTCGGGTCCGGTGAGCACGTACACGGCATCCGCCACGTTCTCGGGCACGACCTCGCGCTTGAGGATCGTGCGGTTGGCGTAGAACTGGCCGAGGTCCTCTTCGGCCACGCCATACGTCGCGGCGCGGTTGGCGCCCCAGCCCGACGCGAAGATCCCCGAGCCGCGCACGACGCCGTCGGGGTTGATGCCGTTGACGCGGATGCCGTGTTCGCCGAGCTCGACCGCGAGCAGCCGCACCTGGTGCGCCTGATCGGCCTTGGTCGCGGAGTAGGCGATGTTGTTCGGCCCGGCGAAGACCGAGTTCTTCGACGAGATGTAGACGATGTCTCCGCCGAGCTTCTGGTCGATCAAGACGCGGGCCGCAGCCTTCGACACGAGGAACGATCCCTTGGCCATGACGTCGTGCTGCAGGTCCCAGTCCTTCTCGGTGGTCTCGAGCAGCGGCTTCGACAGCGAGAGCCCGGCGTTGTTGACGACGAGGTCGACACCGCCGAACGCGAGCACGGCGTCGTTCAGCGCGGCCTGGATCGCCTCCGCGTCGGCGACGTTCGCCGCGACGCCGATCGCGACATCGGTGTTCCCGAGCTCGGCCGCTGCGGCCTGCGCCTTCTCGAGGTCGAGGTCGGCGATCACGACACACGCTCCCTCAGCCGCGAGACGGGTGGCGATGGCCTTGCCGATGCCGGATGCCGCACCGGTCACGAAGGCGATGCGCCCCTGGTGGGACTTCGGCTTCGGCATGCGCTGCAGCTTGGCCTCTTCGAGCGCCCAGTACTCGATGCGGAACTTCTCGGCGTCGGAGATGGGGGAGTACGTCGACAGCGCCTCGGCGCCACGCATCACGTTGATCGCGTTGACGTAGAACTCGCCGGCGACGCGGGCGGTCTGCTTGTTCGCGCCGTACGAGAACATGCCCACGCCGGGTACGAGCACGATGAGAGGGTCGGCGCCGCGGATCGCGGGCGACTCGCTCGTCGCGTGCGCGTCGTAGTACGCCTGGTAATCGGCGCGGTACGCCGTGTGCAGCTCGTGCAGGCGCGCGATCTGCTCGTCGACCGTGGCCGTGACGGGCAGGTCGAGGATCAGCGGCTTGACCTTGGTGCGCAGGAAGTGGTCGGGGCAGCTGGTGCCCAGAGCTGCAAGCTCCGGAGCGCGCTCGGAGGCGAGGAAGTCGAGCACGATGTCAGAGTCGGTGAAGTGGCCGACCATCGGCTTGTCGGTCGACGCGATGCCGCGGACGGTCCCGGCGAGGGCGGCGGCGCGCTCGCGGCGCTCGGCCTCGGGGAGCGACTCGAAGCCGGCACGGACACCGCCGAACGGGTCGGTCTTGCCGTGGGCCTCGATGTAGGAGGCGGCCGTGTCGATGATCCACAGCGAGTTCGCCTCGGCCTCCTCCGACGTGTCTCCCCACGCCGTGATGCCGTGGCCGCCGAGGATGCAGCCGATCGCCTGAGGGTTCTGCGCCTTGATCTCGGCGATGTCGAGTCCGAGCTGGAAGCCGGGCCGACGCCACGGCACCCAGACGACTCTGTCGCCGAAGATCTTCGGGGTCAGCGCTTCTCCGTCGGCGGCGGTCGCGATCGCGATGCCCGAGTCGGGGTGCAGGTGGTCGACGTGCGCGGCATCGACGAGGCCGTGCATCGCGGTGTCGATCGACGGGGCCGCCCCGCCCTTGCCGTGCAGGCAGTAGTCGAACGCGGCGACCATCTCATCTTCTCGATCCACTCCCGGATACACGTCGACGAGAGCGCGCGTGCGGTCGAGTCGCAGCACCGCCAGCCCCTGCTCGGTCAGCGTCCCGAGGTCTCCTCCCGAGCCCTTGACCCAGAGCAGCTCGACCGGCTGCCCGGTGACCGGGTCGATCTCGGTGCCCTTCGCCGAGGTGTTGCCACCCGCGTAGTTGGTGTTCCTGGGGTCGGCGCCCAGGCGGTTCGACCGCTCGAGGAGGGCGGCGGCGGTGGGGTTGGTCATGGCTGTTCCTTGTGCTCGGGAGACGTGGCGAGGATGCGGGCGGCGAAGCGATCGATCGATGCTGTCGCGGCCGGGAGTTCGGGACGGTTGAGATGGCCGTGGCGGGTGCCGGGCTCGGTGGAGATGTCGAGATCGACACCGGCGGCTCGCAGTGCGGCGCCGAAGGCCTCACCCGAGACGCGCAGCTCGTCGACCTCGTCGTTGATCATGATCGTGGCGGGGAAGTGCGAGAGCTGGGCGGGGGATGCCGTGCCGGGCACGGCGTAGACGTCCCCGCCCTCCGCGCGCCCTCCCAGATAGTTCTCGTACATGACGCGCACAGAGTCGGGGCCGAAGGTGTCGGCCTCGGGGTCGGCGTCGAGCGCGGCGCGCAGCGCGGCATCCGGCGTGCCCTGCACAGCGTGCAGGGTCGGATAGGCGAGCACGGCGAGCGAGGGGAAGGGGCCGGGCCCATGACTCAGCCGGAGAGCTGCACCTGCCGCGAGGTTTCCGCCGGCGCTGGCTCCACCGAGGGCCCACGGACCCTGTGCGAGCCCGGAGTCGATCGCCCAGCGGAACGCCGCTTCGACCTCGTCGGAGGCGACGGGGTAGTGCACGCCGTCTCGCTCGGGCGCGCCGGACGCCGCAGCCCACACTCGGGGAAACGGTGCGAGCGCATAGTCGACAGACACCACGGCGATGCCTCGGTCTGCGAAGCTCTGCGCGACCCAGTCGGCTTCGGGCATGTCGATCTCGCCCGCGGCGAATCCGCCGCCGTGCACCCACACGAGTCCGGGCCCCGCGGGGCTCTCCGGCTCGTACACCCGCACGCGCAGTGGGCCATGCGGCCCGTCGAGCACCTGGTCTCTCACAGCGTCATCCGTTCTGTCGATGGGACGTCGGGATGCGGGGATCGGCTCCCGCACCCCGACGAGTCAGGGGTGCGCGGTCAGGCGCCCCAGCCGGCCTGCACGCCCCCGACGCGCTCGGCGGCGATCTTCTGCTGATACCCCGACTCGGCGTAGGCCTTCATGGGGTCGGCGGCCAGTCCGCGCGATTCGCGCCACTCGGCGAGAGCGGGCCGCACGTCGGTGTAGAACGCGTCCATGAACACGGCGTTCGCAGCGAGCACGTCGCCCGACCTCTGCGCTGCCGCCAGCGCGTCGCGGTCGACGAGGAGCGCGCGGGCCGTCATCTCCTGCACGTTGAGCACCGAGCGGATCTGCCCGGGGATCTTGTCCTCGACGTTGTGGCACTGATCGAGCATGAACGCCACGTCGGGGTTGTTCAGGCCGCCGCCGCGGACGACCTCGAACAGGATGCGGAACAGCTGGAACGGGTCGGCCGCGCCGACGATCAGGTCGTCGTCGGCGTAGAAGCGCGAATTGAAGTCGAAGGAGCCGAGCTTGCCGAGGCGCAGCAGCTGCATGACGATGAACTCGATGTTGGTGCCCGGCGCGTGGTGGCCGGTGTCGAGGCACACCATGGCCTTGTCTCCGAGGGACGAGACCTGGGCGTAGGACGTACCCCAGTCGGGGACGTCGGTGTGATAGAACGCCGGCTCGAAGAACTTGTACTCCAGCACGAGGCGCTGGTCGTCGCCGAGGCGCGCGTAGATGGTCTGCAGCGACTCCTGCAGGCGGTCCTGACGGCCGCGCATGTCGGCCTGGCCCGGGTAGTTCGAGCCCTCGGCGAGCCAGATCTTCAGGTCGCGGCTGCCCGTGGCATCCATCACATCGATGCAGGCGAGGTGGTGATCGATCGCCTTCTGGCGGATCGCCTTGTCTTCGTGCGTCAGGGCGCCGAACTTGTAGTCGTCGTCCTGGAACGTGTTGGAGTTGATCGTGCCCAGGGTGACTCCGAGGTCTTCCGCGTGCGTGCGCAGGTCGGAGAACGAGTCGACGAGGTCCCACGGGATGTGCAGCGCGACGCTGGGCGCCAGAGCCGTGTACTTGTGCACCTGCGCGGCGTCCGCGATCTTCTCCCACGGGTCGCGGGGGGTGCCGGGCGTGCCGAACACCTTGAAGCGGGTGCCGGAGTTGCCGAACGCCCAGCTGGGGAGCTCGATGCCCTGCTGCTCGAGAGCGGCGAGGTTGTCGGACGAGAGGATGCTCATGAGGTGCTGCCTTCGATGTCGGTGCGGTCGTGCGTGTCGGATGCTGCGGGCTCGTCGGCATCGGCGAGCTGGTCTTCGAGATGGAACACCTCGGTGAGGGGTGCGGCTGCTTGGTCGGGGCGGCCGTCGAGGCCGACGAAGAAGCGACTCATCTCGGCCTCCCAGCGCGCGGCGATGGGTGAGGCGGCGAGATATGCCTGCGCCGCGGCATCGTCGTCGACCTCGTAGTAGCCGATCAGAGTGCCGCCCTCGGCGAGGAAGAGCGAGTAGTTGCGTCGACCGGATGCTGCGATCTCGGCGAGCATCTCGGGCCATACGGGCGAGTGGCGCTCGATGTACTCGTCGAGATCCTCGGGGCGCACCTGCAGCCGGAAGCAGACTCGGGTCATGGGTTGTCTCTCTTCATTGAGCGTTGAATCGTTTCACTCGACCCGCTCAACATTAGGCAGGGCGAGTCGGTCTGTCAAGCGACGCGGCCTCGGCGGCGTCAGAGCCCGGTCACGATCGCGTTGTCGAGCTCGTCGGCGTCGACACCGGGCCGCACGGCGGCGTTCGTCAGCAGCACCCAGGCCACGCCGGCCGTGGGGTGCACCCAGAACTCCGTGCCCGCCCATCCGCCGTGACCGTAGGCGTCCCGGTCGATGAGCCCGGGTGCGCGAGTGCGCAGGTTGATCGTGAACCCCCAGTCCTGGCCGCGTTCGGCGGGGTAGGGGTCGAGTCGCGGGATGTCTCCGGTCAGCGGACGTCGCATCATCGACAGCCCGGCCGGTGACAGAACGCCGCCGGTGCCGTCTCCGCGGTCGATGCGCAGCAGCTCGGTGCCCAGGTGCAGCAGATCCTCCGCTCGACCCAGGAGGCCTGCGCCCGGTGCTCGGGTGGCGTGGAAGCGTTCGAGGTCGAGCCCGCCGGCCGCTGCGTCGGGTACGCCCACCGACCGCGTGGTGTCGAGCGTCAGGCCGTCCGCGCCGATGCCGTGCGCCCAGGCGAGGGTCCCCTCATCCCAGGTCGCGCCCGTGGCCCGTTCGATCATGGCGGCGATGCCCTCGAACGCGATCGTCGAGTACCGCGATGCAGTGCCGGCCGCGAAGTCCCTCCCTCGCGTGAGGAGCTCCCGGCGAAGCGGCACCGCGGTGTCGAGCGGTGGCTCCGAGATGCCCGCGGTGTGCGAGGCGAGATGCCACAGCCGCACCGTGTCGTCGCGATCGGCGCCGAACTCGGGGAGCGCATCGGTGAGGGGTGTGTGCGGGGTGAGGAGACCGCGTTCGATCGCTCGTGCCGCAGTGATCCCCGTGAGCATCTTCGTGATCGAGAACAGCGGGTAGACGGCGTCGGTCGCCGCCCCGAAGCCCTCGAGATCGACGATGCCGTCCGCCGTCGCCATGCCGAGCACCGCGGTGGGCAGGCCGTCGTTCTGCACGTGGCGACGAGCCCAGTCGAATGCTGAGTGGAAGGTCATGGGGGTGCTCCCGGCCGATTCGGGTCGCCGTGCTTTCCGGCGACAGTTCGTGACTCTACGATAGGACCATGGCACAGAAAGCGCTTTCCCATCCGGCCGCGCTCATCGACGGGCAGCATCCGGTCCGTTCCGTGCTGCGCCTGGTGGCCCGCCGTCCGTGGAGACTCACCTTCGCGATCACCGCTTTCGCGATCAAGGAGATCCCGATGTGGTCCCTGCCGGTCATCACGGCGGCGATCATCGACGTCGTGGCGACCGATGGCGAGGTGAGCGAGGTGCTGTGGTGGTTCGCGCTCGCCGCGGTGCTGCTGCTGCAGAACTACCCGAACCACATCATCTACACCCGCAACTTCATGACCGTGGTGCGCGACCTCGGCGCCGACCTGCGCAACGCGCTGACCGCGCGGCTCCAGAGCCTGTCGATCGGATACCACACGCGGGTCAGCTCGTCGATCGTGCAGACCAAGGTCGTGCGCGATGTCGAGAACGTCGAGCTCATGCTGCAGCAGGTCACCCACCCGCTCCTGTCGTCGACCATGGTCATGATCGGCGCCCTCGCCATGACGGCCATCACCGTGCCGCAGTTCCTCCCCGTCTACGCGCTGGCCGTGCCCATCGCGATCGGCATCCGCTACGGCATGCGCAACCGCTCCCAGCGGCGCAACGAGATCTTCCGTCGCGAGATCGAGACGCTGTCGGCCCGCGTCGGCGAGATGGCGTCGCTGATCCCCGTGACCCGGGCCCACGGACTCGAAGAGACGGCCATCACCCGCGTCGCGGGCGGCGCCGACGGAGTGCGTCGCGCCGGGCTCGATCTCGATCTGCTGAACGGGCGGGTCGCCTCGATCTCGTGGGTGGCGATGCAGCTGCTCGGCGTCGCGTGCCTCATGCTGGCCGCGGTGTGCGCGCTCACGGGATTCCTCCCCATCACGCCCGGCGAGGTCGTGATGCTCTCGAGCTACTTCACACTGCTGACCGGAGGGCTCACGCAGCTGCTCATGCTCATCCCCGTCGGGGCTCGTGGCCTCGAGTCCGTGCGTTCGATCGCGGAGGTGCTGCAGGAGCCCGACATCGAGCAGAACTCCGGCAAGCGCATCGTGACGCGCGTCCGCGGAGAGATCGTGCTCGACTCCGCGACGCATCGATATGCGGAGGCCGACGACGACGCCCTGGTCGGTATCGACCTGCGCATCGCCCCCGGCGAGACCGTCGCCTTCGTGGGCTCCTCGGGCTCGGGCAAGTCGACGCTCCTGAATCTCGTGCTCGGGTTCGTCCGGCCCTCCCGTGGCCGCATCCTGCTCGACGGTGCCGACATGCAGGAGCTCGACCTTCGGACCGTGCGGCGGTCGATCTCGGTCGTGCCGCAGGACTCGGTGCTGTTCGAGGGCTCCGTGTTCGACAACGTGGCCTACGGCATGCCCGACGTCACCCCCGAACGCGTCGAGCGGGCTCTGCGCGACGCCAATGCCTGGGAGTTCGTGAGCGAGCAGCCCGAGGGGTGGCACACGGTCGTCGGCGAGAGAGGAGCGCGGTTGTCGGGCGGCCAGCGCCAGAGGTTGGCGATCGCCCGCGCGCTCGTGCGCGACCCGCGGATCCTGTTGCTCGACGAGGCGACCAGCGCGCTCGACCCCGAATCGGAGGGCCTCGTGAAAGAGGCGCTGGAACGGCTCATGCGGGGCCGGACCACGCTCGTGGTCGCGCATCGACTGTCGACGATCCGGCAGGCCGATCGCATCGTCGTGCTCGAGCACGGGCGCATCGTCGAGCAGGGCTCGCACGACGAGCTGCTGGCCGCCGACGGGCGATACGCTCGGCTGCACCTGGTGCAGAACGGACTGAGATGACCCCCACTCACCGTCCTGAGGAGGACCGATGACATCGAACACGACCCTTCGCGTCGCCCTGGTGGGCACCGGCGCCGTGGCCACCGCGCACGCACGCGCGGTGGCGGCGTATCCGCGCGCCGAACTCGCCGCCGTGGCCGACCTCAGCAGGGAGAAGGCCGAGGAGTTCGCCGACCGGTACGGCATCCGTGCCGCCTACAGCGGCCTCGACGAGATGCTCGCGGTCGAGCACCCCGACGTCGTGCTCATCTGCACCCCGCCGGCGCCGCACCGCGAGCAGTCGCTCGCCGCGTTCGCTGCAGGTGCCCATGTCGTCGTCGAGAAGCCGCCGGCCCCGTCGCTGCGCGAACTCGACGAGATGCGCGCCGCTGCGGCAGCGGCAGGCAGGCAGCTCGCGGTCGTGTTCCAGCAGCGCACCGGCACGGCGGCCGCACACGTGCGCGGCCTGCTGCAGAGCGGGGCGCTCGGCCGCCCGCTCGTCGCCGTGTGCCAGACGCTGTGGTTCCGCGATGCCGACTACTTCGCGGTGCCGTGGCGCGGCAAGTGGGCGACCGAGGGGGGAGGGACGACCCTCGGTCACGGCATCCACCAGATCGATCTGCTCGCGCACCTGCTGGGCGACTGGTCGTCGGTGCAGGGTCGGCTGTGGCGCCTCGATCGCGAGACCGAGACGGAGGATGTGTCGACCGCCACGATCGTGTTCGAGCAGGGCGTGGTCGCCCAGGTCGTCACGAGCGCGGTGTCGCCGCGAGAGACGAGCTCGATCCGCATCGACACGCAGAAGGCGACGATCACGGTCGACCACGTCTACGGGCATGGTCACGAGAACTGGCGGATCACGCCGGCCCCCGGCTTCGAGGCCGAGGCCCCGGAGTGGGCGCTGCCGGACGCCGAGGAGCGCAGCGACCATGAGCCTCTGCTGCGTGATGTGTTCGATTCCCTTCTCTCGGGCGAGCCGCTTCCGCCCACCGCCGATGCTCCGGCCCGCTCTCTCGAGATCGTGGCGGCGATCTACGCCTCAGCGGCTGCGGGCGGTGCCGAGGTGACGCCCGAGGCGCTCGCGGCGCATCCCACGCATCGCGACGGCTTCGAGAGTCCTGTCGCAGATCTGCGCCGATGATCGAGCTGTACCGGGATGCGGTCTACGACGGTGCGACGGATCCCCGCGTCGTGATCGACCGCGGTGGTCGGTGGTGGATGTTCTACACGCAACGGCGCGCGAGTGCGGCCGACCCCGGTCCTGGGGTCGCGTGGGTCCACGGCAGCCGGATAGGCGTGGCCACCTCGGACGACGGCGAGAGCTGGCGCTACGACGGGACCCTCGAGCCGACGGCGTCCGGTCTGGTGCTCGAGGAGGGCCCGCCTCCCGCCGCTGTGGATCGCACCCACTGGGCCCCGGAGGTCATCTGGGACGGCTCGCTCTGGCGCATGTACCTCACCGAGATCGACGGAGTCCCCGACCGGTGGCCCGGATTCGCGCGCGACATCGTCGAGTACGACTCGCCTGATCTGCGTCGGTGGACGCGGCGCGGTCCGCTGCGGCTGAGCAGCGACAGAGTGATCGACGCGGCCGTCGCACGCACCTCGGACGGGGTCTGGAGACTCTGGTACAAGGACGAGGCCGCGGACTCGGTGACGATGGTCGCGTCGTCGCCCGACCTGCAGGAGTGGAGCCTCGACGGCGTCGCGATCGGAGGGCGGCCCCACGAGGGGCCCACAGTGTTCGAGCGGGGCGGCTTCTGGTGGATGATCGTCGACGAGTGGCGGGGGATGGGGGTGTACCGCTCAGACGACGGCGCCCGCTGGACCCGCCAGGGTGGAGAGGACGCGGTGATCCTCGCCACGACTCCGGGAGGCGGGTGCGGCAGCCACGGGGCGCACGTGCAGCACGCGGGCGAGCTCTGGTACTACTTCTTCGGCCCGGCCGTCGGCGCGCCGCCGCATCCGCTCACCGGTGAGTCGCGTCGGTCGGCGATCTACCGGGTGGGCCTCGGCGTCGAGGCGGGCGAACTGGTCGTGAGAGGATCGCAGTCGGTGCGGTGATCGATGCGACAACCGCGCGATTCAGCGGTTGCGAAACGTTTCAATTTGCATTAGCGTGCAGGTAAGCGTTTTCCCTGCGCCAGGGGGAACCTACCCGCAGCACATGGACACTGACGTTCCGCGGCCCTGCCGGACGAGGACGTTCATCAGAGAGGACAACGATGTTCAGCAAGAAACGTCTCGCGGCCGCAGCGGCCGTCGCCAGCAGCGCCGCGCTGGTACTCGCCGGCTGTGCCGGCGGCGGAACTCCTGAGGGCGGCGCCACCTACGACCCCGATGAGAAGGTCACTCTCGACCTGGCGTTCTGGGGCAACGACGTCCGCGCCGATCTCTACAACCAGGCCATCGACGCCTTCAACGAGGAATACCCGAACATCACGGTGAACGCGACCTTCCTCGGATTCCCCGAGTTCTGGGAGAAGCGTCAGACTGAGGCTGCGGGAGGCGGACTCCCCGACGTCATGCAGTTCGACTACTCGTACCTGCGTCAGTATTCCGAGAACGGGCTGCTGCTCGACCTCGAGCCGTACCTCGGATCCGTCATCGAGACCGACCCGCTCCCCGAGAACATCCTCAGCATCGGCGTGGTCGACGACACGACCTACGGCATCGCGACCTCCACCAACGCGTGGGGCCTCTTCACGAACCCGGCGCTGCTCGAGACGGCAGGCGTCGAGGAGTTCGCCGGCGGCGACTGGGCAGACTACTCCGACTGGGTCTCCGAGGTCACCGATGCGAGCGGCGGCGCGTTCTGGGGCGGATCCGACTTCTCGGGCCGTATCCAGAACCTCGAGCTGCAGCTGCGCAGCGAGGGCAAGAACCTCTTCGACGAGGACGGCACCCCCGGATTCGACGAGGAGCGGCTCAAGGAGTTCTGGGAGTCCGGAGCGGACCTCCGCGACGGAGCGGGCGTGCCCCAGCAGGTCGTCGAGGAGCTGAACCCCCTCGGTGCGTTCGACTCCGCGAAGACCGCCAGTGAGCTCACGTGGGACAACTTCGGTGCGGGCTACCTCGCCAACCTCGGCGAGAGCTACACCGAGCTCGGCCTCGTGGCCCCGCCCGTGACGGAGGAGGGCGCGAAGGACCTCTACCTGAAGCCGTCGATGCTGCACACGATCTCGGCCAAGACCGAGCACCCCGAGGCTGCGGCGACGCTCGTCAACTTCCTGGTCAACTCGCCCGAGTCCGGCGAGATCTTCGGCACCAACCGCGGCCTCCCCGCCTCCGAGACCGCTCTCGAAGCTGCGGAGCTCGACCCGCTGAGCCAGCAGGTCAAGGACTACGAGGAGTCCATCGCCGACCGCCTCGGCGACGCACCTCCCGTGCCGATCGTCGGCTACGGCACCCTCGAGGAGAAGTTCCGCGTGCTGGGCACCGAACTGAACTTCGGCACCACGACCGTCGATGACGCCGTGGAGCAGTTCTTCGCCGAGATGGACGTCGTCCTCAACCAGTGATTCCGTGGGTGGGCCGGGTGATGACCGCCCGGCCCACCGCACCCCACCCACTTCGGAAGGAGCTGTCATGAGCACGACGGCGACGAGGACGATCGTCACGGACGAGAAGTCCGGACGAGGGCGAACGCTGCGCAGCGGCCGACGCCCCGAGAAGGAACTGGCACGGCCCGGTCAGCGCGCACGTCTGCGCCGCGAGACCGCGACCGGGTATGCGTTCCTCACCCCCTGGCTCATCGGCTTCTTCGGCCTGACCGCTGTGCCGATGATCTACTCCCTGTACCTCTCCTTCACGAAGTACAACATCTTCCAGCCGCCCAAGTGGATCGGCCTCGACAACT
>NZ_CAUQVQ010000020.1:0-40958 GCF_963521645.1 uncultured Microbacterium sp. | reverse complement strand
CCTGGTTTGTTGGTTGGGTGTGGGGGGGTGTTTTTTTTTATCCGAGCCCGTCACTACCCAACACCCCCGCGGCCTGCGGGGGGGCCGGCGGGGCCCGCCCCGCCCTTCTGCGTCGACGTCGTCTGGTCAGGGACGGCCGCGCAGCACGGCCTGCTTGACCTCGGCGATCGCCTTCGTGACCTCGATGCCGCGGGGGCACGCCTCGGAGCAGTTGAAGGTGGTGCGGCAGCGCCACACGCCTTCCTTGTCGTTCAGGATGTCGAGACGCACATCGGCGTTGTCGTCGCGGGAGTCGAAGATGAAGCGGTGCGCGTTCACGATCGCCGCCGGTCCGAAGTACTGGCCGTCGGTCCAGAACACGGGGCACGACGAGGTGCACGCGGCGCACAGGATGCACTTGGTGGTGTCGTCGAAGATCTCGCGGTCTGCGATCGACTGCGTGCGCTCCTTGCCCTTCTCGGGGACCGAGTTCGCGACGAGGAACGGCTGCACCTCGCGGTAGGAGGCGAAGAACGGCTCCATGTCGACGACGAGATCCTTCTCGAGCGGCAGGCCCTTGATGGCCTCGACGTAGATCGGCTTCGAGATGTCGAGATCCTTGATCAGCGTCTTGCACGCGAGGCGATTGCGACCGTTGATGCGCATCGCGTCGGACCCGCAGATGCCGTGGGCGCACGAGCGGCGGAACGTGAGCGAGCCGTCGACCTCCCACTTGATCTTGTGCAGGGCGTCGAGCACGCGGTCCGTCGAGTACAGCTCCACGTCGTAGTCGACCCAGTGCGGCTCGGCGTCGACCTCGGGGTCGAATCGTCGGATGTTGAACGTGACGATGAAGGACTGGATCGCAGCCTCTTCGGTCGTGTCGGCGGGAGCCTCGGCGATGGCGTTCGACATGCTCAGTACTTCCTCTCCATCGGCGGGTAGTTCAATTCGCCCTGATCGTTCTTGGTGAACACGACGGGCTTCCAGTCGAGCTTGATGTGGTCGCTCGGGGTGGAGGAGTGCGGGTCGCCCGTGAGGTACGCCATCGTGTGCTTCATGTACTTCTCGTCGTCGCGCGTCGGGAAGTCGTCGCGCATGTGTCCGCCGCGGCTCTCCTCGCGGTTCTGCGCGGCGTAGACGACGACCTCGGCGATGTCGAGCAGGAAACCCAGCTCGACGGCCTCGAGCAGATCGGTGTTGAAGCGCTTGCCCTTGTCGTCGACATGCACGTTCCGGTACCGCTCGCGGAGTCCGGCGATCACTCCCAGCACGTGCTCGAGCGAGTCGTGCGTGCGGAACACCTGCGCGCCCTTGTCCATCTCGTCCTGCAGCTCCTTGCGGAGCACGGCGATGCGCTCGGTGCCCTGGTTGTTGCGCAGCCCCTCGAGCATGTCCGAGACGAACGCCGCGGGGTTCTCGGGGAGGGGAACGAACTCGGCGGTCTTGACGTACTCGACCGCGTTGCGTCCGGAACGCTTGCCGAACACGTTGATGTCGAGCAGCGAGTTGGTGCCGAGACGGTTCGCGCCGTGCACCGAGACGCACGCGCACTCGCCGGCGGCGTACAGGCCGGGGACCACGGTGTCGTTGTCGGCGAGGACCTCGCCGTTGTTGTTGGTCGGGATGCCGCCCATCGCATAGTGCGCGGTGGGCATCACCGGCACGGGCTCGACGACCGGGTCGACGCCGAGATACGTCCGAGCGAACTCGGTGATATCCGGCAGCTTCGTCTCGAGCACCTCGGCACCGAGGTGGGTGCAGTCCAGGAGAACGTAGTCCTTGTGCGGGCCGGCTCCCCGGCCCTCGGCCACCTCCTGCACCATGCAGCGAGCGACGATGTCGCGTGGCGCGAGGTCCTTGATGGTCGGCGCGTAGCGCTCCATGAAGCGCTCGCCCGAGGCGTTGCGCAGGATCGCGCCTTCTCCTCGCGCGCCCTCGGTGAGGAGGATGCCGAGGCCCGCGAGGCCGGTCGGGTGGAACTGGAAGAACTCGAGGTCCTCGAGGGGGAGGCCCTTGCGCCAGACGATGCCGACGCCGTCACCGGTGAGGGTGTGCGCGTTGGAGGTCGTCTTGAAGATCTTGCCGAAGCCGCCGGTCGCGAAAATCACGGCCTTGGCCTGGAAGACGTGCAGCTCGCCCGTGGACAGGTCGTACGCGACGACGCCGGCGACCTGGGTCTTGCCGTCGGCGTCCTTCACCGTCAGCAGGTCGAGCACGTAGAACTCGTTGAAGAAGTTGATGCCGAGCTTGACGCAGTTCTGGAAGAGCGTCTGCAGGATCATGTGGCCCGTGCGGTCGGCGGCGTAGCAGGCGCGGCGGACGGGCGTCTTGCCGTGCTCGGCGGTGTGACCGCCGAATCGACGCTGGTCGATCTTCCCCTCGGGCGTGCGGTTGAACGGGAGCCCCATGTTCTCGAGGTCGATGACCGCGTCGATGGCCTCCTTGGCGAGGATCTCCGCGGCATCCTGATCGACGAGGTAGTCGCCACCCTTGACCGTGTCGAAGGTGTGCCACTCCCAGCTGTCCTCCTCGACGTTCGCGAGGGCGGCAGCCATGCCTCCCTGCGCGGCTCCGGTGTGGGAGCGCGTCGGATACAGCTTGGAGATCACCGCGGTCCTCGCGCCGGGGCCGGCCTCGATCGCCGCACGCATGCCGGCGCCTCCGGCGCCCACGATGACGATGTCGAACTGGTGGTAGTGAACACCGTCGCGCACGACGGAATCCTGGGTCTCGGTAGTCACTTCTCGTTTGCCTTCTCTTCTACTGGCCCAGCGCCTGGCAGGAATCCCACAGCGTGCTCGACTCGGTCACGCCCAGGCACGGGTCGAACGTGAAGACGACCAGTGTGCCGAGCAGGATGAGCAGAGCCGCGGCGAGACCGAGCGCCCAGATGAGCGCCTTGCGCGCGGTGGTGTTCGTGACGTAGTCGTTCACGATCGTGCGCATGCCGTTGGCGCCGTGGATCAGCGCCAGCCACAGCATGATGACGTCCCACCACTGCCAGAACGGCGTGGCGAACTTGCCCGCGATGAACGCGAAGTCCAGGGCGTGGATGCCCTCGCCGACCATCAGGTTGATGAACAGGTGTCCGAAGATGAGCACCACGAGCACGACGCCGGAGCCGCGCATGAACAGCCAGCCCCACTTCTCGAGGTTGACTCCGCGACGAGCGCGGGTGGGGGCGGAGACGGTCTGAGCGGTCATCAGTGTCCTCCTCCGAAGCCGGCGAACGCGAGCATCAGGTGGCGCGGCACGAAGCCCGCCATGATGATGCCCCACACGAGCAGCACGCCCCAGAAGAGCTGACGCTGGTACTTCGCGCCCTTGGACCAGAAGTCGACCGCGATGATGCGCAGGCCGTTCATGGCGTGGAACACGATGCCGGCGACCAGCACGACCTCGCCGATGGCCATCACCGGGTTCTTGTAGGTGCCGATCACGGCGTTGTAGGCCTCGGGCGACACCCTGATGAGTGCAGTGTCGAGCACATGCACCAACAGGAAGAAGAAGATGGCGACTCCGGTGATGCGGTGAAGCACCCACGACCACATGCCTTCGCGACCCCGGTAGAGGGTGCCGCGCGGTGTCTTGGAAGTGGTTTCCGAAATCGACGGTGTCAAGCGAGCGCTTGTGGACACGGTCGTCCTCCCTGGATCGATGTGACTCGGTCGCGTGCGTCGCGTCATCCAAGCGTGAACCCGTTGGACGTCAGGCACGGCCGATCGCTGTCCATCCTATTCCCGTGAACTGGCAGTGGCGACGAAGGGGAGCCTAAGTATCTCGATGTCGAGAAGTCGGATGCAGATAGCCTGGCTGGGTGAACCAACCGATCCAGGACTTCTACGCAGTCATCCCCGCCGGCGGAATCGGCAGCAGACTCTGGCCACTCTCGCGTGCGGACGCCCCGAAGTTCCTGCACGATCTCACAGGATCGGGCCATTCGCTGCTGCGCGACACCTGGGACAGGCTGGAGCCGCTCGCGGGCGCTGATCGCATCGCCGTCGTCACCGGTCGCGCCCACCGCGCGGCCGTCGAGGCCGAGCTTCCCGGAATACCGGATCACAATGTGTTCCTCGAGTCCGAGCCGCGCGAATCGGCGGCGGCGATCGGTCTCGCGGCGGCGATCCTGCACCGTCGCGATCCCGACGTCATCATCGGCTCGTTCAGCGCCGACCACGTGATCCGCAGCGCGAGGGTCTTCGAGTTCGCGGTGCGCGACGCGGTCGAGGTGGCCCGCGAGGGCTACATCTGCACGATCGGGATCTCGCCGACGGAGCCGGCGGTCGGGTTCGGGTACATCAAGAAGGGCCCCGAGCTCGTGGTGGAGGGCGCCCGCGAGGCCGCGCTGGTGGAGAGCTTCGTCGAGAAGCCCGACCTGGAGACCGCCACCGCATACCTCGCGAGTCGCGACTACCTCTGGAACGCGGGCATGTTCATCGCGAAGGCGAGTGTGCTGCTCGACGAGCTGGCGGCGAACGAGCCCGCCCTGCACGCGGGACTCATCGAGCTCGCGGAGGCATGGGACGACCGGGAGCGGCGTGGTCCCGCGGTCGACCGCATCTGGCCCGGGCTCAAGAAGATCGCGATCGACTACGCCGTGGCGGAGCCGGCCGCTCGTCGCGGACGCCTCGCGGTCGTCCCCGGGCACTTCGACTGGGACGACGTGGGGGACTTCGCCTCGCTCACCAAGCTGATCAACAACGGACGCAAGAACGACCTCGCCGTGCTCGGCCCGAAGGCCCGAGTCCTCAGCGATGCGGCGAGCGGGATCCTCGTGAGCCAGACATCGCGAGTGATCAGCCTGGTGGGCGTGAAGGACATCGTGGTGGTCGACACCCCCGATGCGCTGCTCGTGACGACCGTCGAGCACGCGCAGCGCGTGAAGGGCGTCGTGGAGTCGCTCAAGCTGACGGGGCGCGGCGACGTGCTCTGATGAGCAGAGGTCCGTGCTCATCGGCTGGTTGGATTTCAGCTTTGTAACCATTGCGTGGCGTGTGGCGTCGCGGCATGCAGAAAAACCGAAACACTGGGTAACTTTGAGCGATCCGCGAGGGCCGCGGGTTCGTTGAGGAGGCATGAGTTGACCATCTCCACCACCAAGAAGCTGCTCGGCGCGACCATCGCCGCCGGAGTCGTCTTCGCGCTCGCCGGCTGCGGCCAGGCCCCGACCGAGTCGGGCGGCACGGACGGCGGCGACGCCGCATCCGACTTCCTTCCCTGCCTCATCTCCGATGCCGGCGGCTGGAACGACAAGTCGTTCAACCAGTCCGCCAAGGAGGGCATGGACCGCGCCGCGGACACCCTCGGCGTGAAGCCCCTCGAGTTCGAGTCGGCCAACGACAACGACTACGCCCCGAACCTCGAGACCGCCGTCTCCGAGGGCTGCTCTCTCATCGTCTCGGTCGGCTTCAAGCTCTCGGCCGCCACGGTCGAGTCCGCCCTCGCGAACCCCGAGATCGACTACGCGATCATCGACGACTACGCCGACAACGACTTCGACGGCACCACCGATGCCCCGAACATCAAGCCCCTCGTCTTCGACACGGCTCAGGCCGCCTACCTCGGCGGCTACGCCGCGGCCGGCTGGTCCGCCGCGTCGGGCGTGAACAAGGTCGGCACCTTCGGCGGAATGCAGATCCCGTCGGTCGCCGTGTTCATGGACGGCTTCCAGCTCGGCGTCGAGAAGTACAACGAGGACAAGTCGGCGGCCGTCGAGGTCTTCGGCTGGGACGCCGCCACGCAGAAGGGCTCCTTCACGGGCGGCTTCGACGCGAACGACACCGCCAAGCAGACCGCCCAGGGCGTTCTCGACCAGGGTGTCGACGTGATCCTCCCCGTCGGCGGACCGATCTACCAGAGCGCTGCGGCGGCCATCGCCGACAGCGGCAAGGACACGCTGCTGGTCGGCGTCGACAGCGACCTGGCCGTGGCCGATGAGAGCGTGGCGGACGTCACCCTCTTCTCGATCATGAAGGCCATCGACGTCGCCGTCGAGGACGCGACCATCGCCGCGTCCGAGGGCGACTTCGACCCGGCTCCCTACATCGGCACGCTCGAGAACGAGGGCGTCAAGCTCTCGGGCTTCGGTGCCTTCGAGGGCGACCTGCCCGACGGCCTGCTCGACGAGATCGCCGCACTGCAGGAGCAGATCATCGCGGGCGACATCACGGTGGATTCCGAGAACTCCCCGTAAGCGGTTCACATCCATGGCGGGGCGAGTGGCGCAATCGGCCACTCGCCCCGTGCCGTGGGCGGACGATGACGACTGTTCGCGGCGCATCCGGGCGATCCCCGTGCGAAGCGCCGGAGGTCCTTCGGACTCTTCTGGATGACACTTCTGGATAAGGTGCAGATATGAAGCTCGAACTTCGCGGTATCACCAAGCGGTTCGGAACCCTGGTGGCCAACGATCACATCGACCTGGTCGTCGAACCGGGGCAGATCCATGCGCTGCTCGGTGAGAACGGTGCAGGCAAGTCCACTCTGATGAACGTCCTGTACGGGCTGTATCAGGCGGACGAGGGCGAGATCCTGCTGGACGACGTCGTCCAGCGCTTCCGCGGTCCCGGCGACGCGATGAACGCCGGCATCGGAATGGTGCACCAGCACTTCATGCTCGTCCCCGTGTTCACGGTGGCGGAGAACGTCATGCTCGGCCACGAGCAGACCAAGGGCCTGGGCACCCTCGACATCTCGAAGGCGCGTGAGCACGTCCGCGCCGTCGCCGCCCGCTTCGGCTTCGACATCGACCCGGATGCGATCGTCGGCGACCTGCCGGTCGGCGTGCAGCAGCGGGTCGAGATCATCAAGGCGCTCTCACGCGACGCGAAGGTCCTGGTCTTCGACGAGCCCACGGCCGTGCTCACCCCGCAGGAGACCGATGAGCTGATGGGCATCATGCGCCAGCTCCGCGACGAGGGCACGGCGATCGTCTTCATCACGCACAAACTGCGCGAGGTGCGCGAGGTCGCCGACACCATCACGATCGTGCGCCTCGGCCGTATCGTCGGCGAGGCGTCGCCCACCGCCACGAACGCCGAGCTGGCGTCGCTCATGGTGGGTCGTGCCGTCGAGCTCACTGTGCACAAGGACGCTCCGCGCCTCGGCGAGGGAGGCCTCGAAGTCAAGGGGCTCCGCGTGCTCACGGCCGGCGGCGCGATCGTCGTGGACGATGTCGACTTCTCCGTGCGCCCCGGCGAGGTGCTCGCGGTCGCGGGCGTGCAGGGCAACGGGCAGACCGAGCTCGTCGAGGCCATCGTGGGTCTTGCGGCGAGGGTCGAGGGGTCGATCACCCTCGGCGGCACCGAGCTGGTCGGGAAGAGCGTCCGGGGGATCCTCGACGCAGGCGTCGGGTTCGTCCCCGAGGATCGCACCGAGGACGGCCTCGTCGCCGGATTCTCGGTCGCGGAGAACCTGATCCTGGACCGCACGGACGACCCCGAGTTCAGCCGCGGCGCGACGATCCGTCGATCCGCGCTCGAGGACTTCGCCCGTGCGCGCATCAGCGAGTACGACATCCGCACGCAGGGGCCGCACACGCCGGCGGGCACGCTGTCGGGAGGAAACCAGCAGAAGGTCGTGATCGCCCGCGAGATGAGTCGCGAGCTCAAGCTGCTGGTGGCTGCTCAGCCGACCCGCGGAGTCGACGTCGGCTCGATCGAGTTCATCCACAAGCGGATCATCGAGACCCGCGACGCGGGCATCCCCGTGGTCGTCGTCTCGACGGAGCTCGACGAGGTCGCGGCTCTCGCCGACCGCATCGCGGTGATGTACCGAGGCACCATCGTCGGGATCGTTCCCGGCGACACCCCGCGCGAGACGCTGGGACTGATGATGGCGGGCGCCGCCGAGGGAGAGGTGGCCGCATGAGCGGTACGACGCAGGGGAGCGGAGCAGCGGGCGAAGGGTCCGCCGACCGGCTCTCCGTGAACACGACGACGACGCTGCGCGACTCGGGCGACGTCCCGCCGCCGCCGCGCGGCAATGTGATCCTCAAGGACATGCTCCGCGGCAGCGCCGTCACGACGACGCTCGCGATCTTCCTGGCGCTGGTGGTCGGCGGCATCCTGATCGCCTTCACGAACGAGGACGTGCTCGAGGCGTCCGGCTACTTCTTCCAGCGTCCGAGCGACACGTTCGCCGCGATCTGGAACGCCGTCTACAACGGCTACGAGGCGCTCTTCCGCGGCGCGATCTTCAACGCACGCGGTGCGGACTTCGCGGCGCAGATCCGCCCGCTCACCAACACCCTGGGCTTCGCGGCTCCGTTGATCGCGGCCGGTCTCGGCGTGGCCCTCGCGTTCCGCGTCGGCCTGTTCAACATCGGTGCACGCGGTCAGATGCTGATCGGCGTCGCCGCCGCGGGGCTGCTCACGTTCCAGCTCGACCTGCCGTTCTGGCTGCACATCCCCGTGACGCTGATCGCCGGCATCGCCGGCGGTGCGCTGTGGGGCGCGATCGCCGGTCTTCTCAAGGCACGAACGGGCGCCCACGAGGTCATCCTCACGATCATGCTCAACTACGTGGCGTACTACCTGCTCCTGTGGATGATCCGCACCCCGGGGCTGCTGCAGAAGCCCGGCACGAACCAGGCCCTCGGCTATGCCACGCCCGAGAGCGCGCAGTTCCCCTCGCTCCTCGGACCGCAGTTCCCGCTGCTCGACCTCGGATTCGTGATCGTCATCGTCGCGACCCTGTTCGTGTGGTGGCTCATCGAGCGGTCCTCGCTCGGAATGCGGATGCGCGCCGTCGGCGAGAACCCGCACGCCGCGCGCGCGGCGGGAATCAGCGTGCAGCGCGTCTACGTCTACGCCATGCTGCTCGCCGGAGCCCTCGCGGGTCTCGCGGGCATGAACCAGGTCCAGGGCGCCGTCACGACAGGCATCACCGAGACGATCGACGCGGGGATCGGCTTCGACGCCATCACCGTGGCCCTGCTCGGCCGCAGCCGCGCCTGGGGCACCTTCGCCGCGGGCATCCTGTTCGGCGCGCTGAAGGCGGGTTCGTTCTCGATGCAGGCGCAGGACATCCCTGTCGACATCGTGCTCGTCGTGCAGTCGCTCGTCGTGCTGTTCATCGCCGCGCCGCCGCTGCTGCGCGCGGTGTTCTTCCTGCCCAAGACCGATGCGGAGAAGGCTGCCAAGGCGAGAGCCAAGGCCGCGAAGAAGGCGGTGACCGCATGACCTCCCTCGTCCAGAGCGAAGCCGCCGACGGAACCGTGCAGCTCGCCACCGTGCGCGAGCGGCACCTGAAGGCTCCCATCGTCCTCGCCGCCGCCACCGTGCTGCTGGCGATCCTGTTCCTGCTGGTGCCCCGCACCGGCACGAGCAGCTTCCGACTCAACGATCCGTCCTCGCCGTTCGCGCTGCCCGACGTGGCGCTGCCGACCGGACCGACCAGCTGGGTCGTCATCGCCGTCCTCGCGGCGCTGTCCGTTCTCGCGTTCCTACGCGCGTGGTCGTACCGCAAGCCCTCCATCTGGCTCGTGATCGCCTTCAGCGTGCTCGCGGTGTTCGGCTTCCTGGTGTGGGCGGGCGCCGGAGGACTCGTCCCCGTCAGCAGCCTGCTCTTCGGCGCCGTCTCCCTCTCGGTCCCGCTCGTGTTCGGTGCTCTCGGCGGCGTGATCGGAGAGCGGGCGGGCGTCGTGAACGTCGCGATCGAGGGTCAGCTGCTGCTGGGCGCGTTCGCGGCCGCGCTGCTGTCGAGCGTGACGGGCAGCCCGTTCATCGGACTGCTGGGCGCGATGCTCGGCGGCGTGCTCGTCGCCGCGGTGCTGGCGGCCTTCGCCATCAAGTACCTCGTCGAGCAGGTCATCGTGGGCGTGGTGCTCAACGTGCTGGTCAGCGGTCTCACCGGCTTCCTCTACGGCGCTCTGCTCGCGCCGAACGAGGCCGAGCTCAACACCCCCGTGCGCTTCAGCCGCATCGAGATCCCGCTGCTGAGCGACATCCCGATCATCGGGCCGGTGCTGTTCAATCAGACCTTCATCGTCTATCTGATGTTCATCACCGTCGCGATCGTCGCCTGGGGCCTCTACCGCACCAAGTGGGGACTCCGCGTCCGCGCCGTCGGCGAGCACCCGCAGGCCGCCGACACGGTGGGCATCAAGGTCAACTCGACGCGCTTCTGGAACGTGCTGCTCGCGGGTGCCATCGCCGGTGTGGGCGGGGCGTACTTCACGCTGGTGTCGGTGCCGCAGTTCGGCAAGGACATGACGGCGGGTCTGGGCTTCATCGCCCTCGCCGCCGTGATCTTCGGCCGCTGGGATCCGATCCGCGCCACGCTCGCAGCGCTGCTGTTCGGGTTCGCGACGAACCTGCAGAACCTGCTGTCGATCCTCAAGACGCCGATTCCCGGCGAGTTCATGCTGATGCTCCCGTACGTCGTCACGCTTCTCGCGGTGGCCGGTTTCGCCGGTCAGATCCGCGGTCCTGCGGCGAGCGGCAAGCCGTACATCAAGTCCTAGGAGAGACATGACCGACATCGACTGGGACGAGCTGCGTCAGGTCGCCACCGACGCCATGACCAAGGCCTACGCCCCGTACTCCCGCTACCGCGTGGGTGCGGCGGCCCTCGTGGGCGACGGTCGCATCGTCGCGGGCTGCAACGTCGAGAACGCGTCGTACGGCGTGACGCTGTGCGCCGAGTGCGCCCTCGTCGGCGACCTGCACATGTCGGGCGGCGGCCAGCTCGTCGCCTTCGTGTGCGTCAACAACGACGGGCAGACGATCATGCCGTGTGGACGCTGCCGTCAGCTGCTCTACGAACACGCGATGCCGGGCATGCTGCTGGAGACCGTCTCCGGCATCCGGACCATCGACGAAGTACTGCCGGATGCCTTCGGCCCCCGAGACCTGGAGGACGCCCGATGAGCGTTGAGCCCTTCGACGCCGTCGATGTGATCCGTGCCAAGCGCGACGGAGGCGCGGTGCCGGAGAAGGCGCTGCGCTGGATGGTCGACGCCTACACCCGCGGTTACGTGTCGGATGCGCAGATGGCGTCGTTCGCGATGGCGATCTTCCAGCGCGGCATGGAGCGTGACGAGATCCGGGTGCTCACCGACGCGATGATCGCATCGGGAGAGCGGATGAGTTTCGCGACTCTCGGCAAGAAGACCGTCGACAAGCACTCGACGGGCGGCGTGGGCGACAAGATCACCCTCCCGCTCGCTCCGCTCGTCGCCGTCTTCGGCGTCGCGGTGCCGCAGCTCTCGGGGCGCGGCCTGGGCCACACCGGCGGAACTCTCGACAAGCTCGAATCGATCCCCGGGTGGCGCGCCGCGCTGAGCAACGACGAGATGTTCGCGCAGATGCAGGGCGACGTGGGCGCGGTCATCTGCGCCGCGGGCTCCGGTCTCGCTCCCGCCGACAAGAAGCTCTACGCGCTCCGCGATGTCACGGGAACGGTCGAGGCGATCCCGCTGATCGCCTCGAGCATCATGTCGAAGAAGATCGCCGAAGGCACCGACGCGCTCGTGCTCGACGTGAAGTTCGGGTCCGGGGCCTTCATGCAGGACATCGACCGCGCCCGGGAGCTCGCCCGCACCATGGTCGCCCTCGGCACCGACTCTGGCGTCGCCACGACCGCGCTGCTCACCGACATGAACGTGCCCCTGGGGCGCGCGATCGGCAACGCCAACGAGGTCCGCGAGTCCGTCGAGATCCTCGCGGGCGGCGGCCCGTCGGATGTGCGGGAGCTGACGATCGCCCTGGCCCGTGAGATGCTCGCGCTCGCAGGACAGCCGGATGCCGACGTCGAGGCCGCTCTCGACGACGGACGCGCGATGGACGGCTGGAAGGCGATGATCCGCGCGCAGGACGGCGACCCCGACGCGCCCCTGCCGACGGCTCGGGAGACCCACGTGGTCACGGCCCCCTCCGACGGCGTGGTCTCGCAGATGGATGCTCTGCCCTTCGGTATCGCGGCCTGGCGCCTGGGTGCCGGGCGCGCGCGGGCGGAGGACCCTGTGGTCTTCGAGGCGGGCATCGATCTGCACGCGAAGCCGGGCGACCGGGTCGTGGCCGGCCAGCCGCTGTTCACGCTCTCCGCGGCTGATGAGGCTCGGTTCCCCCGTGCGCTCGAGGCGCTGGAGGGCTCGTGGGCGATCGGCGAGGAGGCTCCCGCCGCAGGGCCGATCGTGCGGGAGCGCATCACCGCGTGATCCGCTGACCGCTAGCCTGGACTGAGCTACTCCGCGACCGAGAGGAATCCGATGTCGATCGACGCGAACGGTGATGTCACCATCCAGGGAGCATCCCTGCGCAGGCTGCCCAAGGTGTCTCTGCACGACCACCTGGACGGCGCCGTGCGTCCGTCGACGATCATCGAGCTGGCGGATGCGATCGGACTCGAGGTTCCCGAGTCGAAGCCCCGTGCACTCGGCAGCTGGATCGCGAAGAAGAGCGACTCCGGTTCTCTCGTGGAGTACCTCAAGACCTTCGACCTCACCACCGCCGTGATGCAGACGAGGGAAGGACTGGTGCGCGTCGCCCGCGAGTTCGTCCAGGACCTCGCGAAGGACGGCGTGATCTACGGCGAGGTGCGCTGGGCGCCCGAGCAGCACCTGAGCCGCGGACTCACCCTCGAGCAGACGGTCGAGGCCGTGCAGCAGGGGATCGAGGAGGGCGAGGATGCGGCGGATCGCGCCGGCCACAGCATCCGCGTCGGCCAGCTGATCACCGCGATGCGCCACACCGACCGGTCGCGCGAGATCGCAGAGCTGGCGGTGAGCTTCCGCGAACGCGGCGTCGTGGGCTTCGACATCGCGGGTCCCGAGGACGGCTTCCCCGCGTCGGACCACCGCGCTGCGTTCGATCACCTCGCAGCCAGCTTCTTCCCCGTCACGGTGCATGCCGGCGAGGCTGCCGGTCTCGACTCGATCCGCTCGGCGCTCATCGACGGGCGTGCGCTCCGTCTCGGGCACGGTGTGCGCATCGCCGAGGACCTGCAGGTCATCACGCAGGAGGGCGACGAGGTGCAGGTGAAGTTCGGCGACCTCGCCCGCTGGGTGCGGGACCGTGAGATCCCCCTCGAGCTCTCGCCCTCGTCGAACCTGCAGACGGGCGCGATCGCCGCGTGGGGCAACACGCTCGCCGACCACCCGTTCGATCTGCTCTATCAGCTCGGCTTCGCCGTGACGGTCAACGTCGACAACCGCACCATGAGCGCGACCTCGCTGACGCGAGAGCTCGCGCTTCTCATCGAGGCTTTCGAGTACGACCTCGACGACCTCGAGACCTTCCAGTTCAACGCCGCTGCCGCCGCTTTCCTCCCCGTCGAGGAGCGGGAAGAACTCGTCGAGATGATCGCCGAGGGCTTCGACGTCTGACGATGGCATCCGGGGGGAAGCGACGCCGAGCCGGTCTCGCGATCGGAATCATCGCGGCCGTCGTGCTCGCAGGAGGAACCGCGGCTTCCGTGGCGTGGGCGAACCGCCCGGCAGAGGCGCCGACGCCGAGAGCGGGATCGGGGGTCCTCGCACGACCGCTGACACCGGTGCAGAGACTGATCGCGGAGACCGGCGATCCGCTCGCGTGCGCCGTGACGTTCGTCGGCGAGGGCGCGCCTGTCGATCCGATGCTCCAACGCCAGGACGCGCTCTACAGGGGGCTGCCGATCCTGGAGCGCCCCGGCCAGGTCTTCGCGGGCTGGTACTCCTCAGCAGCCGATGCCGCCGCGTACACGGTCGCGAACCGCGTCAACGGGGCAGACCCGGTCGTCTGCGTCGACCAGCGGATCGAGCTGTACGCCGCGTGGAAGACGCCCGAGGAGAACGTCGCGGAGAACGCGCAGATCCCGATCCTCATGTATCACCAGTTCACGTCGGATCCCGAGGGGGAGTCCGGCTGGCTGCGCGGCAACTACGCCTACATCGGCGACTTCGACGCGCAGATGGAGCACATCGCGACGACGGGCTTCTATCTGCCGACGTGGGACGAGCTCAGCGCGTTCATCGACGGCCGGCTCTTCCTGCCCGCCCACTCGGTCATCATCACCGACGACGACGCCGACCAGACATGGTTCGATCTGGCGGTGCCCGTGATCGACCGCCTCGGCCTGCTGTCGACGTCGTTCATGATCACTTCGGCGCGTCAGGACCCCGCACCCTCGGAGTACGTGCTGCGGCGCTCGCACACGCACGACATGCACCAGGCCGGCGAGAACGGCAAGGGGCGGATGGTGAACTGGTCGGCCGACGAGATCGCGGCAGACCTGAACACCTCGGCCGAGATCCTGGGGGTGCGCGAGGTGATCGCGTATCCGTACGGGCACTACAACGACACGGCGAAGCAGGGCGTCGCCCAGGCGGGATTCGAGATGGCACGCACGATCGAGCCCGGCACGGTCTCGATCGGCACCGACAAGCTCGCGCTCCCGGTGGTGCGCATCGACTACGGCATGGGACTCGACGCGCTGATCAAGCGCATCGGCTGAGCACCGGGTGGCGGCAGAATGATCGTATGACTGCATCCGTCGTGATCGCCGGCCCGGCATCGTGGAACTCGCTCGTCGTGCTCGATCGGCTGCCCGAGCCAGTGCCGCACATGCAGTTCGCCGAAGACAGCTGGGAGACGGTCGGCGGCACCAGCGCGGGCAAGGCACTGAGCCTCACCGGCCTGGGGCGATCGACGCGTCTGCATGCGCTGAGCGCGCATGACGAGCCGGGGGAGCGGGTGCGCGCAGCTCTCGCGGCTGCGGGCGTCGACACGCTGTGGGGGACGGGCGATGTCACCGAGCGCCACCTGAATCTGATGACCCGCGCAGGTGCTCGGGTCTCGTTGTACCTGTCGTCGCCGCGCGCCACGGACGGGCGCGACGACGCCCGACTGCTCGCGGACATGAGCCGCGCCGACGCACTCGTGCTCGATCTCGCGGCCGAGCCCCTGCGGCTGCTTCCTCAGGCGCGGTCGACGGGACGGCCGATCTGGGTCGACGTGCACGACTACGACGGCGATGCCGACTACCACAGGCCGTTCCTCGACGCCGCAGACGCGATCTTCTGCAATGCGGACCGGTTGCCCGACCCCGTCGCCTTCCTGCACTCCCGCGTGACGGCGGGCGCATCGCTCGCCGTCTGCACACTCGGCGCAGAGGGCGCGGTGGCCGTCGACGGCGAGCATCGCGAGCATCGGGTGTCGGCAGTGCCTGTCGAGGTCGTCGACACCAACGGGGCGGGCGACGCGTTCTTCGCGGGTGTCCTCGACGCGCGACTCGACGGCGCCGACGTCGATGCGGCGCTCCGGGCCGGTGCCCGCGCGGCATCCGGGGTGCTGCGCAGCAGGCACCTGCATCCCCTTCTCGACGCGGTGCTCGGCTGACGGGAGGCTCGGCTGAGGGGGATCAGCCGCGCGGGAGCTCCGCGAAGAACGATGCGAGCAGCTCGTCGACCCGGGCATGCATCTCCTCGTCGGAGATCGTCGGAGTGCCGTCGCCCGCCTGCGGCCCGTAGTCGCCGAACGAGGCATGGGATGCTCCCTCGATCTCGACCATCTCGGCATCCGGAGGCAGCAGAGGGCGTGCCGCATCGATCTTGGCGGGCGTGGAGAGACCGTCCTCGCTGCCCGAGATGCTGAGCACCGCGAGGGCGGAGTCCGACACGTCGTTCGCGCAGTACGAGCCGAACAGCACGAGGGCCTGCGCGTCTGCGGCGAGCTGGCACGCGCGCACGCCGCCGAGCGAGTGCCCGCCGACCGCCCAATCGTCGACGTCGGGAGCCGCGGAGGTGAACGCATCGAGCCCGCGCAGATCGAAGAAGGCGAGATTCAGCCACGGTCGCGTGATCACGACGGTCACACCCTCTTCTGCGAGACTCTGCAGGATCGGAGCGTACGCCCACGGGTCGACCTTCGCACCGGGCACGAACACGATCCCCTGGTCGGATTCTCCGTCGGCGGGCGTCAGCACGATTCCCTGCGCGGCGTCTTCCACCGTGATGGCCTCGTTCGCCGTCACGGTGGCGAGGGCCGCCGGTTCGGCCTGCATCACGCCGATCTGGCTCCAGGCGACGACTCCGCCGATCCCGAGCACGAGGATCGCGAGGAGACCCCATCCGAGGAACGTCAGGACCCGCCGGACACGCTTCTTCTGCACGGTTCCAGCCTACGTCGCAGAGGGCACGGAGCAGTCCGGGCGCGAGGCGCCCGGACTCATGAGGACGCCCCCTGTCGACGTCGTCGACAGGGGGCGTGGAATCGGGAGTTCGGGCTCCGGACTCCGGTCAGGAACCGCGCAGAGCGGTCTGCCGCGAGGCCACGGCGTCGCGGATCGCGGGGAACAGCGGGTGCTCGGGGTCGAGGCCGGTCGTCTGCGATGTGAAAGCGAGCGCGTCTTCGCTGCGGAGCAGGTTCTGCAACTCGACGGCCTGCTCGTCATCCGGCTCTTCGAACTCGAGAGCCGCCGCGACGGCTCCGACGAGCGCCACGGCCGGCAGGCCCCGCTCCGCGGCCATCGCGGCCGGTCCGATGAAGCGCTCGTGCCGTGAGATCTTGCGCAGCGGCTGGCGTCCCACACGCTGCACTGTGTCGACCAGCGCCGGGTTGCGGAAGCGCTCGAGGATGGTCGCGCGGTACTCGGCGAGGTCGGCTGGGTCGAGTCCGTGTTCGGCCACGAGGACCGCCGAGGTCTCCTCCAGGGCGGCGGAGACGCGGGCCGCGATGTCGGGGTCGGCGAGCGCGTCGGAGATGCGCTCGATTCCCGCGCGCGCACCGAAGTATGCCGTGGCGGCATGTCCCGTGTTCACGGTGAAGAGCTTGCGCTCGATGTACGGGGCGAGGTCCTCGACGAAGTGGGCCCCGGGGATGCTCGGCAGAGCACCGCCGAAGGCCTCCGACTCGATCGCCCACTCGTAATACGGCTCGACCGTGACGTCGACACCACCGTCGGCCGGCTGCCCGGGGACGATGCGATCCACGGCCGTGTTCGCGAACACCGCGCGGGAGAGCAGCTCGTCCGCATCCGCGCCCGCGGCCTTCTCGACCTCGGCGCGCAGCGTGTCCGTCGCACCGATCGCGTTCTCGCAGGCCATGACCTGCAGCGGAGCGGCGTCCGCGGAGCGGCGGGCGAGCCCTGCGACGATCGTCGGCGCCACGAAGCGCAGCACGGTGGGACCGACGGCGGTGGTCACCACATCCGCCGTGGCGATCTCCTCGGCCACGGCATCCGGATCGTTCTTGCTGTTCACAGCGCGGAAACCCGTGACGACGTGGTCGGTCCCCCCGGGACCCGCTTCGTGCACGGTGTACGAATCCACCGCGTTGATCGCGTCGACCAGAGCGTCGGCCACGTCGGAGAAGACGACCTCGTAGCCGCCCTCGTGCAGCAGCAGACCGACGAAGCCGCGGCCGATGTTGCCCGCTCCGAAGTGGACGGCCTTCATCAGTCGTTCACCGCCGAGAGCAGCGCGTACAGCTCGTCGGGGGTCTGCGCGGCGGTGAGCTTGGCGACGTCGTCCTCGTCCGAGAAGAGGATCGCGATCTGCGAGAGGATCTCGAGGTGCTCATCGCCCCGACCGGCGATGCCGACGACGAACGTCGCGGGCTCGCCGTCCCAGTCGACTCCGCCGTCGTACCGCACGACCGACAGCGCGGATCCGAGGATCGCATCCTTGGCATCGTTCGTGCCGTGCGGAATCGCCAGACCGTTGCCCATGTACGTCGACACCGTCTGCTCGCGCTGACGCATCGCGTCGACATACGCGGGGGTCACGGCACCCGCCGCGACGAGGATGTCGGTCGCCTCCTGGAGGGCGGCATCCTGCGTGCTGCCTCCCGGGTGGATGCGGACCTGGTCGAGGGTGAGAACGCTCATGGTGATTCCTTCTTTCTGAGAGTGTGGGGGCGGGGCGGATGCCGCAGCACCCGCCCCGCCCGGTCTGTCACGCGTCGGAGCCGCGCTGTTCGCGGACCATCTCGACGACCTCTTCGTACTTCGGCGAGTTCATGAAGTTGTCGACGGACACGTGCACGGAGTTCGGCGACTGCGCCTTCGCCCGATCGGTCAGCTGCTGCTGCGTGATGACCAGGTCGGCGCTGCCGTCGAGGTTCGCGATCGCCTGGTTCGTGACGGTGATGCCCTCGACCCCGGCCTTCTTGAACTTGTTGCGGAGCACGCTCGCGCCCATGGCCGACGAGCCCATTCCGGCGTCGCAGGCGAACACGATGTTCTCGATACGACGGTCGGTGGCGACACCGGCCGCGCCCGCCTTCGCCGCCAGTCCGCTCAGAGCGTCGGACGACTTGCCCTTGTTCGCCTCGGTCTGGGCGACGGCCGCCGCGAAGGCGTCCTCCTTCGCGAGATCCTTCTTGCGGCTCGCCCGCAGGATGAGCATCGAGATGACGAACGTGACCGCGGCCGACAGGACGACCGAGAGGATGACTCCCAGGTAGTCGGTTCGGAAGGTCTGCCCGAGCACCGCGATGATGCTGCCTGGCGCGGCCGGTGCGATGAGCCCCGTCTGGAAGATCATGTTGGTGGTGACACCGGTCATGCCGCCGGCGATGAGGGCCACGATCAGCACGGGCTTCATCAGAGCGAACGGGAAGTACACCTCGTGGATGCCGCCGAAGAACTGGATCACTGCGGCGCCGGGAGCGGACGCGCGCGCCGCGCCGATGCCGAACAGGGTGAAGGCGAGGAGCAGGCCGACGCCGGGGCCGGGGTTGGCCTCGAGCAGGAACAGGATCGACTTGCCGTCCTCCGCCGCCTGCTGCGTACCCAGCGGGGTGAGCACGCCGTGGTTGATCGCGTTGTTCAGGAAGAACACCTTGGCGGGCTCGATGAGGATGCTGGTCAGGGGGAGCAGGTTCGTCTCGACCAGCCAGTTCACGGCGGTCGACAGCACGTTCATGAGGCCGTTGACCAGCCACGCGACCGGGTAGAAGCCGATCACGACCATGACGAAGCCCCAGATGCCGGCGGAGAACATGTTCACCAGCATCTCGAAGCCGGACTTGATCTTGCCGTCCCACAGGGAGTCGAGCCACTTCATGGTGTACGCGGCGAGCGGCGCCATGATCATCGCACCGATGAACATGTGGATCTGGCCGAGCTGGTTGTCGTCAGGGAGCGTGGCGTTCACCTGGGCGATCAGGTAGTCGGAGCCGGCGATGGCACCCATGACCGCGATCGCCGCGACGACGCCGCCGCGGGTCTTGTAGACGATCACACCGCCCGTGTACGCGATGATGATCGGCAGCAGGTAGTGGATGATCGGACCGACCAGCGTCTCCAGCTGCGCGTTCGGCGTCCAGCCGACGGGGATGAAGAACGCCGTGATGATGCCCCACGCGATCAGTGCGGGGATGTTGGGCATGATCATGCCCGAGAGGAACGTGCCGAAGCGCTGCACGCCCGTTCGGAGGCCGCCTGCCTTCGTGGCGGCGGGTGACGTCGTCGTCATGATGTCGTCTCTTTCTGGTGAGGGGGGATGGTTGCCGCGGCGTCAGCCACGGCGAGGCGTGCACCGACGGCGTCGTCGGCCGCGAGTGCGAGTTCGGCGAAGTTGCGGGCTTCGTCGAGAGTGTGCTGCGACAGGGTGTGCCGCACGTCTGCGAGTGCCGAGGGGGCCATCGAGAGGCTCGTCGCTCCCAGGCCCACCAGCACGACCGCGAGCATCGGGTCTGCAGCAGCCTCGCCGCAGATCCCCACGGGCTTGCCGAGGCGCGCACCTGCCGCCCCGACCTCGCGGACGAGTCTCAGTACGGCGGGGTGCCAGGGGTCCTGGAATCCCGCGACGGAGCCGAGCATGCGGTCGGCGGCCATCGTGTACTGCGTGAGGTCGTTGGTGCCGATGGAGGCGAAGTCGGCGTGCGCGAGCACGCGGTCGGCGAGCAGTGCGCTCGCGGGCACCTCGACCATGACTCCGGCCGTCTTGAGGCCGTATTCGCGAGCGAGCGAGGTGAAGTACTCGGTCTCCTCGACCGTGGCCACCATCGGTGCCATGACCCAGAGCTCGGCGTCGGTGGCGGCATCCGCCTCGGCGAGCGCTGTCAGCTGCTCGCGCAGGATGTCCTCGCTCGCACGCAGAGCGCGCAGTCCGCGCAGCCCGAGGGCCGGATTCTCCTCGTGAGCGTCGTTCAGGAACGCCAACGGCTTGTCGGCGCCGGCGTCGAGCATGCGCACGACCACCTTCTTACCGGGGAACGCCTCCAGGAGCTGCTGATACGAGTCGCGCTGCTGCTGCACCGTGGGTGCCTGCGCCGAGGAGAGGAACAGGAACTCGGTGCGGAAGAGCCCGACGCCCTCGGCCCCACGTTCGACGGCATCGGATGCGTCTGCGGGCTTCCCCAGATTCGCCAGCAGCGGGATCAGCGTGCCGTCGGCGAGGGCGCCGGGGGTAAGCGGTGCGGCGTCCGCCGAGCGGCGGGCGGCGGCGCGCTGCTCGGCGCGCGTCTTCTCGTCATCCGACGGATCCACGGTGACGATTCCGGCGGCGGCGTCGACGATCACAGAGCTGCCGGTCGCGAGCTCGGAGGCCGCGGCGGCGCCGACGATCGCGACGATGCCCTTCTCACGGGCGAGGATCGCCGTGTGCGATGTGGGTCCTCCGTCGAAAGTGACCAGGGCGAGCACCTGGTCGAGGTTCAGCAGCGCCGTGTCGGCCGGGGCGAGATCGCGCGCGACCAGCACGAACGGATGGCCGGGATCGGGGACCCCCGGAGCATCGACGCCGCGCAGACGGGCGAGCACCCGCTGCGCGATGTCGTCGAGATCGGCCGCGCGCTCGCCGAGGTAGCCGCCGACGGCCTCGAGAGTGGCACGGAATCCGGCGAACGCATCGTGCACCGCCCACTCCGCGGTGGCGCCGTCATCGATGCGAGCGTCGACCTCGTCCTGGAGCGTCGGGTCTTCGGCGATCATCGCCTGAGCTTCGAGAACCTCCTGCGCAGACCCGCCGGCGCTCTCGCCGCGGGCGGTCAGCTCCCGTGCCACCGCGGCGATGGCCTCGCGGACCCTGCTGCGTTCCGCATCGGATCCCTGCGTGCTGGGGGTGTTCTCCGGAGCGGGCAGCGCCTCGGTCATCCTGACGACGACGCCCTGGGCGACGCCGAGGCCGATGCCGACTCCGCGCAGTTCGGTCATGCTCCGGCGTCCTGGTCGTGGTCGGTCGTGAGGAGCTCGGTGAGCGTGTCGAGCACCGCGTCGGCACCGTCGCCCTCAGCGGACAGCGTGACGTAGTCGCCGTGCTCGACAGCGAGCGCGATCACACCGAGGATGCTGGCCGCGTTGACCGCCTTGCCCGAGTCCTTGGCGATCGTCACGGGGATACCGGAGTCCTTCGCGGCCTGCGCGAACAGCTTCGCCGGACGCGCGTGCAGGCCGTGGGATGAGCCGATGCGGACGGTGCGGGAGACGGTCATGATGTTCCTTTCGGGGTGGTCGTGACGTCGATGAGGATCGACCGCGCGAATGCGAGGGTGCGCGCGCCGTCGCGGTCCGAGAACACGTCCTCGGGCAGCAGCGCCACCGGCGCAGCGGCGGCGTCGCGGATGGCATCGACGCGGTCGGCCAGGTGGGGGCCGACGAGCACGAGATCGTGACCGCCCGCGGAGACCGAATTCTCCATGCCCGCAGAGGCGTCCCACTCGAGACCGGCGTCTGCCGCCGCTCGACGGAGTCGCTGCGCGACGAACGTGCTCGACGCGCCCGCGCCGCACACCACGAGGATCCTCATTGATGCCACCTTTCCTGAGAACAGTCTGGGAACTGGCGCGGAGTCACGCCAACACGATCGTTTCCGCCCCTCCGGAACATCGGTTTCGCCGCCAAGGCTCCGCGTAGCTGACATCATGGAAGTCACGCCAGGACAGAGCGGTCGGCACGAAGCAGGGGGAGGATCATGTCGCGTCAGCGCCAGGACCAGCTCCTCGCGATCCTGCTGCGTCAGGGCACGTGGGCGACGGCCGCGAGCCTCGCCGACCAGTTGGGCGTGACTCCGCGCAGCATCCGCTCCTATGTCGCGGCCCTCAACGCCCGCACCGGCGGCTCGGACGCCGTCGAGTCGGGTCCGGCCGGCTATCGCGTCGGCGCGGGTGCCCGCGACGCGCTGCGCACACGGCAGGCGGGGGAGTCGGCGCCGCGGGATCGGCTGCATTCGCTCGTGCGCACGCTGCTCGACGTGCCGGGCGGCATAGACGTCTTCGAGATGGCCGATCGTCTGCACGTCAGCGAGGCGACCGTCGAGTCCGACCTCTCTCGCGTGCGGAGCCTGCTCGACGGCACCGAGCTCGTCCTCGAACGAGACCGCGAGGTGGTGCGTCTACGGGGTACCGAAGCCGCACAGCGACGACTGCTCTCGCGTCTGGCTCACGATGAGATGGATGCGGCCTCGTTCCAGCCCGAGACCTTCCGCCGCGCTCTCGCCGCCACCGCGGTCGGGGCCGACTCCGTGGCCCCGTTCAAATCCGACCTGGTCCGTGAGCTCGGGATGCTGGGCTACTACGTCAACGAACTCGCCATCTCCGATGTGCTGCTCCACATCGCGATCGCGGCCGAGCGGGTCGCGGCCGGTCACGCACTCGACTCGGCGCCGCCCAGTGCACGGGAGGAGATCCCCCGGGTGGGCTCGGTGATCGCCCGCCTCGCGGAGGAGCACTTCGCGGTCGCACTCGGCGAGGGCGACAGCGGCCACCTCGCCTCCCTCGTGCTGACGCGCATCGTGGCCCCGGGGCGGGACGCGACCCGCGAGGTCGCTCGCAGCGGCGTGGCACCGGAGGTCGAAGCGGCCGTGCGTGCCGAACTCGCCCGTGCGGCGCATGACTTCGAGGTCGATCTCGTCGACGAGACCTTCGTGCTGCGTCTGGCTCTGCACGTGCAGAATCTGCTCCGGCGTGCCGAGGAGAGCGCGCTCACCCGCAATCCGCTCACACGATCGCTCAAGTCGTCCTACCCGATGATCTTCGAGGTCGCGGTGTCGATCGCGAGCGGACTGCACGATCGGCTCGGCACGCCGATCCACGATGACGAGATCGCGTACATCGCCATGCACGTGGGCGGACGCCTCGAGCGCAGCCGCAAGGCCGAGTCGATCCTGACCGCGACCATCGTCTGTCCCGGCTACTACGAACTGCACGAGCTGCTGCGCTCGAGCGTCGACCGCTCGCTCGGCACGGCGATCGAGGTGACCAGCGTCGTCACCGAGGTCGATCCCGACTGGGGAGCCTTCGAGACCGATCTGGTGCTCACGACCATCGAGCCCGGCGCCGCCGGCGATCGTTTCGTGCGCATCCAGCCCTTCCTCACCGGGGCGGACGTCGACCGCATCCAGCAGGCCGCGGCGCGCGTCCGCCGCGGACGCCGGTTGACGCGGCTGCGCGCCGAGCTCGCCCGGTACTTCGTGCCGGACGCCTTCATCCACCCGCTCCCCGACGACGGGGAGGAGGCGATCATCCGTCGACTGGGCGGACTGCTCGTCGACGCCGGACTCATCGGCGACGACTACGTGGAGAACACGATCGCCCGCGAGCGCATGTCGTCCACCGCGTTCACGGATTCCCTCGCCGTGCCGCACGCGCTGCAGATGACGGCGACGCGCACGGCGATCGCCATCGGAGTCGCGGACGGGTCAGCGGCGTGGGGCGAGGCGCGTGTGCAGGTGGTCGCGCTCGCCGCGTTCAGCGAGAGCGACCGCGCCGCGTTCCAGACGGTGTTCGAGCAGCTCGTCGAGGTGTTCAGCGAGCGCGAGAGCGTGCAGCGCATCGTGCGCCGCGGCACCACCTTCGAGGCCTTCCTCGACGAGCTCGTGGCGGTCATCGACGGCTGACGCCCTGCGGCCTCCGCCTCGGCGTGCGGGGAGCAGTCGATGCGGCTGGTCAGTGCAGCGGGTCCAGCACCGACGCGAGAGTCTCCAGCACGCTCTCGGCGCCCGCGGCATCGGGCGTCTCGAGCACGACGACGTCGCCGGGGGCGAGGCCGAGATCCATGAGCGCGAGAACGCTGCTCAGGTCGACCACCGCCCCCGTCGAGGTCTGCAGGGTCACCGCGTGCGGGTGCGCCTGCACCACCCGCACGAGCTCTGCGACGGGACGCGCATGCACCCCGTTGTGAGCCGTGATGACCACCTGTCTTCTCGGCATGCTCTAAGAGCGCTCTTCCAGCAGGGTCCGCACGGCCGTCTCGAGCTCGGCGACGATCTCCGTCGCGCGCTGGGCCGAATCCGCCTTCGCGTCGATGTAGACCTTGAGCTTCGGCTCGGTGCCACTCGGTCTCACCACGATGCGCGAACCGTCGTCCAGGCGGTAGCGGAGCACGTCGCCAGAGGGTGCGCCGTCGGTCGACTGCAGCAGATCCTCGGCCGAGGCGACCGGATGGGCGTCGAACCGGGCGGGCGGCAGGGTGCGCAGCGACAGCATCACGCGCCCGATCATCGAGAGGTCGTCGACGCGGATCGACACCTGACCGCTCGCGAAGTGGCCGTAGGTCTCACCCAGCTCGGCGATCGACTCCGCCAGCGACGACCCGCGCTCGTGGGCCTCGGCGGCGAGTCCCAGCACCGCCACGGCGGCCGAGATCCCGTCCTTGTCGCGCACGGTCTCGGGGTTCACGAGATAGCCGAGCGCCTCCTCGAACCCGTAGACGATGCCGGGAGCCCGGGAGATCCACTTGAACCCGGTCAGCGTCTCGTGGAAGCCGAGTCCGTGATGCGCGGCGATCTCTCCGAGTCCGGGTGAGGACACGAGGGAGCAGGCGAGCGACGCGTCGCCGCGGCCTTCTGCGGCTCTCGCGGCACGGGCGCCGAGGAGCAGACCGACCTCGTTCCCCGTGAGGCGTCGCCATCCGCTCGCCGACGTGGCGTCGGGAACGGCCACCGCGAGGCGGTCGGCGTCGGGGTCGTTGGCGATGATGAAGTCCGCCTGCACGCGGCGGCCGCGCGCGAACGCGAGATCCATCGCTCCCGGCTCCTCGGGGTTGGGGAACGCCACGGTGCGGAACGTGGCGTCGGGCGTCAACTGCTCGCCGACCACCATGGGCTGCGGGTAGCCGGCAGCCGCCACGATCTTCGACAGGGTCTCCCATCCCACGCCGTGCATGGCCGTGTAGACCCAGCGCAGACCCGAGGCCGACGCCGGGGCGGGTGCCACCGCGGCGGTGGCGGCGACGTACGCGTCGACCACGTCCTCGCCCGCGATCTCATAGGCGGTCGAGCGGGGGAGAGCGGAGACGTCGGCTGCGTCGGCCACGCGCTGGATGTGGGCGGCGATCTGCGCATCCGCCGGTGCCACGATCTGTGCGCCCTGGTCGGCGCCGCCGAGATACACCTTGTAGCCGTTGTCGTTCGGCGGGTTGTGCGAGGCCGTGACCATGACGCCCGCATCCGCCCCGAGGTGTCGCACGGCGAAGGCGAGCACGGGCGTGGGCAGCAGACGCGGCAGAAGGATCGCCCGGAGCCCGGCCCCCGCGAACAGCTCCGCCGAGTCGGTCGCGAAGACGCGCGAATTGCGACGACCGTCGAATCCGATGACCACGGTGGGCGTCGCACCCGCCGCGCGTTCGCGCAGGTACGCCGCGAAACCTGCGGCCGCCTGGGCGACGAGCACGCGGTTCATCCGGTTGCTCCCGGCGCCGATCGCTCCGCGCAGACCCGCCGTGCCGAACGCGAGCCTGGTGCCGAACCGGTCGTCGAGATCCGCCATCGCGCTCTCGTCTCCTGCGGCGGCGCGAGTGACGATGCCGCCGAGCTCGTCGCGGGTCTCGTGATCGGGGTCCTGCCGCATCCAGGCGCGCGCCTGGGCCAGGCGCTCCTCGCTCACAGCGCCTCCACCACGCGGGCCAGCAGGGCCGAGATCACGGGCTCGGCCTCACGCCCTGCCTCGATCACCTCGGCATGGCTGAGCGGCGTCTGCTGGATGCCGGCAGCGAGGTTCGTGATGAGCGAGAAGCCCAGGATCTCCATGCCCGCCTCACGGGCGGCGATCGCTTCGAGCGCCGTCGACATGCCGACGATGTGGCCGCCGATGTGCTTCGCCATCTGCACTTCGGCGGGCGTCTCGTAGTGCGGGCCGCGGAACTGCGTGTACACGCCCTCGTCGAGCGTCGGGTCGACGCTGCGGGCGATGTCACGCAGTCGCCGGGAGTACAGGTCGGTGAGGTCGATGAACGTGGCCCCCTCGAGGGGCGAATCCGCCGTGAGGTTGATGTGGTCGCTGATCAGCACGGGCTGGCCGGGGGTCCAGGTCTCGCGGACTCCGCCTGCACCGTTCGTGAGGACCATGATCTTCGCGCCGGTGGCCGCAGCCGTGCGGACCGAATGCACGACGCGACGCACGCCGTGACCTTCGTAGTAGTGCGTGCGCGCGCCGATGACGAGCACGTTCTTGCCGTCGGGAGTGCGGATGCTGCGCAGAGTCCCGACGTGGCCGTCGAGTGCCGGCTTCGAGAAGCCGGTCACCTCGGTGGCGGGGATGGTCGCCGTGGTCTCGCCGATGATGTCGGCCGCCTTGCCCCAGCCGCTGCCGAGGGTGAGTGCGATGTCGTGCTTCTCGACTCCGGTGAGCCGCGCGATGTCTGCGGCGGCTGCGGAGGCGACCTCGAACGGGTTCGCGGTGGGATCGTCGAGGGGGTTGGTCTGTGTTTCGGACATGGATCCACTCTAGGAAGGTGCAGGCTCGGGAGCCAGGATTGCGAGAGAATGGAAACTATGTCTTCCACCCCCTTTGAGCGCACTCAGCGCGTCGCCGTGCTCGGCGGCGGTCCCGGCGGCTACGAGGCGGCACTCGCCGCCGCCCAGCTCGGAGCGGAGGTGACCCTGGTCGAGCGCGTCGGCGTCGGCGGGGCCGCGGTTCTCACCGACGTCGTTCCCTCGAAGAGCCTGATCGCGACGGCGGATGCCGCGATCGCGATCTCGGAGGCATCCGACCTGGGCGTGCAGTTCTACGCGAAGGGCGAGCACGGCAAGCCGCTGAAGCCCGAGATCGCGATCAACCTCGCCGCCGTCAACAAGCGCCTCATCGCCCTCGCCGGACAGCAGTCCGAGGACATGCGGTCCGCGCTGCTCGAAGCCGGAGTGCGCATCCTGTCCGGCCACGGGCGCCTCGAGGGGCCGAACGCGATCATCGTCTCGACCGGTCACGGCGGCACGGACTTCGACCGCATCGAGGCCGACACCATCATCGTCGCCGTCGGCGCCTCGCCGCGCGAGCTCGACTCGGCGAAGCCCGACGGCAAGCGCATCCTCACCTGGACGCAGCTGTACGACATGAAGGCTCTTCCCGAGCACCTCATCGTCGTCGGGTCGGGTGTGACCGGTGCCGAGTTCGCCTCGGCCTACATGAACCTCGGTGCCAAGGTCACGCTCGTGTCCAGCCGCGACCAGGTGCTGCCGGGTGAGGACCAGGATGCCGCGCGCGTGCTCGAGAAGGTCTTCACGCGCGGTGGCATGACTGTGCTCTCGAAGGCCCGCGCCGAGAAGGTCGAGGTCACGAAGGACGGCGTGACGGCGACGCTGTCGGACGGCCGCACGGTCGACGGCAGCCACTGCCTCATGGCCGTCGGATCGATCCCCAACACGGCGGGCATCGGCCTCGAGGAGGCAGGCGTCGAGCTCGACGAGAGCGGACACGTCCGCGTCAACCGCGTGGCTCGCACCTCGGTTCCCAACGTCTACGCCGTCGGCGACTGCACGAACTTCTTCCCGCTGGCATCCGTCGCGTCGATGCAGGGCCGCACGGCCGTCTTCCATGCGCTGGGCGACATCGTGATCCCGCTCGAACTGATCAAGATCACGTCGAACATCTTCACCGCGCCCGAGATCGCGACGGTCGGATACTCCGAGAAGGATGTCGAGGACGGCGTCGCCGACGGGCTCGTCTACAAGCTGCCGCTCGCCGCCAACCCGCGGGCGAAGATGATGGGCATCAAGGACGGCTTCGTGAAGCTCATCGCCCGCAAGGGCTCCGGCACCGTGATCGGCGGCGTGATCGTCGGGCCGAAGGCATCCGAGCTCATCTACCCGATCGCCGTCGCAGTCGAGCGGCGTCTCACCGTCGACCAGGTCTCCCGCGTGTTCGCCGCGTACCCGTCGCTGTCGAGCAGCATCACCGACGCGAGCCGGGCGATGCACCTCGTCAACGCGAAGATCTCATAGCTCTCTGCGGCCCGTCGTCCCAGGGAGGGCACAGGACTGCTGTGGTCTGGCGCGGTGCTCTCCCTGTTCCGCCCGACCGCTCTCGCGGCAGCTGCCCGCACGCCGTCCGGACTGAGGGAATGACGAAGGCCCCCACCTCCGGGGTGGGGGCCTTCGTCGTGATGCGTGCGGTCAGCTGATCGTGAGCAGCTGGTGCCCGGCCGAGACCGTGGTGCCGGCGACCGCGCCGATGTTGCCGATCGTCCCGTCCTTGTGCGCCTGCAGCGGCTGCTCCATCTTCATGGCCTCGAGGACCACGACGAGGTCGCCCTTGACGACCTGCTGCCCTTCCTCGACCGCGACCTTGACCACCGTGGCCTGCATCGGCGACTTGACGGCGTCTCCCGACGCGCCGGCGCTGACCGACGTGGCGTGGCTGCGGCGCGACGGCGGCACGGCGGCAGGTCGGCCGACGGCGCCGGAAGCGACGGCCACGCGATCGGGGAGGCTGACCTCGAGACGCTTGCCAGCGACCTCGACGACCACGGTGTGACGGTTCTCCGCAGGGGAGGGCGCTTCGAGTTCGCCGTCCCACGCGGGGATGTCGTTGACGAATTCGGTCTCGATCCAGCGGGTGAAGACGCCGAACTCGCCGTTCTCCGCGGTGAACGCGGGGTCGTTCACGACCTTGCGGTGGAAGGGCAGCACCGTCGGGAGACCTGCGACCTCGAACTCCTCGAGGGCGCGGCGCGAGCGCTCGAGAGCCTCGGCCCGGTCCTTGCCCGTGACGATGATCTTCGCGAGCAGTGAATCGAACGCGCCCGAGACCGAGTCGCCGGCGGTGACGCCCGAGTCGAGACGGATGCCGGGGCCGCCGAACGTCTTGAAGACATGGATGGGGCCGGGCTGCGGCAGGAACCCGCGACCCGGGTCTTCGCCGTTGATGCGGAACTCGAACGAGTGGCCGGTCGGCTTCGGGTCGTCGTAGTCGATCGTGCCGCCGGCGGCGATGCGGAACTGCTCGCGCACGAGGTCGATGCCGGTGACCTCCTCGGACACCGGGTGCTCGACCTGCAGGCGGGTGTTGACCTCGAGGAACGACACGGTGCCGTCGGCGCCGATGAGGAACTCGCAGGTGCCGGCGCCGACGTAGCCGACCTCCTTGAGGATGGCCTTGGAGGCCGAGTAGAGCAGATAGTTCTGCTCTTCGGTCAGGAACGGCGCAGGGGCCTCCTCGACGAGCTTCTGGTGTCGACGCTGCAGCGAGCAGTCGCGCGTCGAGATCACGACGACATTGCCCTCGGCATCCGCCAGGCACTGGGTCTCGACGTGGCGCGGCTTGTCGAGGTACTTCTCGACGAAGCACTCGCCGCGTCCGAAGGCCGCGACGGCCTCGCGGGTCGCGGACTCGAACAGCTCGGCGACCTCGTCGAGTTCGCGAGCGACCTTGAGACCGCGCCCTCCGCCGCCGTATGCGGCCTTGATGGCGATCGGCAGACCGAACTCCTTCGCGAAGGCGACGACCTCGTCGGCGCCCGCGACCGGCCCGGGGGTGCCGGGTGCGAGAGGTGCGCCCACCTTCTCGGCGACGTGGCGCGCGGTGACCTTGTCTCCGAGCGCCTCGATGGCGTCGGGGGAGGGACCGATCCAGGTCATGCCTGCGCCGATCACGGCTCGGGCGAAGTCTGCGTTCTCGGCGAGGAAGCCGTAGCCCGGGTGCACGGCGTCTGCGCCGGCGCGACGGGCGATCGAGAGGATCTTCTCGATCTGCAGGTAGGTCTCGGCGCTGGTCGAGCCGTCGAGGGAGAACGCCTCGTCGGCGAGACGGGTGTGCAGAGCGTCGCGATCCTGGTCGGCGTACACGGCGACCGAGGCGATCCCCGAGTCGCGAGCGGCACGGATGATGCGTACGGCGATCTCGCCGCGGTTGGCGATGAGCACCTTGGCGATATCAGGCATGCTTGCCAGCCTAGCGAGAAGGCCCGCAATCCATTTGACGACTCTCCACAAGAAAGTGGGAGAAACGTCGATGAGACCCTACGACCAGAGGGCTGTCCATTCGACGCCGAGTTCCGCGGCGAGACGACGCACGGTCGACAGCGACATGCCCACGACGGTCGAGGGGTCACCCTCGACGCGGGTGATGAAGGCCGCACCCAGGCTGTCGACCGTGAAGGCGCCCGCGACGTGCAGCGGCTCGCCCGACGCGACGTAGGCGGCGATCTCGGCGTCCGTGATGTCGTCGGCGAACGTGACCGATGCCTCGGCGGTGGCCGTGACCTCGGTGAGAGGCTCGCCCGGTGAGACGCGGAAGACCGAATGGCCCGAATGCAGGATGCCGGTCGCCCCGCGCATCTCGACCCAGCGACGCGTGGCCTCCTCCGGCGTGTAGGGCTTGCCGTACACGCGCCCCGCCAGAGCGAACATCGAGTCGCCGCCGATCACGATGCCGTCGAAGTCGCCCGCGGCCTCGAGGGTCCGAGCGACCGCGGCCGCCTTGGCCCTGGCGAGCAGCAGCACGAGTTCAGCGGGGGCGAGCTCGGCGCCGCGCTCGGCCTCAGCGGCGGCTGCCACGGCATCCTCATCGACGTCGGGCGACACCGTGAGCGGCTCTATCCCGGCCTGCCGGAGCAGCACCAGGCGGGCGGGGGAGGTCGAGGCGAGGCATACGCGCATGGTGACCACCGTATCCTCGAAGGATGACCTCTTCCCCAGCCCTGCTCGATCTGGACATCACCGGCATCGCGCACGGCGGCACCTTCATCGCCCGACACGAGGGACGCGTCGTGTTCGTCTCCGACGCGATCCCCGGCGAGCGCGTGCGTGCGCGAGTGAGCGCGGACTCGACGGGGGAGTCGAAGAGCTTCTGGCGGGCCGAGACCGTCGAGGTCCTCGAGGCCTCGCCGCACCGCCGTCCGCACATCTGGGCCGAGGCCGATGTGTCGCGGGCGCCGGAGCAGCGCCCCGGCGGCGCCGATCTCGGTCACATCGACCTCGACCACCAGCGCGTGCTGAAGCGGCAGGTCCTGTCGGAGGCGCTCGACAGGTTCGCCGGCTCCGGGATCGACGCCCCCGAGATCGAGGCGGTCGACTCGACCGACGGTACCGGCTGGCGCACGAGGGTGACGCTGCACGTCGACGATCACGGGCAGGTCGGCCCCTACGCCGCGCGCAGTCACCGCGTGATCCCCGTCGGCTCGCACCCGCTGGCGCGTCCGGCGATCGCGCAGGCCGCCCTCGACCTCGCGGGCGGTGCGGCAGGCAGCGTGGACCTGATCGAACCCGGAGACGGCCAGGTGCGGATCATCCGGCGCGAGCGACTCGACGAGCGCCCCGCGCGCGGACACGGCCGACGTCCTGCACCCGAGGTGGTCTACGAGCAGGTGGGTGATCGACGCTTCCAGGTCGACGCCGGCGGTTTCTGGCAGGTGCATCCGCGCGCCGCATCCGTGCTCGACGGCGCGGTCTACGGCATCCTCGACGGGCATGTCGACCCCGACAAGACGCACTTCGACCTGTACGGAGGAGTGGGGCTGTTCGCGGCATCGCTCGCCGATCTCGGCGGTACCGACATCGTGACGGTGGAGTCGAGCCGACGTGCGACCGCTCACGCCCGGCAGAACCTCGCTCCGCTCGACGTCACCGCCGCCACGGCGCGCGTGGACCGCTACCTGGCGGGGGTCCCGGCGGGCACGAGAGCGGGAGCGGTGGTCCTGGATCCGCCCAGATCGGGTGCCGGACGTGCGGTGGTCGACGCGCTCGACGCGCTCGCACCCGAGGCGATCGCCTACGTCGCCTGCGACCCCGTGGCACTCGCGCGCGACCTCGGCTTCTTCCGTGAGCACGGGTGGAAGGCGGGGACGCTCCGCGGCTTCGACCTCTTCCCGCACTCGCATCATTTCGAGGTCGTCGCGCTGCTCACGCGGTGACGAGGATCGACGCTCGTGCGAATCACTAGGCTGGGTGGATGAGCAGGGTCGCACTGATCGACGATCACGAATCCGTTCGCCTCGGTCTCGAGGCGGCGTGCGCTCGCGACGGCGAGCAGTCGGTGGTGTTCTCGGGCAGTACCGTCCTCTCGTATCTCGAATGGCGCATCGCCACAGCCTCGCCGTCCGCCGATGTGGTCGTGCTCGATCTGACTCTGGGCGACGGCACGACCGTCACGGAGAACGTCGCGTCCCTCGTGACGGACGGGGCGAGCGTCGTGATCCACAGCGTCGCCGACCGGCCGGCGGCAGTGCGTGAGGCGCTCGCCGCGGGTGCAGCGGGCGTCGTGAGCAAGTCGTCGGCACTCGACGACGTGCTCGACGCGATCCGCACCGTCGCGCAGGGAGAGGCGCTCAACAACGTCGAATGGGCGAGCGCGGTCGACGGCGACCGCGACTTCGCAGATGCTCAGCTCTCGGTGCGGGAACGAGAAGTGCTGCGACTGTATGCCACAGGGCTGCCGCTGAAGGCCGTGGCGGAACGGCTGGGCGTCGCGTATTCGACGGCGAAGGAGAACATCACTCGGATCCGCGTCAAGTACGTCGACGTCGGCCGGCCGGCACCCACCAAGGTCGATCTGCTCCGCCGTGCGATGGAGGACGGCATCGTCGCCGCAGACGGGGCGCCGAGTGCCCACTGACCAGCTCAGCATCCGCGGGGCCTGGAGCACGATACCTTCTCCGGGCAGCGTGGAGACGGAGTTCGAGCGCTTCACCGGGAAGCGGATGGAGCGGATCCTCGCGACGGTCGTCGCGGTCGGTTCGTCGGTCCTCGGCGTGCAGGCGTTCATCGCGGCGGTCGCCGGCATGTCGTGGGACGAGTCACCGCGCATCGCGATGCTGCTCGCTGTCTCGGTGCCGCTCGCCGCGATGCTGGTCGCCTGCGTGGTGGGCCGCGGGGTGCGCACGGCATCCGGTGTCTTCGCGGTGGCCTACGTGCTGGCGCTCGGAGCATGGCCGACCATCGTGGGCGTGGGCGACGGGGCAGCGTCCGAGCAGCCGTGGATCTTCTTCCTGGTCAACGTCGGCGTCGTCGCAGCGATGCTCGCCTTTCCGCTCTGGCTGCAGTTCACCTGGGCGGTCGGTCTGCCGTTCGTCTACGGCTACGTGAGACTCGTCGAAGGGGAGTTCTCTCCGGAGTTCTGGGTGACCACCGCGTTCGACGTCTCGTTCACCTTGATCCTCGGCATCGTCATCGTCTCGCTGGGGTGGATGTTCCGATCGGTCGCCGCGGGTGTCGACGAGGCGCGAGCCCAGGCGGTGTCCTCGTACGCGGCGGCAGCCGCCGCAGCCGCCGCCGAGGAGGAGCGCATCGCGATGTCGGCGCTCATGCACGACAGCGTGCTCGCGGCGCTCATCGCCGCGGAACGAGCCGAAGGCGAGCGCGCTAGGGAGCTCGCGGTCGGCATGGCGCGTGAAGCGCTGACCCGGCTGGCGAACACCGAGGCGGCAGTCGCGCAGGAAGGCAGCGACGAGCCCGTCTCCGCGGCGCAGATCGTGGTCGAGCTCCGCCGAGCGCTCTCCGAGCTCGGAGCCGATGCGATCGTCGAAGAGCGGGGAGGGGCCGGCCTCATCCCCGGGCGCGTGGCGCGGGCGCTCGTGCTCGCCGCGCGACAGGCACTCGGCAACGCGGTGACGCACGCGCATGGACGCGGGCTGCACATCATCGTGGAGGGACGGGGCGATGAGGGGATCAGCGTGACGATCTCCGACGCGGGAGCAGGCTTCGACCTCGCAGCGATCGGCCAGGACCGCCTCGGCATCCGTGCGTCCATCCTCGCCCGCATGGCCGGTGTGGCCGGCACGGCGGAGATCGACTCGAATGCGTCGGGGACCACGGTCTCGCTCGGGTGGGTGCGCGCATGAACAGAACCGTGCGCAGCGTCGCCACCTCGCTCGCGGTGGGCTTCGCGATGTACTTCGCAGCGCGCGGGATCTGGTGGATCGAACAGCCCACGGGCCCGCTGCTCATGGTCGCCGCGATCGCTCTCTATCTCGTGGTCGTGAACATCGCGATCCTCTGGGATTCGGCGATCGTCGTGCGCATGCCTCTGTGGGCTGCGGTCCTCGCGCTCGTCTCGGCCGCGATCATTCCGGTGCTCGTGACGCTCTCGCTCGATCCCCTGCGGCTGCGCGCGCCGTTCGCGACGTGGTACGTCGGTGCGCTCGGCGTCCTGGCGGTGGTGTGCATCGTCCGGCGGAGGTTCGTCATCGGATGGGCGATCGTCGTGCTGCTCGCCGTCGAGTCCTCGATCTATCTCGGTGTCGGCCACGCACTCTCGCTGGGTCTCGTCGGCTCGGTGATGTGGGCCGCTGTCGCACACCTTCTCGTCATGTTCTGGGATCGCGCGGTGCGCGACACGGAACGACTCGCGGGCATCCAGCAGGCCGTCTCGGCATGGCATGCCACGCAGCAGGTGCGTCAACGGGAACGCCGGATGCGCACCCAGTTCGCTCTGGCGGTGGCGGGGCCGGTGCTGAGCCGCGCGGTGGCCACGGGCGGCGCACTCGACGCCGACGAACGGCTGGAGGCGCGGCTGGCCGAGGGCCGCCTGCGCGACGAACTCCGTGGGGCCGATCTGCTGAACGACGCGGTGCGGGACGCGATAGCCGACGCGCGCCGGCGCGGGGCGGTCGTGACGGTGTTCGACGAGGGTGGGCTCGGCGATGTCGACGACACTCGGCGAGAGGAGATCCGCGACGAGCTCGCCGAGGTGCTGCGCAGCGCCGAGGCCGAGCGGTGGATCATCCGTGCGGCGAGCGATCCGCAGACGGCCGTCACCATCGTCGGCCGTGCACGCGCGGGCGGGACGAGCGACGACGACGCGGTGGATGTCTGGCACGAGATCCCGCGGGAATCCCGCATCCGCTGACAGCAGGCCGTTCGCCCTCTGTCCTCGGCTCCGACCGGGGGAGGGGATCGGAGTCGAGGTCAGTCAGAATGGGCGAGGGGCGGCGATGCCGCCAGCCCCTCGCCATGCGGAACAGTTACCCGAAAACCGTCCGCCTGTGGCTGATCTGCGTCTGTCTACCCTGGGACGGAGAGATCAGCCGAACGCGAAGCGTCCCCTTCAGTCTCGGCCCTCGTCAACACGTCTGTCTGTAGGTATTTTGGGGGACAAGGATCACCCGGATATGCGAGATGATGAGGCATGGGAATGCGTCGAGGAACAAATCTTCCCCGGATGGGCGATTTCAACCAGTCGGTGATCCTCGAGGCGATCCGACGGTCGGTCGAGGGGCTCAGCAGGATCGAACTCGTCGAGGCGACCGGCCTCTCGGCGCAGACCGTCACCAACATCACGCGCCGACTGCTGGACGACGGCGTCATCGCCGAAGCGGGCCGCACGATCAACGGTCCCGGCAAGCCGCGCGTCACACTCAGGCTCGTCGCCGAGAGCCGCGTCGCAGTGGGGGTGCACCTCGACCCCGCCGTCATCACGGTCGTGCTGCTCGACATCGCGGGCACGGTCCTCCGGCGCCGAGCAGTGCGCCCGGACGACCGGGATCCCCGCGCAGTGATCGGAATGATGGCCGGCGCGATCGACGAGCTGATCGCCGAGGCGGGGATCGACCGCGCGCGGGTGGCCGGCATAGGGGTCGCCGCGCCGGGTCCGCTCGACGCGGAGCGGGGCACCGTGATCGATCCGCCGAAGCTCGACGGGTGGAACAGGGTGCCGTTGCGTGCGGTCCTGGCAGAGGCGACGGGGCTTCCGGTCGCGGTGGAGAAGGACACGACCGCTGCAGCGGTCGGAGAGACGTGGACGGGCAGCGGTGCCGTCGACGATTCCTTCCTCTTCGTGTATCTCGGCACGGGGATCGGCACGTCACTGGTGCGTGAGGGCGACGCGGTCAGAGGGAGCTCGCACAACTTCGGCGAAGTCGGGCACATCATGGTCGATCCCGACGGGCCCCCGTGCGCATGCGGGTCTCGAGGGTGCGTCGAGGTCGTGTGCACCCCGCAGGCCATCGTCGAGCGCGCAGAACGCAGGGGGATACTGGACGGCGACCGTCGGGCCAGCGACATGCATGCCGTCGAAGAGCGCTTCACGCAGCTCTCCGAACGAGCGGAAGCGGGCGAGGCACCGGCGGTGGAGGTGATCGAGCAGGCGGCGCATGCGCTGGCGGTGCTGATCTCGGTGCTCACCGACGTGCTCGACGTCGACCGTGTCGTGCTCGGCGGCCCTTTCTGGGATCGGGTCTCCGGCATCTATCTTCGCGAGATCCCCGGCGAGCTCCGGCGGCGGAGCGCCACTCGTGAGGTGCATGAGATCCCGGTCTCGGGGACCGTCATCGGTGACGATGTCGGTGCCGTCGGTGCCGCATGCGTCGTGCTGGATCTCGCCCTCACCCCCCGCGCGTCGGATCTCTACCTGGAACGGTGAGACCCGCATCGACGTCCTCGCGCCCGGTATATCGGAATCGGGAGGACGAATATCTCCAATCGATGTACGATCGACCGGGGGACGCGCGACTGGGGGGATGCGAGCACGTCTCTCTCGCATCCATGGCGAAGTCGTCTGCGGGGCCCGGAACCGGGGGGTCGAAGGGTCCTGCAGACCTTCGTGCCGGCTGCTGCGCCGCGGTGCGTCAGCCCGAGAAGCGACCCCAGGGGATGTCCCGACGCAGCGGTGTCCGCATCGGCCGTTGCGTACGCGTCCATGCCGACACCACCGGGTCCTCGGCCACGGCGTTCGCGCTCTCCTGCGCGTAGGCGTGGCTGACGACGGCGATGAGTGCCGCGAGCTCCTCGTCGGACGCGTTGCCGCGAGTGATCTCGATCGTCGGCGGGTGCTCCGCCGACGACCGCGGGTTCGGCTGCTCGGTCACAGCGGGATGTTCCCGTGCTTCTTGGGCGGAAGCTCGGCACGCTTGCCCCGCAGTGCGCGAAGCGCCTTCGCGATCGAGACGCGCGTGTTGGCCGGCTCGATGATGCCGTCGATCTCTCCGCGTTCGGCGGCGAGGAAGGGAGAGGTCACGCTGTAGGTGTACTCGTTCGCGAGGCGCGTTCGCACCGCCGCGACGTCTTCACCGGCTTCCTCCGCCTTCTTGATCTCGTTGCGATAGAGGATGTTCACGGCACCCTGGCCGCCCATCACAGCGATCTCGGCGGTGGGCCACGCGAGGTTCACGTCGGCCCCGAGCTGCTTGGAGCCCATGACGATGTAGGCGCCGCCGTATGCCTTGCGCAGGATCACGGTGACCATGGGCACGGTGGCTTCGGCGTAGGCGTAGATGAGCTTCGCGCCGCGGCGGATGACGCCCGTCCACTCCTGGTCCGTTCCGGGGAGGTACCCGGGGACGTCCACCAGCGTGACGATCGGGATCGAGAACGCGTCGCAGAAGCGCACGAACCGACTGGCCTTCTCGCCGGCCTCGATGTTGAGCGTGCCCGCCATCTGCGAGGGCTGGTTGGCGATGATGCCCACCGAGCGTCCTTCGACGCGGCCGAATCCGATCACGATGTTCGGAGCGAACAGCGGCTGCACCTCGATGAAGTCTCCCGCGTCGACGACGTGCTGGATCACGGTGTGGATGTCGTACGGCTGGTTCGGCGAGTCGGGGATGATCGTGTTGAGGGAACGGTCGGCATCGGTGGTCTCCCACTCGAAACCGCTCTCATATCCCGGGATCTCCGCCATGTTGTTGTCGGGCAGGAAGCTGAGCAGGGTGCGCGCGTAGTCGAGCGCGTCGTCCTCGTCCTCGGCGAGGTAGTGGGCCACTCCCGAGCGCGTGTTGTGGGTGAGGGCGCCGCCGAGCTCCTCCATGCCGACGTCCTCGCCGGTGACAGTCTTGATCACGTCGGGTCCGGTGACGAACATCTGGCTCGTCTTGTCGACCATGATGACGAAATCGGTGAGCGCCGGGCCGTACACGGCACCGCCTGCGGCGGGTCCCATGATGATCGAGATCTGCGGGATGACTCCGGATGAGCGGGTGTTCAGTCGGAAGATCTCGCCGTACTTGCTGAGCGCCAGGACGCCCTCCTGGATGCGAGCCCCGCCGGAGTCGAGGATGCCGATGATCGGCATCCCGTTGGTGAGCGCGAACTCCATGATCTTGATGATCTTGTCGCCCGAGACCTCGCCGAGCGAGCCGCCGAACGTGGTGAAGTCCTGGGAGTAGACGGCGACCGTGCGTCCGTTGATCGTCCCGACGCCGGTGACGACCGAATCGCCGTACGGGCGGTTGCGGTCCATGCCGAATGCTGTGGTGCGATGACGCACGTACTCGTCGAACTCGACGAAGCTCCCGGGATCGACGAGCAGCTCGATGCGCTCGCGGGCGGTCATCTTGCCCTTCGCATGCTGCTTCTGGTGCGCAACCTTCTCCGCGTCGACAACGGCTTCGTTGTAGCGAGCGCGGAGGTCTGCGATTCTGCCGGCGGTGGTCGAGAGTTCGGGCTTGTCCGTCACGGATTCCACCCTATCGTCGGCTCAGCCCGTGCCGTTGGATGCTCACCACAACGGGTCGCGGATTCCTTTGGCGAGTGTGGTGTGCTCGCGGCACCCCTCACGGAGGGGGGCGTCACTCCGCAGCGCGAGGGCGGTCGGTGGCGCCGGACTGCGTCGAGCTCGCGTCGCTCGGGAAGCCGTGGCCGCCGGGTGATTCGATCTCCGGCGTGCCCTTGGCGCGGCGAGGTCCGACCGCAGCGATCCTGCGCCCCGCCCAGCCGACCCCTCTGACGACGGTGCCGGCTGCCCCGGCGACCGCGCCTCCGACGTACTGCGCGCCATGGAGCATCCTCGACTCGATCCGCTCGGCCCCCTCCACCGGCTCGAGCTCGGGCGGCAGATCCATGGGCGCAGCGCCGAATGCATGGTGCGAGGTGGTCAGCACGCGCCGACCGAGGATGTGGTTGCCCGCGCCGCCGACCGCCGCTCCGACGCCGAAGGGGAGAGCCTTGCCGATGAAGGACGCCCCGCCGGTCGCGGCGAACTGCCTCACGAACATGCTCTTCAGGCGGTCGACCAGCGGACCGACCGCTGCCCGAGGGAGCGACTTCGTCACCATCTCGCCCCAGTAGGACGATCTCGATCCGCCGCGGCCGGTGGCTTCGCCCGCGAGCTGTCCGACGAGGGCCACTCCCTCTTTGCCGAGCATCAGCGTCATCACGAGCGCCCGGGCACGGTCGGGGTTGGCGATGGCGATGCCGTGCACCTCGGCCACGGACTGGGCGAACAGCGCCGTGGACTCCACGAAGCCGACTGTCTCGACCCCGGAGAGTGCGAGGGTGATCCCCGTGCCGATTCCGGGGACGACCGCTGTCGCACCGACTGCGGCACCGCCCGTCGTCACAGCGGCCAGGTAGCGCCGCTCGAGGATGCGGATGATCTCGGCGGGAGACGCCTGCGGGTTGCGCAAGCGGATGCTGCGGATGTGCGCGAGCACGAGCGGGCGCTGGATCGCGAGCACGCGGTCGAGGCCGCGGACCATGAGGGGATGCTCCGTCGACCCCACGGGAGGGACCCCTCTGTCCCACGGGGAATCGTCGGGGAGGGAGTGGATCTTGTGCACCTTGGGGGCCATGGGTCGATCCTAGGAACCCAGACCGCGAAAACGCCGAAAGCCCGGTGCCCTTGACGGCACCGGGCTTTCGTGGAAGCTGATCAGACGAACAGGTTGGCCCGCTCGAGGTCTTCGGCGAAGTCGACCTCGACAGCGTAGAGGTCGGACACGTCCATCGGCTCGAGGAGGAGTCCGTCTTCGGCGATCGCGAGCTCGAGACCGCGCTCGAAGTAGTCCTGGTCTTCGACGCGCTGCAGCTGGCGCATGAACGACTTCTTGCTCGCGGAGGAGATGTAGTTGATTCCCACGGCCTCGCCGAGACCGCCCTTGACGGTCTTCGAGAGCTCCTTGATGAAGCCCTCAGCAGTGACGGTGTACTTCACCTCTTCGTCGCTGACCTTCGAGGTGTTGACGGTCACGAACGACTGGTCCCGCTCGATGTAGGCTGCGGCGCGGCCGAGGATCATCGGGTCGAAGACGACGTCTCCGTTCATCCAGAGGACACCGCCCTTGCCCGTGGCGGCCAGTGCGCGGAGCAGGCTCTTCGAGGTGTTGGTCTCGTCGTAGCGCTCGTTGTGCACGTAGTTGACCGAGGGGAACGCCTCGATGATGGTCTCGGCGCGGTAGCCCACGACGGCGGTGATGCGGGCATCGGAGCCGAAGGCGGCGCGGATGTTGTCGTGCTGCTGGCGCATGATGGTGCGCCCGTCGCTCAACTCGGTCAGCGGCTTCGGCAGCGCGCGACCGAGGCGCGAGCCCATACCTGCGGCGAGGATGACGGTCTGAAGAGTCACGAGAGCTCCTAAAGAAGTTGTGTTCACGATCGGTTCACCGATCAGACACTTCGTCGTGCCGAGAGTCATGCTAGCGACCGAGCCTGGGAACATGCGGGAGCAGGAGGCGCCGTTGCCGTTTCGTGACCCAGTACACACCCAACGCCCAGATTCGTCCAGGGGGCGATGAACGAAATGCCGAAATGCCACTCGACGTACGGCCAATTGTTTCGGGGAGCCGAAGAAACTCAGCCCTCGTTGATACCGTAGAAAGGTGACTGCCTCCCCCGAAGACCGCCCCGACGAGGTGGCCGACCCCGTGTCGAACCCCACCAAGAAGACGACGGCCCGGAAGGCGCCCGCGAAGAAGGCGGCGAGCGACCGCACTCCGCCCCGATCCGCTGACGACAGGGCGGCTGCCACGGGCGAGGTGGTCATCGAGCCCATCACGAGACCGGCCGGATCAGCGTCGGGCACGAAGTCCACCGGCTCGGCGGCGCGCACGGCTGCGGCGCGGAACACGGCGGCCGTCAAGGGCGCATCCGCTGCGAAGAAGAGCACCGCGCGCACTGCGAGTGCTCGTACAGGCCGGACGACGTCCGCAGCAGCGCGGACCGCGTCGACCCGCACGGCAGGGGAGTCCTCGGA
>NZ_CAUQVQ010000019.1:0-42699 GCF_963521645.1 uncultured Microbacterium sp. | reverse complement strand
GGTGGGCCCTGCCGGGATCGAACCGACGACATCCACGGTGTAAACGTGGCGCTCTACCAGCTGAGCTAAAGGCCCTGGTGCATCCAGTCTACAGACGACCCCGTGCGCGCTGATGTCGTGGAAGAGGGATAGGCTGAGGGCGGCACGCGTTGTGCACAGCCGACAAGGCTGCCCGCGTCGCTTCCCGTTTCATTGGCATGACCTGCCAGCTTGACGAAAGGCTCCCCGTGACTGTGCACGACCAGGATCCGTACTCCCAGGGCCCCCTCGACAGCGATCCGGAAGAGACGGGTGAGTGGCAGCAGTCGCTCGACGAGCTCGTCGACGCCAAGGGCCACGGGCGTGGCCGCGAGATCATGCTCAGCCTGCTCAAGCGCTCGAAGGAGCTGCATCTGGGCGTGCCGATGGTCCCGACCACCGACTACATCAACACCATCGCCGCCGAGAACGAGCCCGAGTTCCCCGGTGACGAAGAGATCGAGCGTCGCTACCGCGCCTGGATCCGCTGGAACGCGGCCATCACGGTGCATCGCGCACAGCGCCCCGGCATCGGCGTCGGCGGACACATCTCGACCTACGCCTCGTCGGCCGCGCTCTACGAGGTCGGCTTCAACCACTTCTTCAAGGGTGCCGACAACCCCGGTGGAGCAGACCAGATCTTCATCCAGGGTCACGCATCGCCCGGCACGTACGCGCGCTCCTTCCTCGAAGGGCGCCTGAGCGAAGACCAGCTCGACGGCTTCCGTCAGGAGAAGTCGCACGCGCCGCACGGTCTCCCGTCGTACCCGCACCCGCGTCTGATGCCGGAGTACTGGCAGTTCCCCACCGTCTCGATGGGTCTCGGCCCGATCAACGCCATCTACCAGGCGATGTCGAACAAGTACCTCGAGAACCGGGGTATCAAGGACACGTCGCAGTCGCACGTCTGGGCATTCCTGGGCGACGGCGAGATGGACGAGGTCGAGAGCCGCGGACAGCTGCAGGTGGCGGCCAACGAGGGACTCGACAACCTCACGTTCATCGTCAACTGCAACCTCCAGCGCCTCGACGGTCCGGTGCGCGGCAACGGCAAGATCGTGCAGGAGCTCGAGTCGTTCTTCCGCGGAGCGGGCTGGAACGTCATCAAGGTCGTCTGGGGTCGCGAGTGGGACGACCTGCTCGCCCGTGACACCGAGGGCGCGCTGCTGAACCTCATGAACGTCACCCCCGACGGCGACTACCAGACCTACAAGGCCGAGTCGGGCGCCTACGTGCGGGAGCACTTCTTCGGCCGCGACGAGCGCGCCGCAGCCCTCGTGAAGGACTACTCCGACGACGACATCTGGAACCTCAAGCGCGGTGGCCACGACTACCGCAAGGTCTACGCCGCGTTCAAGGCCGCGACCGAGCACAAGGGCAAGCCCACCGTCATCCTCGCGAAGACCGTCAAGGGCTACGGCCTGGGTCCGCACTTCGAGGGCCGCAACGCGACCCACCAGATGAAGAAGATGACTCTCGACAATCTGAAGACGTTCCGCGACGCGATGCACATCCCGATCACGGACGCGCAGCTCGAGGAGAACCCGTACCTGCCCCCGTACTACAACCCGGGCCCCCAGGACGAGACCATCCAGTACATGCTCGAGCGCCGTCAGGCTCTCGGCGGCTTCCTGCCGGAGCGGCGCTCGACGCACGTCGGGCTCTCGCTGCCCGACGACTCCGCCTACGCACTGCCGAAGAAGGGCTCGGGCACGCAGGAGATCGCCACGACCATGGCGTTCGTCCGTCTGCTGAAGGATCTGCTGCGCTCGAAGGACTTCGGGCACCGCATCGTCCCGATCATCCCCGACGAGGCGCGCACGTTCGGAATGGACGCGTACTTCCCTTCGGCGAAGATCTACAACCCGAACGGCCAGCACTACACCTCGGTCGACCGTGAGCTCCTCCTCGCCTACAAGGAGAGCCCGCAGGGCCAGATCGTGCACGTCGGCATCAACGAGGCCGGTGCTCTCGCGGCGTTCACGGCAGCCGGCACGTCGTACGCGACGCACGGCGAACCGCTGATCCCCGTCTACCTCTTCTACTCGATGTTCGGCTTCCAGCGCACGGGCGACGCGCAGTGGGCGGCCGGCGACCAGATGGCCCGCGGGTTCATCATGGGCGCGACCGCCGGGCGCACCACCCTCACGGGTGAGGGCCTGCAGCACGCCGACGGTCACTCGCATCTGCTCGCCTCCACCAACCCGGCGACGATCTCCTACGACCCGGCCTACGGCTACGAGATCGCGCACATCATGCGCTCGGGCATCGAGCGCATGTACGGCGGCGCGCATGAAGATCCGAACGTCATGTACTACATCACGCTCTACAACGAGCCGATGGTCATGCCCGCGGAGCCCGAGAACGTGGACGTCGACGGCATCGTCCGCGGAATCCACCGCGTCTCGGTCGGCGAGGGAGACGGTCCCCGTGCTCAGCTCTTCGCTTCGGGTGTCGGCCTGCCCTGGGCTCTCGAGGCTCAGGAGCTGCTGAAGAACGACTGGGGTGTGATCGCCGACGTCTGGTCGGTGACCTCCTGGACCGAGCTGCGCCGCGACGGCCTCGCCGCCGACGAGCACAACTTCCTGCACCCCGAGGAAGAGCCCCGTACCGCGTACCTCACGCAGAAGCTGCAGGGCGCCGAGGGCCCGGTCGTCGCGGTGAGCGACTACATGCACGCCGTGCAGGACCAGATCCGGCCGTGGGTTCCGCAGCGTTTCGCGACGCTCGGCGCGGATGGCTTCGGATTCTCCGACACGCGTGCGGCGGCCCGTCGCTTCTTCAAGATCGACGGCCCGTCCATCGTCGTTCGCACGCTGCAGTCGCTCGCGGAGGACGGGGCCGTCGACCGCTCTCTCGCCGCGCAGGCCATCCAGAAGTACAGCCTGCACGATGTGAACGCCGGCACCAGCGGCAACGCGGGCGGCGAAAGCTGAGTCATCGGTGACGGGTTCCTCTTCGCGCGGCATGGACAAGTCCGCCACGCTCACCTGGTTGCGCCGCATCTCCGGCGACATCGCCTCGGTGACGATCAAGCGCCTCGAGGACACCCTCCCCTGGTATGCCGATATGCCACCAGCCCGCCGTTCCGCGGTCGGGCTGGTGGCTCAGGCCGGCATCACCTCCTTCATCCAGTGGTACGAGGATCCGACGTCGACTCCCTGGATCGCCGCGGACATCTTCGCCGCAGCGCCCCGTGAGCTCCTGCGCAGCGTCAGCCTGCAGCAGACGCTGCAGCTGATCCGCGTGACCGTCGAGGTGACGGAAGAGCGGGTCGCGGGCAGAGGTGCCGATCTCCGCGAAGCGATCCTGCTCTATTCGCGCGATGTCGCCTTCGCCGCCGCGGACGTCTACGCCCGGGCGGCCGAGGCGCGGGGCCTCTGGGACGCACGTCTCGAAGCCCTCGTCGTCGACTCGATTCTCACCGGCGAGGCCGACGAAGAGCTGCCGAGCCGGATCGCGGCCCTCGGGTGGCACGGCCACGGCGAGGTCGCGGTTCTCGTCGGCACGACTCCCCCGCAGTTCGACGTCGATCTGGTGCGCCGAACCGCACGCAAGCTCGCCGTCGACGTGCTCATCGGCGTTCAGGGATCACGACTCGTGCTCGTGATCGGCAGGGCACGGGTGGCCGGCCAGGAGCCGGCCGAGGGCGAAGAGGAAGAGCTCGGCTTCGAAGAGATCGCTTCACGGCTCGAGCCCTCCTTCGGTCCCGGATACGTCGTGCTGGGCCCCGCAGTGGCGGCGCTCGTCGACGCGAGCCAGAGTGCACGCGCAGCCCTCGCCGGATTCGCGGTCGCGCGCGCGTGGCGTGCAGCCCCGCGCCCCGTAGATGCCGACGATCTCCTCCCAGAGCGCGCTCTGGCCGGCGATCCCCTCGCGAAGCAGACACTCGTCGAGCGGATCTATCGGCCGCTCCAGACACACTCCACCGACCTCGTGACGACCCTGTGGAGCTATCTCGACAACGGACGCTCTCTCGAGGCGACCGCACGAGAGCTGTTCGTGCATCCGAACACCGTGCGCTATCGACTCAAGCGCGTCAGCGAGGTGATCGGGTGGGATGCCACCGGTCCCCGCGAGGCACTCATCCTGCAGACGGCTCTGATCCTCGGGTCGATCGGAGCCGCCGAGCAGGTCCGCAGGCGACCGCCCCTGCGGCGCACGACACGCTGAACCCGGCGCAGACCCCCGTCTGCTGTACGCCACACACAAGGGATCTTCCGAATCTTGTGATGGATCATCCACCACTTCGGCCCGATCGTTGGCAGACTGGGGATGTGATTGTCGTCGTGTGCCCGGGACAGGGCTCCCAAACCCCCGGTTTCCTCTCTCCCTGGCTCGAGTTGGAGGGCGTCTCCGATACCATCGCCGGCTACTCCGAGGCCGCTGAGGTCGACCTTCGGCAGCACGGCACGCTGTCCGACGCCGACACGATCCGCGACACGCGCATCGCGCAGCCGCTGATCGTCGCGGCTTCGCTCATCGCCGGCGCCGCGCTCGCAGCGCGCGCAGGGCGTCGCGCAGACGGCGTCGCCGGGCACTCGGTCGGCGAGATCGCGGCGCTCGTGAGCGCCGGAGTGATCGACGCCGAGACCGGGATGCGTCTCGTGGGCATCCGCGGCCGCGCGATGGCGGATGCTGCAGCGCAGACCCCGACCGGAATGAGCGCAGTCATCGGCGGCGACGAGCAGGCCGTCCTCTCGCGTCTCAGCGAACTGGGGCTGTCTCCCGCGAACTACAACGGCGGCGGCCAGCTCGTCGTCGCCGGCGAGCTCGCGGGTCTCGACGCCCTCGCGACCGAACCCGTCAAGGGCACGCGCGTGATCCCCCTGCAGGTGGCCGGCGCGTTCCACACCTCGTTCATGGAGCCGGCGGTCGCCGCGCTGCGTGACGCCGTGTCGACCGTCTCTCCCGCAGACCCGGAGATCACGCTGTGGACCAATCGCGACGGCTCGGTCGTGAGCGACGGCTCGCAGGCGCTGACCTATCTCGTCGACCAGGTCTCGTCCCCCGTGCGCTGGGACCTGTGCATGGCATCCTTCGCCGACCGCGGCATCACCGGTCTGATCGAGTTGGCTCCCGCCGGAGCGCTGACCGGTCTCGCCAAGCGCGGCCTCCGGGGCGTGCCGACCGTCGCCGTGAAGACCCCCGATGATCTCGACGCAGCCGTGGCGCTGCTGAACGGAGAAGCCGCATGAGCCCGACCCTGAACCAGATCACCGGCCCCGCATACACCCGCATCTACTCGTATGGTGCGGCGCGCGGCGAGAACGCCGTGCCGAACGATGACCTCATCGGCCCGATCGACTCCAGCGACGAGTGGATCCGCCAGCGCACGGGCATCGTGACCCGTGTTCGCGCGGACAAGGGCACCGACGCGATCGGCCTCGCCACGACCGCCGCTGCCGAGGCGATCGAGAAGTCCGGCATCCCCGCCGACCAGGTCGATCTCGTGATCGTGGCGACCATCAGCAACCCCAAGCAGTCGCCGTCGGTATCGGCCATCGTCGCCGACCGAGTGGGAGCCAACCCCGCGGCGGCCTATGACATCAACGCGGCCTGCGCCGGGTACGCCTATGCGGTCACCCAGGCCGACGCGCTGATCCGCTCGGGAGCGGCTCGCTATGCGCTCGTCATCGGCACCGAGAAGCTCTCGGACATCGTCGACCCCGCCGACCGCAGCATCTCGTTCCTGCTCGGCGACGGCGCGGGCGCCGCTCTGATCGGCCCGAGCGACACGCCGGGAATCGCTCCGGCTGTCTGGGGCTCCGACGGTTCCAAGGCCGACGCCGTCGGGATGAACGGCACCCTCACGCAGTTCCGCGACGGCGAGGTGCCGTGGCCGACGCTCCGCCAGGAAGGACCGACGGTGTTCCGCTGGGCCGTCTGGGAGATGGCGAAGGTCGCCCGCGAGGCGCTCGACAAGGCCGGCGTCGAGCCGACCGACATCGCGGCATTCATCCCGCACCAGGCGAACATGCGCATCATCGACGAGTTCGCCAAGCAGCTCAAGCTGCCCGAGACGACCGTGATCGCTCGTGACATCGAGACGACCGGCAACACGTCTGCCGCGTCCATCCCGCTCGCGAGCCACCGTCTGATGGCCGAGCACCCGGAGCTGTCGGGCGGTCTCGCGCTGCAGATCGGCTTCGGAGCCGGCCTCGTGTTCGCCGCTCAGGTCGTCGTCCTCCCCTGACAAGGCGCCGACTTTCCCTAGACTGTTCCACGGTTCCGAATACAACCCGTAAGAAAGAGGAAGACCACATGGCTTTCACCAACGATGAGGTCCTCGCTGGCCTCGCAGAGCTGATCACCGACGAGACCGGCATCAACGCCTCCGAGGTCGCCCTCGAGAAGTCGTTCACCGACGACCTCGACATCGACTCGATCTCGATGATGACGATCGTCGTCAACGCCGAGGAGAAGTTCGGCGTGACCATCCCCGATGACGAGGTCAAGAACCTCAAGACCGTCGGCGACGCCGTCAACTTCATCGTCGCAGGCCAGGAGTAATCCACGCAGGATGCCACCCCCGCACTCGCGGGGCGTGGCATCCGGCTTGCCCGCCTTCCGCTCGACCCGCCTGACAAGGAACCACACATGACCAAGCGCATCGTCGTCACCGGCATCGGCGCCACGTCCGCCATCGGCGGGACAGCTCCCGAGAACTGGACCAACCTCCTCGCAGGCGTGTCCGGCACTCGCACCCTCGAGCACGACTGGGTGCAGCAGTACGAACTCCCCGTGACCTTCGCCGCCGAGGCGATCGTCCGCCCCGAAGAGGTCCTCCCCCGCCACGAGGCGAAGCGACTCGACCCGTCGTCGCAGTTCGCCCTCATCGCGGCTCGCGAAGCCTGGGCCGACGCAGGGTCGCCCGAGGTCGCGCCGGAACGGCTCGGGGTCGACTTCGCGACCGGGATCGGCGGCCTCTGGACTCTTCTCGACGCGTGGGACACCCTGCGCGAGAAGGGCCCCCGACGCGTGATGCCGCTGACCGTTCCGATGCTCATGCCCAACGCCGCGGCCGGCAACCTGTCTCTGCAGTTCCAGGCTCGCGCGTACGCGCAGACCGTCGTGAGCGCGTGCGCGTCCAGCACCGAGTCGATCATCCACGCCTTCCACCACCTGCAGGACGGTCTCGCCGACGTCGTGATCGCCGGTGGTACCGAATCGGCCATCCATCCGATCACCATGGCCTCGTTCGCTTCGGCTCAGGCGCTGTCGCGCCGCAACGACGACCCCGCCACCGCCTCGCGCCCCGGCGCCATCGACCGGGACGGCTTCGTCATGGGCGAGGGCGCAGCCGCGCTGATCCTCGAGACCGAGGACCATGCGAAGGCACGCGGCGCCAAGATCTACGGCTACGTCCTGGGCGGCGGCGTCACCGCCGACGCGTACCACATCACGGGAAACGACCCCGAGGGCAACGGTGCGGCGCGCGCCGTCACACAGGCTCTCGAGGAGGCCGGCATCACCGCCGACCAGGTCGCGCACATCAATGCGCACGCGACGTCGACTCCGGTCGGCGATCCCAACGAGTACGTCGCACTCAAGAAGGTGTTCGGCGACCGGATCGACGAGATCCCGGTATCCGCCACCAAGGCGTCGACGGGCCACCTGCTCGGCGGCACCGGAGCGCTCGAAGCGATCTTCTCGCTGCTCGCGCTCCGCGACCGGGTCGCGCCGCCGACGATCAACATGACGGAGCCGGACCCCGCGGTGCCGTTCCGCCTCTCCGGCGAGGCACAGCCCCTGGGAGACGGACAGCTCTACGCGATCAGCAACTCGTTCGGCTTCGGCGGCCACAACGCCGTCGCCGTGTTCGCGAGCGCCGACTGACGCAGGGCGATACGAAGAGCGGCCCTCGGGATTCCCGAGGGCCGCTCTCGTCTGTGCGCGGGTCTAGTGCGCGGTCGACCGCGACAGCTGCTGTGATCTCGCTGCGCGCACACGAGTGGTCCACGGCAGGAACCAGCCGATGAGCGGCCCCACGCCGAAGGCGAAGAGCACGGTGCCGACGCCCACCGGCCCGCCGAGCAGGAAGCCGACCAGCAGGACGCTCCCCTCGATGAGCGTCCGCACGAGCCAGACGGGCCATCCCGTGCGCCCCACGAGTCCTGTCATCAGGCCGTCTCTCGGGCCGGGACCGAAGTCCGCCGCGATGTAGAGCCCGGTGGCGAATGCGAGCAGCACCAGCCCCGCCACGAACATCGGGGCTCCCACCCAGACGGACGGCGGTGCCGGGATGACGGCGAGGGCCAGATCGGCACTGGGTCCGACGAGCAGCGCGTTGAGCAGGGTGCCGAGGCCGACACGCTGCCGCAGGGGGATCCACAGCAGCAGCACGAGCACCGACACCAGCACGGTGACCACACCGTATCCGATGCCCGTCTGCCCGGAGACGCCCAGGGCGAGCACGTCCCACGGCGCGACACCGATCCCGCCGCGCACCATGAGCCCCAGGGCGACCCCGTAGAGGAACAGTCCGACGAGCAGCTGCGCGATGCGCTCGACGACGTCCTTACGACTGGTGGCGCGGATCGGGAGAAAGACGGAACGCAGCTGCATCCCTCCATGCTGGCCCAGTCGTGCAGCGGATCCACGAGACCACTCGCCGAGAAGTGGCCTGTATTCTTCAGGCCACTTTGCGGCATGCTGGACTCATGACCTCACGGCTCGTCCAGCAACTCGGCGTCCACAACGTCGCCGGCGCCACGGCCAAAGCCCTCGCCGAGCATGTCCGCGCGCTGATCCTCGACGGCCGACTCACGGTGGGTGAGCGGCTGCCGAGCGAGCGATCGCTCGCACTCGAGCTGCGACGCTCACGCTCCACGACGACCCGCGTCTACGACCTCCTCGAGAGCGACGGCTACGTCTCGCGCCGTCACGGCGGCGGCACCCGTGTCACGCTGCCGCACACCGCGTCCTCGGCCGAGAGCGCACCCGACGAGTCCGCGATCGATCTGTCGATCGCGTCGATGGATTCGACGCCCGGCCTCTACGACGCGACGGTACGATCACTGCCGCGACTGGCTGCCCTGCGCGGCACGAGCGGATACTCTCTGCGGGGCCTTCCCGAGCTGCGAGAGGCCGTCGCCCGGCGCTTCACGGAGCGTGGCCTCCCGACGCATGCCGACGAGATCATGATCACATCGGGCGCTCTCAACGCCGTCAACCTCGTGCTCGCCGCCATCGGCCGTCGAGGGGAGCGCGCGCTCGTCGAGCAGCCCACATTCCCGCACGCGCTCGAGGCGCTCCATCGCCACGGGTACCGGCCGCTGCCGACCCCGGTGGACGTGACCGGATGGGATGAACGCCACCTCACCGACACGCTGCTGCACGGGCGCCCGCACGTGGCGTACCTCATCCCCGACTTCCACAATCCCACCGGCGCCACACTCTCAGACGCCGCGCGCTCACGGATCGCAGCCACTGCCCGCAGCGTCGGCACACACCTGATCGTCGATGAGACGACCGCGGAGCTCGACATCGATCGCGGCTGGGCTCCCCTCCCGTTCGGGGCGTTCAGCCCGCAGATCATCACGGTGGGCTCGATGTCGAAGATCGCCTGGGGAGGCATGCGCATCGGCTGGATCCGGGCCGAGCGCTCGGTGATGACCCGCCTGCTCGCCGCCCGCCCGTCGTTCGAGCTCGGCACGGCGCTGCTCGAGCAGTGCATCGCCGTCGAGTTGCTGCAGGACATGCCGGCACTCACCGCACACGTCGCGTCCCGCCTTCATGCAGGTCGCCACGCCGTGGCAGCGGGACTCGCGTCGTTCGAGACGATCTCCATGCCCCGCACGAGCGGCGGGCTCTCCGTCTGGCTCGATCTGGGCTCCCCCGTATCGACCGCACTGTCTCTGGCCGCACGCGATCATGGGCTGATCCTCCCTCCGGGGCCGCGGTTCTCCACGGGCGGCGTGCTGGAGAGGCGCCTGCGACTCCCGATCACCCTGCCACCGGAGCGCACCGCCGATGCGATGGCCCGCCTGCGTCTCGCCTGGGACGACATCGTGACCGGAGGTTCCGCGGCCGGCGCCGAGATGCCGCGCTCGGCCGTCATCTGACAGACGAAGACCCCGCCCCTGTCATCAGGGGCGGGGTCTTCGTCATGCGTGGAACGGGGATTCACCTTCTCAGCGTCCGGGATCGCTCACCGGCATCCGATACTCGCGCCTTCCCGTTCCAGGTCTCTGGGGTCGTCTACCCGACCTTGTGCAGCCACACCACGCGCGCGTCGTCGCTCGCGTGCCGGAACGGCTCCAGCTCCTCGTCCCAGGCGGAGCCGAGGGCGATATCGAGCTCGCGCTGGAGTTCGCTCGCGCTGCCCGCCGCGATCTCCATGGCATAGCGGATGCGGTCCTCGCCGATCACGATGTTGCCTGCGGCATCCGTCTGTGCGTAGTGGATGCCGAGATCCGGGGTGTGCAGCCACCGTCCGCCGTCGCTGCGCGGCGTCGGATCCTCGGTGACCTCGAAGCGAAGATGCTCCCAGCCACGGATCGCGGTCGCGAGAGCGGCGCCTGTCCCTGCCGGACCGTCCCAGTAGAATTCGGCACGACGTGCGCCGTCGAGCACCGGCTGGTCGCTCCAGTCGAAGTTCACCGCACGACCGATAGCGCGTCCCACCGCCCATTCCAGGTGCGGGCAGAGCGCGCGAGGTGCGGAATGGATGAACACCACTCCGCGTGCGTAAGCCGTCGCCATGATCTCTCCGTTTCATCAGGTGCGTCTTCCCCAACGACCTGAAACAACGAGAACTGGCGTGAATATGCGGTTATGGGGCCATTCTCGCCCACACCGGGCGAAATAACAAGCATGTGATTCGGACGACGAAGGCCCCGGCCTCAGGGGCCGGGGCCTTCGGACCGCGAGCGGCCCTGGATCAGACGACGATCACGCCTCGCTCATGGCCTGCTTGACCTGCTGGCCCTTGGCTGCGTAGTACGCGGCGCGAGCAGCGTCACGGCGAGCCTGCTCCGCGTAGCCGGCCTCGAGGACCTCCTGCGGCACCTCGACGTTGGGAACGTCCTGCGTACCGTGGTACTTCTCGATGTAGGCGTCGAGCTCGGGGCCCGAGGTCCATGACGTGATGAGGCAGTAGCGGGGCTCGGTGCCGACGTGGGTCGCGGCGTGCCACAGACGCTGCGTGTCGACGATCAGCTGGGCGCCGGCCGGCAGCGCGATGCGGTACTCGATGCTGGGGTCGGTGCGGTTCTCGCGGAGGACGAAGAAGCTGTCCTTGTCATCGCTGAGGTTGAAGAATCCGCGCACGACCCAGCCGGTGCCGTCGGGGTTCAGACGGTTGTTGTCGTCCTGGTGGAGGTTGTACAGGCACTCTCCGTACGGGGTCGGCTGCAGCTCGATCACGCGGCAGCGGCCGACGTTGGCGCCGGGCTCCTGCGCACGGCGCGTCAGGTTCGGGGCCTTCGCGGTCTGCGAGTCGATCCACACGCCGTCCTTGTCGGTACGCGGCGGCTTGTGGTTCCAGAAGCCGTTGCACTCGATCTCACCCTTGGCGCTGGCGAGCGGCGCGAAGCGGGTGTCACCCGACGACTTCCAGTCGTTGTACTCGATGTCGAGCCACTCCTTGGGGTCGAGCTCCTGGTCGTAGCTGTCGAGCACGACGAAGCCCTTGTCTTCGAGCGCGGCGGACTTGATGTATCCCATGATCTGAACCAGATCCTTTCATCGGGGGCCAGCACGTTTTAACAGGCCCTGATAAGGCAAGCCTAACAGGGCACCTCTGGAGCGCCGCCGAGGGCCGCCGTGAATAAGCGAATAGACTGAATCGGGCGCCTGGCGACTCCCCGGCGTCGGGCGTTACGGGAGGACGAGACACCAGCATGAGCACTGCGACCAACGTCGAGGCGACAGCTGTCAACACGATCGAGTGGCTCGCAGAAGACTCCACGACCATCGTCGTGCCGGTGTATCAGCGCCAGTACCGGTGGGACATCGGCGGCTGCGAGCAGCTGCTCTCCGACGTCCGCGCCGTTGCGCGCGAAGACTCCTCGCACCGTCACTTCATCGGGTCGATCCTGTCCGCGGCGGATGACAGCGAGGCCGACACCGACCTCGTCCTGATCGACGGCCAGCAGCGCATCACGACGCTCATGCTTCTCGTCGCCGCCCTTCGGCACGCCGTGCAGGACACCTCGCCCGATCTCGTCGCAGAGCTCGACCGTGTGCTCGTGCGCCCCGACGACGCCTCGCGAACAAAGCTGCGCCCGCACGACGCCTGGGCCGAGCTCTACGAGTCCGTGATCCTCGCACGCGGCGACAACGCCGACCGCGAGTCGCGCTTCGACGACAACTACGCGTTCTTCCGCAGTCAGGTGCACGCTGACGAGGCGCCCCTGATCTGGCGCGGACTGAAGCAGCTCGAGCACGTGTCGATCACTCTCGGCGCCGATGCCAACGCGCAGCAGATCTTCGAGAGCCTCAACTCGACCGGCGAACCTCTGCGTGACCACGAGCTGATCCACAACTACATCCTGATGGGGCTGACGCACGGCGAGCAGCTCGACGTAGAGGCACGATTCTGGATGCCGATCGAACAGCTCACGGGTGAGACGATCGGTGCCTTCTGGCGTCATTTCCTCGTGATGACGACGGGACGAGAGGTCGCGGCCAACGGCGAGCACGGCGTGTACAGCGCGTTCCGGCGCTCGTTCCCCCGTGTGGACCTCGATCATCTCCGCGCCGGAGCCGAGGTCTGGAAGCACTACGCCGAGGTCTATGCGGTCCTGCTCGATCCCTCGCGGGAGCGGGATCCGGAGATCGCGCAGCAGCTGCGGTTCGTCAACACGTTCGGGCGCGCGTCGTACCCGCTCGTCATGAGCGTGTACAGCGACCATGCACGCGGGGACATCCATCGCGACGAACTCCTGGAGACGCTGGAGTGGATCCAGACGATGTATCTGCGCCGGACGCTGGTCAACCTTCCCAACGAGAGACTGGTCGCCCGACTGTGCCGGGCACGCGCGGACGGCAGAGATGCACTGGCTCGTGCATTCGCGCGCATCACGCCCTCGGACGAGCGGGTGAGCGCCGTCCTCAAGTACAGCGAGCTCCCGCATCCTGCTTACGTCCTCGGTCGACTCGAAGGTGTGGACGACACGAGTCGCTACGACGTGGAGCACATCGTCCCCACTGTTCCGAGCGACAGCTGGTCGGGCGACGGCATTCGCCCCTGGCTCGAATACACCGACGACGAGCGCAACGCCCATCGGGCGCTCGCACCGACGCTCGGCAACCTCACTCTGCTCGAGGAACACCTCGCCGAGCGCGTCTTCGGCGAGTCCTACGTGGTCAAGCGCGACCTCGCCTACTCGCGCAGCGCCGTAGCCGAGACGCGAGCGCTCGAGCACACTCCCGCGTGGGGCACCGCCGCGATCTCCGAGAGGACCATCCGGCTCACCTCCGACCTGCTGAGGATCTGGGCCCGCCCCGCGCTGCCCGAGATCGACGACGACGGGCTCACCCCCATCCTCGACGCCGTTCGCCGTCGCGGGTGGCCCGCGGGGTGGGAGCGCGAATTCGAGTACGTGGAGTATCGCGGGGAGCGCTGGGAGGTCTTCGACGTCAAGCACCTCTTCAACCGCGTCTTCCGACGCGCGTGGACCGATACGCGAGAAGCGGCGATCGCCTACTGCTCCAGACACGGCGGTCCGATCTACGAGGGGATGGCCTGGAAGGGCCAGTGGGATCAGCTCGACGAGACACACCACCTCTATATGGGGTGGGACTCGAACTACATGATGAACGCAGTGCAGGGCGTGCTCGACGAGGCGGACATCGCCTCCGAGGTCTTCGTCAAGTACTCCTACATCGGGAATGTGATGTGACATGACCACGAAGATCCGCCGCCTCCTCGATCTGACGGTCGAAGAGCACACTCTGACCGTGCCGCTCGTATGGGGAGACGAGGCCGACACCCGCACGATCGACATCTTCGCGCGCGTCGTGACGCGCGAAGGAGGAGAGCACCTCCCCTATCTGGTGTTCCTGCAGGGCGGTCCCGGGCACGAGGCACCGCGCCCCTTCCATGCCTCCTCCTCCCCCGCGTGGCTCGATGAGGCACTCGCGCACTATCGGGTCGTGTTGCTCGACCAGCGCGGCACCGGACTCTCGACGCCGGTCGGCGACCACGACCTCGAGCGAGGCGCTGCCGAGGTCGCCGAGTACCTCACGCATCTGCGCGCCGACGCGATCGTCCGCGACTGCGAAGCGATGCGCGAGCACCTCAGCGCCGAGACCTGGAGCGTGCTCGGTCAGTCCTTCGGCGGGTTCACGACGCTCGCCTATCTGTCGACCGACGCGGACTCGCTCGCCGACGTCTTCATCACGGGCGGACTCAGCACGGTGAACCGGCACCCCGACGAGGTCTACGCGCTCTGCTACGACAAGATGCGCGCCGCCTCCGAACGGTACTACCGCCGGTTCCCCGAGCACCGGGATGTGATGCGCCGGTTGGTCGACCGCGCGGATGCGGGAGAGATCGTGCTGCCTGACGGCGAGGTCGTCTCGCGGTCGCGGCTGCGGTCCGTGGGCTCTGCGCTGGGGACGAACGACGGATGGCAGACGCTGTGGTCGCTGCTCGAGCGCGATCCCGCGTCGAACGCGTTCCGCCACGACCTCATGCACGCGATGCCCTACGGCGGCCGCAACCCGCTGTACTTCGCGTTCCACGAGTCCAGCTACGCGAACGGCCACGCCACACGCTGGTCGGCGGAGCGCGTGGAGCCCCAGGACTTCCGTGATGACGTCACTCTGTTCACGGGTGAGCACATCCGCCGCGAATGGACCGAGACGGTGCCGGCCTTCCAGCCCTGGCGTGACGTCACGCTGGCGCTGGCCGACGTCGAATGGCCCCGGATCTACGACGAGGTGGCGATCGCCGCGTCTCGGGCGACGGGAGCCGCGGCCGTGTACGCGAACGATGTCTATGTCCCGATGGAGTTCTCACTCGAGACAGCGCGCCTGCTTCCCGGCGTCGAACTCTGGGTCACGAGCGAGCACGAGCACAACGGTCTGCGCTCGGGACCCGTGCTGACCCACCTCATCGACCTCGCTCAGGGTCGACGCATCCGCTGAGCATCCTCCTGCAGGTGGATGTCGAGGCGAGGCGTTCCGCATAGTTTGGAGTCATGGCCGACGCTCTCGGGATTCTGCTGACGATCGCGATCCTCCTCATCGCCGCGACCGCGATCGTGGTGGTGATCGTCGCGGTCTACGCCCGGACCCCTCTCGAGAAGAAGTACGAGAGCGCAGGCGGCGGTCTGGGCGGATCATTCGACGCGGTGTGGATGCCGTCCGCTCACGAGGCGGGCGCAGAGCGCGATCGTCAGACTCAGCGCACCGCTCCCGCTCCGGCGCCTGGCGACCCGCTGGGCCGAATCGAGGGAGAGCGCATCGTCATCGACGTCTGACGCCTGCGAGCGTGCTGCTCTCGCGGTCCGCCCCGAGACGACGAAGGCCCCGTGTTCCGAGGAACACGGGGCCTTCGATCGCGGGGATCGTTACTTGGTCGATCCGCCGAAGCCCTTGAAGCGCTGGTTGAACTTCTCGACACGACCGGCCGAGTCCATGATGCGCTGCTTGCCCGTGTAGAACGGGTGCGAAGCGGACGAGATCTCGACGTCGATCACGGGGTACTCCGTGCCGTCCAGCTCGATGGTCTTGTCGCTCGTGACGGTCGAACGGGTGAGGAACGTCTCTCCCGAACCGAGGTCGCGGAACACGACTGCCTTGTACTCGGGGTGAATGTCAGTCTTCATGGGATTCCTTAGTTGCTGCCCTGGATTGTGCCAGGGACGAGGGAAGTCTGCGGTGCAGAATGCACCAAGGGTCGATTCTACCAGTAGTTCAGCTGCAGCGAGAACCGGATCAGGAGGCGGCCCGGGCGGCGTAACGTCCGTCTTCCCGGGTGAGGGTGATCGGCATGCCGAAGGTCTCGCTCAGGGTCTCGGCGGTGAGCGACTGCTCCACAGGGCCGGCTGCGACGATGCGCCCCTCCCTCATCAGCAGCACGTGCGTGAAGCCGACCGGGATCTCCTCCACGTGATGCGTGACCATCAGCATCGCCGGAGTCGTGGGCGACGACGCGTAGCCGCTCAGCAGCGCGAGCAGCTCTTCGCGGGAACCGAGGTCCAGCGAGGCGGTCGGCTCGTCGAGCAGCAGGAGCTCCGGGTCGGTCATCACGGCGCGGGCGATCTGGACGCGCTTCTGCTCGCCGTCGCTGAGCGTGCCGAAGGTGCGGTCGGCGAGATGGTCGAGGCGCCAGTCGCCGAGCACTCGCAGAGCACGACGCTCATCGATGTCCTCGTAGCTCTCGTTCCAGCGACCGAGGACCGAGTACGCAGCGGTGAGCACGGTGTTGAGCACCGTCTCGTCGCGGGGCACGCGCTTCGCCATCGCCGAAGACGCGAACCCGATGCGCGGACGCACCTCGAAGACATCCGTGCGACCGAGGGTCTCCCCCAGGACCGTGACGGTTCCCGAGGTGGGATGCATCAGCGTGTCGGCCAGCTGGAGGAGCGTCGTCTTGCCCGCACCGTTGGGGCCGAGGATCACCCACCGCTGATCGTCGTCGACCTGCCAGGTCACGTGATCGATGATGTTGCGCCCCTCGCGGCGCACGACGACGTCGGTGAATTCCAGAGCGCTCGACATGCTCTCCAGCCTATCGGCTCACGCGGTGAGCTCCGCGTACAGCGCGCGCGTGGTGTCGGCGATCGCACCCCAGCTGAACTCCTCGCGCGCCCTCTCGCGGCCCGCCTCGCCGTACTCACGAGCGCGCTCCGGATCGGATGTCACCTCGGTCAGCACGCTCGCGAGGTCGGAGACGTAGCGCTCGGGGTCGACCGGTGTCCCCGTGCCGTCCTGGAGCTGCTCGATCGGCACCAGTCGCCCGGTCACGCCGTCGTCGACGACCTCGGGGATCCCGCCGGTCGCGGTGCCGACCACCGCGGCGCCGCACGCCATGGCTTCGAGGTTCACGATGCCGAGCGGCTCGTACACCGAGGGGCAGACGAAAGTGGTCGCCGCGGTGAGGATCGCCGAGAGTTCGTCCCGCGGCAGCATCCGATCGATCCAGATCACTCCCTCACGGGTCTGCTGCAGCAGCTTCACGCCCTCCTGCACCTCGGCCATGATCTCCGGCGTGTCCGGCGCTCCCGCGCAGAGGATCAGCTGCACCTCGGGCGGCAGCAGTCGTGCGGCCTGGAGCAGGTAGGGCAGACCCTTCTGACGGGTGATGCGCCCCACGAACACGACCGACGGACGAGTCGGGTCCATCCCGACGGATTCGAGGAAGGCGGGGTTCTGCACGGGACGCCAGCGCTCCACGTCGATGCCGTTGTGGATCACGCGGACCTTCGCCGGGTCGACGGCGGGATAGCTGCGCAGGATGTCGGCCCGCATGCCGGCGCTGACCGCGATGACCGCGGCCGCGTTCTCGTACGCGAGCTTCTCGATGCCGCTCGACACCGCGTACCCCCCGCCGAGCTGTTCCGCCTTCCACGGACGCAGCGGCTCGAGGCTGTGCGCGGTGAGCACATGCGGGATGCCGTGCAGCTGCGAGGCGAGGTGCCCGGCGAAGTTGGCGTACCACGTGTGGCTGTGCACGACATCGGCCTCGGAGATGGCCGCGACGATCTCGAGGTCGGTGCCCAGGGTCTGCAGCGCGGGGTTCGCCGAGCCGAGCTCCGAAGGGGTGCGGTAGGCGAACGTCCCCTCCTCATCGCGCGGGGAACCGAAGGCCCTCACCTGTACATCGATATTCTTCCGCAGGGCCGTGACGAGCTCTGCGACGTGCACACCGGCACCTCCGTAGATCTCCGGCGGGTATTCCTTCGTGATCATCTCGACGCGCATGTCTAGACGGTAGTGACTCAGTTGTCCAGATGCTAGTTCGCCGAGCCGAATCGCCTCTATGGTTGGTGCATGTCCGCACCAAAGAAGATCTTCGGCATCATCCTCGCCGGCGGCGAGGGAAAGCGTCTTATGCCCCTCACGGGCGACAGGGCGAAACCTGCAGTGCCGTTCGGCGGACAGTACCGATTGATCGATTTCGCGATCTCGAACCTCATCAACTCGGGTCTGCGCCAGATCGTCGTCCTCACTCAGTACAAGTCCCACAGCCTCGATCGCCACATCTCCCAGACCTGGCGCATGTCAGCCCTGCTCGACTCCTACGTCGCATCCGTGCCCGCGCAGCAGCGCCTCGGCAAGCGCTGGTTCTCCGGCTCCGCCGACGCGATCCTGCAGAGCCTCAATCTCATCAACGACGAGAAGCCCGACATCGTCGTGGTCATCGGCGCGGATCACGTGTATCGCATGGACTTCCGCCAGATGCTCGAGGCGCACATTGAGTCGGGAGCCAAGGCCACGGTCGCCGGCATCCGCCAGCCGCTCGCCATGGCGTCGCAGTTCGGCGTGATCGATGCCGACACGGAATCGGGACGCATCAAGCAGTTCCTCGAGAAGCCCACCGACATCGCGGGTCTCGAGGACTCGCCCCACGAGGTGCTCGCCTCGATGGGAAACTACATCTTCGACGCGGACGCTCTCATCGCCGCGGTCGAGGCCGACGGCGAGTCGCCGACCTCGGGACACGACATGGGCGGCGACATCGTGCCGTACTTCGTCGACCGCGGCGAGGCCGGGTACTACGACATGAAGCGCAACGACGTGCCGGGATCGTCCCCGCGCGACCGCTCGTACTGGCGCGACGTGGGCACGATCGACTCGTTCTTCGACGCCCACATGGACCTGATCTCGACACTGCCGATCTTCAACCTCTACAACATGGAATGGCCGATCCACTCGCAGGCGGTGAACTCGCCGCCCGCGAAGTTCGTCCGCGACTCGGTCGGGCGCATCGGCAATGCCATCGACTCGATCGTGTCGCTCGGGTCGGTGCTCTCCGGCACTCACCTGGAACGCAGCGTGGTCGGCCCCTGGACTCTCGCCGGGGGCGGCTCGACGATCACCGACTCCGTGGTCTTCGACGGCGTGCGGGTGGGCGCCGGATCCCGGGTGCATCGAGCCATCCTCGACAAGAACGTCGTCCTCGCGGACGGAGCGACCGTCGGCGTCGACCGCGAGCGAGATCTGGCGCGCGGCTTCACCGTGACGGATTCGGGCATCACGGTGGTCGGCAAGGGACTGTTCATCGAGCGATGACCGTGTCGCCGTGAGTCGCGACCTGCACAGCGGGGCGACTCACGGTCGATAGGCTCGGAGGCGTGACCGCTGCGCGCTTCCTCGTCGTCCTCGATGCCGATTCCACCCTCATCCGCAACGAGGTGATCGAACTGATCGCCGATGAGGTCGGGCGCGGAGAAGAGGTGCAGGCAGCGACCGAGGCCGCGATGCGCGGAGAGATCGACTTCGCCACGAGCCTGCGTTCACGTGTCGCCGCCCTCGAGGGCGTTCCCGTCTCGGGTCTCGCCCGTGTGCTCGCGCGCGTGGAGCCGACTCCCGGAGTGCACGCCCTCACAGCGGCGGTGCACGAGCGCGGTGGTGTCGTCGGTGTCGTGTCCGGCGGGTTCCATGAGATCCTCGACGACATCGCGCCGGGGCTCGGCGTGGATCGCTGGCGCGCGAATCGCCTCGAGGTGGCGGGCGGAGCGCTGGTCGGCCGAGTCGACGGGGACATCGTCGATGCCACGGCCAAGGCCGCGACGCTGCAGCAGTGGGCCGACGAGCTCGGCGTACTCCCTCACGCCACGATCGCGATCGGCGACGGGGCCAACGACCTGCAGATGATGGCGGTCGCCGGGCTCGGACTGGCGTTCAATGCGAAGCCCGCGGTGCGCGATGCGGCGAGCCTCGTGATCGGTCCGCAGGACCTCTCGGAGGTCATCCCACTGCTTCCCTAGCGGATGTCCGATGCCCCGTCTATCGTCGGCGCATGGACATCATCCTCATCCCCGGTCTCTGGCTCGACGCGTCCAGTTGGAGCGAGGTGACCGCCGAGCTCGAACGTGCAGGGCACACCGTGCATCCGCTCACCATGCCGGGCGTGGGCAGCCCCGCAGCCGAGTCCTCCGAGATCGGCATCGCCGAGTGGGTCGACGCGGCCGCCGCCGCGGTGGACGCGGTCGCCGGGCCGGTCGTCGTCGTCGGTCACAGCGGTGGCGGCAATGTCGCATGGGGCGTCGCGGATGCTCGCCCCGACCGCATCGCACGGGTCGTCCTCGTCGACACCGTGCCGCCGCCCTCGGGCTCCGGCATCAGCGAGTTCGAGGTGGTCGACGGCGTCGTCCCGTTCCCCGGGTGGGACTTCTTCCCTGCGGAAGATGTCGAGGACCTCGACGACGCGACCCGCGCACGTACTGCGCCGCTCACCCTGAGTGTGCCCGCGCGTGTTCCGACCGATGCGATCGAGCTCAGCCACGAGGCGCGTCATCAGGTGCCCGTGACCCTCCTCATGGGAGGGATGGATCGCGAGACGCTCGAGTCGGAGCTCGATCAGTGGGGGCCGTACGCCGACGAGTTCCGAGCCATTCAGGACGCCGAGGTCGTTCGCATCGGTTCCGGCCACTGGCCGCAGTTCTCGGTGCCGGGCAGGTTGGCGGAGCTGATCGACTCCGCCGTCACGCGCGGCTGAGATCACTCAGTCCGAATCGGGTCAGTGCCCCATCCCGAGGCCGCCGTCGACGGGAATGACGGCGCCGGAGATGTAACCGGCGTCGTCGCCTGCCAGCCACGTGACGACCCCTGCGACCTCGTCGGGCGTGGCGAAGCGCCCGGCAGGGATGTTGGACTTGTACTGCTTCTGAGTCTCCTCGGGAAGCTCGGCGGTCATGTCCGTCTCGATGAACCCGGGTGCGACCACGTTCGCGGTGATGCCTCGTCCACCGAGCTCGCGGGTCAACGACCGCGCGAATCCGACGAGTGCGCTCTTCGACGCGGAGTAGTTGACCTGACCGGCGGAGCCGTAGAGTCCCACGACGCTGGAGATCAGGATCACTCGCCCGAACCGAGCCCTCAACATGCCCTTCGATGCGCGCTTCACGACCCGGAAGGTACCGCCGAGGTTCGTGGCGACGACGCTGTCGAAGTCGTCCTCGCTCATGCGCAGGAGCAGAGTGTCCTTCGTGATGCCGGCATTGGCGACGACGATCTCGACCGGACCCAACTGCTGCTCCACCTCGGTGAAGGCGGCATCGAGTGCTGCCGCATCCGTGACATCGGCCCGCACGGTCAGCGTGCCCTCCGGACCTTCGCCCGTGCGCGCTGTCACCGCCACGCGATATCCGTCACGCACGAAGCGCTCCGCGATGGCCCGTCCGATGCCGCGGTTTCCCCCGGTGACGAGGACGACGCGCTGAGAACTCATTTCCACTCCCGATCCGGCCTGCGGGGTCTGCGGCCTGGTCGAGAACGATCCTACCGACGATGCCGCGGCCGGCTCCCGACGTTTGACACATACCCCCCGCCCTGAAACCCTGAGGGCGACGAAAGGCATCACCGTGAGCGACAGCACCAGCCCCATCCCGTCGTCCGGGACGCCGCCCGTCGCTCCTCAGCTCCCTACGGCGCCTCCGCCGCCTGCTTCGGCTTTTGTGGCACCGGACGACCAGCCGACCGTGCCTCTTGCTCCGCCGGTGACCTCTGAACCCACGCTCGCGTATCCGCCGTTCCAGACGTACTCGACGGTCGCACCGCGGCCGACCCACCCCGCGGCGCCGCACCCGTCGATGTACCCCGCCTACGGCGGTCAGTATGCGCCTGCGCCCCAGCCTTCGAGCGGGCTCGCCGTCACGTCGCTCGTCTGCGGGATCGCCGGCGTGCTCCTGTTCTGGCTGTTCGTTCCGTTGCTCGGATCGATCGCGGCGATCATCACCGGGCACCTGGCGATACGTCAGATCCGGATGACCCCCGGCCTGGGCGGCCGAGACATGGCGATCGCGGGCCTCGTCATGGGATACGTCATGGTGGCATTCGGGGTGCTCAGCATCGCCATCACGCTGTTCAGCATCCTGTTCGTCGGCGCCTTCACGCTGCCCTTCATCTTCGCGTCCTGAGACCGCTCGAACGGTGCCCCCTCCGAGCCGGGGCGGCGTAGGCTTGACTCATCGTGAAGAGCAAGCACCTGGTACCGGCTGTCACCTCCCTGCCGCAATCGCCGCAGGCCGAGGCAGACCACCGCGTGCGCCGCTATGCGCTGACCATGACGATCCGCATCGTGTGCTTCGCACTCATGATGTTCGTGCAGCCGTACGGCTGGTACACCTGGGTGTTCGCGGCCGCCGCAGCGGTGCTGCCGTACATCGCCGTGGTGTTCGCGAACGCGGGAAGCGACAGCACCGAGACGTCTGCGGAGTCGCCGCTGCAGGAGATCGAGGCGCCCGCAGCCGCGCCCGAGGAGCCGTCGTCATCACCATCGGATCCGCAGATCATCACGATCCGGGAGAGCGGCCGGGACGACGCGTGAGCGATCTGGAGTGCTCGCGCGCCGGATGCCGGAACGCGGCATCGGCTCAGGTCGTGTGGCGCAATCCGCGCATCCACGCGCCCGATCGTGAGAAGGTGTGGCTCGCGTGCGCGGAGCACGTCGTGTTCCTCCGTGACTACCTGGCGGCTCGCGACTTCCCCGTGACTGTGAAAGACGGTGTCCCTTCGTGAGCTCCCGCCTGACCCGCTGGTCGGTCTACGTCCTGATCGCGATCGCCTTCGCCGTCGGCTGTGCATTCCTGTCCCAGTGGCAGTTCGACCGCAACGAGTCGAGAGCCGAGCAGATCGAGCTGGTCGAGCAGAACTACGATGCCGACCCCGTTCCCCTGCGCGACCTGATCGGCGACGACGGAGAGCTCGCGGGTGACGACGTCTGGCACCCTGTGGTGCTCACCGGTGAATACCTGAGCGAGCAACAGCTGCTCGTGCGCAACCGCCCGCACGGCGGCACGAGCGCATTCGAAGTGCTGGTGCCGTTCCGAGACGCCGACGGACGGATCATGATCGTCGACCGTGGGTGGGTGCCACCGGGCGACGGCGAGGCGCCGGATGCCGTGCCTGCTCCCCCTGAGGGCGAGGTCGAGGTCATCGTCCGACTGCGACCGGGCGAACAGCTGCCGGCCTCAGGGCGCGGCGCGCCCGACGGGCAGGTCCCGACGATCAACCTTCCGTCGATCGCCGAGATCGTCGGTGGCGACGTCGTGACGAGCGCCTACGGTCAGATCGTCAGCGAGGACCCCGCACCCGAGGTCGCACTGGGCGGATTCGACTCCCCCACCGACGATCCGGGTCCCCATCTGTCATATGCGATCCAGTGGATCCTCTTCGCGCTCATGGGATTCATCTTCATCGGGTACATCATCCGCACCGAGATCACCAAGCACCGCGAAGACCTCGAAGGCGCCCCCGCCGAGGCGAAGCGCCCCCGTCGACGCGATCGCGACGCCGCTGTCGAGGACGAGCTGCTCGACGCCCGCTGATACGGCCCGTCGTGTCACTCACTCCACGGCATCGGCCTCTCGGGTAGGCGCCGACTGTCATCGGGCAGGTGCGGCAGTTCTTCGCCGCCGGCCCTGATGCACAGCCAACGCAGCTCCCCCGGACTGTCGGGGCGGCAGCGCCACGTGCGTGCGATTCCCTGCCCCACACGGATCACCGTGCCGGGACCCACCTCGACGACCTGGTCGTCGAGCCCCATCTGACCGCGGCCGTCGAGAAACACGTAGAGCTCCTCGATGCGCGAATGGGTGTGCCAGTAGCCCGCCTGCTCGCCGGGGGCCAGTGCGTTCGCGGTGAGCCCGATGTACTGCATCGTCAGCTCGTGGTCGACGACGCGACGCCCGTCCCGCGAGCGTGCCGCGTCGAACCCGCCGTGGTGCTCGCGCCACTCGTCGAGGGCACCGATCTCGACGATCTCGACTGCCGTCATGCCTGCCCCTGCGACCCGCCGCGTTCGGCCGCCCTGCCGCTGATCGTGTGTGTCCAGCCATCTGCTGTGGCCTCGTAGACCAGACGTGTGTGGTGCCGATCGCGCTCACCCTGCCAGAACTCGACGCGGGTCGGCACGATCCGCCACAGCGCCCAATCCCCCTCAGCCACGTCCGCCCGTGCCGCGGCTGAGCGGGCGGCGAGGTCGGCGGCGCTCTCTTCAGCCGTGGCCTCTTCGACACGGCCACGCACCCGCACCGCGCGAACCTGCGGCTGCCACCAGAAGTTCAACGCCGCAGCCGGGGTGGCGGCGAGCTGCTCGCCCTTGCGCGACGACCGGGTGCTGGCGAAACCCCATCCCCGGTCATCGATCCGCTTCAGGATCAGCGTGCGCGCGTCGGGGACTCCCGCGGCATCGACGGTCGCCAGCGTGACCGTGTGCGGTTCGGGCACTCCGGCCGCGGCGGCCTCACCCAGCCATTCGGCGAACAGAACCGCCGGGTCGTCCGGCACGCGGTGCGCGTCCCATTCCGGGGCCGCTCCCGTGAGGGCGTGGCGCCCTCTCAGCCAGTCGTTGAGGTGAACGAGGTCGAGATACGAGTCTTCGTGCGTCACGCTCTCGACTATGCCACGAGAGCGGCGCGAATCACGCGAGCTCGATGAGGTCCTGGTACTCCTGGCTCCAGATGTCCTCGACGCCGTCGGGCAGGATCAGCACGCGCTCCGGGTTCAGGGACTGCACCGCGCCCGGGTCGTGCGACACCAGCACGACGGCACCCTCGTAGTGCGCGAGTGCGCCGAGGATCTCCTCGCGCGACGCGGGATCGAGGTTGTTCGTCGGCTCGTCGAGCAGCAGCAGGTTCGCGGAGGACACGACGAGCGTCGCGAGCGAGAGACGCGTCTTCTCCCCGCCCGAGAGCACTCCCGCGGGCTTGAGGACGTCGTCGCCCGTGAACAGGAATGAGCCGAGCACCTTTCGCGCCTCCGTCTCGGTGATGTGGGGTGCGGCCGACACCATGTTCTCGAGCACCGAGCGGTTCACATCGAGATTCTCGTGCTCCTGCGCGTAGTACCCGACCTTGAGCCCGTGGCCCGGCTCCAGCTGGCCGGTGTCGGGCTGATCGACGCCCGCGAGCATTCGCAGCAGAGTGGTCTTGCCCGCGCCGTTGAGGCCGAGCACGACGACCTTGGATCCGCGATCGATCGCGAGGTCGACGTCCGTGAAGATCTCGAGCGAGCCGTACGACTTCGACAGCCCGGACGCCATCATCGGCGTCTTCCCGCAGGGCGCGGGCTTCGGGAAGCGCAGCTTCGCCACCCGGTCTTCCTGGCGCACGTCGTCGAGTCCCGCGAGCAGCTTCTCGGCACGGGCGATCATCTGGTGCGCGGCCGCGGCCTTCGAGGCCTTGGCGCCGAAGCGTGCGGCCTGCAGCTGCAGAGTCGTCGCCTTCTTCTCGGCGTTCGCGCGCTCCTTCTTGCGCCGCTCCTCGTCGGCGGCGCGCTGACGGAGGTAGTTCTTCCAGTTCATGTTGTACGCGTCGATGACCTGGCGGTTGGCATCGAGGTAGAACACCCGGTTCACGGTCTCGCCCACGAGTTCGACGTCGTGACTGATCACGATGAGGCCGCCCTTGTAGTTCTTGAGGAACTCGCGCAACCACACCACGCTGTCCGCGTCGAGGTGGTTGGTGGGCTCGTCGAGGATCATCGTCTCGGCGTCGGAGAAGAGGATGCGCGCGAGTTCGATACGCCGACGCTGACCGCCCGAGAGGGTCTTCAAGGGCTGATCGAGGATGCGGTCGGGCAGCGACAGGTTGTTGGCGATGGATGCCGCCTCGGCTTCGGCCGCGTACCCGCCCTGCCCTTCGAACTCCTCCGTGAGGCGGGCGTAGCGCTTCATGGCCTTCTCGGCGACGGCGGGGTCGTCGGATCCCATCGCGACGGTCGCCTCGGCCATCCCGAGTGCGAGGCTGCCGAGTCCGCGGGCATCGAGGATGCGGGTGCGCGCGAGCATCTCCGGGTCGCCGGAGCGCGGGTCCTGCGGCAGATATCCCAGTTCACCGGACCGTGTCACGGTGCCGCCGGACGGGAGCACATCGCCCGCGAGCACCTTGGTGAGGGTGGTCTTGCCTGCACCGTTGCGGCCGACGAGACCGATCTTGTCTCCGTCGCTCACACGGAACGACACGTTCTCCATCAGGAGGCGTGCGCCCACGCGGATCTCGAGTTCGTGCACGGCAAGCACAGGCGGGATGTCCGATCTTTCAGGGGGATTCGGGCCGAGGGGCCAAACTCCCAGTATAGATCGCCCGGCTGAGTGTTCAGTCGAAGTACAGGCGATGATGCAGTCGGCATCCGGGGTTGAAGTCGGCGGCGCAGCTCGGGCACGCCGACACCTCGAGATAGCCGTCGATGCGCAACGCGCACCCGCAGACACCGCACAGCACAGCCTCGGTCGCCCTGGCCGACGTCGGCCACTGCCTCGCCTCGTGATCAGCGAGCGCCGCATGACAGAGATGACAGGGATACCAGTCTCCACAGCACGCGAACTTCAGGGCGATCACATCGAGGGGGCCGGAGTAGTGGTCGCAGCGAGTCTGACCGTCCACGAGAAGGCCGTGGACCGTGACGGCGCCGACCGCCGTCGGACGGTCCGCGCATCTACCTCTGCGGGGGGATGCGCTCGATACCTCGGGGTGATGCGGCACGTGGCCTCTGCTTCCTAGCCTTCTGAGGTGGATGTTATCAACGAGCTCGTTCTGCAGACCGTCGCGTCGCCCTGGCTCTACGTCGTGCTGCTCGTCGTGACGATCATCGACGGCTTCTTCCCGCCGATCCCGAGCGAGACCGTGCTCGTGGCCGCGGCCGCCGTGCTGGCATCCTCAGCCGATCTCTGGGCGCTGGTCCCTCTCGGAGTGATCGCCGCCGCAGGCGCGACCGTCGGCGACAACATCGCGTTCGCTCTCGGCCGCCGACTCGGCACCACGCGGTGGTCGTGGATGCGGCGTCCACGAGTGGCCGCCGCCTTCGCCCATGCCGAGCGTGCCCTCGACGAGCGCAGCGCGGCCCTCATCCTCGGCGCCCGGTACATCCCCGTCGGTCGCGTCGCCGTCAACATGTCGGCGGGTGCCCTGGGGTTCCCGTGGCGTCGTTTCGTTCCGCTGAGCATCGTCGCGGGCCTCAGCTGGAGCCTGCTGAGCCTGGCGATCGGGCTTCTCGCCGGGTCATGGGTCGCCGACCAGCCACTCGTCGGCGCAGCCGTCGGCATCGGACTCGCTCTCCTCATCGGACTCGTGATCGACCGCGTCACCGCCGCCCGGCGTCGTCGACGCGCACCCGTCCCGCAACTGGCAGGATGACAGTCATGGCACGTCGTCGGCCGCGTACGCCGCGATCCCCCCGCATCAGCCGTCGGACGGCCGCCCTCACGGCCGTCGGCGTGGTGAGCCTTGCGCTCTTCGCCGTGCTCGTGTCCCTCCAGACCGTGGTGTACGGCACCGCGCTGCCCCTGTCGTTCATTCTGGGAGCCGCTCTGTGTTCGGCCCCCCTGCTCTCCGTGCGGCATCCGCGGTGGGCGATCGTGACGTTCTGCGCTGCGGCGTTCGCGCTCCCCCTGCTCACCGCCTCCGATCGGGCCACCGCGGCGCCGTGGCCTTGGTCGGTGCCTGCTCTGCTGACCTTCGTGCTCTTCGTCGGAGTCATGACCTTCGTCCACGGCGCGCGCTCGGGCGCTGTGTCGCTCCTGATCGGCACGCTGCTGTCTCTCGCGGCCCCGCTGCTGCGTCCCGAGAACGTCGCCACTCCCGCCACCGCCGGCAGTGCCACCGCCGACCTGATCGTCACGGCGTCCGTGGCCGCGGCGATGTTCCTCGTGGCCATACTGCTCGCAGGGCGGCTGAGGGTCTCGGCCGAACTCACGAAGGAGCGGGAGCATTCGGCCCTCGCGGAGTCGCGCCGCGCTCTCGTCGAGGAGCGCACGCGCATCGCCCGAGAACTGCACGACGCCATCGCCCACAGCATGTCCGTGATCCAGGTGCAGGCGTCGACGGCTCGATATCGACTGCCCGACATCGGCGACGCCGCGACGTCGGAGTTCGAGAGCATCGCGGCGACCGCGCGGGGATCGCTCACCGAGATGAGGCGGATGCTCGGGGTGCTGCGCACCGAGGATCAGACCGCCGAGCTCGCACCGCAGCAGAGCATCGATGACATCCCGGCCCTGGTCGACACGATGCGGCGCGCCGGCATGACGGTGGGGCTCGAGATCACCGGACCGGTCTCGGACACCCCGCATGCCGTGCAGATCGCCGCCTTCCGCATCACGCAGGAGGCACTCAGCAATGCCGTGCGGCACGCGCCGGGCGCAGCGGTCACCGTGCGCGTGAACGCCGACTCCCACGTCGTCGGCGTCCGCGTGCGCAACGGCCGCGCCTCAGCCGACCAGGCTCCCGCGAGCGGGGGCTACGGTCTGCGTGGCATGCGCGAGCGCGTCGAGCTGCTCGGCGGCCGCTTCACCGCGGCCTCGACCGCGGACGGCGGGTGGGAGGTCGCGGCCTCTCTGCCCCTGCACGAGAGTCCGTCGAGCAGGACCATCAGTCAGATCACCGAGGAGCCCCTGTGACGATCTCCGTACTCATCGCCGATGACCAGGCCATGGTCCGCGCCGGATTCGCGGCCCTGCTCGACGCGCACGAGGGGATCCGCGTCGCCGGCCAGGCCGCCGACGGCGCGGAAGCCGTCACGCTCGCAGCCCGCCTCGACCCGGATGTGATCCTGATGGACGTTCGGATGCCCCAGGTCGACGGGATCGAGGCCACACGCCGCATCCTCGGTCCCGGCTACCCTGCGGCCCATGTGCCGAGGATCCTCATGCTGACGACTTTCGACATCGATGACTACGTCTACGACGCCCTCGAGGCGGGTGCGAGCGGCTTCCTGTTGAAGGACGCCCTCCCGGAGGAACTCGTGCACGCCGTGAGAGTCGTCGCCGGCGGCGATGCTCTCCTCGCGCCGAGCGTGACACGGCGCATGATCGAGCAGTTCGCGGGACGTCAGCCCCGCACGGCGACGGCGGCGAACTCGCTCGCGGAGCTGACCGACCGGGAGCGCGAGGTTCTGGTGCTCATCGGACGGGGACGGTCGAACAGCGAGATCGCAGCCGACCTGTTCATCGCCGAGCAGACCGTGAAGACCCATGTCGGAAAGGTGCTCGCGAAGCTCCGACTCCGCGACCGCGTGCACGCGGTGATCCTCGCCTACGATGCGGGACTGGTGGAACCCGCCCCCTGAGCGGCGGCACCCCGGATCACACCCTGGTAGGGGGCGAAACAGCCCCTGAGCGTGATCCCCCGACGGGTACCGCGTCCATACGCTCCTCGGACACCCATCCGAGGAGGAACACATGGCCATGCTCGAGGCACCACCCCGCATCGCTCGCTCAGCCCCGCTGCCGAGCGGCCGCGACTCAGGGATCGATCTGTTGCGAGCGGTCTGCGTCGTGGGAGTCGTGCTGCTGCATGCGCTCATGGTCGGTGTCACCGTGGTCGACGGCGGTCCCGTGTTCGCGAACGCGAGCGAGGGCACGTGGTGGATCGTCCCCGTCAGCTGGGCTCTCCAGGTCATGCCGCTGTTCTTCCTCATCGGCGGCTTCTCCGGCTACATCGCCGTGCAGCGTTCGCAGGCGCGCGGAGCGACCGCATCCGACTTCGTCGCGGCCCGCGTGCATCGTCTGCTGCGACCGGCACTGATCGCGATCGCGATCGTCGGGGCGACCCTCGCCGCGCTGGGCGCCGCCGGCATCCCGGCCGACATCATCGGGATCGCGGGCTTCCGCTACAGTCAGCCCCTCTGGTTCCTCGGTGTCTTCCTGGGTTGTCAGGCCCTCCTCCCGGCGCTCGCGAAGGCCCACGCCCGCAGGCCGCTGACGACGGTCGCCTTGCTCGTGGCGGCGTCGGTCGTCGTCGACGCGGCTCGGGCGACCGCGGGGATCGAGGGGCTGGGATTCGTGAATCTCGCGTTCGTCTGGCTCGCGCTGCAGCAGATCGGGTTCTTCCTCGCAGACGGCTCGATCGATCGCATGCCCGCAGCCGTGCGGACGATCGCAGGAGCTGTGGCGCTCGCTGCGCTCATCGGCACGTTCGCGAGCGGGGTCTACTCCCCCGACCTGATCGCCAACATCAATCCGCCCACCGCCGCCCTGTTGCTGGTCGGCGTCGTGCATCTCAGCATCGTCTCGCTCCTGCGAGGGCGCATCGAGGAGCTCAGCCGGCGACGGCCTGTGGCCGCATTCTCGGCGTTCGTGAACCGGAGGACCATGACGATCTACCTGTGGCACATGCCGGTGCTGCTCGCCATGGCCGGCATCGCGGCCGCAGTCTCTCGCGTCACGGGGTTCGCACTGCCGGAACCGAGCAGCCTCGCGTGGTGGCTGTCGCGCCCCCTCTGGCTCGCCGTCGCGCTGGCCCTGACCGCGGTGATGGCCGTCGCCCTCGCTCGCATCGAGATGCGGGCCGCACCGCGCCCCACCGACTCGTCCCGCCGGACGGCGGTCGCCGCCGTCATCGGGATCGCCTCGGTCGTGCTGCTCCTCGCCGCGGGGACGACGGCGCTCACCGCCGCGCTCTCCGTCGCCGCCATGATGCTCTCGCTCCGCCTCGTCCGCGGATCACACCAGCCCACGGGCGACCAGGGCGTCACCCACCTCGTCCGCGTGGCGTAGCGTCCTGACGAAGAGCGGCACCACCATACGGGGTCCGAGTCGCGCGTCACGGGCTCGCTGAGCCTCGCGCACGGCATGGGCGAAGCCCGTGACCACAGGGACCATCGTGAGAGTCAGCGAGACCGTCATGGCGACGGCGTCGGCATCGACGCCCACACGACGCAGCGGCCTCAGCAGCCGGTGCAGCACGACGAGCAGATCGCCCATGCGCGTCGTGATGACGAGCAGGGCGGCGAGCAGCAGCAACGACGCCACCCGTGCCGTGCTGATCCACGCGGTGAGCGGCGAGGCGAAGATCGACAGCGCCGCCCCGAGGATCAGCACGAGCCAGCGCAGCCGCCAGATCTCGAGCAGCAGCAGTCTCACCGGCAGTCCGGCGACGAGATACAGCACGCACACGATGAGCAGCGAGACCGTGACGCTCACCCCGTCGTGCGGCACCGCGGAGGAGACGAGGGCGAGGAGGGCGAAGAGTGCCAGCTTCAGGCTCGCGGGCATCCGGTGCACGACGCTCATGCCCGGGCGATACGACTCGATCACGCGCACAGCTCACGGTACTCGGAGACCACATCCTGCGGCGCGCCCGACGCGATGAGCGAGCCCTTCTCGAAGAGCAGCGCGTGATCGCATCGCGCGGCGAGATCGAGGTCGTGTGTGACGATCACGACCTGCGACGCCAGCGACAGCAGTAGATCCGAGATCCGTCGGGAATTGCGAAGGTCGAGCAGCGTCGTCGGCTCATCGGCCACGACGAGGCGCGGCTCCGTGATCAGGACGGATGCCAGGGCGAGCATCTGCCTCTGCCCACCGGACAGCTCGGACGCCGGCACATCGGCCCGATCGGAGAGTCCGTGCTCGGCCAGAGCAGCCGCCACGCGCGCCTCGACCCGCGCGCGAGGCGAGCCGCGCAAGGACAGGGCGAGATCCTCGGCCGGCGTCGGCATCAGGATCTGTGCCTGCGGGTCGGTAAAGACGAAGCCCACGCGCCGCCGCAAGGCCTTCGCGTCACGGCGAGAATCGAGATCATGCACCATGACGCGCCCTGCGTCCGGAAGGACGAGGCCGTTCAGAAGGCGCGCGAATGTCGACTTGCCCGAGCCGTTGGCGCCGACGACGGCGATCCTCGGGGCTGAGAGTTCGATGCTCACATCGCGCAGGATCCGCCGCCCTTCCCGTTCGACGGTCACACGGTCGACCGAGATGGATCCGACGGCGGTCTCAGACTGCACGGACGGGCGCAGGCGCCGGCGTGGGGCGCATGTCGAAGGCTCGGGGATATGCACGCCGCAACGCGAGAACCATCGCCGTCGCCGCTGCCGCCTTGAGGAGATCCCCGGGGAGGAACACGAGACTCGCGAGAGCCGTGGGCCCGAGATCGAGGCCGAGCACGAGTGCGGTGACGGGGACGCCGCACAGATACACCACGAGGATGCCGCCCACGGTCACCCCCAGTGCGACCCGCCACCACCGCATCCGACCGCTGCGCACGATGAGGCCGATGATGACGACGCCGATGACCCACCCGAGCAGATAGCCGGCCGTGGGACCGACGAAGACGCCGAGACCACCCCGCCCACCGGCGAGGACCGGCAGCCCGATCGCGGCGAGCACGAGCACCAGAAGCACCGAGAGCGGCGCGAGTCGCGGACCGAGCACTGCTCCGGCGAGCATCACACCAAGTGTCTGCGCGGTGAGGGGAACACCTCCCGGGATCGGGACGGTCACCATGCCGAGCACCACGATGAGGGCGGCGAAGACCGCCGTCCTGGCCAGTTCTCGACCGAGGTCGCGTGCGTGATCACCCATTCGTCGACACCTTCCTGAACACTGTTCACCTGAACGGTGTTCACTATACTCAGATCATGAGTCCCGATCACAATCCGATCCGTCACGACCGTGACGGCGTGGCGCGCGCCGCTCTCGCACTGCTCGACGAGGTCGGGTTGGCCGATCTGTCCATGCGCAGGATCGCAGGGGCGCTCGACGTGCAGCCGAGTGCGCTGTACTGGCACTTCTCGAGTAAGCAGGAACTCCTCGCAGAACTCGCCGACCGCATCACCGACACGATCCCGCGCGACGACGCGGACGTGCTGACCACAGCGCGCCGCATTCGCGACGCGCTTTTCACCTATCGGGATGGTGCCGAGCTCGTGCTCAGCACCTACGCCCTGCGTCTCGGCTCATCGTCCGCGCAGATCGCGCTCGAGGCCGCACTCGCGCGCCACGGTCGATCGGATGCTCGCGACCGCGGAGCCGCTCTCCTGCATTTCGTGCTCGGCCATGCGACACTCGTGCAGCAGCGCATGCACGCCGAGAGTCACGGCGCCGCCCTCGACGACGGCGAGACCGATGTCACCGCAGGCCTCGATCGGGTCTTCGACCTGGGCGTCGCGGCCCTCAGCGGGGAGTCGCCCACCCCCGCTCCCGTCTCTCAGTCCGCGGCAGGCGCCTCTGCGGCGTGACCCAACCGGAGTCCCGGCACGAGAGCGAGCAGCACCAGACCGAGGCAGAACGCGAAGACGATCCCGAACGCACTCGCCCCGCCTCCGAGACTCGCAACCGCGAGACCCGCGAGAGCGATCACGACCGCGGCTCCCGTGGAGTCCGAGATCGACAGCGCTGAGGAGTTGAACCCCTGATTGCCGGGATCCGAGTATGCCAGCGTGAGCACGGTGAGCCGCGGATACAGCAGCCCCATGCCACCTCCGGCGAATGCCCAGCCCGCCACGACGAACAGCGGGGAGAGACCCCACAGGGCTGCCAGGAGCACGAAGACCAGCGCGCACAGGAGCAGCGACAGGCTGATCACGGTGATGCGAGTGTTGCCAAGACGTTCACCGAACCGTCCCTGCAGAGCCGAGGCGCCGGCCCAGGCGAAGGCGGCCAGCATCAGCGCGATGCCCGCCCAGGTCGCCGTGAATTCGAAACGCTCCATCAGCAGGTAGGGGATGTATGCCTCGGCGGCGAAGAAGGCGCCGGCGATGATGCCACGCATGAGCACGACGCTCGGCAGCCCTCGACCGGCGCGCAGGGTGTGCCGCGGGAGCAGCGGGAGGACCGCGACGGCGATCACCGCCATCGATCCCAGTGCGACGGCCCACCCCGTTCCCACGGGCATCTCCGCCGTGAAGCCGATCAGCACCGCGAACACCGCGACGACGACGGCGAGCCCCAACCGGATCACGAGAGCCTGACGATCCTGCGTCTCGCCCTGCCCGAGGGAGACCCCGCGCAGACGCACCGCGATGATCACGAAGGCCGCCGTGGTCAGAACGGCCACCCCCAGGAACGCCCATCGCCAGTCGAGGTACTCCGCGACGGCCCCGGCGAGGAAGGGACCGATCATCGAGGGCACGACCCACGCGGCGGCGAACGCCGCGAAGACCGCGCCGTGGAGATGAGGGGGATACAGCCGCGCCACGACCACGTACAGCGCCACCGTCTGCCCTCCGGCGCCGAGCCCCTGAACCAACCGCCCGATCAGGAACTGATCCATCGTCACCGCGAGGCCCGACAGCAGCAGGCCGGCGATGAACAGCGTCACTGCCGCATACAGTGCACCGCGGGGTCCTCGCGCGTCCGACCATGCGCCGGCGGCGACCATGCCGATCACGCTCGTCGCCAGGGTCCCCGCGAACGCGACCGCGTACAGGTCCTGTCCGTCGAGCGCCTCGCTGACGATGGGCATGACCGTGGTCACGGCCAGAGCCTCGATCGCGGCCAGGAAGATCAGCGCGACCGAGCCGGCGGTGACCCAGAGGCGTCCCCGGTCCCAGATCGATGCGGTCGGCGCCGGGGCCGTCATCGGTCCACGAGCGTCGCGATGCGCTCGATGGCCTCGGTGATGATCTCGGGACTGGTGCCGAAGTTCAGCCGGACGAATCCCCTCCCCGGCTCGCCGAAAGCAGGACCGAAGTGCAGGGCGACCTTCGCCTCCTTGAGGATCCGTCGTGCGGGATTGTCGCCCCACCCCACCCTCGAGAGATCGATCCAGGCAAGGTATCCGGCGTCGGGAATCCGGTAGCGAGCGTCGGGCAGCCGGGACGCCAGCAGATCCTCGAGCAGCACTCTGTTCTGATCGAGGGTCGCGAGCAGACCGTCGAGCCAGGGATCGCTCTCCTCCGAGAAGGCGGCCACCGCAGCCAGGAGTCCGAAGTGGCCTGTGCGCCACTCGACTTCGATCGGCAGCCCTCGCACGACGTCACTGGTGGGCTCCGATGCGGTCACCATGAGCGCGCATTTGAGACCGGCCAGATTGAAGGCCTTGCTCGCGCTGACGACGGCATACCCCACACGCTCGGCGGCGTCACCCGCGTCGAGGAACGGCGTGAACACGATCCCCGGCTGGACGAGCGGGGCATGGATCTCATCCGAGACGACCGCGGCGCCGAACTCGTCGGCGATCTCGGCCAGAGCCGTGAGGGTCTCGCGGCTGTGCACCGTGCCGGTCGGATTATGAGGGCTGCACAGCAGCATCGCGGTCGCGCCGCCTTCGAATGCCGCACGGATGCCGTCGAGATCGAGCTCCCACCCGGTGCCGGTGTCGATCAACGGCACGCGGACGTCTTCGGCACCCGCCTCGGCGATGAGGTCGTAGAACGGCGGATACACCGGCGGGGTGACCACGACCCCTTCTCCCGGCTGCGTGACACGGCGGAGGATCTCCACGATGCCCAGGCTCACATCCGCGGTGCTGCGCATCCGCGCCGGATCCGGCTCCCAGTCGAACCGCCGGCGGGCGAACGAGGCATACGTCGCAGGCAGCGGGGTCCGCGACGCGATGTATCCGGTGTCACCGAGGTCGACGGCGCGTCGCAAGGCGGCCGAGACCGTCGGAGCGAGCGGGAAATCGGTCTCCGCGACGAACAGCGGAAGCACATCGGCGGGGTACTCCCGCCACTTCTCGCTGCTGCGCTCGCGGAGCTCGGCCAGAGGCAGAGCCGTGACCTCGAGCATCCTCAGATCGCGAAGCCGAGAGCACGCATCATGTCGCGCCCGTCGTCGGTGATCCGCTCCGGACCCCACGGCGGCATCCACACCCAGTTGATGCGGAAGCGATCGACCACGCTGTCCAGAGCCTGTGCGGTCTGATCTTCGAGCACGTCCGTGAGGGGGCAGCCCGCGCTGGTCAGCGTCATGTGGATGACGAGAGCATCGTTCTCGTCATCCCAGGCGAGGTCGTAGATCAGGCCGAGGTCGACGACGTTGATCCCGAGCTCCGGGTCCATGACGTCCTTGAGAGCCTCGGTGACCTCGTCGTACTTCGCGTCGGTGAGGGTGGCTGTCATGCGAATCAGCCTACGCCTCGATCGGGGCTGCGGGGTCGAGGAATCGGTCGTATCCCTCGTCCTCGAGCCGGTCGGCGAGCTCCGGGCCGCCCTCTTCGACGATCTTCCCCGCGACGACCACGTGCACGAAGTCGGGACGGATGTAGCGGAGGATGCGGGTGTAGTGCGTGATCAGCAGTACGCCGAGGCCCGTGGTGTCCTTGGCGCGGTTGACGCCCTCGGAGACGATCTTCAGCGCGTCGACGTCGAGGCCGGAGTCGGTCTCGTCGAGGATCGCGAACTGGGGCTTGAGCACCTCGAGCTGCAGGATCTCGTGACGCTTCTTCTCGCCGCCCGAGAAGCCCTCGTTGACGTTGCGCTGGGCGAACTTCGGATCCATGCGCAGGTTGGCCATGGCCGCCTTGACGTCCTTGGTCCAGCCGCGGATCGCCGGCGCTTCGCCGTCGAGAGCAGTCTTGGCCGTGCGGAGGAAGTTGGTGACCGTCACTCCGGGGATCTCGACGGGGTACTGCATCGCGAGGAACAGCCCGGCGCGAGCGCGCTCGTCGACGCTCATGGCGAGCACGTCCTGGCCGTCGAAGGTGATAGAGCCCGAGGTCACCGTGTACTTCGGGTGACCGGCGATCGTGTACGCGAGCGTCGACTTGCCCGAGCCGTTCGGGCCCATGATCGCGTGGGTCTCACCGGTGTTCATGGTGAGGGTGATTCCGTTGAGGATCGGGGTGGTACCCGCCTCGGTCTCGACCGTCACATGCAGGTCGCGGATTTCGAGAACAGACATTCAGACTTCCTTCGTCACAGTCGGGTCGATGAGCACGTCGTCGCCGTCGATCTCGACGACGTAGACCGGAACGGGCTCATAAGCGGGGAGATTCTGGGGCTTGCCGGTGAGCAGGGAGAACGCGGACCCGTGGGCCCAGCACTCCACCGTGTCACCCTCGACGAAGCCTTCGGAGAGCGAGATGTCGCCGTGCGTGCAGGTGTCGCCGATCGCGTGGATGACACCCTCCGAGTCCTTGATGACGGTGATGGGGACACCGCCCGGCTCGACACGGATCGGCATGTCCTGCTCGAGTTCCGCGACGCCGCACACGCGTTCGGCGCTCATGCGGTCACCTCGGCGAGCTCCGCCTCGATCGCGTCGAGCAGCTCGGTCTCCAGCGCCGGGATGCCCAGGCGCTGGACGATGTCGGTGAGGAAACCGAGCACGACGAGACGGCGGGCTTCCTCTTCGCTGATGCCGCGGGCCTGCAGGTAGAAGAGCTGCTCGTCGTCGAAACGACCTGTGGCGCTGGCATGGCCGGCACCGAGGATGTCTCCGGTCTCGATCTCGAGGTTCGGGATCGAATCGGCGCGCGCACCCTCGGTGAGCACCAGGTTGCGGTTCGCCTCGTACGAGTCGGTGCCCGTCGCGTCGGCGCCGATCAGCACGTCGCCGATCCAGACGCTGTGCGCGCCCTCGCCCTGGAGCGCACCCTTGTAGAGCACGTCGCCCTTGGTGTGCGGGCCCTTGTGGTGCAGGTACACCTGGCTCTCGAGGTGCTGTCCGGCATCGGCGTACGACAGGCCGTAGAGGTAGCCCTCCGACCCGGCTCCCGCGAGCTCGACGCTCGGGTTCACACGCACGACTCCGCCGCCGAAGCTGATGACGAAGTGCTTGAGCGTGGCATCCGCATCGACCCGCGCCTGATGCGCCGAGGCGTGCACGGCGGCATCCTGCCACTGCTGCAGGCTGATGACGGTGAGCTTCGCGCCGTCGCGGACGATGATCTCGACGTTCTGCGCGTACTGCGCCGCACCGGTGTGCTGCAGCACGACCGTGGCCGAGCTGTGCTCGAGCGCCTCGATCACGATGTGGGCGTCGGCACGCAGTTCTGCGCCGAGGCCGTCGATCGAGACGAGGATCGGCTCTGCGACCTCCTCTTCGCGAGGGATGCGGATGTGCAGTGCCTCCGGCGAGCCCTGCCAGGCGACCGCTGCGGTGACGTCTTCCGCGAGGAAGACCTCTCCGCGGGGAGCGACGCCGGCGCCGAGCGGTGCGGAGACGTACTGCTCTCCGGCGCCGAACGAGTAGCTCACTCCCTCGGCCGAGCCTGCGACCTCGAAGAGCGGCGAGAGCTTCGCGACCGGCGTGTGCTTCCAGTTGACCTCACGCCCGGTCGGCGAACCGAAGTCGGCCGGCTCGAACGAGTGGGGCCGCTCCGATCGGGTCTGCACCGGCACGAATCCGGCATCTGCGACCTGAGCCGCGGGGTCGATGTGCGCGTTCGTATGCTGCGCCTCGCTGGGCGCTGTCGTCGAGGCCGCCATTTAGCCGACCGATCCTTCCATGCCCATCTCGATGAGCTTGTTCAATTCCATCGCGTACTCCATGGGGAGTTCACGCGCGATCGGCTCGATGAAGCCGCGCACGATCATCGCCATCGCCTCGTCCTCGGGCATACCGCGTGACTGCAGGTAGAAGAGCTGTTCCTCGCTGACCTTGGAGACCGTCGCCTCGTGGCCGAGCTGCACGTCGTCGACGCGGATGTCGATCGCCGGGTAGGTGTCGGAGCGCGACTTGGTGTCGACCAGCAGTGCGTCGCAGCGCACGGTGTTGGCGGAGTGGTGCGCGTTCGCGTCGACCCGTACCTCACCGCGGTATCCCGCACGGCCTCCGCCGCGAGCGATCGACTTCGAGACGATCGACGACTGCGTGTACGGAGCCATGTGGATCATCTTGGCGCCGGCGTCCTGGTGCTGTCCCGGACCCGCGAAGGCGACCGACAGGGTTTCGCCCTTGGCGTGCTCGCCCATCAGGTAGATCGACGGGTACTTCATGGTCACCTTGGAGCCGATGTTGCCGTCGACCCACTCCATGGTCGCGCCCTCGTGCGCGACCGCACGCTTGGTGACGAGGTTGTAGACGTTGTTCGACCAGTTCTGGATCGTCGTGTACCGCACTCGGGCGTTCTTCTTCACGATGATCTCGACGACGGCCGAGTGCAGGGAGTCCGACTTGTAGATCGGGGCGGTGCAGCCCTCGATGTAGTGGACGTAGCTGTCCTCGTCGGCGATGATCAGGGTCCGCTCGAACTGACCCATGTTCTCGGTGTTGATGCGGAAGTACGCCTGCAGCGGGATCTCGACGTGCACGCCCTTGGGGACGTAGACGAACGAGCCGCCCGACCAGACAGCGGTGTTGAGCGCGGCGAACTTGTTGTCACCGGCCGGGATCACGGTGCCGAAGTACTCCTCGAAGAACTCGGGGTGCTCCCGCAGGGCCGTGTCGGTGTCCATGAAGATGACGCCCTGCTCCTCCAGGTCCTCGCGGATCTGGTGGTAGACGACCTCGGACTCGTACTGAGCGGCGACACCGGCGACGAGCCGCTGACGCTCTGCCTCGGGGATGCCGAGGCGCTCGTAGGTCTCCCGGATCTCAGCGGGGAGGTCCTCCCAGGACTGCGCCTGCTTCTCGGTCGAGCGCACGAAGTACTTGATGTTGTCGAAGTCGATCTCGCTGAGGTCTGCACCCCAGGTCGGCATCGGCTTGCGTCCGAAGAGCTGATAGCCCTTGAGACGGGTCTTCAGCATCCATTCGGGCTCGTGCTTGAGCGCCGAGATCCCGCGAACCACCTCTTCGGAGATTCCACGTTTCGCGATGGCTCCGGCGGCATCTTCGTCATGCCATCCGAATTCGTACACTCCGAGGCTGTCAAGCTCCGGCCGGTCGATCAGCACATCCGACATCACACACTCTCCTCACAGGTCCCAAACGGTGTCATCCGCCCCGACACACCTGATCCCCGTCGAGTCTGCGGGAGCGGGTGCCGTTGGTGGGCCCTCATCACCGGCGCATCCATCGCGCCTAAACTGTTAGTGATGGTGCAGCGCGGTCAGCGCTCATCACAACAATCCGATTCTACAGGTTCCGCCTGAAGACAGGGCCGCTCGCCGTGTCCGCCGCGGTTCGGAGAGACTTATGCCCGAGACGACGATCTCCTCCCCCACGATCCCATCGACTGCGTCGTCGACCCACGCCGCCCTGTGGGGACGCGCGCTGCGCGTCGTCGCCTGGCTGTCATTCCTCGCCCAGACGATCATCATCGGCACGGGCGGCGCTGTGAGACTCACAGGTTCCGGTCTCGGATGCTCGGAGTGGCCGCTCTGCACGCCCGAGTCGCTCGTGCCGATCTATGCCGATCAGGGAATCCACGGCGTCATCGAGTTCGGCAACCGGGTCATGACGGGCGTCGTGGGCATCATCGCCCTCGCCGTGCTCCTCCTGGTGCTGGCGCGCGTGGGAGGCAAGCGCCTCGTCTTCTCGGCCCTGCGCTTCGCCGCCGCCGGCATCGTCGTCGCCGGCATCGTCTTCCTCATCTTCTCCCTCATGAAGCTCGCCGCGACCCCGTTCGCGATGGGCGCCCTGCTCATCACCGTGATCGCCGCGATCGTCCGCTCGGTCCGGCTCGCGAGCGATCGGCGTGACCTCGTCGTGCTCGCCTGGGTGGTGCTGGCAGGGGTCGTCGCGCAGGCACTCGTCGGCGGCATCACCGTGCTCACGGGACTCAATCCCTTCATCGTCGGCTTCCACTACGTGTCGTCGCTGCTGCTCGTCTGTGTCACCGCCGCATTCCTGGTACGCCTGTACGCCCCGGCGCTGCCGCGAGAGCGCGCCGTGCCGAAGTGGTTCGCCATCCTCACGCATGTGACGGGTCTCGCTCTGGCCGTCACGATCGTGTTCGGCGTGCTCACGACCGGATCGGGCCCGCACTCCGGCGACGCCGACGTCTTCCGGCACGGATTCGACGCGACGGTCCTGGCACACGTCCATTCCTGGCCCGGCTACATCCTCGCCGCGCTGGTGCTCGCCCTCACCGTCTCCGCCTGGGCTCTCCGTCTCGAGCCTCGCCGCTGGCTCCTCGTGCTGGTCATCGCGATCCTCGTGCAGGTCGCGGTCGGCGTATGGCAGGCGCGCGAAGGCCTTCCTCCGATCCTGGTCGGCATCCACATGGTGCTGGCTTCCCTCTCGGCCGCCGCGTACACCGTCGTGGCGCTGCATCTCAAGAAGCCGATCGGCACTCGCGACTGATCCGGCGGCGCCTGCCGATACGGCGCCACGCGGCATCCGGAGACCGATCCGCACAGACGATGCACAGCTGCGACATCAGCGACTCATCACTTCGTCGTGCAACGTGGCCGACATGAACAAGTCATTGACACGCAGCATCGGCTTCTGGCTCCTCCTCGTCCTCTCCCTCGTCGCGACGGGGGTCGGCGGATGGATCATCGCCGGGCAGATCGGGACGATGACGACCACCCTGCTCGACGGCACCGCGACGGGCATCGAGGTCTACGTGGGCCAGTCGCTCGTGGTCGTCGGCGCGGCATTGCTCGGCGCCGGAGTGCTCGGCATCCTCCTCGCCGTCGCGCTCACCGCCGTACACGCGATGATGCCGTCGCCCGCGCCGATCGTCGTCGAGCCCATCGACTGGGCAGCCGAGAACGGCGACGAGACCGGCGGGCTCCCGGAGGAGCAGACAGCGGAGGTCCCGGACGTGCAGCCGTCGGCAGAGACGTCAGAAGCCAGCGACGACGATCAGAACGGCAGCAGCGGGTCGACCGCGACGGCCACGAAGATCAGCGTCAAGTAGGTGATCGAGGCGTGGAAGACCCGCATCGGACGCGCCTCGTTCCCTCGCACCGCCTGGTTGTACAGGCGGTGCGATTCGTAGATGAACCATCCGCCGAACACCGCCGCCGAGACGCCGTAGACGAGACCCATGTTGGCGATCGGGATCAGCAGCAGTGAGCAGGCGACCGTCGCCCACGCGTACAGGATCACCTGGAGCCCCACCTGCGAGGCGTTGCGCGTGACGCCGAGCATCGGCACATCGACGTCTTCGTAGTCGTCCTTGTACTTCATCGACAGCGGCCAGTAGTGCGGCGGGGTCCAGAGGAAGATGAGCGCGAAGAGGACGAATGCGGGCCAGTCGAGCGAACCCGTGACCGCGGCCCAGCCGATGAGGACCGGGAAGCACCCGGCGATCCCACCCCAGATGATGTTCTGCTCGGTCCGGCGCTTGAGGATCATCGTGTAGATCACGACGTAGAAGAAGATCGCGGATGCCGAGAGCGTGGCGGCCAGCCAGTTCGTCGTGAACCAGAGCCACACGGTCGAGACGACCGCGAGAGTCCACGAGAAGATCAGCGCGCCGCGGGGCGTGATCTCCCCCGTCACGAGAGGACGGTTCTCGGTGCGGTGCATGTGCGCGTCGATGTCTCGATCGAGATACATGTTGAACGCCGCGGCGGAGCCCGCGCTCAGTGAGCCGCCGATGACGGTCGCCAGCACGAGGAGCATGTCGGGAAGTCCGCCCTGCGCGAGGAACATCACCGGAACGGTGGATACCAGCAGCAGCTCGAGGACTCGCGGTTTGGTGAGGGCGACGTACGCCTTCACGGTGCGACCGATGGACTTCTTCACAACGGTCTGATCAGACATCGTCGAGATCTCGATCGCCTCCTCCGCACGCGTCACGACAGCTTTCCCAGTCTAAGGCACAGCGATGCTGTGGATAACGCGTCCGCCACCCTGCCGTTCGCGGCTACCGTGACCGGATGACGCCGCTCCGCCGCCCCGCGCTCCCCCTCGCTGCGGTCGCCGCATTCGTCGCGCTCATGCTCGGCGGCTGCGCGCCCGCACCGCCGCCCCGGCCGTCAGTGACGCCGGCTTTCGCGAGTGAGGCCGAGGCCTTCGCCGCAGCGGAAGAGGTCTATCGGGCGTACCTCGATGCC
>NZ_CAUQVQ010000018.1:0-43625 GCF_963521645.1 uncultured Microbacterium sp. | reverse complement strand
CGGGTGCGTCATCGGTGGCGGGTGCGACCGAGCCCGACCGCGCGCGCTCGAGCTCCCGCACCTGACGACGGGTGAGTCCGGTGGAGGAGCCCACTCCGCCGGCCTCGGCAGCGACCTCCGCACGAGGGACTGCGACGTCGGGCTTCGCAGCCGACTGCGGTTCCGGCGTCGCGGGCGGTGCTGCGGGGGGTGCGGATGCGGCGGCCGCCGCCTCCTCGGGAGTGATGACCGGCGTGGAACCCGTCAGTCGGATCTCACGCAGCTGCTTTCGCGTCAGCGGACCCTGCTCATGCCGATCCGATGTACTCATGCCTTGCTCCGATACAGATGATGCTTCGCGATGTATTGAACGACCCCGTCGGGAACGAGGTACCAGACCGGCTCCTCTTCACGGACCCGAGCACGGCAGGCCGTCGACGAGATCGACAGGGCCGGAACCTCCAGCTGGCTGACGTTGTCGCTCGGGAGGCCGTCGGTGCTCAGGACGTGCCCTGGGCGTGAGACCGCGACGAAGTGGGCCAACTGCCACAACTCATCATGGTCTCTCCAACTGAGAATTTGCGCTACGGCATCCGCTCCGGTGATGAAGAAGAGCTCGGCGTCCGGCCGCGCCTTCTTGAGGTCTCGCAGGGTGTCGATCGTGTACGTCGGCCCCTCACGGTCCACGTCGACCCTGCTGACGGTGAACTGCGGGTTGGACGCCGTCGCGATGACCGTCATCAGGTACCGATGCTCACTCGGTGTGACTTCGTCCTTCTGCCACGGTCTCCCGGTGGGGACGAAGATGACCTCGTCGAGGCCGAAGGAATGAGCGACCTCGCTCGCCGCTACCAGGTGGCCGTGGTGGATGGGGTCGAACGTGCCGCCCATCACACCGATGCGCGCCGGACGCGAGATCGTGTCATTCATAGGGGCCTAGTGGCCGTGTCCTGCCTCGTGGCCGTCCTTGCCGTGCTGCGCGGCCCATGCTTCGGCCTTCGCGGAGTGGCGGTTGGCGACGTTCTTGTACGACAGCGTGACAAGACCGAGGAACGCGAACAGGATGATGGCGATCACCCCGAAGATCAGCGTCTCGGCCTGGACGTTGCCGTGGTGCTCTGTCTCGGCAGCGACCATCGCGATCTGTGCGACGAGGTTCATCCTGACTCCGTTTCGTGGCTGACGTGCCGGGCGCACGTGACGCCGCAGCGCCACCTAGTCTAGCCCTCAGCCGCGCGTCTGCCCTGACCCACGCGCCAGCCACTTCGTGCTGGTCAGCTCGGAGAGCCCCATGGGTCCTCGCGCGTGCAGCTTCTGGGTGGAGATGCCGACCTCCGCACCGAAACCGAACTCGGCGCCGTCGGTGAAACGGGTGGAGGTGTTCACCATCACCACGGCCGAGTCCACCTCGGCGAGGAAGCGTTCGGCGTTGCGCGTATCCGTCGTGATGATCGATTCGGTGTGACCCGTGCTGTATCGGCGGATGTGATCGAGAGCGTCATCGAGCGTGTCGACCACCTTGATGGCGATGTCGAGGCTGAGATACTCCGTCGACCAGTCCTCCTCGGTCGCCGGGATGACGTTCGAGACGAGTCCCGCGACGATGTCGTCGCCGTGGATCGCGACTCCCTCGCTCTGCAGCGCGCTCGCCACGAGCGGCACGAGCCGCGGTGCGGCCTGGCGCAGCACCAGCACCGTCTCGACGGCGTTGCAGACGCTGGGTCGCTGCACCTTGGCGTTCACGACGATGTCCTGCGCCCAGTCGTCCGGTGCCGTCTCGTCGAGGACGATGTGCACGTTCCCCGCGCCGGTCTCGATCACCGGCACCGTCGACTCGGTGACCACGGTCTCGATCAGTCCGGCGCTGCCCCGCGGAACGAGGACGTCGATGAAGCCCCTCCCGTTCATCAGGGCCTTCGCTCCCGCACGACCGAAGTCGTCCACCGTCTGAATGGCCTCCGCCGTGACGCCCGCACCGTCGAGGGCGCGGCGCATGACGTCGACGAGCACGGTGTTCGACTCCTTGGCGGCGCTGCCGCCCCGCAGGACGACGGCGTTGCCGGAGCGCAGGGCGAGGGCTGCGATATCGACCGTGACGTTCGGCCGCGCTTCGTAGATGGCGCCGACCACGCCGAAGGGCACTCGGATCTGCTCCAGCGCCACGCCGTTCGGCATCCGATGGCCGCCGACGACCTCGCCCACCGGATCGGCCAACGACGCGACCTGGCGGACCGCCGACGCCAGCGCCGACACCCGCTTCTCATCGAGGCGCAGCCGATCGATCAGCGACTCGCCGATGCCCTCTTCGCGACCACGCGCGACATCGCGACCGTTGGCCTCGATGATGGCCGCCGCACTCTGCTCGAGCGCCACCGCGATGGCCTCGAGTACGCGCGCCTTGTCGTCGCTGGTGAGCGCGGCGGTGGCGCGAGAGGCCTGCTTCGCGCGCTCGAGGCGCGCCTGCGGGGTCTGGTCGGTCATCCGATCAGTCTAGGAGAGCGCAGGCTCGAACCAGGTCCCTATTTCGGCGCCGTCCAGGGCCCTGCCGACCAGATCGGCACTGGTGACCAGCACCCCGATGCCCGATGCCGCGGCGAGGCGCGCGGCAGAGACCTTGGTGGCCGCTCCCCCGGTGCCCACACTGTTGACCACGGTCGATCCGAACTCGAGTCCGGAGAGATCGGCGTCGGGGGCGACGACGTCGATCGGCTCGGCAGACGGGTCGGAGGGCGGGCGGGTGTACAGCGATTCGATGTCGCTCAGCAGCACGAGAGCGTCGGCCTGCACCAGCTGGGCCACGAGCGCGCCGAGCCGATCGTTGTCGCCGAAGCGGATCTCCTGCGTCGCGACGGTGTCGTTCTCGTTCACGATCGGCAGCACGTGCAGTCCGAGCAGACGCTCCATGGCACGTCGGGCGTTGCTGCGCGACGTGGGATTCTCGAGATCACCGGTCGTGAGGAGCACCTGACCCGCGACGATGTCGAACGGACGCAGCGCCTCCTGATACCGGTAGACGAGGATGTTCTGCCCTACGGCCGCCGCAGCCTGCTGCGTCGCGAGATCGGTGGGGCGGGCATCGAGTCGCAGGAAGGGGATGCCGCTGGCGATCGCCCCCGACGACACGAGGATCACCTCGACGCCGCGCGCATGGGCGGCAGCCAAGGCCTCCACGATGACGGGGATGCGCCAGGACGCCTCTCCGCTGATCGACGACGAGCCGACCTTCACGACGATGCGCGACGCGGTCGCGAGATCCGCGCGCGTACGAGCCGTCACGCCTCACCCTCGTCGCGCGTGGCGAGACGGCGCGTCTCTGCCTCCGCGCGGGCTTCGGCCTTGGCATCCATGCGCTCGTAGTACTGCTCACGACGCTCGGACGTGGTCCGGCGCGCGTTGGGCGCCAGACGCGGGTCGGTCCCTCGAGGTGCTGTCATCAGCTCGGCGGCCGACGTCATGGTCGGCTCCCAGTCGAAGACGATGCTGTCGGCCTCGCCGATCACGACCGTCGAGCCCTGCACGGCGCCGAGCCGGAACAGCTCGTCTTCGACGCCGAGCTTCTCCAGACGATCCGCGAGGTAGCCGACAGCCTCCTCGTTCTGGAAATCGGTCTGCTGCACCCAGCGCACCGGCTTCTCTCCGAGGATCCGGTAGACGTTCCCGTACGTGCCGCCCTCGACACGGATCGTGAACTCCTTCTTGGAGCCACGGGGGCGGATGACGACGCGCTCGCGGACGGGCTCCGCCGCGGCGAGCTCCGCCCGGTGCGCATCGACGATCTCGCCGAGCGCGAAGGTCAGGGGGCGCAGGCCTTCGTGCGAGATCGTGGAGATCTCGAACACGCGGAAGCCCCGCGCCTCGAGGTCGGGCCGCACGAGATCGGCCAGATCACGCGCTTCGGGAACGTCGATCTTGTTGAGCGCCACCAGCTGCGGGCGCTCGAGCAGCGGAGTCTGCCCCTCGGGCACCTCATACGCGGCGAGCTCGCCCAGGATCACATCGAGATCGGAGATCGGGTCGCGTCCGGGTTCGAGGGTCGCGCAGTCGAGCACGTGCAGCAGTGCCGTGCAGCGCTCGACGTGGCGGAGGAACTCCAGCCCGAGGCCACGCCCCTCGCTGGCACCCTCGATCAGTCCGGGGACGTCTGCGACCGTGAAGCGGAAGTCGCCCTGCTGCACGACGCCGAGGTTGGGGTGCAGGGTGGTGAACGGGTAGTCGGCGATCTTGGGCCGTGCGGCCGAGATCGCGCCGATCAGGCTCGACTTGCCCGCCGAGGGGTAGCCCACGAGCGCCACGTCCGCGACGGTCTTGAGCTCGAGGACGACGTCTCCCTCATACCCGGGGGTCCCGAGGAGGGCGAAGCCGGGCGCCTTGCGCTTGGGCGTGGCGAGTGCGGCGTTGCCGAGCCCGCCGTGGCCGCCCTTGGCGACGACGAACCGCTGGCCGGGCTCGATCATGTCGACGAGCACCTCGCCGTCGGGGCTCTTCACCACGGTGCCGACGGGGACGGGGAGTTCGAGGTCCTCGCCCATGAACCCGGCGCGGTGATCGCCCATGCCGGGGCCCCCGTTGCCGGAGCTGCGGTGGGGCGAGTGGTGGTACGAGAGAAGCGTGCCGGTCTGCGTGTCGGCGACGAGCACCACGTCGCCGCCGTCACCGCCGTTTCCGCCGTCGGGTCCGCCGAGCGGCTTGAACTTCTCGCGGTGCACTGAGACACAGCCGTTGCCGCCCTTGCCTGCGCGCAGGTGCAGCGTCACGGTGTCGACGAAACTGACCATGTCTCTCTCCTCGATTGAGGATCGCGCCTGAGGCGACGATCCGGCCTGATACGACAATTCGGGGCGGGCCGAAGCCCGCCCCGAATCGGATGTCTACTGTCGTGCTGTGATCACTCAGCAGCGGCGACGATGTTGACGACCTTGCGGCCGCCCTTCGCGCCGAACTGGACCGCACCGGCGGCCAGAGCGAACAGCGTGTCGTCTCCGCCGCGGCCGACGTTCACGCCGGGGTGGAAGTGCGTGCCACGCTGGCGGACGATGATCTCGCCGGCGAGAACCTGCTGTCCTCCGAAGCGCTTGACGCCAAGTCGCTGAGCGTTGGAATCACGACCGTTACGGGTGGAGCTTGCGCCCTTTTTGTGTGCCATGTCCTGGTCTCCTCGGTCTTACTTGATGCCGGTGATCTTGACGCGCGTGAGCTCCTGGCGGTGGCCCTGACGCTTCTTGTAGCCGGTCTTGTTCTTGTACTTCTGGATGATGATCTTCGGGCCGCGGAGGTTGCCGATGACCTCAGCCGTGACCTTGACCTTCGCGAGCGAGTCAGCGTCGGTGGTCACCGTGGCGCCGTCGACGAGCAGCACAGCGGCCAGCTCGATCTTCTCGCCCTGGGCAGCCTTGACACGGTCGAGCTGAACGATCGTGCCGACCTCGACCTTCTCCTGCCGCCCACCGGCGCGCACTACTGCGTAAACCACTTCATACCTGTTTCGTTGGGGAGCTCGCGGCTCCGAGAATCTCACGGGAAGACTGTTGCTTGCATGCGTCGCGGGCGACGGGTGCGTCTGCAAGACTCTGCGCTCCGACCGTGCAGGACGACGGGGCATGCGCACCAAGGGACTACTTTACCGGATGCAGGACACTGTGGCAAAACGCGCCGTGTGGTGTGTCCGGCAATAGGCTGACGGGATGACCGTTCTCGTGGATGATCCCCTCTGGCCCGCGCACGGGCGGCTGTGGGCGCATCTCGTGAGCGACACCACCCTCGACGAACTGCACGCCTTCGCTCGGTCGCACGACGTGCCTGCTCGCGCCTTCGACCTCGACCACTACGACGTTCCGGAGGAGCTCGTCCCCCGGCTCATCGCCGCCGGCGCGCAGCACGTCGACGGCAAGGAGCTGGTGCGGCGGTTGATCGCCTCAGGACTGCGCGTCCCCGCCCGCGACCGGCGCTGACGGCTCGGAGTTCACCGAGACCGGCGTCCCCGTGAGGGCAGCCGTCGAGACCCGTCGGCGTCCGCGACCCTGACCGGGAGCCTTCGGCTCGGGAAGCGCATCGAGCACCGAGTCGAGCAGAGCCTCCGCAGGAGACTTGGGGGCGTTGCGGTCGCCGCCGCGCTTCTTGCGGGGCTTCTTCGAGCGCTCCGGGGCGACCGGAGCCTCAGCGGGCTGCTCGGGCTCTGCAGCGCCGGAAGGCTGGTCGTCCGCACTGGGCACGCGAGTCGACGCCGCGATCTGGGCGAGGGCCGACTTCGCTCCCTCGGGGATGCTGTGGGTCGCCACGGCCGCGGGAGCCTGGCTCTGGTTCTGGTTCTGCCCGTTGCCGCCGCGCTGGCGCCGGTTCGAGGAGTTGCCGTTGCCGTTGCCGTTGCTGCTCGCACGGTGCTTCACGACCGGGTCGTGGTGCACGATGACACCTCGACCGGCGCAGACGTCGCACGCCTCGCTGAAGGTCTCGAGCAGGCCGAGACCCAGCTTCTTGCGGGTCATCTGCACGAGGCCGAGCGACGTCACCTCGGCGACCTGGTGCTTGGTGCGGTCACGGCTGAGGCACTCGATCAGCCGGCGCAGCACGAGGTCGCGATTCGACTCGAGCACCATGTCGATGAAGTCGACGACGATGATGCCGCCGATGTCGCGCAGCCGCAGCTGGCGGACGATCTCCTCGGCAGCCTCGAGGTTGTTCTTGGTGACGGTCTCTTCGAGGTTTCCCCCCGAGCCGACGAACTTGCCGGTATTGACGTCGACCACCGTCATCGCCTCGGTGCGGTCGATGACCAGCGAACCGCCCGAGGGCAGCCAGACCTTGCGGTCGAGAGCCTTCTCGATCTGCTCGGTGATGCGGAACGCGTCGAACGGATCCGCCTCGTCCTCATACGATTCCACGCGCTCGAGCAGATCGGGCGCGACGCTCTCGAGGTAGGCGCGGATGGTGCGCTGCGACTCCTCGCCCTGGATCAGCATCTTCGTGAAGTCCTCGTTGAAGACGTCGCGCACGATCTTGACGAGCAGATCGGGTTCCGCGTGCAGGAGCGCCGGCGCCTGCTGGGATTCGACCTGCGTGCGGATGTGCTCCCACTGGGTGGTCAGACGCTGCACGTCGCGCGTGAGCTGATCTTCCGTCGCGCCCTCGGCGGCCGTGCGGACGATCACGCCGGAGGACTCCGGGAGGACCTCCTTGAGGATGCGCTTCAGTCGCGTGCGCTCGTTGTCGGGAAGCTTGCGGCTGATGCCGTTCATCGACCCGCCGGGCACATACACGAGGTAGCGGCCCGGGAGCGAGATCTGGCTGGTCAGACGCGCACCCTTGTGACCGACAGGGTCCTTCGTCACCTGCACGAGCACGCGATCGCCGGCCTTGAGCGCCAGTTCGATGCGGCGGGGCTGGTTGCCGGTCTCGACGCCGTCCCAGTCGACCTCGCCCGAGTACAGCACGGCGTTGCGGCCGCGGCCGATGTCGACGAAAGCGGCCTCCATGCTCGGCAGCACGTTCTGCACGCGGCCGAGGTAGACGTTGCCGATCAGGGATGCGTCCTGATTGCGGGCGACGTAGTGCTCGACGAGCACGCCGTCTTCGAGGACGCCGATCTGCGTGCGACCGTTCTTCGAGCGCACGACCATCTTGCGGTCGACCGACTCACGACGGGCCAGGAACTCGGCCTCGGTCACCACGGGGCGACGACGACCGGCGTCACGACCGTCGCGACGCCGCTGCTTCTTCGCCTCGAGTCGAGTCGATCCCTTGATCGCCTTCGGCTCGGTGATGTACTCGACGACGCGCTGACGGGGCTGACGAGGTTCGTCACGCGGCTCGCGCTGATCGCCGTCGTCGGAGCCTCCGCGGCGACGGCGCCCACGACGGCCGGATGCGGAGTCGTCGGCCTCGCGCTCGGCGATGCGGTCGAACACCCGCTCGCGACCGGGGCGCGCCGGGAGCGGCACGATCTCGGGCGCATAGAAGTGAAGCTGGGTCGACACCTGCGACACGAAGACCTCGGGCAGGAGTCCGAGAGACACCGCGGTGAGCGGTGCGGGAGCCGACGGCGCGTCGGCCTTCACGTCTCCGGCCTTGCCGGCGTCGTTCTTCGTCTCCTCGGTGGCAGCAGGCTGCTGGTCGGCGGCGGGCTGCTCCTCGGCGGCGGGCTGCTCCTCGGCGGCGGGCTGCTCGGACGGAGCGTCCTCGGAAGGAGTCCGCTCGGACGGAGCACCTTCAGAGGGGGCCTCATCCGACGCAGCAGCCTCGGCTGCAGGCGCCTCCTCGGCGGACGGGGCGTCCGAGGGAGCGTCCGCGAGGGCCTCCGCCTCGGCGGGGACCTCCTCGGTCACGTCCGGTTCCTGCGGACCCTCGGTCGTCATCGCTGCGGGCGCGTCAGCGTCCGCAGGGAAGTCGAGGGTAGGGGCGTCGTGGTCATTGTTCTCATCGGCCATCTCTGGCGTACTCCTCGCGCGGCGCATCTGGTGCTCCGCGAATTCTCATGCGGCATCCGCGGATGCTGCGAACTCACTCGGTGTGCGACTGGCTCATGGCTCTGATCGCGTGGGGCATACGGCCCCGAAGTCTGCGTCGATGTCGGCCTCGACGGAATCGAGCGGTGCATCACAGGTCATTATCGCACCAACTGGGCCGGTTCGCGGCATCCTGTGCACGTCCGCGTCGTTTTGCCCGGTGGCCCTCTCGCCCGATCCATAGTGATCGCTGGGATAATCCACACATGAGCGAGCAGCGCACCCGCCCCGTCTTCTATGCCGTATGGCTGATCATCGCGAGCGTCGTCGGCTGGTTCGCCGCCTTCCAGCTCACGATCGACAAGTTCATCCAGCTCGAGAACCCCGACGCCGACCTGAGCTGCAACGTCAGCGTCATGATCCAGTGCGGCAAGAATCTCGGCTCGTGGCAGGGCGAGATCTTCGGATTCCCGAACCCGCTGATCGGCCTCACCCTGTGGACGGCGCCCTTGGTCGTCGGCGTCGCGATCCTCGCCGGCGCGCGGTTCCCCCGCTGGTTCTGGGGGCTGTTCGGCGCAGGCGTCACGTTCGCGTTCGGCTTCGTGTGCTGGCTCATCTGGCAGAGCCTGTACGCGACGAACCTCGGGGTCCTGTGCCCCTGGTGCATGCTCACCTGGTCGGTGACCATCCCGACTTTCTTCTCGACGATGGTGCACCTCGCACGCAACGGCACCTTCTCGCGCAACCCCCGGGTCATGCGGGCAGGCTCAGCGCTGATGGCGTGGGTGCCGCTCGCGACGATCCTCGCGTACGCCCTCGTGATCCTGCTCGCGCAGCTGCGCGGGCTCGACCTGCTCGGCGAGGTCGTGCGCATGGTCTTCTGATCGCGCCTCCTGTCAGCGACGAAGCCCGCTCCACGAGATCGTGGGGCGGGCTTCGTCGTGGTGCGCGGACGCGACGGGTCAGCTGAACCAGATCGCGAGCTCACGCTCGGCGGACTCGACGCTGTCGGAGCCGTGCACGAGGTTCTGCTGCACCTTGAGGCCCCAGTCGCGACCGAAGTCGCCACGGATGGTCCCGGGAGCCGCGGTCGTCGGGTCGGTGGTGCCGGCGAGCGAACGGAAGCCCTCGATGACGCGGTTGCCTGCGAGCCGGATGGCGACGGAGGGACCCGAGAGCATGAACTCGATGAGGGGCTCGTAGAAGGGCTTGCCTTCATGCTCGGCGTAGTGCGCGGCGAGCACATCGCGGTCGGGCTCCACGAGGCGGATGTCGACGAGCGCATAGCCCTTCGACTCGATGCGCGCCAGAATCGCTCCGGTGAGGCCGCGGGCGACACCATCGGGCTTGACGAGGACGAGGGTTTCTTCGGTGGCCATGTCATTCACTCTCTGTCTGAGTCTCGGTCGCGGGCCCGGCAGGACGCCGAGCGTCCAATCGAGCCCCCATGATCGTCGCATACGCCCACATGCCACCGAAAATCACGACGACGAGCAGAATCGCCGGCACGAGGATGGCGGACACCGCGATGATCGCCTGGAGCACCCACCCTGCCGTGATGGCCCACGGCCGGGTGATCATCCCAGCGACGACGATGCAGGCGAGCCCCACTATCGCGCCTCCGGCTATCCCCCACCACTGCGGGACGCCCGAGGGCAGGGCCTTCAGCCCGAACACGGTGAGTCCGGCGAGGAACACCACGATCGACTCGAATCCGAGCACGATCGGGGCGAGCTTCTGCACGAGTGTGCGCGGAGCACGGGGCGCGCGCGCTCGGCGAGGAGCATCGTCCCGGGCGGATGCTGCGCTCATGCGCGCCACCCGGACTTCCAGTCCTCTTCCTCCGAGAGGGCGATGGCCTCTCCGGCCAGCACGACGGATCCCGCGATGACGACGGCACGGCGATCCGACGATGCCGCCCATTCGCGTGCGGCGTCGGCCGCGTCGGCGAGCGTCGCGTGCACGGTCGCACGCTGCCCCGCAGCCTCGACGAGGTCGGCGAGGGAGTCGGCGTCGCTCGCACGGTCGGAGTCCGGCGCCGTCGCGAACACGTGGGCGGCCGCCGGCGCCAGCTTCGCCACGATCCCCGCGGCGTCCTTGTCGGCGAGCACTCCGAGGACGATCCCCCACTCGTCGAAGTCGAAGCTGTCGTCCATAGCCTGCGCGAGAGCGGCTGCGCCGTGCGGGTTGTGCGCGGCGTCGACGATCACCGTCGGCGAGATGCCGAGCAGCTGGAGCCGACCGGGCGAGGTCGCACCCTGCAGGCCCTCGGAGATGATGTCGGCGGCGATCGACTGCTGTCCGCCTCCGATGAGGGATTCCACCGCCGCCACCGCCAGCGCGGCGTTGTGGCCCTGGTGGGCGCCGTACTGCGGCAGGTACTCCTCGACGTACTCCCCCGCGAGTCCGCGGATCGAGATGAGCTGGCCGCCGACGGCGAGCTTCTGCTCCGTCAGGCCGAACTCATCGCCCTCGAAGGAGATCGTGGCGTTCCTCTCCGCGGCGACTCTGCGGAGCACGTCCGCGGCCTCGTCGGGCTGCTGAGCCGAGACGACAGCTGCACCTTCCTTGATGATGCCCGCCTTGACCTTCGCGATCGCCGAGATGGTGCTCCCGAGACGATCCGCATGGTCGATGTCGATCGGCGTGAACACCGCGACGTCGCCGTCGGCGGTGTTCGTCGAGTCCCACTCGCCGCCCATGCCGACCTCGAGCACCAGCACGTCCACCGGTGCATCGGCCACCGCCACGAAGGCGAGCACCGTGAGCAGCTCGAAGAACGTGAGCGGCTCCTCGCCGCCGGCCTGGAGCTCGGCGTCGACGATCTCGACGAACGGTTCGATCTCGGCCCAGGCATCCGCGACCGCGGCGTCCTCGATCGGCTCGCCGTCGATCATGATCCGCTCGGTGAACCGCTCGAGGTGGGGGCTGGTGAAGAGCCCTGTACGCAGCCCGTGGGCTCGCAGCAGGCTCTCGATCATGCGTGCCGTCGACGTCTTGCCGTTGGTCCCCGTGATGTGCACCACGCGATAGGTGCGCTGGGGATCGTCGAGGAAGGCGAGGATGCGCGCTGTCCGCTCCTTCCGCGGCTGAACCCACCGCTCCCCTGCCCGACTCAGCAGGGTCTGGTAGACGGCATCCGCCCTGTCGCGTGCGCTCATGCGGACGCTCCCTCCTTCACCGTGGCCGTGGCGTCGATCGTGACGAGGATCGGGGACTTCGACGAGCCCAGTGCGCGAGCACCGGAGCGGAAGACGCCGTCGCCGGGGCTCGTGACATCGTCGACCACGTCCTCGAGCCCTTCGGTGGGCTGCGCGGCGAAGGCGATCGCGAGGGTCTCACGTGCGATCAGCTCGGCATGCGCGGTCAGAGCGGCGGCGTCCTCCGGAGCCGCGTTCAGCGCGAGCACGATGCGGTCGCTCACGTCGAGTCCTGCGTTCTTGCGCGCCTCCTGCACGACCCGGATCGCATCGCGGGCGAGCCCCTCCGCCTCGAGCTCGGGAGTCGTCTGCGTGTCGAGCAGCACGAATCCCCCGGACGGGACGATGGCGAGAGCCTCGCCGTCGGGGCGTCCTGCGGTCTCGAGCACGAGGTCGTACTCGCTGGGCTCGAGGGCCACGCCGCCGGCCGTCACGATGCCGTCGTCCTGCGACCAGTCCCCCGCCTTGGCGGCCTTGATCACGGTCTGCACGTTCTTGCCGAGACGGGGCCCCGCGGCGCGGGCGTTGACGCTCAGCCGGTGGCTGATGCCGTACTCCGCCGCGGTCTCGTCCGACTGCTGCACGAGCTCGACCGACTTGACGTTGAGCTCGTCGCGGAGGATCTCCTCGAACTGACCGAGAGTCGCAGCCACGGGCGACACCACGGTGAGCCGGGCGAGAGGCAGCCGCACGCGGAGCTTCTCCTTCTTGCGCAGTGCGTTGCCGACGCTCGACAGCTCTCGCACGGCATCCATCGCATCGCGGATGTCATCCGCCGCGGGGAACGCGTCGGCGTCCGGCCAGTCCTGCAGGTGCACGCTGCGCCCGCCCGTGAGCCCCTGCCACACGCGCTCGCTGATGAGCGGCACGAGCGGAGCGGCGACGCGCGTCAGCGTCTCGAGCACCGTGTACAGCGTGTCGAACGCCTCGGTGTTCGTGCCCTCCCAGAAACGGTCGCGGGAGCGGCGGATGTACCAGTTGGTGAGCACCTCGGCGAAGTCGCGCAGACGCGCGGACGCCATGGTGGAATCGAGACCCTCGAGGTCCGCGCGGACCTCCCTCACCAGATCGCCGAGACGGGCGAGGATGTAGCGGTCGAGCACATCGGTCGAGTCGGTGCTGCGGTTCGACTCGCTCCGCCCGCTCAACGACCGCTGCACCTCAGGGCTCGCGGCGTTCGCGTACGTGGCGAAGAAGTACCACGAACTCCACAGCGGAAGCAGGAACTCGCGCACCCCCGCACGGATGCCCTCTTCGGTCACCGCGAGGTTGCCGCCGCGCAGCACGGAGCTCGACATGAGGAACCAGCGCATCGCGTCCGAGCCGTCGCGGTCGAGCACCTCGGACACATCCGGGTAGTTGCGCAGCGACTTCGACATCTTGTAGCCGTCGTTGCCCAGGACGATCCCGTGGCAGCTCACGCCCGTGAACGCCGGTCGATCGAACAGCGCGGTCGACAGCACGTGCATGACGTAGAACCAGCCGCGCGTCTGACCGATGTACTCGACGATGAAGTCGGCGGGCGCGTGGGTGTCGAACCACTCCTGGTTCTCGAAGGGATAGTGCACCTGCGCGTACGGCATCGATCCCGAGTCGAACCACACGTCGAAGACGTCCTCGATGCGACGCATCGTGCTCTTGCCGGTGGGGTCGTCGGGGTTCGGACGCGTGAGTTCGTCGATGTAGGGACGATGCAGGTCGATCTCGCCCTCGGGGTTGCGCGGCAGCGCGCCGAAGTCCCTCTCGAGCTCCTCCAGCGATCCGTAAGTGTCGACACGCGGGTACTCCGGGTCGTCGCTCTTCCAGACCGGGATGGGCGAACCCCAGTAGCGGTTGCGGCTGATCGACCAATCGCGCGCACCCTCGAGCCACTTGCCGAACTGGCCGTGCTTGACGTTCTCGGGGACCCAGGTGATCTGCTCGTTGTTCGCGAGCAGATCGTCCTTGATGTCGGTGACGCGGATGAACCAGCTCGACACGGCCTTGTAGATCAGGGGATTCCGGCAGCGCCAGCAGTGCGGGTAGGAGTGCACGTAGCTCTGCTCGCGCAGCAGACGCCCCTGCCCGCGCAGGAGGCGGATGAGCGGAGTGTTCGCGTCCATCCAGAGCTGTCCGGCGACGTCGGTCGCGCTCGGCAGGAAGCGCCCGCCGTCGTCGAGCGACAGGATCGTGGGGATGCCGGCGGCGCCCGCCACGCGCTGGTCGTCCTCGCCGTAGGCCGGAGCCTGGTGGACGATGCCCGTGCCGTCGCTGACCGTGACGTAGTCGTCGACGAGGATGCGCCAGGCGTTCTCGGTGCCGTAGGTCTCGGCATCCGCGTAGTAGTCGAAGAGCCGGTCGTACGTCACGTCGGCGAGGTCCGCGCCGCGCACGACCTGGTCGACCGCGGCGAGCGCGTCATCGAGGCTCTCGTAGCCGAGGTCCTTCACGTAGCCGCCGAGCAGCTCGCGCGCGAGGAGGTAGCGGTGTGCGGACGCCTCCACCGCGGCGTCCGTCGTCCCGGCGATCTGGTGCACGTCGGCGGCGCCGCCGGGTCCGGCAGGGAGCACGACGTAGTCGATGTCGGGTCCCACGGCGAGCGCGAGGTTGGTGGGCAGGGTCCAGGGTGTGGTCGTCCAGGCGAGCGCCCGCACCGCTGTGAGCCCGAGGGCCTCGGCCTTCGCACCGGTCAGGGGGAACGTGACGGTGACGGACGGATCCTGACGGTTCTGGTACACGTCGTCGTCCATGCGCAGTTCGTGCGCGGACAGCGGGGTCTCGTCGCGCCAGCAGTACGGCAGCACGCGGTAGCCCTCGTAGGCGAGGCCTTTGTCGTACAGGGTCTTGAAGGCCCACAGCACGCTCTCCATGTACCCCAGGTCGAGTGTCTTGTACCCGCGCTCGAAGTCGACCCAGCGGGCCTGACGCGTGACGTAGTCCTGCCACTCGTGGGTGTACTTGAGCACGGACTCCCTCGCCTTCGCGTTGAAGACGTCGATGCCCATCTCCTCGATCTGGCTCTTCTCGGTGATGCCGAGCTGCTTCATGGCCTCGAGCTCGGCGGGCAGACCGTGCGTGTCCCAGCCGAAGACGCGATCGACCTTCTTGCCGATCATGGTCTGGAAGCGCGGGAACACGTCCTTGGCGTAGCCGGTCAGCAGATGCCCGTAGTGCGGCAGGCCGTTGGCGAACGGCGGGCCGTCGTAGAAGACCCACTCGTCGCTTCCCTCGCGCTGCTCGATCGAGGCGCGGAAGGTCTGGTCGGCCTCCCAGAAGTCGAGCACCTCGCGCTCGATCTGGGGGAACCGAGGGCTCGGTGCGACGGAGGCAGCCTGGTCGGCGGCGGGGCCGAAGGAGGAACGCGGGTAGGTCATGTCGTCTCGCAGGAGTCGTGGCGGATGCTGCTGCGAGGACGATCCGGCGGGAATGTCATCCCGGGACCGCGGTACCACCTCGCGTGCCGCGCCTCACGGCGGAGCCACTCTCACTGCGGCTGTGACGGGCCTGCCCCGCTCGGTTCTACTGAGTCCACCCGTGAGGGAGGTCCGTTCTTCCGAGAGCTCCCCGGTGATGGCCGGATCCGTGCTCGTGGACACCATTGTACGCGCCCACCGACGCACCGCGGTCTCTCATCCGCCGGCGGGATCCCCGCTTGCCGTCAGGAACGGCACCGCTGCGGCCGCCATCGCGACCTGGTCGTGGTCGACCCCGGGCACCTCGTGCATCTCCCAGCGGAACGGCAGGTTCTGCCTCTCCGCTGCGCGCACCGCCCGCTCGAAGAACTCTCTGCCCCTGTCGAGTCTCGTGTGCCCCTGAGCGCCGGCGTCGTCGTCGCGGCGGAGGTTCTTCGTGCCGACGTCGTCGGTGCCCAGAAGGACGACGAGGTGGCGCCCGAACGCGGCCGCGGCGTCGAAGGCCGGGGCGTCGTCGCCGTCGAGTCCGTACGGGAACCGTGCCGACTCGTCGGGCATCGTGTACCACCCCGCATTGGCCGCGACCGCGACGTCGACGGGCGCGTGCGGCACGAACTCGATGTAGCGGTGCACGAACTGGGCGCCCGCGGAGTGGCCGAACATCGAGAACCCGGTCTGATCGCCACCGATCCGACCGCGTACATGCTCGAACAGCGGCTCGATGTAGCCGTACGCGCCGTCGAGCACGCGCGAGGCGTCCTGGTCGTCGCCGTCTGCGTCGGTGAGCCCGCCCAGGTTGTAGTTCTCCGCGTCGGGGAAATCGTCATCGCCGAACTGCGGCGCGACGACCACGATGTCGCGGTCCCGCACGAGGTCGCTCCACGAGTCGCGGTACTCCGCGGCATTGCGTTCGACGCCGTGCATCACCACGATGATCGTCGCCTGCGACGTCGCATGCGCGCCCGTGACGTAGTACACCGGGATCGGCTCGCGTCCGTCGATGCGCAGCTCGAACCTGCCGGTGCCCAGCAGCCCGGATTCGGGTGCGATCGGCGTGCACGCGGCGAGCGCTCCCGTCAGTATCAGCGCCATCGCGATCAGGATCCCCCATCCGCGGCGCATCAGAAGCGCAGCGTCGCGACGTCGGCGTGCCACGTCACGGCGTCCCCGACGATGGCCTTGGCCGTCGCGAGCTCGTCCGGAAGCGCGGGGCGTGCGACATAGTCGACGACCTTGTTGTCCGTGCGGATGACGCGCAGCGAGACGGCGCCCACGTCGCTCTGGTTCCAGCGCAGCCCCACCACGGCTCCGAGCCCCGGCTTGCCGTAGCTCTCGAAGCGCCCCGGAGCCCCGAACACGAAGTTCCCGATCCCGTACACGACCGGCATGCCGTCGAGCAGCTCGACCGACTGGAGGGTGTGCGATCCGCTGCCGATCACCGCGTCGTAGCCCGCGTCGGCGAACACGCTCGCCCAGTACCGCTGCTGTGAATTGACGTCTTCGTAGTTGTTGCCCCAGTGCACGAATGCGACCACCTTGTCTGCGCCGTTGTCGCGCGACGTCCGCACGGCCTGCTCGATGCGGTCGAGGCGGAGAGGCAGCATTCCCGGCGACGTGTCGGTGCTGCGGTGGAGGGCTCCGAAGTCCTCGCCGAATGACACGACCGCCACATCCAGCTGCTCCGAGCGCACGAGCAGCGGCATGGCGGCGGTTGCGCGCGACGCTCCTGCTCCGAAGGTGGCGAGTCCACCCCGTCGGGCGTGGAGGATCGTGTCGGCGAGGCCCTCGGCCCCGCGGTCCATCGCATGGTTGTTGCCGAGACTCAGGGCGTCCACGCCGACGTCACGGAGTGCGGCCAGATGGACCGGGTCGCTGGCATACACGTACTTCGCCCCTGGATTCGCCGGCGTCTGGATCGTCGTGAAGGGCACCTCCGCGTTCACGATCGTGTAGTCGAAGCCCTCGAGCAGCGGCGCGACGTCGGCGAGGAGCGGCTGTGCCCCCGACACCGCGAGCTTTTCGGCCGCTCCGTCGCCGAACATCGTGTCGCCTGCGAATCCCAGATCGAGCACGCCGTCGGTCAGCGTCGGTGCCGCGGCCTCGACGACCGGCGCCGGAGCGGGTCCGGCGAACGCCAGCTGGCCGCCGAGCAGCGCCGCCGAACCGAGCGCGACACAGAGGCTCGCGGCGATCAGTCGCCGGTCCCGCCGCACATTGCGTCCTGGGCGTCGCCGACGCCCCCTGTCGGTCGCTGTCATCATCCGGCTGCCGTCCATCGCCTGCTCCTCGAGTTCCGGTTCCGCCACAGGTGGGCGCGATACTCCTCGCCGGTGAGCGTCTCCGCCGTGCCGTCCTCCGACATCACCCAGACCGAGTCGGCCAGCGAGAGCGCATCGGGGTCCTGCGTGATCATGAGCACTGTGCCGCGATGACGCAGGATGGCTTCTCGGGCACGCGACCGCGCCTCGGCATCCATCCCGGCCAGCGGCTCGTCGAGCAAGAGGATCCGCGGGGTGCCCATCATCGCCCTGGCGAGTGCGAGGAGCTGACGGTCCCCGATCGTCAGGTTCGCGCCGCCCTCCATGATCCATCCCATGACACCTCGGTCGTCATGGCGCCTGAGCACGTCGTCGAGCCCGAGCGACCTGACCACGCGCTGCACCTCTCCCGGGCCCACCCTGCGGTCCGCGTACGTCAGGTTGCGCAGCACGGTGCCGCGCAGCAGGGGCAGATCGGGGCCGGCGACCCCCATCATCGCGCCGACAGACGACGGCGAGGTCTCCGAGAGCACCTGGCCATCGACAGCGACGGTGCCCGAGGCCGGTTCGACCATCCTCGTGAGCACGTCGAGGACGGCGGTCTTGCCACTCCCGGACGGGCCCGTGATCGCGACGAACTCTCCGCGATCCGCCACGGCCGTGAAACCGTCGAGCGCTCCGGGCACCGTCACGCCGATGAACTCGATGCGTCCGCCCCTGACCTCCAGCGGTGTCAGCTGCTCGTCCTCGACGCCGCGGCTCGAGCTGCGGAGGAAATCCACCACCTTCTGGCGCGAGACGAGACCGCGGTGCCAGTAGTCGTGAGCGAGGCCCAGTGTCCGTACGGGTCGCGCGAGATAGCGAGTCAGCAGGGCGGCGACGACGACGGCTCCCACGCTCGACGCTCCGCGGTGCACCTGCACGAGACCGACCGCGAGAACGCCCACCACGCTCACCAGCGAGGTGGCCGCCGAGATCCCGCGCAGCGCTCCACGGAGCCCGGCGACCCGCAAGAGCGAGACGTTGAGGGCGTCGTTCTGTCGCGACAGCCGCCGGAACTCTCCTCGCACGCGTCCGGAGACCTGGCTGACACGGATCGCGGTGATCTGCTCGTCGATGTTGCTCATGAGCGACGATCTGCGGCGACGCATCGAGCGCGTCGCGTCGCGCATCGGTCGACCGAGACACAGCGACACAGCCGCCCCCGACGCGAGCACACTGACCACCGCGAGCGCGAGCCAGACATCGAGAGCGGTGAGGACTCCCAGAGCGACCACGAGGACGATCGCGGCCGAGAGCCCCTCCAGAAGACCTCGGCTCAGCCACATGCGCAGCATCGAGAGATCGCCGGTGAGGCGCAGCAGCAGCCCGCCCCGCGCTCGATGCCGCAGATGCTCGGGACGCATGCGCTGGAGGTGCGCGTACATCTCCAGCCGCAGCGCCCTCACCACCTTGTACCCCGCACGCTCCGCCCACGTGAATTCCCATGATCGAGCGATGCCCACCAGCACGGCCGACGCACCCAGCAGCATGCAGAACCACAGCGCCTGCTGGTACGCCGCCTCGGCGGCATCGCCCACACCCTGCGGCACCAGCTGGTCGATCACCAGTCGCGCGATCAGGATGAAGTCGACGAGCAGCGCCGCCTGCACGACGCCGAGCAGACCGACGACGAGGAAGTCCCGACGCCGCACCCGGAAGAGTCGGCGCAGGTCCGCTGCGGGGGGATCGTCGCGGGCGACGTCGAGGTCATCGATCTCGAGCGTCACGACAGCACCATGGACGACGCCCGCACATGCTCGATCAGTTCGCGAGAATCGACGAATCCGCCGCGGCGTCCGCTCGGGTCGGGCGACGGGATGCCGTGTGCCGTCGCAGACGCGTTCTCGAGTCCCGCGAGGTCGATGGGCCACGCCGCCGGCTGCGGCGGAGCCGGCGGCGCCAACAGCGCGGAGTCGATGCCGAGCACCGGTGCGATGATCTCCGGCGCTCCGAGTTCCGTGAGCCCCCAGATCGGCAGCCCCAGCTCGTCTTCGGCCTCGTGGACCGCGAGCGGCGACTTCGTCAGCGTGCCCGACACCGCGACGACCTCGAACCCGTGATCGGTCAACGACCGAAGCCCCTGGGCCGCTCCCATCGCATCGGAGGCCGCCAGGACGACGCAGTCGATGAGATCGTGCACGACCGCGGACTCCAGCAGGCTCCGATTGTCCCGTTGGAACACCCCGTCGGCGATCTCGACGAAGTTCACCCGGCTGCCTCCGAGCGACAGATTGGCCACCAGTTGCGTCATCACCTCCTCGAGCACCGAGGTGGGCTGGCGGAACGACGACGCGAGCCCCGCGTCCGTGAAATCGAGCATCATGTGCGCGCCGGCGTCGAGCATGACCCAGTAGTCGTTGCCTGATCCCGTGCCGGTCGCCTTGGTGACACCCGGACGCATGCCGACCTTCGACAGACCGTGCGCCATGTGGTGGATCGTGGTGGTCTTCCCGGCGTTCATCGAGGTGCCGAGCACGCCGATCGTTCGTGGACGCTCTGCGGGAGGCGTGAGCGTGGGCAGCCTGAAGTCCGCGACGTTGAGCGGACGGCCTGCCTCGTCTCCGATCAGCCCGATCGGCACGATGTCCGTCGCAGTCCTCACCGACCGGCTGCGCGAGACCGCCGCCGACGCGATGCCACCGCTGGCGACGAGGTTGACGGGGCCGAGATGCCGTGGCACGTAGGACTCGAACTGATCGGTCGCGTACCGGTCGGCGTACGCCACGATGACGAGGTCGTCGACATGCAGGAGACTCCGCCGACCGTGCGGCTGCTCGATATGGCGATGATGCCCCAGTCTCTCGACCCGCGCGACGACGACGTCACCGGATCGAGGGCGGATCGCACCGCCGACGAGAGTGCGCATCGCGTCGAGCGGCACGCGCCGCGTCGCGAACGACCGCTTCGCGGCGATGCGGATCTCGTGCGGAAGAATCCGCACCCAGGTCTCGCGCCTCATGATGTCCCCCAGCCGGTCGAGGGGTGTGAGCCTTCGTCTCCGCGCACGCTCGATGCGCTCGCCGTCTTCTCGTCTCGTGCATCCGACAAGCGGCGGTGTGCACGGACGACCGGAGCAGCACGTCCCCGCTGCCGCTCCCTCACATCCCCAGATTGGTCAGCAACACTACCCGGGCGTCAGGGCGTCGATCGGGCGATATCGACCGAATCGGAGCGTGCATTCTGGAATTCCGCTCCGAGCGGCGAGAACGATAGCCTCCGAGCATGGCCCGTCCCTCCGCATCCCCCGCTCCGCCTCGTGTCTCACCGCCCGATCTTCCCGCGGTGTTCCATGGCGAGGCCCCGGCTCGCGGGGTCGATCTGCTCGCCGCGCAGCTGAGCCTCTCGGAGAAGGTGGACCTCGCCCACGCCTCTCTCGAGCAGTGCCGCATCTCCGCGGACGCCGATTCGGTAGACCTCTCGGGAGCGACGTTGATCGACGTCGAGATCGTCGACGCCCGCATCGCGTCGATCCGGCTCCGCGATGCGAGCATCCGACGTCTCAGGATCGCGGGGGGACGGCTCGGAACACTCGATCTGAGCGGTGCTCGCATCGATGAACTCGCGATCCACGGGGTCCGGATCGACTACCTGAACCTGGGAGGCGCTCGCGCCGTCGACGTCGAGGTCTCCGACTGCGGCATCCGCACTCTCGACATGCCGCAGGCCGAGCTCACGCGGGTGCGATTCTCGGAGAGCACGTCGGATGAGGTCGATCCCCGCGGCATCCGGGCGAAGGACGTCGACCTGCGCGGTCTCGACGCACGCAGCTATCTCGACGCCAACAGTCTGCGAGGAACGACGCTCAGCGGATTCCAGGTGCAGCAGCTCGCTCCCCTGTTCGCGGCGGGTCTGGGAATCCAGGTCAAGGACTGACGGGCCGACTCGCTTCGAGCAGCTCCCGCGTGAACGGATGCTGCGGCGAGGCGAACACCTCGGAGACCGCCCCCTGCTCGACGATCGCGCCGTCCTGCATCACGACGACCTCGTCGGCGACTGCACCCACCACGTCGAGGTCGTGCGACACGAAGACCATCGTCAGGCTGCGGTCGCGCTGCAGCCTGAGCAGCAGCCGCAGCACGCGTTCGCGCACCGAGGGATCGAGCGCGGACACGGGCTCATCGAGCACCAGCACCTGGGGGTCGGCCGCCAGTGCCCGCGCTATCGCAGCTCGCTGACGCTGGCCTCCCGACAGCGCACCCGGACGGCGCGTCGCAAGCTCGGGGTCGAGATCCACTTCGGCGAGCAGGTCGTCGACCCTGGCCGCTCTGCGTCCGCGAGGCACTCCGCCGGCGGCGAGCGCCTCTCTCAGCGAGCGCCCGATCGTCCACCGCGGATCGAAGGCGCCGAGGGGGTTCTGGTGCACGAGCTGCACCCGTTGCGCTGCCGTCCAGCGCAGGTCGCCCTCGTCCGGGCGCTCGACACCCACGATCATCCGCGCCAGTGTGGTCTTGCCCGATCCCGACTCGCCCACGATGCCGAGCGTGCGCCCGCGTCCGACGACGAAGGACGCCTCGCGCACCGCGACGAACCCGCCGAAGCTCTTGGTCAACCCCGTGGCGACGAGCACCGGCGACGACGGCTCGTGCGGAGCAGTCCTCGGCTCATGGATGGTCGCCGCGATCAGCTGACGCGTGTACTCGTGCCGGGGAGATCCGAGCACCTCGTCGACCGGCCCCGACTCGACCGCCGCACCGTGGCGCATGACCAGCACACGGTCGGCGATGCGACGCACGGCGGCGAAGTCGTGACTGATGAACACGACGGCCGTGCCGGCGTCGGCGATGTCACGGAGAAGCCCGAGTATTCGAGCCTGCACGGTCGCATCCAGCGCCGTGGTCGGCTCATCCGCGACGAGGACAGCGGGTTCCGCCGCGATCGCCGAGGCGATGAGCGCGCGCTGTCGCAGTCCCCCCGAGAGCTGGTGGGGGTAGTGCCGCGCGCGGCGGGCGGCGTCCGGCATCCAGACCCGCCGCAGCAGATCGTGCACGCGCTCGCGCACTGCCGCTCTGCCCGACACGACTCCGTGCAGGAGCAGGGGCTCGGCGACCTCGGAGCCGATGCGACGCAGCGGGTCCAGCGAGACGAGCGCGTCCTGCGACACGAGCGCGATGCCGGAGCCGCGCAGCGCGCGCCAGCGACGCTCGCCGAATCTCGCGACGTCGGTGCCGTCGATGAGCAGGCGGTCGGCACGAACACGCGCCCCCACGGGTGTGAGCCCCAGCAGCGCTCTGGCCGTGAGCGACTTTCCCGCACCGGATTCTCCGACGATCGCGACGCACTCACCGCGCGCCACCGACAACGACACGCCGTCGACGACCGGGGTGCCGCCGAAGTCGATGCGCAGTCCGTCGAGTTCGAGCGCGCCTGTCATGATGTCCGTCCCTCCGCCCTGGCCCGCAGCGTGCGCCCGACGACGGTGGCGGCGATCACCGTGACCGTGATCGCGACCCCCGGGAAGACAGCGATCCACCATGCCTGGCCCAGCACGTTGCGGCCTCCCGCGAGCATGAGCCCCCACTCGGGAGTCGGTTCCGACGGGCCCAGCCCGAGGAAGCTGAGGCCCGCAGCGGCCAGGATGCTCGACCCGATGCCGATGGTCGCGAGCACGCTCAGCGAGCCGATCACACCGGGTACCACATGCCGGACGAAGGCCGTGGCCGGAGGCACCCCGAGAATGCGGGCGGCCTCGACGTGCTCGGCACGTCGCAACGTGCGCGTCTGCACTCTCGCGAGACGGATGTACACCGGAACCGCCGCGAGGGTCACCGCGATCGCGATGTTCACGGGTCCCGGCCCGAGGATCGCGACGACCACGAGGGCCACCAGGAACTCGGGGAAGGCCATGAGCACATCGTTCACGCGCATGAGGGCGGCATCCACTCCGCGCGGGGCGAGCCCGCCGAGTGCACCGATGAGAAGTCCCACGGCCAGCGCGATGCCGGTGGCGAGCACACCGATCCCGATGGAGCGCCCGGCGCCGTGGACCACCCGCGAGTAGACGTCACGGCCGCTCTGGTCGGTGCCGAACAGGTGCTCGGCACTGGGCGGGAGCAGCGATGCGCGCACATCCGTCTGGAGCGGGTCATGGGTGGCGAGGACGCCGGGGAACGCCGCCGCGAACGCGAACACCACCAGGACGGCCGCCGCGCACCAGAGCAGCGCGATCTGCGCACGCTTCATCGCACGCCCCCGCGCTCGCTGCGCAGCCGAGGGTCGATGACCGGATGCAGAAGCTCGATCACGAGGTTCACGGTCACGAAGACGACGGCGCTGAGCAGGATGATCCCGGTGATGACCGGGAGATCGCGGTTGGTGATCGCCGCCAGGGTCACGCGTCCGAGGCCCGCCCGCGCGAACACGGTCTCGACGAGCACCGCTCCCCCGAGCACCGATCCCGTCAGGTACGCCGCCAGAGTGACCGCGTTCGCTGCTCCGTGACGCAGGCCGTGGCGCAGCGTGAACCACGACGGACCCGCACCTCGGGCTCGGACGGTCTCCGCGAACGGCATCCGCTCGGCCTGCACGAGTCCGTCGCGCAGCACCTGGCTGAGCAGCGCCGCCACCGGCAGAGCGAGGGTGACCGCGGGCAGCACGATGGTCGCCGGGTTCCTCGCACCGGACACGGGGAACCATCCGAGACCGAACGCGAACACGCTCAGCAGGACCAGACCGATCCAGAACACCGGCGACGACAGGATGATCAGCTCGACGCCCGCGGCGACGGCTCGTCCCGCCTGACCGCGCACCAGCAGGGCGACGGACAGCGCGAGCAGCACGGCTATCGTCAGCGCCAGCGCCGAGAGCTGCAGCGTCGCGCCGAGTTGGCGACCGATGACCTCCGTCACGGGCATCCGCAACTGGTAGGACTCGCCGAGGTCGCCCCGGGCGAGCTGTCCGATGAAGCCCAGATACTGCTCGAACGGGGGGCGATCGAGGCCTAGCTCGGCGCGGATGCCGTCTTTCACGGCATCGCTGACCTGCGCCTGAGGTCCGAGCATGACCGACACCGGGTCACCGGGGATGACGCGGAACGCCACGAAGACCAAAGTCGCCGCGCCCCAGAGCACGATCACGACGGATGCCGCGAGACCCGCCGTGCGCATGAGCGCCACCTTCACCGTTCGCGCCCTCCCGACAGTTCCCGGGCGCCCCTGTGCGGACGGCGCTCGCTCACGAACGATACCGCAGCGCGACCTTCCGAAGCGCTCGGCGACCGCCGCCTCAGTCGACGCTCACGTCGTAGAAGAGCGGGCGACCGTACAGGTCGTAGTCGAGACCGCTGACGCGCTCACCCACAGCCGTGATCGCCGAGGGGCTGTAGAGCGGGACGATCGCGGTGTACTCGGCGTTCCACTCCTGCAGCTGCGTGTAGATGTCATCGCGCTGAGCCTGGTCGCTCGAGGCGACGGCCTGATCGAGCAGCGCGTCGATCTCGGGATCCGTGACCTGCGAGGCGTTCTGGAATCCCTCGGTGTGCAGATGCGCACGGAGGAAGTCCGGATCGACGCCGGAGAAGCCCCAGTCGGTGAGGTCGAAGGTCTTCGGGCCGTACTGCTCGTTGTACGCTCCGGGTTCCAGCACCTCACGGACGACCTCGAAGCCGATGCCCGTGAGGTCGGACTGGATGGCGTTCGCGAGAGCCGCGCGATCATCGGGCACAGGGGTCCAGGCGATCCAGCGCGCCGAGAGACGCTGTCCGTCTTTCATGCGGATGCCGTCGCTGTCGCGCTGCGTCCAGCCGGCCTCATCGAGCAATGCGTTCGCCGCGTCCTGGTCGAAGGCCCACGTGCCCTCGAGAGACGCGTCGTAGCCGGGAGTCGTCGATCCGAGCACGCTCCACGCGCGGGGGAACTGGTCGAAGAAGATCTCCTCCACCGCGGCGTCGATGTCGATGCCGCGCGCGAACGCCTGGCGCACCTTCTCATCGGCGAAGACGCCGTACTTCTCGTTGAGGTAGAGCGAGTACGGCAGACCCGGGTACTCGATCGAGTCGACCGTGATGCCGTCGCCGAGGTCACCCGCGAGGTTCGGCGGGATGTTGCTCGCGAGGTCGGCCTCGCCGCTCTGCACCACACCGGTGCGCACGGAGGCCTCCGGCTGGATCTCGACGCGCAGCGTCGCGACCTCCGGAGCGTCGTCGCTGTGCGGGCCCCACGCGTAGTCGTCGTTGCGCGTGTACACCAGCTCCTGGTCGGGTGTGTACTCGCTGAGTACGAACGGACCGGTGCCGACAGTGACGTCGGGGCCTCCGGCCTTGAGCTGGTCGGCGGACTCCGCCAGCACTGCGGGCGAATAGAAGCCGAGCTGCGGAGTGCTCGCCGCCTGCAGGAACGGCGCGTACGGCTGTGTGAAGCTCACCTTCACCGTGTAGTCGTCGACGACCTCGGTGCCCTCGTAGAAGTCGGCGCCGAGCATGGCCGCCGCCTGCGCGGACTCGGTTTCGGGATCGACGATGCGATCGAAGTTGACCTTGACCGCTTCGGCATCGAAGGCCTCGCCGTCGGTGAACGTGACGTCGTCGCGGAGAACGAAGGTGTACTCGGTGCTGTCCGGCGAGACGCTCCACTCCTTCGCCAGCCACGGGGTGAACGAGCCGTCGTCCTCCTGGAAGACGAGCGAGTCGAGCACAGCTCGCTGCACCATGCCCGAGACATCCAGCTGGCTCACCTGCGGATCCATGTGCCCGGCAGAGAGGTTCGCGCCCTCGATCGACCACACGAGCTCGCCGCCCTCGGACTCTGAGGAGGGTGCAGCGCAAGAGCTGAGCAGCAGCGCGGAGGCGGCTGCGACAGCGCCGATCGACAGGGCGCGGCGACGAAGGGGCACAGTCATGATGATCCTCGGAGGGGACGGAGAGGGGGCGCGGGCACGCCAGTTCTTGGACTCCATCCAAGTGTAGAACCTCCCGCGGGCCGGGGCGCCGCGAGGGACGAGCCTCGGAGCCGCTCGCCCGCGGCCTCCCCGACTCGGCTCCCCGCCGAGACGAGCCAGACCACCGCGATCGTCGAGACGGCCGGGCCGACTAGACTGGGTGGCACAACCCACACTCAGGCACGCTCACACAGTGCCGCATACATCGCTCGAGGAGACCTCCATGTCCGCCATTCCCGACAAGCCCGTACTCGAAGGTCTCGAAGCGAAGTGGGGTGAGGCCTGGTCCGAGCGGGGAACGTACCTGTTCGACCGCATCCGCGCCGCCGAGTCCGGACGTGACGGCGTCTACTCGATCGACACTCCCCCGCCCACGGCATCCGGGAGCCTGCACATCGGCCACGTGTTCTCGTACACCCACACCGACGTCAAGGCGCGCTTCGAGCGCATGCGCGGCAAGAACGTGTTCTATCCGATGGGGTGGGACGACAACGGCCTGCCCACCGAACGCCGCGTCCAGAACTACTACGGTGTGCGCTGCGACCCCTCTCTTCCCTACCAGCCCGACTTCACCCCGCCGTTCGAAGGCGGCGACAACAAGTCGAGCCGCGCCGCCGACCAGGTGCCGATCAGTCGCCGGAACTTCATCGAGCTGTGCGAGCGCCTGACGATCGAGGACGAGAAGCAGTTCGAGGCCCTGTTCCGCCAGCTCGGCCTCTCGGTCGACTGGTCGCAGACCTACCGCACGATCTCCGACGACACGATCCGTCAGAGCCAGCTCGCGTTCCTGCGCAACCTCGAACGGGGCGAGGCCTACCAGTCGCTCGCACCGACCCTGTGGGACATCGACTTCCGGTCCGCGATCGCGCAGGCCGAGCTCGAGGACCGCGACCAGCAGGCGGCGTACCACACGATCGATTTCCCCTTCGCCGACGGATCCGGCTCGATCACGATCGAGACCACCCGCCCCGAGCTGCTGCCCGCGTGCATCGCGATCGTGACGCACCCCGAGGGCCCGCACAAGCACCTGATCGGCACGAAGGTGCGCACCCCGTTCTTCGGCGCCGAGATCGAGATCCACGGCCACCACCTCGCTCAGCCCGACAAGGGCACGGGCGCCGCCATGGTCTGCACCTTCGGCGATGTGACCGACATCATCTGGTGGCGCGAGCTGCGCACGGCCGCGGGCGACCACCTCCCCAACATGACGACGATCGGTCTCGACGGACGCTTCCTCCCGACGGCCCCGTCGATCGTCACCGAGCCCGAGGCCGTCGACTGGTACGCGGCCGAACTGGCCGGCAAGACCGTGTTCTCGGCGCGCAAGGCGATCGTCGAGAAGCTGCAGGAGACCGGAGACATGACCGCGGTCGGCAAGCCGTTCACCCACGCGGTGAAGTTCTTCGAGAAGGGCGACCGCCCTCTCGAGATCGTCTCGACGCGTCAGTGGTACATCCGCAACGGCGCGCGCGACGAGAAGCTGCGCGATGAACTGCTCGAGCGGGGCACGCAGGTGGCCTGGCACCCGGACTTCATGCGCGTGCGCTACGAGAACTGGGTCGGCGGACTCACCGGCGACTGGCTCGTGTCCCGCCAGCGCTTCTTCGGTGTGCCGATCCCCCTCTGGTACGGGCTCGACGAGAACGGCGAGCGCGACTACGACCGTGTGATCGCGCCGGACCACGCGTCTCTCCCGATCGACCCGACGACCGATGTGCCCGCGGGATACACCGAGGAGCAGCGCGGCGTCGCCGGCGGCTTCGAGGCCGAGGCCGACATCCTCGACACCTGGGCGACCTCGTCGCTGACGCCGCAGCTCGCCGGCGGATGGCAGCGCGACGAGGAGCTGTGGCAGCTCACGGCTCCGTTCGACCTGCGTCCGCAGGGCCAGGACATCATCCGCACCTGGCTCTTCTCGACCATGCTGCGCTCGACCCTCGAAGACGGACGCGCTCCGTGGCGCAACGCCGCGATCTCGGGCTTCATCGTCGACCCCGACCGCAAGAAGATGTCGAAGTCGAAGGGCAACGTCGTGACCCCCGCGGACATCCTCGAGACCCACGGATCGGATGCCGTGCGCTACTGGGCCGCATCGAGCCGTCTGGGCATGGACGCCGCCTTCGACCCGCAGAACCCCACGCAGGTCAAGATCGGCCGTCGACTCTCGATCAAGGTGCTGAACGCGGCGAAGTTCGTGCTGTCGTTCCCGGTGCCCGAGGGAGCACAGGTGACGCACGCGCTCGACGCCTCGATGCTGACCGGGCTCGACGCCGTCATCGCCGAGGCGACGGCGGCCTTCGAGAACTACGACCAGGCCAAGGCGCTCGAGGTCACCGAGGCGTTCTTCTGGACCTTCTGCGACGACTACCTCGAACTCGTCAAGGAGCGCGCATACAACCAGAACGACGTGGGCCAGGCATCCGCCGCGCTCGCTCTGCGTCTGGCGCTCTCGACCCTGCTGCGTCTTCTCGCACCGATCATCTCGTTCGCGACCGAAGAGGTGTGGTCCTGGTTCGAGGAAGGCTCGGTGCACACTGCGGCATGGCCGGAGCCTCTCGGCATCGACGGCGACACGGCGGTGCTGTCGGCCGCGAGCGAAGCGCTGATCGGCATCCGCCGCGCCAAGACCGAGGCGAAGGCCTCGCAGAAGACGCCGGTCTCCCGTGCCGCGATCTCCGCTCCTGCGGCCAAGCTCGACGCGCTCCGCGCCGCCGCCGAAGACCTGAAGGCCGTCGGGCGGATCGCCGAGCTCGAGTTCACCGAGGCGGAGGAGTTCGCGGTCACCGCGATCGAACTCGCTCCAGCAGAGGGCGCGTGATGCAGCTCGGCACGCGATGGGCAGCCGGAGCGCAGCCCCCGGCGTCCGTCCCGGAATCCCTGCGCGCCGGCATCGCCGAGGTGGAGGCGCGCGGTCTCGGCGGGCATTGGACGCTGACCTGGCTCGAGGGCCGCGCGATCGCGGAACTGGACGCCGGGTGGGAGGTCCTGCAGACCGCGACCGGCGACGTGCTCACCCGTCCCTTCCAGGACTGAATCGACCTCGCCCGACGCTCGCACCACCCGAGACCCTCCGTCGCCTTCTGCACGGAGGGTCTCGGTCGTCGTGCGCCCTCGATGGTTAGGCTCGACCCATGACCGACGCCTCGAACCCGCTGCTCCAGCCGTCTCCCCTGCCGTACGGGCTCCCCGACTACGGCTCGATCAGGCCGGAGCACTATCTCCCCGCCTTCGAGGCGGCCTTCGCCGAGCATCTGCGCGAGATCGCGAGGATCACGATGGTGCGCTCGATGCCCACATTCGAGAACACGATCGAAGCCCTGGAGCGCTCGGGGGAACTGCTCGACCGGGTGGCTCACGCCTTCTACACCGTGAGTTCCGCCGACGCGACCCCCGAGATCCAGGCCGTCGATGAGAAGCTCGCGCCGCTCATGGCAGCCCACAACGACGCGGTCACTCTCGACAGCGCGCTGTACTGGCGCGTCCAGCAGGTGCACGATCGTCTCGACGAGCTCGACCTCGACGACGAGCAGCGCTACCTCGTGCAGCGACACCATCGCGAGATGACGCATGCGGGGGCAGGCCTCGACGATGCGGCGAAGAGCACGCTCACCGCTCTGAACCAGCGCCTGTCGACGCTGAGCAACACGTTCGAGCGCAATCTCCTGAACGACACCAACGACCTCGCCGTCGTGTTCGACTCGGCCGACGAGCTCGCAGGCCTCAGCAGCGGCGAGCTCTCGGCTGCGGCACGCGCTGCCACCGATCGAGGTCTCGACGGTCGCTTCGTCATCTCTCTCCCCCTGTTCACCGGTCACCCGTACCTCGCGCAGCTGAGCGATCGCGAGTCCCGTCGTCGCATCATGGCCGCCTCCCGATCTCGCGCCTCTCGCGACAACGCGAACGACAATCGCCCCGTCCTCACCGAGATCGTGCGCCTCCGCGCCGAGCGCGCCGCGCTCCTCGGCTACGACTCGCACGCCGCATATGTGACGGCGGACGAGACGGCGGGCACCCCGGAGGCCGTCGAGCGGATGCTCCGCGAGCTGGCTGCCCCGTCGGCCCGCAACGCCCGAGCGGAGCGCGAAGCTCTGCAGAAGATCGTCGATGAGACCGAGACGACGCCCTTCCCCGTCGAAGCACACGACTGGGCGTTCTACACCGAGAAGGAGCGGACGGCTCGATACGCGATCGACACGGCCGCACTGCGCCCCTGGTTCGAGGCCGAGCGGGTGCTGCATGACGGCGTGTTCTTCGCCGCGACCACGCTGTACGGCATCACCTTCACCGAGCGCACCGATCTCGTCGCCTACCACCCCGGCGCGCGGGTGTTCGAGGTGCACAACGCCGACGGGACGGCACTGGGGCTCTACCTGCTCGACCTGTACACGCGCGATTCGAAGCGCGGCGGTGCGTGGATGAACCCGATCGTCAGCCAGTCACGACTACGCGGAACGTCACCCGTCGTGGTGAACAACCTCAACGTCGCGAGACCGGGAGACGGCGAGCCCACGCTGCTCACGCTCGACGAGGTCACGACTCTCTTCCACGAGTTCGGACACGCTCTGCACGGGCTCTTCGCCGTCGTCACCTACCCGCACTTCGCCGGAACGAACGTCTTCCGCGACTTCGTGGAGTTCCCGAGCCAGGTGAACGAGATGTGGATCCTCTGGCCGGAGGTTCTCGACAACTACGCGCGACACCATGAGACCGGTGATGCGCTCGACCCCGCGATCGTCGATCGGCTGCGCGCGACCGAGACCTTCAACCAGGGACACGACACCAGCGAGTACCTCGCCGCGTCCTGGCTGGACCAGGCCTGGCACCGGCTGGGAGAGGATGCCGAGATCGCCGACGTCGCCGCGTTCGAAGCCGCAGCTCTCGCCGACATCGGCCTCGATGACCCTGTGGTGCCGACGCGGTACTCGTCGACGTATTTCGCGCACGTCTTCTCGGGCGGGTACAGTGCCGGCTACTACTCCTACGTCTGGAGCGAGGTCCTCGACGCCGACACGGTCGAGTGGTTCCGGGAGAACGGCGGACTCAGCCGCGCGAACGGAGAGCGGTTCCGTTCACGGCTCCTCGGTGTCGGAGGGTCGAAGGATCCGCTCGAGGCGTATCGCGACTTCCGCGGCCGCGATGCCGACATCGCTCCGCTGCTGAGGCGGCGCGGCCTCGAGAACTGAATCGGGATGGAGCTCAGGCGCTCTTGCGCTTGCGCTCCATCACGATCGTGGGAGGTGCGCCCTCGTCGACGGCCGCGCGGGTGACGACGACCTTCGCGACGTCTTCGGCCGAGGGGATCTCGAACATGATCGGCCCGAGCACGTCTTCGAGGATCGCGCGGAGGCCGCGGGCACCCGTCTTGCGCTCGACCGCGAGGTCGGCGATGGACCGCAGAGCGTCTTCCTCGAACTCGAGCTGCACGCCATCGAGCTCGAACATGCGCTGATACTGCTTGACGAGCGCATTGCGAGGACCGGTGAGGATGTCGATGAGAGCATCCTGGTCGAGGGGCGAGACATTCGTGACCACCGGGAGGCGCCCGATGAACTCGGGGATGAGACCGAACTTGTGCAGGTCTTCCGGCAGAACCTCGCTGAACAGATCGAGGTCCTTGCCCTTGTCGTGCAGCGGGGCGCCGAAGCCGATGCCGTGCTTGCCCACGCGCGCGGAGACGATGTCCTCGAGGCCCGCGAAGGCGCCCGCGACGATGAACAGCACGTTGGAGGTGTCGATCTGCAGGAACTCCTGATGCGGGTGCTTGCGTCCGCCCTGCGGCGGCACGGAGGCGACGGTGCCCTCGATGATCTTGAGGAGCGCCTGCTGCACACCCTCGCCCGAGACGTCTCGGGTGATCGACGGGTTCTCGGCCTTGCGCGCGATCTTGTCGACCTCGTCGATGTAGATGATGCCCTGCTCCGCGCGCTTGACGTCGTAGTCGGCGGCCTGGATCAATTTGAGCAGGATGTTCTCGACATCTTCACCCACATAGCCGGCCTCGGTGAGGGCGGTCGCGTCGGCGACCGCGAACGGCACGTTCAGACGCTTCGCGAGAGTCTGCGCCAGGTAGGTCTTGCCGCATCCCGTCGGACCGATGAGCAGGATGTTGCTCTTGGCGATCTCGACGCTCTCGGCCTTCTGCTCGGCGGTCTGGAGCGTGCCGTGGGCGCGGATGCGCTTGTAGTGGTTGTACACCGCGACGGACAGCGCCTTCTTGGCGGGCTCCTGGCCGACGACGTACTCCTCGAGGAAGGAGAAGATCTCGCGCGGCTTGGGCAGTTCGAAGTCGGCGCCGCCCTCCGCCGAGGACTCGGCCATGCGCTCCTCGATGATCTCGTTGCACAGCTCGACGCACTCGTCGCAGATGTATACACCGGGGCCAGCGATGAGCTGCTGCACCTGCTTCTGGCTCTTTCCGCAGAACGAGCACTTGAACAGGTCAGCGCTTTCACCGATACGGGCCATGCGCGTCCTCCTAGGGGGGATCCAGAGATCGTCTACTGAGCCTAACCTCTGCATCCGACACCGGGACGCATTGGCGCGGGGTCGTCGGTCTCGAGTCCGTATCGGCCAGGACGCGACGAGGCCCGTCCGCTGTTCTCGCAGCAGACGGGCCTCGCGTGAGGGTCACGCGCGTCAGATCATGCTCTTGGTGTGCCAGACGGTCTTGACCTCGGTGAAAGCGCCGATGCGCTCGGGAGATGCGGTGACGGCGCCCGGAGCCAGCACGCGCTTGAGCGTCTCGGCCGCGGCGATCTGCATGTCGATCCACTCGAGGTCGCCTGCGCCGGCCAGATCGAGTGCATTGACGTCCTGATGCGACGCGAGCCATGGCGCCATCTCCGCCGGAGACCCGGTGAGCACGTTGACCACTCCCCCCGGCACATCGCTCGTGGCGAGCACCTCGGCGAGGCTGATGGCCGACAGCGGGTACCGCTGGCTCGCGATCACGACGACCGTGTTGCCTGCCACCAGGGCCGGAGCGACGACCGACACCAGTCCCAGGAGCGCGGAGTCCTGGGGGGCGACGATCGCGACGACGCCGGTCGGCTCCGGCACCGAGATGTTGAAGTACGGGCCAGAGACCGGGTTCGCGTTGCCCGCGACCTGCGCGTACTTGTCGCACCACCCGGCGTACCAGACCCAGAGATCGATCGCCTCGTCGACCTGAGCGGCCGCGGCGGACGACGAGAGGCCCTCCTGGGCGGCGATCTCGTCGATGAACTGCGCACGACGCCCTTCGAGCACCTCCGCGACGCGGTAGAGGACCTGGCCGCGGTTGTAGGCCGTCGCTCCCGACCAGCCCTTCACCGCGGCGCGGGCCGCGACCACGGCATCCCGGGCATCTTTGCGCGACGCCTGCGCGGCGTTCGCCAGGAACGCACCCTTGGCGGAGAGCACCTCGTACGTGCGTCCCGACTCGCTGCGCGGGAAGGCGCCGCCGATGGCGAGCTTGTACGTCTTCGGAACGGTCAGTCGCTTGCTCATGCGGAAGCCCCCTTCAGGTAGGCGGTGAGACCCTGTCGTCCGCCCTCGCGGCCGTATCCGGATTCCTTGTAGCCGCCGAACGGACTCGACGGGTCAAAACGGTTGAACGTGTTCGCCCAGATCACTCCTGCGCGAAGTCGGTCGGCGACGGCGAGGATGCGCGATCCCTTGTCGGACCAGATGCCGGCCGACAGGCCGTAGGGCGTGTTGTTCGCCTTGGCGATCGCCTCGGCCGGCGTGCGGAACGTCAGCACCGACAGGACGGGACCGAACACCTCGTCGCGGGCGATGCGGTGCGATGCCTCGACGCCGGTGAAGATCGTCGGAGCGAACCAGAAGCCCTTGTCGGGGATCGCGCAGTCCGCGGTCCAGCGCTCCGCGCCCTCGGCCTCGCCGATGTCGCTGAGCTCGCGGATGCGGGCGAGCTGAGCGGCGGAGTTGATCGCGCCGATGTCGGTGTTCTTGTCGAGCGGGTCGCCGAGGCGCAGCGTCGACAGGCGGTTCTTGAGTCGATCGACGACCTCGTCGTGGATCGACTCCTGCACGAGCAGCCGGCTTCCGGCGCAGCACACGTGACCCTGGTTGAAGAAGATCCCGTTCACGATGCCTTCGACGGCCTGATCGATGGGCGCGTCGTCGAACACGATGTTCGCGGCCTTGCCCCCGAGCTCGAGCGTGACCTTCTTGTCGGTCCCCGCGACGGCACGGGCGATATCGCGTCCGACGCCGGTCGAACCCGTGAAGGCGACCTTGTCGACGTCGGGGTGGCGCACGAGGGTGGCCCCCGTGGAACCGGCGCCCGTGATGATGTTCACGACACCGGCAGGCAGGTCGGCCTGCTGCAGGATCTCGGCGAAGATCAACGCCGTGAGCGGCGTCGTCTCCGCAGGCTTCAGCACGACCGTGTTCCCGGCGGCGAGAGCGGGAGCGAGCTTCCAGGCGAGCATGAGCAGCGGGAAGTTCCACGGGATGATCTGCCCGGCGACGCCGAGCGCACGCGGGTTCGCGCCGAGTCCCGCGTAGTCGAGCTTGTCGGCCCACCCCGCGTAGTAGAAGAACCAGGAGGCGACCAGCGGAACGTCGACGTCGCGACTCTCCTTGATCGGCTTCCCGTTGTCGAGGCTCTCGGCGACGGCGAGCTCGCGTGCCCGCTCCTGCACGAGGCGGGCGATGCGGAACAGGTACTTGCCCCTGTCGCGACCGCTCATCCGCGACCAGGTCTTCTCATACGCGCGTCTCGCGGCGGCGACCGCGCGGTCGACGTCCTGATCGCTCGCCGAGGCGATCTCGGCGATGTGGGATTCGTCCGAGGGCGAGATCGTCGTGAAACTCGATCCGGTGCCGTCGACGAACTCTCCGTCGATGAACAGCCCGTAGCTGTCCTTGAGGTGCAGCACGGCCTTCGACTCCGGCGCCGGAGCGTAATCCAGGAATGACATATGCAGGACTCCTAGTCGATCGTGACGTAGTCGGGGCCGGAGTAGTGGCCGGTGGTGAGCTTCTGACGCTGCAGGAGCACATCGTTCAGCAGGCTCGAGGCTCCGAAACGGAAGAGGTGCGGCTGAAGCCATTCCTCACCCACCGTCTCCGCGACGGTGACGAGGTACTTCACGGCGTCCTTCGATGAGCGGATTCCGCCCGCCGGCTTCACGCCGATGCGCTCCCCCGTGCCGCGGTGCCAGTCACGCACCGTCTCGAGCATGAGCAGTGTCGTCGGCAGCGTGGCGGCGGGCTGGACCTTCCCCGTCGACGTCTTGATGAAGTCTCCGCCCGCGAGGATGCCGAGCCACGAGGCGCGCTTGATGTTGTCGTAGGTGTTGAGTTCGCCGGTCTCGAGGATCACCTTGAGCGAGGCGTACGAACCGTCCGAGCGACGGCACGCCTCCTTGACCTGGGCGATCTGGTCGTAGACGAGTCCGTAGCGCCCCGAGAGGAACGCCCCGCGGTCGATGACCATGTCGATCTCATCGGCTCCGGCTGCGACCGCCTCGGCGGTGTCGGCGAGCTTGATCGCCAGCGATGAGCGACCGCTCGGGAACGCCGTCGCGACCGCCGCGACCGAGATCAGACCGTCGTCGGGGTCTCCGTGCAGCGCACCGAGGGCTTCCACCGCATCGCCGACCATGTCGCCGTAGACGCAGACAGCGGCGACCCTCGGGGTCGACGGGTCCGCGGCATCCGGGTTCTTCGCCTTGGCGACGAGCGACCGCACCTTGCCGGGTGTGTCCGAGCCTTCCAGCGTCGTGAGGTCGATCAGTCTGATGATCGTGTCGAGGGCCCAAGCCTTCGAAGTCGTCTTGATCGAGCGCGTGCCGAGTGCGGCGGCACGCTGCTCGAGTCCCACGGCGTCGACGCCGGGGAGTCCGTGCAGGAAGCGGCGGAGCGTGGCGTCATCCGGCTCACCGCCGAGAACGTCCACCGCCGTTCTGCGGCTGAGTTCTTGGGTCGTCATCGTTCCTCCAACAATGCTCGTGCTGTGTTCTCATCTGTCACCAGGACGCTGCACAGGCCGCTGGTCACGACCGTGCGCGCGATGTCATGCTTCGCCTCGCCCGCTGTCACGAAGACGGCTCGGCTCGCTGCTCGGAGGCGTCCGAGATCCACTCCGACCGTCCGCGCGTCGAGTTGCGGGTCGACGATGTTGCCGTCGGCGTCGATGTAGCGTCCGAGGACGTCGCCGACGGCGCCACGGCGAGCGAGCTCCTCCACATCGGACGCCGACAGGTAGCCGTTCTCGACGTGCGCGGAACTCGCGTCGCACGGTCCGGCGGTGAAGAGGAAGGCCTGGGCCTCGGCGGCCTCTTCGAGCACGGCCGCGACGGTGCGGTCGGCCTCGATCGCCTGTTTGGTCTCGACGCGTTCGAGGATCGCGGGACTCGGCAGGAGCGACACCTGACCCGAGGCCCGCTGCGCGATCGTCACGGCGAGTCCGGCAGCCCCGCCCGACCGCCGATTCAGGCTCACTCCCCCGTTGAGCTGCACGACCGTGACGCCTGTCGCCCACCCGTCGGGCAGGGCCTCCGCCACCGCACGCAGAGTACGACCCCAGCTGACACCGAGAGTCCGCGGCACGGGGCGCATGGCGGTGAGGTGGTCGGCGGCAGCCTGCGCGACGCGCTCGAGGGTGCCGTCGTCGCCCTCGGGTGCAGGCACGACCACCGCGGCGGTGAGCCCGTGCCGATCCACGAGTTGGCGTTCGAGACCGAGTCGACGAGCGCGCGGATGGATGATCTCGATACGGACGATGCCCCGCTCGCGCGCCTGGATCAGCAGTCGTCCCACCTTCCAGCGCGAGAGTCCCAGGAGTGCGCCGATCTCGTCCTGCGTCTTCCCCTCGTCGTAGTACAACTCGGCGACGCGGACCATCGTCAGCTCATCGTCCACAGAATCCTCCTCATGCTCGAGGATACGCCGATTCCGCCTTTCGCGCACCCGTGCGCTCATATGAGCAATGGTGCCGAGCGATCCGCACATCTGCCGGGAATGCAGAGAGGACGTCGCCCCGCAGGGCGACGTCCTCTCTGAGGGGGATGCTTAAGCGCGCTTGCGCGAGGTGAGCACCTGGTCGACGATGCCGTACTCCAGGGCCTCTGCGGCCGACAGGATCTTGTCGCGGTCGATGTCGCGGTTGACCTGCTCGACGGACTTGCCGGTGTGGCGTGCCATCGTCTCCTCGAGCCAGGTGCGCATGCGGAGGATCTCCGCGGCCTGGATCTCGATGTCGGATGCCTGACCGTGACCCGCCTCGCCCATCGCCGGCTGGTGCATGAGCACGCGGGCGTTGGGCAGAGCGAGACGCTTGCCGGGGTGACCTCCGGCCAGCAGCACCGAGGCGGCCGACGCAGCCTGTCCGAGCACCACCGTCTGGATCTGCGGCGCGACGTACTGCATCGTGTCGTAGATCGCCGTCATCGCGGTGAACGAACCACCGGGCGAGTTGATGTACATCGTGATGTCGCGCTCGGAATCCTGGCTCTCGAGCACGAGGAGCTGGGCCATCACGTCGTCGGCCGACGCGTCGTCGACCTGGACGCCGAGGAAGATCACGCGATCTTCGAACAGCTTGTTGTAGGGGTCCTGGCGCTTGAAACCGTATGCCGTGCGCTCCTCGAACTGAGGAAGCACGTATCGGCTGGAGGGCAGATCGCCGGCAGAGCGGAAGGTGGGTGCGTACATGAGAGTCCTTTCGCTTTCCGTTACTTGATGTCCTGGTCGGTTCCGCCGCCACCGATGACGTCGGTGGCCGAGTCGCGGATGTGATCGACGAAGCCGTACTCGAGGGCCTCGTCAGCGGTGAACCAGCGGTCGCGGTCACCGTCGGCGTTGATCTGCTCGACAGACTTGCCGGTCTGCGCAGCGGTGATCTCGGCGAGGCGATTCTTCATCGACGTGATGAGCTGCGCCTGCGTCTGGATGTCGCTCGACGTTCCGCCGAAGCCGCCGTGAGGCTGGTGGAGCAGCACGCGCGCGTTGGGCGTGATGTACCGCTTGCCCTTCGTGCCGGCGGTCAGCAGCAGCTGACCCATCGACGCGGCCATGCCGATTCCCACGGTGACGATGTCGTTCGGGACGAACTGCATCGTGTCGTAGATCGCCATTCCCGCGGTGATCGATCCGCCGGGCGAGTTGATGTAGAGGTAGATGTCCTTCTCGGAGTCCTCTGCGGCGAGAAGGAGGATCTTCGCGCAGATCTCGTTCGCATTGTCGTCGCGCACCTCCGATCCCAGCCAGATGATGCGGTCCTTCAACAGTCGGTCGAAGACGCTCGTAGCGAGGAGGGGTTCTGCAGCCATGTCAGCTCCTGATTCCGTGTTTCAGTGATTCGAATCTACCGGCGTCAACGCAGCGCTCAGGCCGTGTTCGCCGTCGGCATATCAGTCGTCGATCTCCGCGATCTCGTGCGCGTACGCAGTCATGGAACGGTGGTAGCGAGGGAGATGCGGCACGAGTGCGAGCAGAGCGACGGACAGTGCGTGGCCGGGCCTGCCCGCGCTCGCGAGGATCAGCGCATGGACGGTCGCCACCGCGTCACGGTAGGGGCCGTCGTGCGAGAGCTCCTCCTCGGCGCGGATGACGGCGAGCGCCTCGTCGTACTCGCCGAGATTGCGAAGCGAACTCGCGAGTTGGATCACGCACTGCGGACGATGCTCGTCGTCGAGGCCGAGCGACAGTGCTCGCCGGTAGAGCGCGACTGCTTCCGCGGGCAGCCCCGCAGAATCCCGTGCCCCGGCTCGCTCGAACTCGGCGCGCGCGTCATCCGCTCCGCGTTCGGCAGCGAGGGCGTCGATGCGGGCGATCGTGGATTCTCCGACCTCCTCGCCCGATGCGTCTGCCCACACTTCGTCGATCCGCTCGTCCCAGGTCTTCGTCATGTCCTCGTTCCTCGCTCTGCCAGTTCACGAGAAAGGGGCGGATGCCGCAGCATCCACCCCTTTCCACAGATCGTGTTCGATCACTCGGCCTTGTCGGCTGCCTTCTTGGCCGGAGCCTTCTTGGCAGCGGGCTTCTTCGCGGCCGGCTTCTCGGCGGCGTCGGCGTCATCGGCCTTCTTCGCCGGAGCCTTCTTCGCAGCAGGCTTCTTCGCAGCGGGCTTCTCGGCGGCGTCGGCGTCATCAGCCTTCTTGGCCGCTGCCTTCTTGGCCGGAGCCTTCTTGGCGGGCTTCTCGTCCGCCGCGGTCTCGGCGGTGTCGGCTGCCTCGGCCTCGTCATCCGTGACGACGAAGTCCGACAGGTCCACGGTCTTGCCGTTGGTGTCGACGACCTTGACCTTGCCGAGCGCGATCGCGAGCGCCTTGTTGCGCGCGACCTCGCCGACGAGCGCGGGGAGCTGGTTCGAGGACTGCAGCGCCTCGACGAACTCCTGGGGCGCCATGCCGTACTGCGACGCGGACTGGATGAGGTACTGCGAGAGCTCCTCCTGCGAGACCTGCACGTCGGCCTGCTCGGCGATCGTGTCGAGGAGGACCTGCGTGCGGAACTGCTTCTCGCTGGCCTCGGTCACCTCGGCGCGGTGCACGTCGTCCTCGAGGCGGTTCTCCCCCTCGAGGTGGTTGTGCACCTCGTCTTCGATGAGCTGCGGCGGGACGGGGATCTCGATCTGCTCGAGCAGCGTCTCGACGAGCTTGTCGCGCGCGGCGGAGCCCTGCGTGAAGACGCCCTGCTGAGCGACCCGCTCGGCGAGACTCTCACGGAGCTCGGCGATCGTGTCGAACTCGCTCGCGATCTGGGCGAAGTCGTCGTCGGCCTCGGGAAGCTCGCGCTCCTTGACGGCCTTGACGCTCACCGAGACCTCGGCCTCGGAGCCGGCGTGGTCGCCGCCCACGAGCGCGGAGCGGAACGTGGTGTCCTCGCCCGCGGTGAGCGACTCGATCGCATCGTCGATGCCCTCGAGCAGCTCGCCTGAGCCGACCTCGTACGAGACGCCCTCGGCACGGTCGATCTCAGCGCCGTCGATCGTGGCGACGAGGTCGAGCTCGACGAAGTCGCCCTTGGCGGCCGGACGGTCGACGGGGACCAGCGTGCCGAAGCGGGCGCGGAGCTTCTCGATCTCTTCGTCGAGTGCGGCGTCGTCGGCCTCGACGGCGTCGACCGTCAGAGTGATTCCGTCGTATGCGGGGATCTCGATCTCGGGGCGGACGTCCACCTCGATGTCGACGAGCAGGTCGCCGGAGAAGTCCTTCTCGTTCGGCCACTGCGTGATCTCGGCGGCAGGCCGGCCGACGATGCGCAGCTTGTGCTCGGCCGACGCCTCGCGGAAGAACTTGTCGAGGCCTTCGTTGACCGCGTGCTCGATGACCGCGCCGCGTCCGATGCGCTGATCGATGATCGGGGCAGGGACCTTGCCCTTGCGGAAGCCGGGGATCTGGACGTCCTGAGCGATGTGCTCATAGGCGTGCGCGATGCTGGGCTTGAGGTCGTCAGGGGTGACCGTGATGCTGAGCTTGACCCGGGTCGGGGTGAGCTTCTCGACGGTGCTGTTCGCCATGCTGGTGTGTTCTCCTTGTGGTTTCCGCGCTGAATCGCGGCTGTCAGGCCGTTCGAGCCGTGTCGGGGCGACAGGAGTTGAACCTGCGACCTCCCGCTCCCAAAGCGGGCGCTCTACCAAACTGAGCTACGCCCCGGGGAATCCGCACGCAGATTCAGCCCCACCGAGTCTAACGGACATGAGCACGTCCGAGAGTCCGCTATGATCGATGAGTCGGCACAGTTCCTCACGGAGCAGCGCCGCAGTGGGGCTGTAGCTTAGTGGTAAAGCCTCTGTCTTCCAAACAGATGATGCGAGTTCGATTCTCGTCAGCCCCTCCACTCCAGAAAAGGCCCCCGCGATGCGGGGGCCTTTTTCGTTGCCGGAGTCAGGAACCTCTTCTCACGGCGCCGGCGTCGGGTACAGCTCCTCGTACGTCTGCTCCAGCCGCGGCGCGTCGTTGCCCGGCAGCAGCTGCTCGAGCGACATCTCGATGACCGCCGCGCCGTCGAGTGGGAACGTCGCGATCGTGCGGCCCGACTGCTCTGTCTCGAGCGCGAAGCCCGCTGGATGGACGATGTTGAACAGGGGCGCGCCGTCCGGCACACCGCTCTTCAGTGTGAGATCGGAGCCGATCGGCAGACTGTTCGCGTACGCGATGAGCCGGGTTCCCACCGGGATGCTTCGCGCGTAGTCGTCCGGTGTCGCAGTCCCGGGAAGCGCGAGGTACACAGTGCCCTCATCCCCCGTTGGCACTGCACCATGGAAGACGTCTACTGACGTGACACGCGCTACGACGGGCCGAAAGTCGAACGACTGACCGTCGACAGCCATCACTCCTTGCGAGAACGATTCGACGACGCCGAGGAAACCGATCTCGGACACCGCGACGAGTTCGTCGGTGGTCTCGACCCGGTCGGCATCCGCACCCGCGAATCCGGGAATCACGCCGGACGGAGCACTCTCACCCGTACTGGCTCCACTATCCGACTGCGTTTCAAGCGGCGTTATGGTACTGCGCTCAATCGAACAGCCTGTGATGCCGACTCCGGCTCCTAAGCTAAGGGCAATAGTTGCGGCGACACCGAAGTGCTTGGCCTTAATACCGACCATTGATCAACCCTCTTTCAGTAGTCGAGTAGATCGAAACCGTCGACGATCCGCTGACCAGACAGCTGGCGGCAATTGCACCCGGCGCATCGTAATGATACAGCCCGGTAAAGTGTCCAATCTCGTGACACATAGTTTTCCGAAACTCGCCTCCCGTGCCCAGCGAGGATTTCGCAACGAGCGATCCTTGGTCGCACACACCCGTTCCCCATCCACCAAGGGGCTTTGTACAGAGTGCGATCCCACGGATGATCCGAGATAGTTCATGGCTGCGCCGAACTGGTTTCCCCACCCGCTCGGATAGCCTTGCGGGGTGCAGTAATCCATGTTCGCATCATCTGCGAAGCAGGCGGCCAGATTGATCCCCTTCCACGAAGGATTAACCACCATCCGACTAGGACCATACTCGTGGTCAACCGAATCAGCGCAAAGGTCCTTGCTGCGTTTCGATAGACCCTCATTGGATATTCCTCAGGCATCGACCGACTTTGATTGGACAGTAGTCCCGCGCAGACAGTGCGGGCAATATAAAGCACCGTCGGTTCAGCAGTCGTAGGGCAGCGCGCCCCGAACACGCAGACTGCGTCCCCGCTGATCCGCAGGGACTAGAGTCTGGGTACGCAGGTTTCCCACGGAGGTTCCCACCGCATGACTGCACCTGTCGACGTGGCCACCTCCGCCGCCGGAGGCCACACCGTCCCACCGCGCTTCTCGAGCGCCGTCGACGCAGCACCGAAGCGTCGCAGGAGTCATCGAGGTATCGCAGTGACTACCGTCACGGTTCTCGTCGCGGCCGCAGCGGTCGGCGTGCTCCATGTCGTGGCCAACGTCGGCTACGACGGGGCGCGCGATGAATTCGATGCAGCGGCGTCCGCAGCACGGATCAGCGCGGCGACGGTCCAGCAGGAGCTGGAGTCGCTCCGCTCCACCGTCGATGCCGCCGAGCTGCTGAAGAGTGCGGATTCCGGCGTTTTCACCGCTCCCGATGCGAGGGACGCTCTCGCCGCGGCGACGATGAATGCCGATGAGGCCGCAGGCCCCGCCGAGCGTCTGCTGGCCGTTTCTCCGCCACCGGCGGCGTCCAAGCCTTCGGTGCTCTGGGAACTGCTCGCAGCATCCGACCAACTCGCCGCCGATGCACGCGATCTCGATCACCTGGCCGCCCACCTCGACGCCGCGACTCCTCCGATGACCACCGCCGAAACCGAAGTGACCGACGCAGGTGTAGCTCTGCTCCGTTCAGCGTCCGCGGTAGCGCCCGCATTCGAGTCGGCGCATCTCTCGGCCAAGAACGACGCCGTGATCGCCCTGCGAGACGCGGCATCGCGAGCGTCCGACATGACGATCCTCGATGGGTCGGCGGTCGAGGTGCTGGTGGCGATGCAGGATGCTGCTGCCCAGGTCGTGGCGACGGAACAGGCAGAGCTGGCCGAGAAGGCCGGCCCGTTGCAGGGCGCACGCCTCGAGATCGAGGCGTTCGCGCGGTCGTTGGCTCCCGGCGTGCTGTTGGAGTTCGACTGGAACCCGATCGTCAACAACGCCGGGTACAACGGAAGCATGGGCGGCCTCACGCGCTGGTGGTGGGACGATCCCGACCGAGCGTCGATAGAGCTGTCGAACTCCGTCGCCGAGCAGTGGCCGGCCGAACGCAGCAAGGCCCTGATCGCGCACGAGGTCGGCCACGCGATCAGCGTGAAGTGCGAGGACATGTACGACTCGTCGACGCAGGACAGCATCGAGAAGTGGGCGACGGCGTGGGCGATCAGCATGGGCTTCACCGACGATGCCAACGGCGTCTGGGCCTACGGCTACCCGCCGCAGTCCTACATCGACGCTGCGTACGGCTGCCGCTGACCCGTCGCGTGACACAGAAGTGGGGGGCG
>NZ_CAUQVQ010000017.1:0-43658 GCF_963521645.1 uncultured Microbacterium sp. | reverse complement strand
CCGCGCGAGATCCGGTGAACGGCGCGAGAAGCGGATGCGGGGTGCGTGCGCGTGCGGATCTGGCGCGGTCAACCGGATCTCGGCAGCGGATGCGGATGCGGCCCGCGCGAGATCCGGTGAACGGCGCGAGGAGCGGATGCGGGGTGCGTGCGCGTGCGGATCTGGCGCGGTCGTCCGGATCTCAGCGCCCCACAGGCCCAGCGCCCCATAGGCCCAGCGCCCCACGGGCCAAGCCCGAACGGCGGGTCGGCGATGCCGACGGGACGGCGCTCGCAGTGGCATAGTGTCCCTGAAGGAGGCGGCACATGTCACAGGCGATCCTCTGGGGTCTCGTCGCCGCGTCGCCCCTGTTCGTCGGGGCGGTGCTCGCGCTGCTGCGCACCTGGCCGCCTCGCTGGCTCGGGATCGTGCTGGGTTTCGGCGCCGGTGCCCTCATGGCCTCCATCGCGTTCGAGCTGTGGCAGGAGGGCCTGAACATCGCGGGGCCGATCCCGCTCATCACCGGCGTGGTCGCAGGAGCACTGGCGTACTTCACCGCAGACCGCATGCTCGACGCACGCGCCGCGAAGTCGAAGGACCGTAGCGCCGGTGCACCCCTCGCCCTCGGTGCTCTGCTCGACGGCATCCCGGAGCAGCTCGTGCTCGGCATCGGGCTCGCATCCGGAGAACCCGTGAGCATCGCCCTCGTCGTGGCGATCGTCGTCTCGAACCTGCCCGAGTCGATCGGCTCCGCCGCCGACCTGCTCGAAGGCGGGATGACGAAAGCGCGGGTGATGCTGATCTGGGCGGGCATCGCGGTGATCTGCGCCGTCGCGACGGTCGCGGGCTTCGCACTCGCGAGTGTCACCGGAGACGCGTTCCGATCGGCGGCGAGCGGGTTCGCCGCGGGAGCTCTGCTCGTGATGCTCGTCGACTCGATGGTGCCCGATGCTCAGCAGAAGGCGAAGACCGTCACAGGGCTCGCGACCGTGCTGGGTTTCGCGCTCGCCGCAGGGCTGTCGCTCGCGTGACGCCGATCGTCAGCCGAGTCGACGAGCCGAGGATCACTTCGAAGGAAGTGCGCTGACGTCGAACTGCACGAAGACGTCTCCCGGCATCGCGGCGACCACCGTCTGCGCGGTGTCGGTGCCCGGGAGCAGCAGCTCCCTCGGGATCTCCGAGGTGATGCGGTACACCCCCGGGTAGACGAGATACAGCAGAGGTGCGTCCTGCGCATCCGTCGCCAGGATCTCGTCGACGCCGCCGATGCGGAAGGGCGCGGGCTCGAGGGAGACCTTGCTCTGCACGGCCTCGATCGACATCGAGAGCGTGAGCGACTGGGTGAGCTCCCATGCCGACGACGACTCGTCCCACTTCACCTGCAACGACGAACTGGTCTCCTCGCCGTCGAGTTCGTACGTGAAGAGCACGCGACGCACATCGTCGTCTCCACCGACGGGCGCCGCGCGCGTCTCCACCGACACGCTCTCGATGCGCCCCTCGGCGCCCTGCAGCACCGCATCCGTGCGGAGCGTCTCGAAGTCGCCGACCTCCTCGGTCGTCGACCCCGCGTGCTGCGCCGCGACCGCAGCCGCGTCGAGCTCGGTCGCCGTGGCGGCGTCGCCCGATGCGATCGCCTCGAGGTACTCGGAGACGACCGCGGTCGGCTCCGGCCTGCCGGACCCGCCGGCGCATCCCGTCAGCACGAGCGGCACCAGCGCGAGAATCCCGGATGCCAGCAGCACACCGGCTCTACTCGATCTGCGCAAAGGACGGCTTCCTCCACTCGAGCGCATCGATCTGCAGGGCGTCGAGCTTGTTCGCCGCACCCTGCGTCGAGGTCACGAACAGCTGCACGGCGGCGATGCCCGACACCACGACCCCGATCATGGCCGTCACGAGCGACAGAGCCGCCGCGATGATGCCGATCACCGGTCCGGCTCCGGTCGTGAAGGTGAGCGCACCCGCGATGAGGCTGAGGATCGCTGCGACCACGCCGAGGATCGCGGCGACGGCTCCCACGACCAGGGCGAGAAGCTGCAGGTAGTAGTTCTCGATGTCGTCGGCGTGCGTGCGGAGCACGTCCTTGATCGAGCTCATCGCCGTTGCGACCTTGGCCAGGTCGTCGATCTGGTTCTCGACCGCGACCTCGTAGCGCCGGGTCGGCTCACCGTCGTCCCACGACATCAGACCGTCGAGAGCATCCTTGTTGATGTCCATCGCAGACGCGTAGCCGCCGATCTCGCCGAGCTTCTCGGCCACGGCCCGGAGGTCGTCGGGACTGCCGAGGTATGCGGCGGCCTCGCGCAGGACCGCGATGCGCACCAGGCAGTCCTGCAGCGCGGCCAGGGCGGCCGAGGTGATCTGCTCGGAGAGCCAGTCGATCGCCGCGTCGGGGATCAGCACGGCGACGGTGCCGAGGTAGTGGTCTGCGGCGGCCTCGACCGCGGCGCGGATGAGACCCGGTGCGACCCGGATGGCATCGTTCACGCGGTCTTCCGCCTGATCGAGCTGGGAGACGATCTGTTCGCGCAGGACGTCGACGTAGCTGCTCACAGTGCTGCCATCTCCCGTTCGACGCGGGCGATCTCATCGGCCGCGTAGCCTTCCATCTCCATGTACTCGATGGCGGAGTCGAGCAGGGCTCGTGCGATGCCCTCGAAGACCTCTTCGCCCTCGCCCACGTAGGTGCGCACCGAGTTCAGTGCGGTCGTGAATGCGCCGAACAGCTCATCGGATCCCGGGGCGATGGAGAACGCCTGCCTGTCCAGGGAGATGGCGTCGATCGTCTCGCCCCATTTCTGCAGCTGCTGACTCCACGGCTGCCACGAGCCATTCGCATCGTCGCGCAGCGCTTCCTCGTCGTAATCGGCCATGGTTCCCCCTACTCGAATCGGTGGAAGGCGTCCGACGCCTTCGCTGCGTGCTGGGCGACGCGGAGGATCTCCTCCGCGATCAGCTGGTCGGTGCAGGACTGCACCCACTGGTCCTTCAGTTCGACCCCGCGCACGGAGCCGAAGGATGCCGTCACCGAGAACTGCCCGAAGTCGTCGGAGATCGTCGTGGCGGGAAGCTCCTGCCCCGAGGTGATCGCATCGATGATCGCGGTCGAGGCCTCGATCGGCAGAGCGGGTCCGGTCGCCTGTGAGAGCTGGAACGCCGTGGTGATGGCTGACGCGTAGATCGCTGCGGTGCGGTCCTGCTCCGGCCCCACGACCTCCAGGCCCGCCGGGAATCCGGTGTCGCTCAGCGACACCGTCACATTCACCGGGTTCGGCGGGACGTACTGCGCGAGCTCGCGCTCCACGTCTTTCTGCGTCTGGCGCAGCTGGTCCTGCAGGGCGGCGCTCTGCGCCTGCAGCAGCTGCATCCGTTCGAGGAGCGAGGGCTGCTCGGCGCCGGTCATGCCCACCTCGCCTCGATCTTCGATCGCCCGCGCGCGTATCGCTCGGCGCTGTTCGCGGCGGCGCCCGAGGCGAGTGCCAGGATGCGGTTCATCTCGGTGAGACGAGCCGACCACTGGGCCTGGGCCGCGTCGTAGGCGTCGGAGGCTTCGCCGCTCCACGCCGCTCGGAGTGTGGACACTTCTGCATCGAGCGCATCCAAGGCTTCAGCGATGCTGCGGTTGGCCTCTCCCACCGCAGCCGCTACCCCCCGTATGCGCCCCGGGTCGTATGACTTCACGGGACTCATGCCCACGAGTCTACTGAGGTAGCGGAATATCGCTAGGGGCGATCCTGATGTGCGCGGAGGGTGCCGGACTGCTCCCGCACTCAGAATCCGGGGTACTCCCGCAGCCTCTGCTCGAACTCGGCGCGGTCGGCCTCGCTGAGCAGAGCGCTCGCGATGACGACCATCTGCAGACCCTCCAACGGTTCACCGGTGCGCGCGCTCTGCGCCTCCCGCGCCGTGCGGAAGTCCCCGGTCGCATCGTTCGCGAGGTCGAAGATGTTGGCGTAGAAACGCATCGGCTCGGGGTAGTTCTCGGCGTAGTACTCCCAGGTGTGCTGCAGGCGCGGGTCGTCGCTGCCGTAGAGCTTCTGCTTCATGGCGGGCTCGATGCCCGAGTACTCGTCGTTGAACGAGTAGAGGTACGACAGGCCGTGCTCCGCGATCACGTCGTCGATCAGGTCCATCACCTGCAGCTTCACGTCGTAGTCGTGGATGGGCTCGGTGGTCGCCCAGCCGATCGACGTGTACTCGATGAGCATCGACTCTCCGCCGTAGCCGTTGCGCTCGGGGCGCAGATCCTCCTCGCCGACCTGCACCCATTCGTAGCCGAACTCGTCGGTGACGCGTCGGCGGACGTCGGCGAACAGCGCGTCGGCCGCGGCGCGCACCTCTTCCAGCGACTGCTGGTCGAGGGCATCCCGGGGGTTCTGGTCCTTGATGCCGGGGTATGCCTCCTCGTGCTTCTGCTCGTCGCTCTTCACCCCGTCGTAGCTGCCGGTCGCCGAGGTGCGCACGGCGCCGACGCCTCCGACGGTCGCGACGTTGACGACGACCGTGAGCGCGAGGGCGATCGCCGCGAACTTCCGTGCGCGGGGCGAGAACAGGGCACCGACGATGACGGCGACGACGATCAACTGCAGGGTGAGCATCGTGACGCCGTAGAGCGCGTCGGTGCCGCCCGCGGCGAGGACGATCAGCAGGATGACGGCGAACAGGATGCCGATGACGAGCGCGATCCATCCGAGGGGGCTCGCGGTCTTCGGGGACGGCTCTGCCGTGGCGGTGGCCGTGAGCCCGGGCACCGCGGGCGACGGCAGCACGGGACCGGATGCACGGCGGGCGTTGTGATAGCCGCCGGGTGGCGGGACGGGCGGGGCTCCCTCGCTGCCGGCGACGTACCGCGCGCGCTGCCTCTCGTGATCACTCACCATGGCTTGTCCGTTCCCGAGCCGCCGTCATCGTCGCCGTCACGCTGGTCGCGCTCCTGAGTGCCCTGCTCGAGCTGCTTCTGGAGGTCCTCGATCTTCTCGTCCGACGGCTGCTCCTGCTGCTCCGGCTCTTCCTGCTGCGGCTCCTCCGGCGGAGTCTGCTCCTCTTCCTGCTGCTTCTGCTTCAGGCGGTCCTCGAGGTCTTCGCGGCTCTGCTGCATGTCGCGGTCCGGGTCGGACGACTGCTCCTGCGCCTCGTCGCTGTTGCACTCCTCGGGCATCTCGGCCGTCACGGTCAGCGCCTCGCCATAGAGCTCGGCGGCGCCCGCGCCGTCTCCGTCGGCGCGGGCCGCGTCGCCCATCCTCTCGATCACGATCGCGAGGTTGATGCGCACGCTGCACACCTCGAGGCCGGTCGCGAGTTCCAGCGACTCCTCGAACTTCGCACGCGACTCCGGCAGCTTCTCGGCCCCGGCGAGAGCCGTGGCCACATTGAACGGGGCCTTGTAGGGCTCGAACCAGTTGAGGAACTCCTGCCCGCGCGCCGCGGACTCCGCTCCGGCGTAGTCGTCGGCCACATAGGAGCTGATCGACTGATGCGCGAAGGCGTACATGCTGAGCAGCTTGCCGACGAACAGCAGCGCGGCGAGCGTGAGGGGCAGGGTGCAGAGGCCGACCCACAGCCGGATGCGGCGTCGTCGTCGATTCGACGCGAGCAGGGCCGCCGCGGCGGTCGCCCGGAGCTCGGCGGGTGTCTGCGGAGCGGCGGTCTTCTCGGCGGCGCTGATGGGTTCCTCCGGCGGTGTCGGGGCGCCGGGAGGGAGGAGCGGAGTCGTCATGAGACATCTCCATCGGTCGTCGTGCGAGAGGCGGAACGCAGGCGGCGCAGGCGAGCCACGAGCATGGTCGCCCGCGCGAGCTCGACGCCCAGCAGAGCGGCCATGACGAGGGCGGCGATCCAGTAGAGCTCGGTCACGTTACCGACCTCTCCCGAGTCGGAGTACCCCACGGTCGTCGCCGGGGCCTCGGGCAGCACCGGCTCGGAGTCGGCGGTGCGGTGCTGGTACTCGACTCCGAGCTCATCCGCGATCGTCTGCAGGTTCGCCTCGTCGATGACCGACAGCGCGTTCGATCCCTGGTACTCGATGTAGCCCTCGCCCTCCGCCGGATCGAGCGATCCCGTGGTCAGCTTCATCGGACCGCCCTCGGCGGTGCCGTAGCCGAACACCGCGCCGGCGTCTGTGAACGGCGCACTGTCCTCGAACGATTCGGGGGGAGACAGCGCCGTCTGCTCGCCGTCGCCGAAGTAGAACACCATGCGCGAACGATCCTCCGAGTTCGCGGCGGCACTCGACAGCGTCTCCTGCAGCTGTTCGGCGGCGATCCCGACCGAGCTGCCGCGTGAGCGGCTCGTGACCTCGGGGCGCAGCACCTCGAGAGACGAAACCAGAGAGGTCGTGTCGGTCGTGAGCGGCATCCGGACGTCGGCGGACGCGTCGAAGGTGATCAGCGCGAAGCGCGCCCCCGGATACTCGTCGACGATCTTCTGCACGTCTGCGCGCACACCGTCGAGCCGCGGCTCGCCCTCGGCCCAGTCCTCGGCGACGATGCTCGCGGTGGTGTCGACCACGAGCACGATGTCGGTGTCGGTGGCCAGGGTCTGCGTCGTGCCACCGGGGATGCCGGGCCGGAGCAGCATCACGAAGCACGCGAGCAGCATCACGAGCCGCAGGGCCCAGAGCGCTCGGACCCCGGATCTCGTGCCGGAGCCGGTGGTCGGAGCCTTGACCAGCGCGAGCACTGCCAACGCGGCCACCGGGGCGAACAGCAGCACCAGGAGGAAGATGTTGAGCACGGGCTGGAAGATCACAGTCTCACCCTCCACAGCACCACGACGAAGGCCAGGGTCGAGATCATGAGCACGACGATCCAGAGATCGGGGCTGTCGCTCCACACGACCTGAGCCTGGCCCTGGAGGGCCGTGGCCTCCTGCTCCTGCACCTGAGCGACGATGTCTTCCACAGTGGTGGTGTCGCGCAGCCCGTACGCGGTGCCGCCGGTGGTCTCGGCCGCTTCCGCGAGCTCGGCACTGACCTCGGCATCCTTGCCCTGCACGGGGTTCAGGCTGAAGACGCGCACGCCGACCGACTTCGCATAGGCCGCGGCCTCCTGCAGGGTCACGATCGACGCGCCGTTGATCTCGTTGTCGGTCGCGAAGATGATCGACCGAGAACGCTCGTCGTCGGGGTGGTCGAATGCGAGCGCACAGGCCGCGAGGCCGTCGCCGATGAGCGAGGCACCGTTCCCGTTCATCGTGCCCACCCAGTGCTCGGGAGTCTGCTCGACGAAATCGAAGCTCTCTCGGATGCTCTGCAGGTGCTCGCGGATGAACGGGTAGTCGTCCGTGAGGGGGAAGATCTGCACGGGCGAGCTGTTGAAGATCGTGAGTCCGATGCGCTCGCCTTCGAACTCCTTCAGAAGCTCCTCGAACACGGTGAGCACCTCGACGTCGACCTCGGTCATCGACCCCGAGACGTCGAGGCACAGCATGATGTCACGGCTCGTGTTGACGGGCTGGATCGTCTGCGACGACATCGGTCGGGCCGCGACCACGCCGGCCGAGACGATCGCGAGGACGCCGAGGAGCAGGATGCCGCAGAGTGCGACGATGCGGCGGTGCAGCGCCGTGCGGAACGCGGGGAGCGCGCGCACCCGCTCGGCACGTGCGATGCGCGCCCGCTCGTGGGGGTCGGATCGGCCGGTGCGCCGCAGACCGAGCAGCAGCCCGATCGCCACCGCGGCGATCACGATGCCGGCGGCGACGAGCAGCATCCACCCGTTCGCTAGTGCCATGAGCGCACCACCGTTCTGGCCGCCTCTGCTCCGGCGAGCGGATCGATCGCCGGTCCCTGCCGGAAGATGCTCGGGTAGTAATGCCGCTGCATCGCATCGATGAGGGCCGGATGCACGCCGCGCGCGACCAGGTCGTCGAGTGCGAGCACCGGTGCTTCGAGACCGCTGTACTCGTTGACGAATGCACGCACGACGCGGCTCAGCTCGAGATTGGCGTTGCGTGCCGAGAGCGTCCGCGCGCGGTAGTCGTCTTCGATGCGCTGGATGCTCTGCAGATACTCCACGCGCAGCTGCGAGAGCACATCGGTCGTCTGCAGCATCGGCTGCGCCTGGTCGGCGGTGAGCGTGAGGTCGCGCCGCGGGCGAGTCAGCAGGGTCACGACCCAGGCGGCCGCGATCAGGAGCACCAGTACGCCGATCGCCAGGAGGATCCAGCCCCAGCCGTACTGGCCGGGGGGATAGAGCTCGTCAGAGCCGGGCATGCGACCTCCGGTTCAGCAGCTGCCGCAGCTGCGAGATCGCATCGTCCTGGCCGGAGAGCACCCCGTGGCTGATCTCCATGCGGGTGAGCAGATCGGCCAGGCGCGCGGCATCAGCCTGCGTCTGCGCCATGAGCTCTCCCACGATGTCGAGGTCGCCCTGCGCGAAGTCCGGCACCTCCCAGAGACTGTCGACGTCGGCGCGGACCGTCTTCGTCGTGTGGTCGAGCACCGGATCCGCGTCGCGCAGTGTGAGCCACAGCACGTCGTGCTGCACGCGCAGCCGGCGCAGCATCCGCTCGGTCTCCGTCGTGATCGCCGCTTCGTCGGTCACGACGACGACGATCATGCGTCGCGAGATCGTGCGCGTGACGTACGACAGCAGGGCATCGCGGTCGCTGGGCGCCGTGCTTCCCGAGATCGCTCCGTCGATCGTGCGCAGCGCGTGCTCGAGCGCGCCCTCGCTGCGGCCCGGGGCGCGTCGGCGAACTCCGGCCGCGTCGCCGTGCACGAGCGAGAAGTCGTCGCCGTGACGCAGCGCGAGCACGCCGAGCATGCCGGTCGCGAGGATCGCCAGATCCTTCTTCGGCTTCTCGTCCCGGGCCAGCGCCGACATCGAACGCCCCGTGTCGACGACGAAGAGGATCGTGTGCATGCGCATCGCGCGGTGCCTCTTGACCAGCGGAGTGCCCAGTCTGGCCGTGGCCCGCCAATCGATGTCGCGCACCTGATCGCCGTACTCGTATTTGCGCAGGTCCTCGAAGTCGAGGCTGCGACCGTGCAGCAGCGACGCGTAGGCGCCGTCGAGCGCATGCAGCGACTTGCGCGACGAGTGGATGAAGAGCTTGCTCTTCACCCGGGCGATCAGGCTGGGCATCCGGGGCTCACGGAGTGGGGACGGAGGCGAAGATCTGGTCGATGATCTCCTCGCTGCGGATGCCCTCGGCATCGGCCTCGAACGTCAGCAGCACGCGGTGCCGCAGCACGAGATGGCGCAGCGACCGGATGTCCTCCGGGAGCACGTGCGCGCGGCCGTTCAGCAGCGCCAGCGCGCGCGACGCCTGCAGGAACGCGATGCTCGCACGGGGGCTCGCGCCGTACTTGATGTAGCGGGCGCGCTCCTCACCGATGTAGGGCGCGGGATTCCGGGTGACATAGGCGATCGACACGATGTAGTTGCGGATGGCCGGGTCGACGTACACCCGGCTCGCGACGTCCTGCAGCAGATGCACGTCGTCGAGCGTGATGGCGCTCGAGACGTGGCGGTCGGGGTCGAGCACGCCCGAGTCGATGCGCCCGAGGATCTCGAACTCCTCGGCCGGGCTCGGGTACTCGACGATCTCCTTGAGGAGGAAGCGGTCCATCTGCGCCTCGGGCAGCTCGTACGTGCCCTCCTGCTCGATCGGATTCTGCGTCGCGATCACGAGGAACGGCTTGGGCAGATGGTGCACCTCGCCGCCGATCGTGGTCTGATGCTCCTGCATCGCCTCGAGCATGGCGCTCTGGGTCTTGGCACTCGAGCGGTTGATCTCGTCGAGCAGCACGAAGTTGGCGTGCACCGGGCCGAGCACGGTGCGGAACGAACCGGTCGCCGCGTCGTAGATCTGGTTGCCGGTGATGTCACTGGGCAGCAGGTCGGGGGTGCACTGGATGCGCTTGAACTGCGCCTTCACGGTGTCGGCGAGCGTGCTCGCGGCGGTGGTCTTGGCGAGGCCGGGCACGCTCTCGAGCAGGATGTGGCCGCCCGCGATCAGTGAGATCAGCAGGCTCATGCGCAGACGCTCCTGGCCGACCATCTTGGCCGAGTACGCGTCGGACACGGTCTTCAGCACCTCGGCCGCGCGACGCATCTCGGCGTCGGTGGGAGCAGCGGAGTTCGTGGATGCGGAGGTCGCGGTCGACGTGGCGGAGCCGGCGGGTGCCTCGGCACGGGCCGCAGGGGGAGCCGGCGGTACGGCGTGTCCCGGGGGCGCGGGCGGAGGCGGCGGTGTCGAACCGGCAGAGGGGCCGGGCGAGTAGGGCTCGTTCATCGGTGTGTCTCCTCGTTCCCACGGGGACGCGTCGACGATCCCCCGTCGACCAGCGTAACCGCATCGGATCCCGGTGATCCCTGCCGGGGAGGGGGACCCATCCCCACTCCCCGGCCCAGCATCCGGCGCACCTGCAGTTCTGGATCACAGATGCATGCTCAGAACCGCCGTCCGAGCATGCATGTGTGATTCGAGCATGCACGTGCGCGGGTCGGCTCCGGATGACGGATGCCGTCAGGCGCCGACGAGGACCGATGCGCCGCGTCTGCGACCCACCCACACCACGAGCGCGGCGACGCCGATGATGGCCGCGGCGATGCCGAGCACATAGCCCGCGACACCGACGTACCCGCCGACGAGCCGCGGGTCGAGGAACGGATACGGATACCACCAGGCGTTGCCGGTCGAGGGGGCGGTGATGAGGTTCGCACGGATCATCGTGTAGGCCGCCCAGACGAGCGGGAAGATCGCGGCGACGAACACCGTGCTCCAGGGCAGGGCCCGTCGCCGCGGCGCGAATAGCACATCCAGCAGCAGGAACAGCGGGAACACCACGTGCAGCACCTCGTTCGACCATGGAACGGTGGTGCCCTGCGGCAGCTCGATGCCGCGGAGCAGTGTGTTGTACACGAGCCCGGTGACGATCATGTAGGTGCTGACGCAGACCAGCAGCACGGCGAGCCAGCGCGGTTCCTGCTCGGCATCTCCGCGGTGACGCAAGGCCCAGATCGCGCCGATGATCATCACGATCGACGCGAGCAGGTTCGACTCGATCGTGAAGAAGCTGAGGAAGTTCGCCGCCACCGTCGGCAGGTGCGAGCCCCACGGCGTCGTGGCTTCGAGCGCCACCCGCACGGTCAGAGAGAGCTGGGCGATGACGGCTGCGAGCGACAGAGCGGCTGCCGCGAGTCGCGCATAGGGCCACCAGGTCGTGATCATGGTCACCTCTGCCGCTCACCTTATCGGTCAGGGTTCCGCGCGCCCCAGGACCGATACCGCGACCGCGTCCGCACGCCGCGCGATGCAGAGTCGAATGTGCATCGACAGGACGACCCGGGGTCGGTTCCGCATTCCCAGCCCGCTTCCTGGCTGAGTTCTCGATGCCGCATGTGCACAGCGAACGGGAGAGTCGCGATCGTCAGGAGCGACGGCCCCAGCGCATCCGGGTCACGAGCACGCCGAGCAGGCACAGCGCGCCGCCGACGAACATGAGCGGAGTCGGCACCTCGCCGAGGATCGCCCACGACATGAGGATCGCGATCGCCGGCACCACATACGTCGTGGCCGAGGTCTGTCCGGCGGTGCTGCGCTGCAGGACGTAGGCCCACGTCGTGAAGGCGATCGCCGTCGGGAAGATGCCGAGGTACACGACCCACAGCGTCGAGTCGAGCGGAGCCGTCTGGAGAGCGCCGATCAGGCTGCCCGCCCAGGGGAGCAGCGCGACCGTGCCGGCGGCGGCACCGAGGAACGTCAACGTGGTCGCGTCGGTGCCCGCGCTGAGCAGGCGCTTCTGCAACAGGGTGCACCCCGCGTACATCACGGCGGCGAGCAGCGCGAGCAGCAAGCCGGTGATGTCGGGGCCCTCGCTCGTCGACGAGTTCATGCCGATCAGCACGACGCCGAGGAACGCGATCGGCGCTCCGATGATGAGCGGCTTGGGAAAGCCCTCCCTCAGGAAGAGCCCGCTGAAGACCACGACCATGAGCGGCGCGAGGTTCACGACCATCGCCGCTGTGCCGGCATCGAGCGTGTGCTCGGCGGCGTTGAGGGCGAGGTTGTAGACGCAGAACCAGCCGATCCCCCACACGGCGACGAGCCACCAGTGGCGGCGTTCGGGAAGACGGATGCCGTGGCGCACCGCGATGATCGCGAGCGCCGCCGTGCCCACGGCCATGCGCAGCAGCGCCATCGCGCCGGGATCGAAGTGCGGCCCCGCGCCGCGGATGCCGATGAACGCCGACGCCCACAGCACCACCGTCACCAGGGCGGCGACGAGCACGAGCGGCCCCTGGGATCGGGGCTTCGATGTGATCGGGCTGTCGTCGCGGCTCGCGCGACCGGTCTTCGGCATCCTTCGATCCTGGCACCGGCCACCGACATCGGCCATGCGCGCGAGCGACAGCATCCGATGCTTTTCCGCCAGCCCTCCGCCGCTCCTCCCGCAGAGCCTGTTTCGGTCGTGCATCTGCAGGGTGAACGTACGGATGCAGGGCGAACTCCGAGCTCTCGCCCTGCATCCGTGAATCGGTCACGCAGATGCACGGCCACGGGCGGCATCCGCCTGCAGCGAAGCCTCGCCACTCCACGGCCCGGAGGGTCGACGAACGACCTTCGATAGGATGGAGCCGCCCGACAAGGGCCAGCTCATCAGCCGGTGCAAACCCGGCGAAAGCAAGGGGGATACCCATGCCAGGAATCGTTATCGTCGGCGTCCAGTGGGGCGATGAAGGCAAGGGCAAGGCCACCGACCTGCTCGGCGAGCGCACCGACTGGGTCGTCAAGTTCAACGGCGGGAACAACGCCGGTCACACCGTGGTGGTCGGCAACGAGAAGTACGCGCTGCACCTGCTGCCCTCCGGCATCCTGTCGCCCGGCGTCACGCCGGTGATCGGCAACGGCGTCGTGATCGATCTCGAGGTGCTGTTCCACGAACTCGAGGCGCTCGGCGCCCGCGGCATCGACGTCTCGCGGCTCAAGGTCAGCGCGAACGCCCACATCATCACGCAGTACCACCGCACTCTCGACAAGGTGACCGAGCGCTTCCTCGGCAAGCGCAACATCGGCACCACGGGTCGCGGCATCGGCCCCGCCTACGCCGACAAGATCAACCGCGTCGGCATCCGCGTGCAGGACCTGTTCGACGAGAACATCCTGCGCCAGAAGGTCGAGGGCGCGCTCGATCAGAAGAACCATCTCCTGGTCAAGGTCTTCAACCGCCGCGCGGTGACGGTCGACGAGATCGTCGAGGAGCTGCTCTCGTACGCCGAGCGCCTGCGTCCGATGGTCGCCGACACCGGATACCTGATCGCCGAGGCGCTCGACCGCGGTGAGGTCGTCGTGTTCGAGGGTGGACAGGCGACCATGCTCGACATCGACCACGGCACCTACCCCTTCGTCACGTCGTCGACGGCGACGGCCGCGGGGGCGGCCTCGGGCTCGGGCGTCGGACCCGGGGCGCTCGACCGCATCGTCGGCATCGTCAAGGCCTACACGACCCGCGTGGGATCAGGCCCCTTCCCGACCGAGCTGTTCGACGAGAAGGGCGAATGGCTGCGCTCGCGCGGCTTCGAGTTCGGCACCACGACCGGGCGTCCGCGCCGCGTCGGCTGGTACGACGCCCCGATCACCCGCTACGCGACGCGCGTCAACGGCATCACCGACCTCGTGCTCACCAAGCTCGACATCCTCACCGGTCTCGAGCAGATCCCCGTGTGCGTCGCCTACGAGGTCGACGGTCAGCGCTTCGACGAGGTGCCGGTCAATCAGACCGACTTCCACCACGCGACGCCGATCCTCGAGTACTTCCCGGGGTGGAGTGAAGACATCTCGACGGCACGCACGTTCGACGACCTGCCGCAGAACGCGCGGGACTACGTGATTGCGCTCGAGAGCATGAGCAACACGCGCATCTCGGTGATCGGCGTCGGTCCCGAGCGCGACCAGGTCGTGGTGCGCCACGACCTGCTCGACTGACCTGCGATGACGCGCTTCTGGGTCGGGGGCTACGGCTCCGCGATGGACGGGCAGGCCGAGGGGATCGGACTGCTCGCGGGAGACGCCGACCGGCAGACCTCGCTGGCGTACCGCGGGGCGGTCACGCAGACCCCCTCGCCGTCGTGGCTCGCGCAGCATCCCACCCTCGACGTCGTCTATGCGGCGCTCGAGGCGGATGCCGGTGTGCAGGCTTTCGTGCGTTCGGGCGAGTCGAGCCTGCAGCCTCTCGGCGAGCCGGTCGCCGTGGGTGACGGAGTGTGCCACGTGGCCGTCGCGCCGCGCGGCGATTTCGTGGTCGCGAGCTGCTACGGCGACGGACGTGTCGTGCGCATCGGCGTGGATCCTCAGGGGCGCTTGATCGCGGATGCCGTGAACAAGGCCGCCGAGCTTCGTGCGGCTCTGCTCGGCGAGCCGCTCGAGGCCGCCGCTCCCGCGGGGGTCGCCGCCTCGGCATCCGACCCCTACGCGGGTGCACGCACCGCCGAGGGCGGCGAGCGGGTCTCGCACGCGCATGCCGCGGCATTCCTCGCTGACGGGCGCATCGCGACGACCGATCTCGGCTTCGACCTGGTGCGCATCTGGCGGCACGGCGCCCACGGGCTGATCCTCGACCACGAGGTCGCGTTGCCGATGGGCACGGGGCCGCGGCACATGGTCGTGCATCCGAGCGGACACCTGCATGTCGTGACCGAGTACTCGTGCGAGGTGTTCACGCTCGCGGCCGGTGTCGACGGCACCTGGGCGGTCGTCGGGTCCGTGCTCACGAGCCCCATCGCGGAGATCGGCACCGACTTCCCCGCAGAGCTCGCCCGCTCGCGCGACGGACAGTTCGTCTACACGGCACTGCGCGGCAGCAACACCATCGCCGCTCTGCGGGTGCGCGGTGCGGGCGAGAGCCTCGAGCCGTTCGCGCTCGCCGACTCCGGGGTGGACTGGCCGCGTCATCACCTGGTGCACGAGGGCAAGATGCTCGTCGCGGGTCAGCGCTCCGACACGGTCGCGCTGCTCGACCTCGATGAGCGCACGGGCGCGCCGCTCGGTATCCGCCACCGCACCGTGGTGCCGACCCCGACGCACTTCCTTCCCGTCCGCTGAGCCGCCGCGCGGGCCGAGCTCGGCTCCCGCTGTGCACAACTCAGCACGGATGCAGGGCGCCAGCTCGTGAAACCGTTCTCCCGCCTCGTCGGGGGTCATCTGTGCTGAGTTGTGCACACCGACCACGAGCGACCGACCACGATCGAGCGACCGACACGACCTGCCCGGCCGGAGCGTCGAGGAACAACACACCCGTGACCCGTGAGCAGCTTCGCTCGGTGTCGTCCTTCTCGCTTCGCTCGGTGTCGTCAGGCGGCGCGTGGGTTCGCTCCGCCGCGCCGGCTCGCTCGGTACACGGTTGAGCGTGCGACACCGAAGATCTCGGCGATTTCGCTCGTGGTGTGCGTGCCGGCACGGTGCGGCGCGACCAGGTGCTTCTCCTCCGAGACGGAGAGCTTGGGCTTCTTTCCGCGGAGCTTGCCCGCGGCCTTCGCTATCGCCATCCCCTCGCGCGTGCGGGCACGGATGAGGCCGGCTTCGAACTCCGCGACCATCCCGAGGACGTTGAACAGCAGTCGCCGAACGGGATCGGTTGGGTCGTAGACGGAACCTCCGAGCTTCAGCGTCACGCCCTTGCGCGTCAGCTCGTCGGCGATATCACGAGCGTCGGGGAGTGATCTTGCGAGGCGATCGAGCTTGGTGACGACCAGGACGTCACCTTTGCGGACCGCGGCAAGCGCTTCGCGGAGCCCCGGGCGTTCACGGCTCGTTCCGGTCATGCCGTGGTCGACGTGCACGTTCTCGGGATCGACGCCGAGCTAGTGGAGGCCGTCCCGCTGCGCGGCGAGGTCCTGCCCAGAGGTTGAGACGCGGGCGTATCCGACAAGCATGCGACGACTGTAGCGTTTATGTCCTTCACCGGGCATTTTTGCGGGACAGTCTTACGGGAATCGAAGGCTTAGGTAGTTGCTGGGTGTGTCGTCGTTTTCGCTGCGATCGGTGTCGGGTAGACCACGGGTGACTGCTGGTGAAAATCATCTCGACGTTGCAATAAGCTGCGCCCGATTGCGCGCGCCGACCTTCCGGAGAAGGTTCGACACATGGAACTTCACCGTGTTGACGGAGATGAGGAGCTCTTCCGCGATTTCGGCATTGCGCGCTCCCGATGCGAGAAGCCGTAACACATCTCGTTCGCGCATGGAGAGTTGTGAGAATTCCGGAAGTGGCTCGGGTTCCGCCGGCGGATCGAGGGGGAGCCGGATGTCGACTGAGGACCCCCAGCCGGGTGTTGAGGAAACCGCAATCGCACCGTCGAGGGCTGTGACGCGTTCGACGATTGGGCGGATCGAGTCGTCGTGTGCGGAAAGTTCGCCGGCCCCGTCATCTCGGATGCCGATCAGGAGATTCAGGCCGTCGCAGTCCCACTGGATGCGCACCCGCCGAGCCTCGCTGCGATCCGCGAATGCGAGCACCGAGCTGCGGACGATGGCGCGCGCCGCGTGCGCGACCTCTCCTGGGAGTGCCCGACCGGTCGCGGGCGGCTCAACGAACTGCACGTCGAGATCGCCGAACCGGACGAGGGGGAGCAGGTCGGTCTGCAGTCGGGCGAACGCACCGACGACGGGTTCGAGGATGCTGCTGCGTTCCTGATCGGTGACAGCGCGCAGCCCGATCAAGGCGCTCGTTGCCGCCTCGATCGCCATGTTGCGTGCTGCGCGGTCATCGAGGCGGGGCGATCGCAGAAGCGCGAGCATAGATTCGAGCGTGATCGCGTGCCGGTCAGCATGCTCGGCGACGATTCGGTCGTGGTCGGCGACATGCTGACGTGACGCGGGCGACGCCAGTTCGGTGAGGTCCATGGTGACAACCTACCCACTCAGGTAGGCCTATGCCTACGGGTAGGTGGGCCCGCTCCTTTGCGGGGGAGCCAACGCGACCGACGGCCGTGATGATAGAGCGATGGATGTCCTCGAAATCGGTGTGGGTAACTCGCTCAGCCGCATCGCCCGCGAACTCGAACTCGCCACCGACAGACTGATCGCTCGCGACCGGGCGGGATTGGCGGAGCTCGCGGATATCGTCGGCGCTGCTCCGCGAGTCTTCGTGCTGGGTGCAGGCCGATCGGGGCTCGCGCTGCGAATGACCGCGATGCGACTCATGCATCTTGGCCTGGCCGTCCACGTCGTCGGGGAGGTCACCGCTCCTGCTATCGAACCAGGTGACTTGCTCCTCGCTGCCAGCGGTTCCGGAACGACGGGCGGCATCGTGCGCGCGGCACAGACTGCCGTCGATGCTGGCGCCCGGGTGGCGGCTGTTACAACAGTCCCAGACTCTCCGCTCGCAACGCTGGCAGCCGTCACGGTAGTCGTGCCGGCTGCCGGCAAGCTTGATCGCTCTGAAGCGGCATCTGAGCAGTATGCCGGCAGTCTCTTCGAGCAATTGGTCGTTGTCCTCGGCGACGCGCTTTTCCACACACTCTGGCGCCGCTCCGGCTTGACCGCTGATGAGCTCTGGCCTCGCCACGCAAATCTCGAATGACTCAAACCACTGCACGAAAGGAATCCAAATGAAACTGCAGTTTGCCATGGACACCCTCTCCACCGAGGCCGCCCTCGAACTCGCTGCTGCCGCCGCGCCGCACGTCGACATCCTCGAGCTCGGTACCCCGCTTATCAAGAGTGCTGGCCTTTCGGCGATCACCGCGATCAAGAAGGCCCACCCCGACAAGGTCGTCTTCGCCGACCTCAAGACGATGGATGCCGGCGAGCTCGAGGCTGATATTGCCTTCACTGCGGGTGCCGATCTCGTGACGGTCCTCGGTAGCGCCGGTGACAGCACGATTGCCGGTGCCGTGAAGGCGGCGAAGAAGCACGGTAAGGGCGTTGTCGTCGATCTCATCGGCGTGAGCGACAAGGCGAAGCGTGCGAAAGAGGTCGTTGCACTTGGAGCAGAGTTCGTCGAGATGCACGCGGGCCTCGACGAGCAGGCCGAAGAGGGTTTCACCTTTGCCACCCTGCTCGAGGACGGCAAAGCTTCGGGCGTGCCGTTCTCAGTCGCAGGCGGCATCAATAGCTCGACGATCGCTTCGGTGCAGGAATCTGGTGCGGAGGTGGCTGTGGCGGGAGGCGCGATCTACGGCGCTCCCGATGTCGGTGCTGCCGCCGCGGAACTTCGTGCAGCCATCGTCTGACGACCTAGGTCTTGCCACCCACACGCACAGAGAGCGAATCAGCCGAAAAACCCGGCCGGAACCCGGTTTCGCACCACCTTTTCGGCAGACGTAATCGCGGCCCGCTCGCAACTCATCGGCTCAATTTCTCGACAAGTCGAGCGATACAGTGCACGTCCGCGGGAAATGATCGGTTCCGCTTGCGTCAACGATTCCCGATCGTGGTGGCGAGGACGATGCCCCAGCCTGCTGTTCTCTCGTGGGAGGGGCATCGTCCTGGCCGTTGGGCGCTCAGCCCTTCGAGGAGGGTGCTCCCGGGACCAGCACGGCCCGTCCGGGGATCTGACCGGTGGCGAGGCGTTCGAACACTTCGTTGATTTCCGAAAGTGGGTGTCGTTCACTCGCCGATACCAGGCGCCCAGAGCGGGCTAGCGCGAGTACCTCCTCGAGTTCATTCCGGGTACCCCAGTTGCTCGTCATCATCGCTGCTTCGGCGGCGAAGCGGAAGAACGAGAACGGGAAGCTGCCGCCCGCGAGCCCGACGAGCACAAAGATACCGAGCCGGTCCACCGCTCCAGCGCAAAGGGCCATGGTCGTGTCGATTCCGACAAAGTCGAGAACAGCCGCTACCCCGTCCCGGCCGGCGGCAGTGCGAATCTGTTCCGCGGCATCAGCATCTCGGGGGACGACGGTGACGTCGGCGCCGAGCTCGCGTGCGGTCTGACGCTTCTTCTCGTCGGTGTCGACGACAATCACCTTTGCAGGGGAGAGCAGCTTCAGGAACTGGACTCCGTACTGGCCGAGCCCTCCAGCGCCGATCAAGACCGCGCTAGTGCCGGGCACGAGGTGGGGCAGTGCCTTCTTGACCGCCGAGTAAGGCGTAAGGGCTGCATCGGTGAGAGCGGCTGCTTCTACAGGGTCGAGTCCGTCTGCCGCACGGACGGCACGACCGGACTTGACGTGCAGGTCGGAGTGGCAAGCCCCGGATCCACCGATTCGTATCAGGACCTCCCCAGGCCCAGGTTCTGGAGTAGGGATGTCCTCGATGACGAAATCCGACCCTACTTCGTTCAGTCGTGCTGCTTTCTTGATGTGCTTCCTTTTCTGTTCACAGATACGCCATTAGCGGGCCTTGTTGGGGATGGTGGTTTGCGGTCGCCTGGTTGCCATGCGGTCGCAGGAGGCGACTCGTCGAAGCGCCAGTGTTGTTCGATCAGGGCGTTGAGTTCGCACCTCCCATCGACGTCAGGTTCGCGTGGCGCGGCGGGCTGCCCACCTCGAGGAGACGGCGTGGGGTGGCAATGAGAGGTCCCGACGTGAATTGTGCGAGGGTCCGCACGTAAGCGATCTCCGGATCAGCGCCCGCTGTGACCATGTCTTCGAGGGCGATCCGAATCGAACTCGCCACGGCTGCGGCAGCCGCGCGGGCGGCGACAGAGTCCGCCGCCAACCCGAGCCGGGGCGCCAACACGGGCGCGACCGACAGCTCACCGTCATGAACCCTTCTCATGGGGGCTCGTGTGTCCGTCAGCGGATCACTCACGGGCGGGCTGCGCACGCTAAGACCTCGCTGCCTCTTCTTCAGCGACGGTCCCTACAGGCTTTGGGCCTCGCCGAGGCGCGCTTCGGGCGTGAGCTCGGCGCGGAGACCGCCGCCGGTCGCAGCCCGGGCAAGAGCGCGACCCAGCGCAGGTGCCTGTTTGAACAAATTGTGACCGGCCACAAAAAGGACAGGGCCTGCCTCCCACACGGCCACGCCGTCCTCACTCCACGGGAGGTCGGTCACCCAGCAGTGAAGGAAGTCGCGCGGCTCTGGGTGAAGACCGGGCAGCGCCCGTGTCACGTATTCGCGTGCGCGTTCGTCCAGCGATCGAATCGCCGCCGGGTCGATGAAAGTTCCGTCGTCGCGGACGCCGACGGTGTCGCTGAGTCCGACCGAATAGTTTCTGTTGCCCGGTAGCGGCGTCGCGTAGACGCCGACTTCGCCGAAGACGCCGCTGCTGTCCTGCAGGCACGCGACTCGTGCCGGGGCGGCGGCTTTCACGTCGAAGGTCAGCCTGACGTGTGCGGCAAGGCGAACCGGCAGCGACAGGCCGACGCTGCGTGCCAGGCGGGCGGTTTCGCGGCCGGCGCACACGACCACCTTGGAGTAAACAGCCCGGTCGGTGACGCTGCGCACCTCGACCGTCCCGTCGGCGCGGGGATCGATGGAGATGACCTCACCGGTGGTGACCGCATCTGCGAGGGCACCCGTGAGTGCCGTGATCGCGGTGCGGGTGCGGATCGCGCCGCCCGACTCGTCGAGCACCGCTGGCCCCGAGTACCCAGCGAGCAGCGGCATCCGCTGGGCGACCTCGGCCGCGTCGACCTCGTGCGCTTCCACGCCGCCGACCTGGTCGAGCACCCGCAGCCGCGCCAGGGCGCTGTCTCCGATCGCCAGGACACCGTCTGATGAGACCAGCTCGACGTCGAAGTGTTCGGCCCACTCATCCCATACGCCGCGGCTTTCGAGCGCGAAAGCCACGAGTCGCGGGTCGTCGTGGGCATGCCGGAAGATCCGCGACTCGCCTGCGGACTGACCCGTCCCGGGCAGACCAGCCTCGTACAAGCGCACCGGCACGCCCTGCTCCCGCAGCGCGTACGCCGTCGACAGACCGACGATCCCGCCCCCGATCACTGCTACCTCGGGTGAACGCGTCGGGGCAACGCCGTCGTCAGTTCCTGTCATCGCGGTTCCCCGATCTGTTGGTGATTAGCGATAGGCCGCAAGAGAAGGGGCCGCTGCCACGACGTCAGCGGGCTGTGTAAGCCCGAAGTCACCGCGCGCAGCGACCCCTCCTTCCTGGGCCAGTACTCCCGGTCTGTGTGTCAGGCGGGGAGTTTGGAGCCCAGAACGTCGAGCTTCTCGATCGTCGGTTCGCTGAACAGTTTGCCGGTCTGCTCGCCGAGAGCAGTCGCAACTGCGCCGGACAGGTGCGCGTCGCGGCCGGCGTCATCGGAGAACACGTCGAAGATCCCGAATGAGGACGGGCCGAGACGGATCGCGAACCACGCGATGGTGGCCGGTTCTTCGTCGACGAGCCCTCGCCCGATGCCGAGAAATTCCTGGACCTCGTCTTCCTTGCCGGGCAGGGCCTCCAGCCTGACAAGCAGTCCCTTCGTCACGCTCATGACGTCACCTCTTCCTGGGTCGAAGTGCTCGCAAATTTCGCCACGATCGTATCGCTGAACGCAGGCAGGTCGTCGGGTGAGCGGCTGGTGATCAGGTTCCCGTCGACCACGACATCCTGGTCAACGACCTCCGCACCGGCGTTGCGCAGATCCGTGCGGATGCTCGGGAAGGACGTCAAGGTGCGACCTCCGACGACGCCAGCCTCAATCAACGTCCAAGGCCCGTGACAGATCGCCGCCACGGGCTTGCCACTCTCGACGAAGTCGCGGACGAAGGAAACGGCGTCCTTGTCGACCCGGAGCTGGTCGGGGTTCACCGTGCCGCCGGGAAGCAGCAGGGCGTCGTAGTCGCCCACCGAGGCGTCGGCGACCAACCCGTCGACGGTGAACGTGCCCGCTTCATCCAGGTCGTTCTTACGGGCCTTGATCTCGCCGTCGTGGATCGAGAGGACCTCGGTCTGAGCGCCAGCCCGTTCCAGTGCTTCGCGGGGTTGCTCGAGCTCAACGCGTTCGACTCCGTCGGCGGCGAGGATCGCGACCCTCTTGCCCTGAAGATCTGCTGCCATCTCAGTTTTCCTTCTTTCCGTTTGACATGCCGGGCTTGATGAGGACCTTGGTCCAACCCTTGGACCTGGCGTCGAAGTTCTTGTAGGCATCGGCGGCTTGGTCCAGCGAGATCTCGTGGGAGACGATCCACGAAGGGGTCGCCTTGCCGGCCGCGATCAAGTCCCGCAGCTGGCGGTTGTAACGCTTGACCGGGGCCTGACCGCTTCCCATGGTCTGACCCTTGAACCAATGTGTGCCGAAGTCGATGGCTGCCTTGCCCTGCTTGGCCAATTCGTTCTTGGCCCCCGGGTCCTGGGGGACGAACACGCCAACGGTGCCGATTCCTCCGGTGAAGCGGACCGCGTTGATGAGCATGTTCAGCGTGGCGGCGGTGTCCTCGTTGCCCTGGGGATCGTGGGCCTGGTAGCCCACGCATTCGCAACCACGGTCAGCTCCGAGCCCCATCGTCTCGTCCAGCACAGCCTGCACGGGGTCGACCTTGGAGTCGTCGATGGCGATCGCACCGATCTGCTCGGCCAGCGCGAGCCGGTCAGGGTGGCGATCGACCACCATCACCTTTGCTGCGCCCTTGATCATCGCGGACAGGGCGGCCATCAATCCGACCGGACCCGCCCCAGCGATCACAACGCTGTCGCCGGGTATCACGCCGGCCATCTCGGTGGCGTGGTAGCCGGTGGGGAAGATGTCAGAGAGCATGACGTAATCGTTCTCCCTCTCTTCCGCATCCTCGCCCAGGCGCAGTGCGTTATGGTCACCGAAAGGCACGCGGAGCAGCTCCGCTTGGCCACCGCCATAGGGCCCCATGTCGGCGAACCCATAGGCCGCTCCGGCGAATGATGGTTCGGGCTGGGTGGTGAGACAGTAGTTGGTCAGGCCGCGTTCGCAGTTCTTGCAGAATCCGCACGAGATGTTGAACGGGAGCACAACCCGGTCTCCGACCCTGACCTTCTCCACGCCACTACCGACTTCGATGACCTCCCCCATGTTCTCGTGACCGAACGTCCGGCCTACTTCGAAGGAGGTCCGCCCCTCGTACATGTGGAGGTCCGAGCCGCAGATGTTCGTCGTCGTTACCCTGACCAGGACATCGGTAGGGCGCTCGATCTTCGCGTCCGGGACGTCCTTCGTGCTGACCTGACGGGGTCCCTCGTACACCACTGCCTTCATGTCCACTCCGATCAGATTGTGTTGCTCTATGTCTTTCTGGCAAGGCCTCTCCGACGCCGGCCCCATCGCTAGACAGCGAACGCCCCCAGGAACCACGTGTCAAGGGGAGTTGACGTGTATCGATCGAGCCGGGACAATGCCCGGGTGCGTTGCTCGATCCCAGGGCATACGCTCTGTACACGCCTGCGGTGGTCGCGCCATTCGCCCTTGTGCTCGTTATCATCGTGACGTTGACAGCGGTTCTGATGATGAGCCAGCGAAATCGCCGAGCTCTTCGGTGTCGCACGATCAACCGTGTACCGAGCGATCCAGCGCGGCGGAGCGAACCCACCCGCCGCCTGACGACACCGAGCGAAGCGAGAAGGACGACACCGAGCGAAGCTACTCACACCCGTGACTCGACGTTGGTTGTGAGCAAGACTGGGCGACGGAGAGGTGGACCCCATGGCTGCGGACAAGACTGACGAATACGACCTGATCGTGCTGGGCGGAGGGCCGGTCGGCGAGAACGTGGCCGACCGCGCCGTGCAGAGCGGGCTGACCGCGATCATCGTCGAGAGCGAGCTCGTCGGCGGGGAGTGCTCGTACTGGGCGTGCATGCCGTCGAAGGCGCTGCTGCGTTCGGCGCAGGCCCTGCGCGCGGCCCAGCATGTCGCCGGCGCCAAGGAGGCCGTCACCGGGAAGCTCGACGTTCGCGCCGTCTTCGAGCGCCGCGACGGCTTCACGAGCAACTGGTCCGACGACGGTCAGGTGAAGTGGCTCGACTCGGCGGGCATCGATCTCGCCCGCGGTCACGGTCGTCTCACGGGCGAGCGTGAGGTCACGGTGACCGACCCCGACGGCGGCACGCGCGTGCTCCGCGCCCGCCACGCGGTCGCGATCAGCACGGGTTCGGATGCCGTGATCCCGACGATCGACGGACTGCGCGAGTCGTCGCCGTGGACCAGCCGCGAGGCGACCAGCGCCGAGGAGCTCCCCGAGTCCCTGGCCGTGATCGGCGGCGGAGTCGTCGCGGTCGAGATGGCGACCGCCTACGCGGCGCTCGGCTCGACGGTGACGATCATCGCCCGCAGCGGGCTGCTGGGATCGATGGAGCCGTTCGCCGGCGAGCGGGTCGCTGCGGGGCTGAAGGAGCTCGGCGTCGATGTGCGCACGGACACCGGCACGAAGAGCGTCACGCGCACCGCCGACGGCGTGGAGATCGTGCTCGACGACGGATCGACCGTGACGGCCTCAGAGGTGCTGGCCGCCACCGGTCGCTCTCCGCGCAGCGGTGACATCGGCCTCGACGTGGTCGGCCTGGAGCCGGGCCGCTGGATCACGGTCGACGACACGATGCGCGTGCCGGGGTCGGAGTGGCTGTACGCGGTCGGCGACGTGAACGGTCGTGTGCTGCTCACACACCAGGGCAAGTACCAGGCGCGTGCGGCCGGAGACGTGATCGCCGCCCGCGCCAACGGCGAGGATGTCGACGATGCGCCGTGGGGGCGTCACGTCGCCACGGCCGACAGCGCCGGCGCTCCCCAGGTGACGTTCTCGTTCCCCGAGGTCGCCTCGGTCGGGAAGACCGAGGCTGAGGCCCGCAAGGGCGGCACCGACGTCGCGGTCGTCGACTACGACCTGGGGTCGGTCGCCGGTGCGAGCCTCTATGAGGACGGCTTCGCGGGGCAGGCCCGACTCGTGATCGACAAGGAGCGCGACGTGATCGTCGGAGCGACCTTCGTCGGCCCCGAGGTCGCCGAGCTCGTGCAGGCGGCCACGGTCGCGATCGTCGGCGAGGTGCCGATCGCCCGGCTCTGGCACGCGGTTCCGGCGTATCCGACCATCAGCGAGATCTGGCTGCGGCTGCTCGAGTCCTACGGGCGGCAGTCCGCATGACTGCGTCGGGCGGATGCCGACAACGGATGCCGCGCGACGGCATCCGTTCCGGCATCCGCTCCGAACAGTCACCGGGAGACCTGGCGCGACCTGGCGCGACCGGAGCAGGATTGTTTCCCACATTGACGACCCCGGGCGCAACCCTCGGTTCAATGTCGCAGACCTCTTATACGCTCGAACACACATCCGAGGAGGCAGGACCATGAAGGCTGTACTCGCAGGAACCGTCATCGCCGAGGCCGACGAGAACGATCTCGCCCGCATCGAAGGCAACTGGTACTTCCCGCCCGCGTCGATCACGGAGGGGGCGCTCGTCGAGAGCCCGACCCCGTACACGTGCCCGTGGAAGGGCGAAGCCCAGTACTACTCCGTGCAGGCCGGAGGCGAGTTGCACACCGACTACGCATGGTCGTACCCGACGCCGTATCCGAGCGCCTTCGACCGCGTCGGCAAGGACTTCTCGGGCTTCGTCGCCTTCGATCCGCGGGTCGAGATCTCCGAATGACCTCTGTATGCCGCAGCCGGGGCGCTGACGCCCGCCTCGTCGATCGACCCTCCGGAGAGTAATCGTGATCGAGTTCCGCAACGTCACCAAGCAGTTCCCCGACGGCACGACGGCCGTGAAGGACTTCAGCCTGGTGCTGCCGTCTCGCAAGACGACGGTGTTCGTCGGATCCTCGGGATGCGGCAAGACCACCCTGCTGCGCATGATCAACCGCATGGTCGAGCCGACCTCGGGCGAGGTCGAGATCGACGGAGAGAGCGTGCTGGGCGGCGACCCCGTCGCACTGCGTCGCCGCATCGGCTACGTCATGCAGAACTCCGGGCTGATGCCCCACTTCACCGTGATCGACAATGTCGCCACCGTGCTCCGGCTCAACGGCGTGAAGAAGGCCGAGGCGCATCGGCGCTCGCGAGAACTGCTCGACACGGTCGGCCTCGATCAGTCGCTGGCCGAGCGGTACCCCAGCCAGCTCTCGGGCGGTCAGCAGCAGCGCGTGGGCGTCGCCCGCGGACTCGCCGCCGACCCGAACATCCTGCTGATGGACGAGCCCTTCGGCGCGGTCGACCCGATCGTGCGGGCCGATCTGCAGCAGGAGACGCTGCGGCTGCAGCACGAGCTCGACAAGACGGTGGTGTTCGTCACGCACGACATCGACGAGGCGTTCCTGCTCGGCGATCAGGTCGTGATCCTCGACAAGGGCGCCCGCATCGTGCAGGTGGGCAGCCCCAGCGAGATCATCGAGAACCCGGCCGACGACTTCGTCGCGTCCTTCATCGGCGCCGATCGCGGTCGCCGCGCTCTGCACCTCAAGGAAACCCCGCACGGCACGGTGGTGGTCGACTCCGAGGGGCGCACGCAGGGCGCGATCGTGTCGGAGGCCGAGAGGTCCGACGGTCCGCTGGCGGGCCCGGATGCTGCGGCGCTGGGGGTAACCGGGGGCGGGCTCACGTGAACTGGGTCTCGAACAACCTGGATCTGATCCTCGAGCTGACGGTCGTGCACCTGAGGCAGAGCATCATCCCGATCGTGCTCGGCTTCGTCCTGTCGCTCCCGCTCGGATGGGTCGCCTGGCGGTTCAAGCTCGTCCGGGGGCCGATCATCCTGCTCACGGGTCTGCTCTACACGATTCCCTCGCTCGCCTTGCTGATCCTGCTGCCCTCGGTCGTCGGATACTCGCCACGCAGCGAGGCCAACCTGATGGTCGCGCTCACCATCTACGCGATCGCGATCCTGGTCCGCGGAGTGTCCGACGGACTCGACTCGGTCGACGACGACATCCGCCAGGCGGCGACCGCCACCGGATTCGGGCCGTTCCGCCGCTTCTGGGCCGTCGAGTTCCCGCTCGCGGGTCCGGTGATCCTGGCGGGCCTCCGGGTGACCGCGGTCAGCACGATCTCCCTGGCGACCGTCGGAATCCTGATCGGCATCACGAATCTCGGCTATCTCTTCACCAACGGTCTCGACCGTCGCATCATCGCGGAGGTGTTCGCCGGAGTCATCGCCGTCGTGGTGATCGCACTCGTCATCGACCTGCTCCTGCTCCTCCTCGGGCGTGCCCTCATGCCGTGGACCCGCGCCACGACGAAGGCGACCGCCGTGCGGCCCGTCGCCGTGGGAGCGCCCGCATGAACCTCTTCCTCGAGGCTTTCGCCTGGATGTTCGCCCCGGCCCAGTGGACCGGCAACTACGCGCTGCCCAAGCTGCTGGGCGAGCACCTGACCCTGACGGCGATCTCCGTGCTCATCGCCGCGGCCATCGCCGTTCCGCTCGGGTGGCTGATCGGCCACACGGGCAGGGGGCGCGAGATCGCGGTGGCGGTCTCCGGTGCGGCGCGTGCGATCCCGGCCTTCGGCCTCATGATCCTGCTCGTGCTCCTGCTCGGCGTGCTCCGCATCCCCGAGGCCGCGATCACGACGTTCGTGCTGCTCGCGATCCCGTCTCTGCTCGCGGGCGCGTACACCGGTCTCGAAGCCATCGACCGGAGGGTGATCGACGCGGCGAAGGCCATGGGGATGACCGGCTGGCAGATCTTCTGGAAGGTCGAGGTGCCGCTCGGTCTGCCGCTTCTCGTCGGCGGCATCCGTTCGGCTCTGCTCCAGGTCATCGCGACGGTCACGATCGCCGCGTACGTGGGACTGGGTGGACTCGGGTATCCGATCATCCAGGGCATCCCGTTGCAGCGCTTCGACCAGGTGGTCGCAGGGGCGATCCTCGTGGCCGCACTCGCACTGCTGGTCGACCTGCTGCTCGCGGGTGCCCAGCATCTCGCGGTGCCGCAGGGCCTCCGCACCGGGGGGCGTCCGTCGAGTCGCCGCTCACGCTCGCTCGCGCCCGCAGCCGAGCCGTCGACCTCCGACGGCTCGACCTCCGACGCACTCACCTCCGAGGGTCGGACGCGAGTCGCGTCCGACACCGCCACAGCCTGAATCCACAGCACAGCAGTTCCCAGAAGTCCCCCAGAGAAGAGGAAGTCCATGTTCACAGCACGAGGCAAGCGCTCAGTCTTCGCCGTCGGCCTTGTCGCCGCGGCGGCACTCGCCCTCACCGCCTGCGGTTCGAGCGAATCGCTCGGCGAGCCCGCCGACTCGGGTGAGAGCTCGGGTGGCGACGCGATCGTCGTCGGCTCGCAGGCCTACTACTCCAACGAGATCATCGCCGAGATCTACGCGCAGGCCCTCGAGGCGGCCGACCTCACGGTCGATCGTCAGTTCAGCATCGGGCAGCGCGACGCGTACATGCCCGACGTCGAGTCGGGCGAGATCGACGTGTTCCCGGAGTACACGGGCAGCCTGCTCGAGTACATCTCGGACGACGAGGTCACCGTCACCAGCCCCGATGACGTCTATGCCGCCCTGCAGGAGGCACTGCCCGAGAGCCTCACGGCTCTCGACTTCGCCGAGGCGTCCGACCAGGACTCCTACACCGTGCTGAAGAGCTTCGCCGAGGAGAACGGCCTGACGACGATCGGCGATCTCGCGAAGGTCACCTCGCCGGTCACGATCGGCGCGGCGCCCGAGTTCGAGCAGCGCCCCTACAGCCCGGCCGCGGCCAAGGAGGTCTACGGCGTCGACCTGGCGTTCTCGGCCACCGGCCCGACCACGCTCGAGTCGCTGCTCGCCGGCGAGATCCAGGTCGCCGACATCTACACCGCCGACCCGGCCTTCGAGACCGAGGAGATCGTCGCTCTCGAAGACCCCGAGAACCTGATCATCTCGTCGAACGTCGTGCCGATCGTCTCGAGCGACGTCGCCGACGAGGTGTCCGACGTCCTCAACGCGATCAGCGCCAAGCTGACGGCGGAAGAGCTCGTCGCCCTCAACGTGCTGAGCACGGTCGACCAGGAGTCGCCGGAGGACATCGCCACGAAGTGGCTGGAAGACAACGACCTCGTCTGAGTTCGAGTCATCCTCGGCGAACGTGCCCGGCTCCGTAGGGGGCCGGGCACGTTCGTGAGGACGATGCGCGAGAGCGCGGGCGCAGAGCCGGGCGACGGTGCTCAGCCGACGCCGGCCAGTGCGCGCAGTCGTCGGGCGTCGCGTCGGAACAGATCGAGCTGCATGCCGCCCCCGTCCGCAGCATCCTTCCGTGCGTTGAAAGACCGATGCCACAGCGCCGCGCCGCCCAGGCGCCGCGCCGCCCAGGCGGCGCGGCGCTCAGCGTCATCGAACGGACGGCCGCGCACCAGCTCATAGGCCGTGAGAAAATCCTCCGACTGCTCGACCGTCGCGCACCATTGCACGACCCCGGCGGGCCATGCCGCTGCCGTGGATCCCACGGCAGCGCACTCGGGCAGGAGAGCCAGGCTGTCCCAGTCGTGGACGACATGGATGCGCCCGTCCCGCCACCGCACGTTCTGGTCCTCGAAGTCGGCGTGGGCGATCACGCGAGGTCGATCGAGCCCCCGCAGCACTTCCGCCGCCGCGCGCCCCGCATCGTCGACGTCGTCGGGCCCGGGACCGCGGATCTCAGCGCCGGGCGTATCGCGCGCGGGCCACACCGTATCCTCGGTGTGCGACCAGTTGACCCAGGGCGGCGCGTCCTCTCGGAGCTCGGGGAAGTCCTCTCCCGGGGGAGCTGCCGTGAGGAGCGCGAAGAACACCTCCGCGAAGTCGCGCGCGGCGTCACCGGCGGGGCCGCGTGCGCTGCCACCCGGCACCAGCCGCTCCGCCGAGATCGCCACGCCGTCACGGCGCCACGGACCGGCGAGGGGCTCGGGCAGCGGCTGTCCCGCCCGATGGAGCAGCGACTGCACCCGGGCGACGGCGTCGAGCCGCACCGAATCGGCTCTCACCTTGAGGACGACGCGCTCACCGGCGCTCGTCTCGATGCCGTACACCCGGCTGAGGTTGCCCGAGGCGAACAACAGCCGGTCGACCCGGGCACCCAGTGCGCTCGCGACGTCGAATCGCTCGATCAGCTCCTGCAGGGTCTCAAGGTCAGCGGGGTCGCTCGCGGGACTGCTCATCGTCGGCGGGCTAGATGCGGGCGTCCTGGCGGGGGATCAGCACCTGCTTGATGATGATGAGGATGGATGCCGCGACCGGCACCGCCACGAGAGCGCCGAGGAGTCCCAGCAGCGTGCCGCCGGCGAGGGCTCCGATCACGACGAGCGCGCCGGGCACGGCGACGGCGCGGTTCATCACTCGCGGAGTGATGACGTACGCCTCGATCTGCATGTACACGAGGTAGACGAGAGCGAAGATGAGCGCCGCGACGGGGTTGGTGAACAGGGCGAGTCCGGTGCCGATGATCCAGAAGATCACCGAACCGACGAGAGGGATCAGTGTGATGCAGAACGCGACGGTCGCCATCAGCGGCGGGAACGGCAGCCCGAGGAACATGTAGAGCAGGAATGCGAGCACGGCGTTGCAGAACGCGAGCACGACCATACCCATGACGTAGGCGCCCACCGAGTCGGTGATCTGATCCGTGATGTCGGCCGCGCGAGCGCGGTCGCGAGCGGGAGCGAGGCGCAGCATCCCCGCCTTGATCGACGGCAGTGTGGCGACGAAGTAGAGCGTGAGCACGAGCACGACGATGATGCCCGAGATGGCGTTGGCGATCGAGGCGCCGACCTGCAGGGCCCCACCGCCGATCGCGGCGATGTTGCCCGGATCGGTGAGGAACGTCTGCACATCGGCGACGAGGCTCTGGAACTGGTCGCCGAACTGGGCGTCGAGCGTGGCGTAGATGTCGCTGCGGGTGAACTCCTGGATCATCCCCGGCACCGACCGCACGAAGCTCGCGATCTGATCGATCACGACCGGCAGCACCATCCAGAGGATCAGACCGATCGCGACGATCAGCGCGAGGATCGCGACGACCACCGAGATCGCCCGGGAGAGGCCGCGACGCTCGAGGAACCGGACGGTGGGGTCGAGTCCGAGCGCCGCGAACAGCGCGAGAGCGATGTAGATGAGCACGGTCGACAGGTTGGCGATCGCGAGGCCGAGAACGATCGCGCCGAGTCCGCCGAGCGTCACGAGGAAGCCGAACACGAAGGGGCGATCGATGCGGGTCCAGAACGAGCGGGTCGACGGCAGCGGGTCGACCACGGTGGCGCGGTGCGCGGGCGCTGACGCGTGGTTCGGCTGCTCGGAGGCCTCCGGATGGTGAGACCCGGCCACCGCCGGTGGGGCGTCCGACGCATCGGCGGGTGCGGGGGCTGCGGTCGCATCCCTCCGCGAGGAACCCGTCCGCTGCGCCCCGGAGTCGTCTGCGGTGCTCGACGAGGGTTCCTGCTCTTCTCGGCTCATGTGCTCACGATAGCGTTCGTGCACGGCCGGGTTCAGGATCCCCGGCCCCGTCGGGGTGGGTCGTTCCGGCCCGTGTTTCCGTAGAGTGGGGGGCATGACCGCTGCCGAAGATCCCCGGGCTGAACTCCTCCGACTGCGCTCGAGCATCGACAACATCGACGCCGCACTCATCTTCATGCTCGCCGAGCGATTCCGCGCGACGCAGCAGGTCGGCCGCCTCAAGGCCGAGCATGAGATGCCGGCATCCGATCCCGGGCGCGAAGAGCAGCAGGTCGCACGTCTGAGGTCTCTGGCCGAACAGGCGCATCTCGACCCCGAGTTCGCCGAGAAGTGGTTCAACTTCGTCGTGGCCGAAGTCATCCGGCACCACACAGAGGCGGCCGAAGGGCGATGATCCGGTCGTCCGGGCGAGTAGCAGTGTGTGCAGCACCCACTCGCCCGGAGACCGAACTAAGTTTATTGAATAAACTATGATCGAGGGTACGCAGGACCCCGCGGTCTGTCAATGGAATCCGACATCGGGAACGAACCCATGCTGAACGGCGACGACGCACTCGACACGCAGGCCGCTGTCCGCCGGGCCAATCTGCGGCGGGCGCTGCAACTGGTGTTCCATGAGCCGGGCGCTCAGACTCGCGCGGGCATCGCTCGCGCGACCGGCCTCACCGCCGCGACGGCCTCGTCTCTGGTCGCCGAGCTCATCGAGATGCGGCTCGTCGCGGAGGGCGAGCCCGCCGCGAGCACCGGAGGCAAGCGGCCGACCACGCTCAGCATCGACGGGGATCATCACCTGCTGGTCGTGGTCGTCATCAGGCCCACCGACACCCGCATCGTTCTGATCGCGCTCGACGGCACCGAGGTCGACAGTCGGAGAGTCGCCTACACCGACGCCACGCGTGACCGGATGCTCGACGCCGCCGTCTCCGAGATCGCTGCCGCATACGCGGGGCGGCCTCTCGTCGCGGGGGTCCAGCTGCCGGGCACCACCGACGGACGACGTGTGTTCGAGAGCGTGCAACTCGGCTGGACCGACGTTCCGCTCGCAGATCGCTTCGAGGGGCTGCTCGGAGTGCCCGTGCTCCTGGTGAACGACGTCGACGCGGAGGCGATCGCCGAGGCGGCCACGGAGGACGAACCATCGGGCTACCGGCTGTTCGTGCACATCGGCACCGGCATCGGCGCTGCGGTCACGCTCGACGGCGAGCTCGCCCCGGGCCGTCACGACCGGGCGGGGGAGATCGGGCATGTGCAGGTGCAGTTCGGCGACGATGCGCGCGCGTGCCGGTGCGGACGACGGGGGTGCCTGGAGTCGGCGTCGTCCATGACGGCGATGCTCGGAGACGACTTCGACGACGCGATGGACGACTCCACGATTGCCGCGCTCGCGGCATCCGCGGACGGAGAGGTTCTGGCAGAGGGCGCACGGGCGCTCGCCCGCACGATCAAGCTCATCGCCGCCGTGCTGGATGCCGCCGAAGTCGTGATCGGCGGGCCGGCTCGGGCGTTGGGAGGCGGGTTCCTGCAGCTCGTGCAGGCCGAGATGGACTACACCGCGACCGGTACCGCGAGCGTGCCCGTGCGTTATGCCGACGCCGACGCCTCGATCTCGACCGGCGTCGCACAGGTGGCCTTGTCGAGCGCCCTCGGCGTGCGGTGGAGCCCGGCTCAGCTGCGCGCGGCATCCTGACACGCGCTTTCGAATCGCTCACTTTGCAGAAAAGCGGGTGCTGAAACTGCAAAGTAAGCGATTCGAAGGGGGCTATTTGACCGAACCCGCGGTCAGACCGCCGACGAGGCGCTTCTCGATGAGCATGAACAGGATGACGACCGGCAGGATCGCCACGATCGAGACGCCGAACACGTACTGCCAGCTGGTCTCGTACTGGCCGACGAACTTCGTCAGCGCCACCGACAGCGGCTGGTTCTTGTCGGTCGAGAGGATGACGAGCGATGCGGCGAACTCGTTCCAGCAGGCGACGAACGTGAACACGATCGCGGTCACGATGCCCGGCCACACCAGCGGCAGGTTGATCTTGAACAGCACGGTGAAGCGTCCGGCGCCGTCGATCTGGGCGGCCTCGTCGATCTCCTTCGGGATGCCGGCGAAGAACGAGTGCATGATCCAGACCGCGAACGACAGGTTGAACGCGGCGTTGATGAAGATCATCGCGGCCCAGGTGTCGCCCAGGCCCAGCACCGTGAACTGACGGAACAGGCCCGAGGTGAGTACGGCCGGCTGCAGCATCTGCGTGACGATCACGAGGAACAGGAAGACCATGCGCCCGGGGAACTTGAAGCGGGCCGTGTAGTACGCGGCAGGGAGCGAGACGAGCAGCACGAGCAGTGTCGCGAACACGGCGATGATGATCGTCGAGATCAGGTTGTACGGCAGCGGAGTCTCGGGGGTCGACCACATCGAGATGTAGTTCTCCCAGTGCCACTCGATCGGGAGGTACGTCGGATCGACCGAGCGGATCTGCGACTTCGTCTTCACGGAGCCGAAGAACATGATCAGGTACGGCAGCACGAAGATCGCCAGCACCAGGATGCCCGCGGCCATGCGCAGGATGACGCGCGGCAGAGTGACCTGGTCTTCGGTGTACCGGCGCTTGCGCCCGGGGATGCGGGGCGCGGCGTCGTCGCCTGCGGTCGTGACGAGGGCGGTCTCGGTCAGGGTCATGATCAGACCTCCTTCATGGGCTTGACGGCCTTGACGTAGATCGCGACGATCACGATCACGATGAGGAAGGCGACGACCGAGAGCGCGCTCGCGACGTCGACCTTCTTCTGCAGCTCGATGTACTTGAAGATCATCGTCATGATCGTGTCGGCGCCGTAGCCGGGAATCGATCCGGTCATCACCTTCAGGATCGGCAGCGAGTTGAACACGTTGATGATGTTGATGAGCACCGCGACCGCGAGAGCGCTGCGCAGCTGCGGCAGCACGATCGTCCAGTAGGTGCGCGCGGCACCCGCGCCGTCCATCTTGGCGGCCTCGAGGGTGTCGGCCGGGACCGTCTGGAGCCCCGCGAGGATCGTGTAGGTCGTGAACGGCAGCGATACGAAGATCGCGATGACGATCGACCACGCGAAGGCAGTCGCCGGGTTCTTGGTCCAGCCGTAACCGACCGCATCGTCCGACAGTCCGATGTCGTACAGGAACTTGTTGAAGACCCCGAAGTAGGGCTCGAGGCTGTAGTAGAAGACCATGGTCGTCATCACGACGGATGCCGCCCACGGAACGATCACGGCCATGCGCACGATCTGCCGACCGGGGAAGGCCTTGTTGAGGATCTGCGCGAGTCCGAGCGAGATGAGCACCGTGAAGGCCACCACCACCACGACCCAGACGATCGTGCGGAAGATGATGGGCCAGAACTCCGCGAACGTGAACACCGTCACGAAGTTGTCGAAGCCGACCGAGCCCTTGTCGAGGCCCGACAGTGAGATGTCGCGCGTGGAGTTGAAGAACATCACCGCGGCGGGGAACAGCACCACGCCGATGATGAGGAGGAGTGCGGGAGCGATCCAGGGCAGCGCCTGAAGCAGGTCCTTGCCGCCCGGTCTGCCGGCGGCGGCGCGCGAGCGGTCCGCCGGGGTGCGGGGGCGGCCGGTGGCCGCCCCCGCGAGGTTCGAGGATTCTTTCGTCTGGCTCATGGGAAAACCCGAACCTCTCCGTCAGTCGGTGTCGGTGGCGTCGGCGGGCCTCAGCCCGCGTCGACCTGTGCCTGGATCTCGGTCAGGACGTCCTGCGCGGGCTTCGACTGCAGCTGTCCGAACAGCGACTTGAAGGCGCCGTCCGTGGCCGACCACTTCGGGTTGGTCGACGGGTAGAACTGCGCGTCGGGAAGCACCTCGAGGAACGGAGCGAGCGCCTCCTCGCCGGAGAGCTGCTCGGCACCCGACTTGGTGACCGGCAGGAAGCCCTCGGCCTGCACCCACGGCACGTACACGTCGGCCGAGTAGTAGTAGTCGAAGAACTTGGTGATCGCCTCCTGCTTGTCGCCGTCGTTCTCGAAGGCCATCAGCTGGTCCATGACGCCGAGCGTGAACGGCGAGCCGTCCTTCGTCGGGATCGGGACGATCGAGTAGTCGAGCTCGGGATTGCCCTCCTCGATCTGGCCGACCGTCGGGGGCAGACCCACCTGCATGCCGATCTTGCCCTGGATGAAGATGTCCATCAGGGGCGAGCGCTGGGTAGAACCCGGGTCGGCCTGGGTGGCGCCGGCATCGATCATCTTCTTGATCTGCTCGGCACCGGCGAGGTTCTCGGGGGTGTCGATCGTGATCTCGGACGCGTCGCCGAACGATCCGCCGCCGCCCCACAGCCACACGGCTGCCTCGGCCTGCGCCTCTTCGGAGCCGAGCGGCATGCCGTAGCCGGCGACACCGCCGCCGAGCGCCGACACCTTGGTGGCCGCGTCGAGCAGCTCGTCCCAGGTCGTCGGAGCTTCGACGCCCGCCTGCGAGAGCAGTGCGTTGTTGACGAACAGCGCACGAGCGGATGCGATCAGGGGGAGCGCGTACGCGGTGCCGTCGACCTCGGCGTTCGCGAGGAACGCGTCCTGGAAGTCGGAGTAGGTCTCCTCCGAGACGACGTCCTCGACCGGGTAGAGCAGCTCGTCGCCGACGAACCCGGCGAACGGGCCGCCGTTGTAGATGTCGGGGGCTTCGCCGGCCTGGATCTTGGTCGAGACGACCTTCTCGAGGTTGTCCCACGACTGCACTTCGAGGTTGACCGTGATGTCGGGGTTCTCCTCTTCGAACCCCGCGATCACGTCTTCCCAGAGGCCCTTGGTGGCGTCGGAGTAGCTGGGGACCAGGAGGTCGAGCGTCGAGGCGCCATCGGAGTCGCCGCCGCCGTCGGTCGAACCGCCGAACCCGCACGACGCGAGCGTGAGCGTGGCGGTGGCCGCCAGGGCGACGGCGCCGAATCGCAGTGATTTCTTCATGTGTATTGCATTCCTCACTGTGTAGGTGGTGCACAGTCGCAAGCACATCTCACGCGACGGTGCGTGTGACCGCTTCTCGGGGGAGGAGCGGTCTGTCAAGCCGGTTCGGCTCGAAATACCCTCTGCGAACCGGTCCGACAGAGGGGGGGTGAAGCTGTTGTCTGATTATTTGTCAGGAGAATAAACAAATCAAGGAGTTTTCTTGCGCAATCTCCTTGAGTCGAAATACTATGATCGAATAGTCGTCAAAACAATCACAAACTTGCAACTTCTCGTCCGGAGGCCTGACATGACCGCTCTTCTGCCCGGCGCGCACATGCGCGAAGAACTGAATTCGCAGCCCGAGACATGGGCGCGTGCGGCCGATCTCCGCGACGAGCAGGCGACGCTGCCTGCACGCGGGGCACGCATCGCGGTTGTCGGCTGCGGCACCTCGTGGTTCATGGCGCAGTCGTACGCGTTCCTGCGCGAGACGTCGGGTCAGGGCGAGACCGACGCGTTCGCCGCATCCGAGGCGTTCACCGACCGCGGCTACGACGCCGTGGTGGCTCTGACCCGTTCGGGCACCACGACCGAGGTGCTCGAGCTCGTCGATCGCATCAAGGGCACGGTGCCCACGATCGGCGTGATCGGCGACGCGACCTCGCCCCTGGTCTCCCTCGTCGACGACGCCGTGGTGCTGCCGTTCGCGGATGAGAAGTCGGTCGTGCAGACGCGATTCGCGACCACGGCGCTCGCGCTCTTCCGCGCCTCCCTCGGCGAGGACCTGACGGGCGCGATCGACGACGCCGCTGCCGTGCTCGCCGCCGACTACGACGACGAGCTGCGCGATGCCGAGCAGTACTCGTTCCTCGGACGCGGCTGGACCGTCGGCCTCGCTCATGAGGCCGCGCTGAAGATGCGCGAGTCCTCGCAGTCGTGGACCGAGTCGTACCCGTCGATGGAGTACCGCCACGGCCCGATCGCGATCGCCGCACCGGGCCGCGTCACCTGGCAGTTCGGCAATGCGCCCGAGGGGCTGGCCGCTCAGGTCGAGGCCACGGGAGCGCGGTTCGTGCAGCACCCGATCGACCCGCTCGCCGACCTCGTGCGTGTGCACCGCGTGGCACTCGACCGTGCGGTGGCGCGTGGGCTCGACCCGGATCAGCCGCGCAACCTCACCCGCTCGGTCATTCTGGACGCGTGACTCGGTCGTCCGGCGGAGTGATCGATGACCAGCGCTGAGGATGCCGCGAGCATCGCCGACGTCGTGAGCGACGCATCGGGCGAGCGGCTCGCCGCCGCGCGTTCCCTGGGACGCGGAGCGCCGGTGCTGGCCTTCGACGTGGGCGGGACCGACATCAAGTCCGCCCTTTTCGACGCCGACGGCACCGCGCTCGGACTTCGCCGCACGCCGACTCCCGAGGCCGACGGCGATCGCACGGGGGTGCTGATCGAGCGTCTGGGCGTGCTCGCCGCCGAGCTGCGGGCCGACCATCCGGACGTCGTTCCCCGTGCGGCGGGGCTCGTGGTGCCCGGGATCGTCGACGCCGAGGCAGGGCTCGGAGTCTTCGCGAGCAACCTCGGCTGGCGCGACTCGCCCCTGCGCGACCTCGCCTCGGCGACGCTCGGCCTGCCGGTCGCGTTCGACCACGACGTGCGTGCGGCGAGCTGGGCCGAGCACCGCCTCGGCGGTGCACGCGCCTACTCGAACTCGGTGGTGCTCGTGATCGGCACGGGCATCGCGGGCGCTCTGCTGGTGGGGGGAGAGCCGTACACGGCGGGCGGCTATGCCGGCGAGATCGGCCACTCCCCGATCGCCGACGGGCCGGTGTGCGCCTGCGGTGCGCGCGGATGCCTCGAGGTGGTCGCGTCGGCGGGAGCCATCGCGCGCCGCTACCGCGAGGCGACAGGAGTGGTTCCCGACGGCGCCAGAGACGTGATCGCCCGTGCCGCCGCCGGCGACCGCATCGCCGCCGACATCTGGAACTCGGCGCTCGACGCCCTCACGCTGTCGCTCGCGCAGTTGACCGCCGTCGTCGCGCCCGAGGCGATCGTGATCGGTGGAGGACTCTCGCGGGCCGGCGGTGCACTGTTCGACGAGCTGCGCACCCGACTCGCCGCGCGACTGAGCTTCCATCGCCTCCCCGCGCTCGTGCCGGCCGAGCTCTCGGGCAACGCCGGGATCCTGGGCGCGGCGCTGCGCGCGAGGGAACTCGCATGATCCTCACGGTCACGCCCAACCCCGCGCTCGACCGCACCTGGCGCGTCGATCGGCTGACCCACGGTGAGACCCACCGGACGGACGCCGGAGCGGCGCGTGCCGGGGGCAAGGGCGTCAACGTCGCCAGGGTCGCCCATTCGCAAGGAGCCTCGGTGCTCGCGGTGTCGACCGTCGGGGGACGCACCGGGGTCGAGTTCGCCGCCGACCTCGGAGCCGGTGGCGTTCCGAACCGCCTCGTCCCGGTGGCCGGTGCCACGCGGCAGAGCGTGGCGATCGTCGACGAGTCGCGCGGCGACACGACGATCCTGAACGAACGGGGCGTCAACCCGGCCGATCCCGAGTGGGCCGAGCTGCTCGGCGAAGTGGTCGATGCCCTGCCCGGTGCACAGGTGCTCGTGATCTCGGGCAGCCTGCCGCCTGGGGCGCCCCCGACCCTGTTGCCCCTGTTGATCGGCACCGCCCGAGACGCCGGTGTGCCCGTGATCGTCGACACGTCCGGCCCCGCCCTGCTGCACGCGGCCGACGCCGGAGCATCCGTCGTCAAGCCCAACGCCGCCGAGCTCGTCGAGGCGACCGGCATCAGCGACCCGGTCGGTGGCGCCCGCTCGCTCACGGCGCGCGGCGTCGAACTCGTGCTCCTCTCGCTCGGAGCGCGGGGGATGCTCGCCGTCACCGCGTCGGAGGTGCTCCATGCGCGTCTCGATGCGCCGCTCGCAGGCAACCCGACCGGGGCAGGCGACGCCGGAGTGGCCGCCTGCGCCGTGCTCTACGCCGACGGCATCCGCGACCCTGCGATGATCCTGACGCGCGCGACGGCGTGGTCGGCCGCCGCCGTGCTCATGCCGCTGGCCGGCGAGATCTCCGACGAGTGGCCGGCGCTCGAATCGCGCCTGATCGTCACGCCCTACGACCCCACCGCTCGAGAGGAACGTCTGTGACCCTGGTATCCGCCCGAGAGCTGGTGACGGATGCCGCATCCCGCGGCACCGGCATCGGCGCGTTCAACGTGATCCACCTCGAGACCGCCGAGGCGCTCGTGCGGGCCTCGACCCTGGCCCAGCTGCCCGTCATCCTGCAGATCTCGCAGAACTGCGCCGACTATCACGGCGGACTCGAGCCGATCGCGGTGGCCACGCTCGCCCTGGCGCGGCGTGCTGAGACTCCGGTCGCGGTGCATCTCGATCACGCCGAGCGACCCGAACTCGTCGACGAGGCCATCTCGCTCGGCTTCGGCTCGGTCATGTTCGACGGCGGCGCGCTGCCCTACGACGAGAACGTCGCGATCACGGCAGCCGTCGCCGCACGCGCGCACGCGGCCGGGGTGTACCTCGAAGGCGAACTGGGCGAGGTCGGGGGCAAGGACGGCGCACACGCCCCGGGAGTGCGCACCGACCCCGACGAGGCCCGGGCGTTCGTCGCAGCGACCGGCGTCGACGCGCTCGCCGTGGCGGTGGGGTCGTCGCACGCCATGACCGACCGCACCGCATCCCTCGATCTGGCGCTCATCGCACGCCTGCGGGAGGCGCTGCCGGTGCCGCTCGTGCTGCACGGATCGTCCGGTGTGGCGGATGCCGTCATCGACGCCGCCGTGCGTGCAGGGATGACGAAGATCAACGGCTCGACGCATCTCAACGGTTTCTTCACGCGAGCGATCCGCTCGACGCTCGCCGCCGACCCCGGGCTGGTCGACTCACGGAAGTACCTCGCACCGGCCCGCGAGGCGCTCGCCGCAGAGGCCGCTCGCATGCTGCGGCTGTTCGCCCTGGAATCCGGCGATGCCGCCGTGGGTGTCGCGGTGGCACGATGAGCGCCGGAACCCGGGCAGGATGATGACATGAAGCGAGCCGCACGCCTGAACGCGATCCTCGACCTGCTGGCCGCGGACGGCGAGGTGAACGTCGACGAACTGGTCGAGCGCTTCGGTGCCTCGGCCGCGACCACGCGCCGCGACCTCGACACGCTGGCCGAGCAGCGCCTGCTCACCCGCACCCACGGCGGAGCCGTCGCGCACGACGTCGCCTACGAGTTGCCCGTGCGCTACCGCAGCCATCAGCGGACGCAGCAGAAGGAGAGCATCGCGCAGGCGGCGGCCGCGCTCGTCGCACCCGGCATGGTCGTCGGGCTCTCGGGCGGAACCACGACGACGGCGATCGCCGCAGCGCTCGCCGCGAGGGACGATCTCGCCGCAGGATCGGGCATCACGGTCGTCACGAACGCGGTGAACATCGCCGCCCAGCTCGCCACCCGCCCCGACATGAAGGTCGTCGTGACGGGAGGCGTCATCCACTCCCGCAGCTACGAACTCGTGGGTCCCTTCGTCGAACAGTTGTTGCGCGGGGTGCGTCTCGACATCGCCTTCATCGGGGTGAACGGGATGGATGCCGCGGCGGGCGCCACGACGCAGGACGAACGCGAAGCCGCCGTGAACCGCATGATGGCGGAGCGCGCTCGCCGCGCAGTGGTCGTCACCGACAGCAGCAAGATCGGCACGGTGACGTTCGCAGCCGTCGGCGGCCCGGAGCTGTTCCCCGTGCTCCTGACCGACGACGGCGCGGACCCCGATTCCCTGGCCGCGTTCCGCGACGCGGGCTACGAGGTTCTGATCGCCTGATCGCCTGATCGCCTGGCGGCGCGGAGCGGGGGTGCCGCGACCCCTCTCGCGGCACCCCCCAGTAGATGGTGTCCCTGTCGTTCCCTCACACTCCCCAGTGCACGAGGGTCCCCAGTTCGACTGCGCCTCCCTCGCGCTTCGTTTCCGAAGCCCTTCGCCGGGCACCTTCTGGAGATAAGGAGCGCACCACCGATGTTCTGATACATCGACTGGAGAAAAGTTTCAGAGCCCGCTGCCGTGGCACTGGAACGGTGCGCTCACTCCCGTCGATTCGGCCGCCGCGGCCAGCGCGACCGCCGGCCTCGCACCCGCCGCCAGCTCGACGTGCACGGCGGCGAGCAGCTCACAGGCGACGTCGTCTGCGACGACCACGGGGGCGGCGATGACGCAGCCCGTGCCGGCATGCAGCCAGACGCGTGTCATCCCCAGCGCCTCCTCGCCCCAGCGCACCGACGAGCGGCCCAGCTCGCACGCCGACAGCACCACGGTCTCGGGTGGGCGCGAGATCAGGTCGACGTCGTATCCGAACAGCGTGCCGTCGGCGAGTTCGAATCCCGAGAACATCGGATTGTCCACCGCGTGGCGACCGTGGGCGGCGATGTGCAGCACGTCGACCTGCTCGGCGAGCTCGGTGACGGCCGACACCCGTGCGTGCTCGCCGGTGAGCACACGTGCGTCGCCCCACGACGAGGCGGCCCGCCGCACCTCCTCCTCGGCGCGCACGACGCGAGGGCCGGTCGCGAATCCGGCCGTCACGGCCCTCATGGGCGATTCGGGAGGCATCGCGGTGCGATCGGGGTCGCCGAGCAGGCGCGACACCGAGGTCGCGATCGTGAACGGCGTGCCGCGCATCCCGGGAAGCATCGCCCACGGGATCCCGCCCAGCATGCCGGGCACCGTGAGCGCGAGCTGTGCCGCACCGCCTGCCGCGGCGAGGACGGGCGCGAGGAGGGCGTCGTCGAGCCGTCGCAGCCTGTCGTCGAGCGAGCGCGCCACGACGCGCGCCATCGAGCCCCCATGAGTCAGCGCTGCCACATCGTGGTCGGCGCGGAGTCCGTCGAGCGCGGACTCGATGCGCGGCAGCGACAGCTCGACGATCGACGAACCGGATGCCGTCACGACCACGCACAGCAGATCACGGCGAGTGAACACGTACGCGAGTATCGCGGTGTCGTCGCCCAGCCGAGACCGTGTCTCGCTGAGCCCCAGGCGTTCATGGCTCCCGCCGACGCCGGTCGACGACCACTGCCGGTCGCGCACCCGGTCGCGCAGCTCGCGCACGCGGGCATCGGTCGTCCAGTCCGACCCCGCGAGGTCGGCGCGCAGCATCCGCAGTTCGGCCAGGTCGGCGGCGAGGTCTCCGTCGTGCGGCGGGCGCACCGGGGCGACGTGCTGGCTCAGATGCCTGGCACGCTCGGACCACTCGAACAGCACCTCGGGGTCGCGAGACCGGGCGGCCGCCGCGAGACCCGTGAACATCAGTTCGGTGCCGTGCATCGCCACAGACGCCTGCAGGTCGAGGGCGCCGAACGACTGCTGCCACGCGGCGAGAAGGTCGAGTCCTTCGGCGGCGATGCGGCGAGCCCGTGCATCCTCGCCCCGGGCGGCGGCACGCAGTGCTCGCATCTCGTACGCGCGCAGCCGCAGCGGCGTGGGGGCGTCAGCGGAGAGCCGGGGCAGTCGCCCACCGTCGGCCAGTCGGGCGGTGAGCGAGACGGCCGTGGCTTCGGTGCGGAATCCCCCTCGGGTGAGGGCGTCGACGGCATGGGCGAACTCCGCGGCGCTCGGCGGCTTCTGCGGTCGGGTTCGCAGTCGGGCTTCCAGGCGCACCGCCTCGGCGCGGGCGGCCCATCCCTCGCTGCCCAACGCGGTGAAACGGCGGGCGGCTGTCGCGGCGGCCCGTTCGGCCGATGCGACGTCGTGTCGCAGCAGCGATCGGGCGAGATGGAACTCCGCTTCGCCTCGCGCCTGCCGCATGCGCTGCGCGCCGAACCGCACGGCGACCGCACCGAGCAGCTCCTCCGCCTCGGTCGTGAGGCCGGCGTCGCGCAGGACTTCGGCACGGTCGAGGTCGCTGATCGCGGCCGCGAGGTCGCTCGTCGCGGCGAGGATCGGGCGCGATCGGGTCATGAGAGCGAGCGCGGTGACGAGGTCGCCGCCCAGCAGTGCGGCGTAGCCGAGGTTGTGGCGAGCCTCGGCGAGGGGCTCCTCGGCTCCATGGGCCTCGTATGCGGCGATCGCCCGCCGCAGATCGGCCGTGCACGCGTCGAGCCGGTGTCGCTGCATGCCGACGATCGAACGGCTCATCAGACAGTTCGCGCTCTCGATCGAGCCGTCCTCGAGCGCGTCGATCGCCCGGGTGAGAAGCACATCAGCCTCGTCCAGGCGTCCGCCGTGCAGCAGCAGCGTGCCCAGCTGCCCGTTCGCGAGTGCGATGGTCGCGTCGCTGAGGCCCGGCCGCGACAGCGCCTCGCGCGACAGCTGCTCGGCCTCGGCCGGCCGACCCGTCTGGGCGAGCACATAGGCCATGGTCCCGTCGATGCGCGCGCGCAGATCGGCGTCGTCGGTGCGGGCGGATGCCGCGGTCAGCGCGCGTCGAGCCTGAGCGAACCGTCGGGAGTTGGCTGCGTCGACGCCGCGCTGATGCAGCTCGAGAGCAGACAGGGGCATTGCACCAGAATGCCGCTATGTCTGACCGCAGGGAAGTGT